>FMUV01000081.1 GCA_900101355.1 Ruminococcus sp. YE282
AAATTTTACTTGAGTAATATGGAACTATATGGTAAAATATCTCTATAAAATTTTTATTTTGGAGGTTATATTTATGGATTTTAGCGATTCTACAAATTGGCAATACGCCTTAAATAATCAATAAAAATATAAGTTGAATATTAGAGATATGCGTGGTAAAATAGAGAGCGAAATTTGAATTTGATGGAGGAATAAAAATGCTTACACATATTGGCACAAATACAATAGAGACAGAGAGATTAATACTCCGAAGATTCGAGTATACAGATGATGAAGCAATGCTTAAATATTGGGTTGCAGACGAGAAAATACAAGCCTTATATTCTGAACCGGTGTACTCTACTAAAGATGAGGTAAAAGGATTGCTTGACAAGTATATAGGTTCCTATGAAAAGAATGACTATTATCGTTGGGCTGTTGTCGAAAAAGCAACAGGTGAATGTATAGGACAGATAGCATATTTTTTGGTTGATAGTAAGAATCATTTTGCTGAAATTGAATATTGCATTGGTTCGAATTTTCAGTGTAAAGGTTTTGCAACAGAGGCAACAAAAGCAGTTATTGCATATGGTTTCGAGAGAATGAATTTGCACAAGGTTCAAATTTGTACTAAAACTATCAATGCACCATCAAAACGAGTAATAGAAAAATGCGGTTTTATATATGAAGGAACATTGAGAGACTATTTCTATATGAACGGAGAATATGTTGGAAGATTATATTTTTCAATATTAAGAAATGAGTTTGAAGCTATGAAATAGGATATTTGGAGGAGAGATAACTTTAAGACTTTTGTTGAATCTGAAAGCACGCAATTTGAAGTTTATGGAGGTAATTATGGCGTTTGATTTTAAGAAAGAATACAAAGAATTTTATATGCCGAAGAATAAACCAAACATAGGTGGGAATTTTGGAAAGAGATAAAATTTTTTTAGATATGTCACAAATAAATAGTTGCACAGCTGTTTTTGGGGTTATACCTGCCGGAACAACAATATACTCTATGCCTGCAAACGCTAAAGACGAATATCGAAAGTTTGCAGATGATTATG
>FMUV01000079.1 GCA_900101355.1 Ruminococcus sp. YE282
ATATCGCAAAGTATTCTACTTTACGATAAATAAAACTGACAATAACACACTTAAATTTTAATACTTTATGTCGAAAAAGTCAATATAAACACGAATTTTTTTATCTATATTATTTAAATGATTATAAAAAATGACCTTTTCGAAAAACATTATATTAATTTTAGTTTAGTTATCCGTCAAAATTCTAGTCAAAGAGAGGGGATTATTATAATGCCAAGAAAAGGCGAAAATATCTACAAAAGACAAGACGGACGTTGGGAGGGAAGATATATTAAGGCTCGCGACATAAATAACAGAGCTGTATATGGTTATTTATATGGAAAAAGTTATACTGAGGTAAAAAACAAATTAAAAGAAACAAAAGAATTAAAGAACACAAATAATACTAAATCAATATTAGTAGAGGAACTAATTTATGAATGGATAGAATATAAAAAATTAAATGTTAAAGAATCTAGTTTAGCTAGATATAAAACAATTATAGATAAGCATGTTATTCCGTTAATGGGAAAATGTTATTGTTCTGGCTTAACTTCAGATTATATTCAAAAATATATGAACAGTTTACTTCAAACAGGTTTTTCTAGCAAAACTTGCAACGACATATTGATGATAATAAAAAACATCTTTAAATATGCTACTCACAAAGGAATTCAACATAATTGTAATTTAGATATTATTTCAATAAAAAACAAAAAAACAGACATAGAAACATTAACAATTAGCGAACAACAAAAACTAAGTTGCTATCTAATAGATAATATAGATAACAGGAATTTAGGCATATTAATTAGTCTTTATACGGGTATACGCATTGGAGAGTTATGTGCATTAAAATGGTCGGATATTGATATGAGTGAAAAGATTTTGAATATAAACAAAACAATGATTAGAATACAAGATAACTTATCTGAAAATAATATCTCAAAAACAAAGGTAATTATTACCAAGCCTAAAAGTGATGATTCTATAAGAAAGATTCCTATTCCCAATTTCTTGTTTGAATTGATGAAGAAATTCAAATACAAATCAAACTCTTTTGTCCTTACTGGATCAAACATTGATTATATAGAACCAAGAAATATGCAATATTATTTTAAAAGTGTGCTTAAAAAATGCAATTTGAAAGATATTAAATTTCATGTGTTGAGACACACTTTTGCTACACGATGTATAGAAAATGGTTTTGAGATTAAAAGTTTGAGTGAGATTCTTGGTCATTCAAATATAAAAATAACATTAGACAGATATGTTCATTCATCTATGGATTTAAAACGTCAAAATATGGATAAATTAAATTTTTTATCAGCATAATTGCCGTCATATTTTTAGTCATATATATAAATATTTTGTGATTAAATTTAGATTTTTTAATGGTATATCGTAAAGTAGAATACTTTGCGATAT
>FMUV01000078.1 GCA_900101355.1 Ruminococcus sp. YE282
TTTAAAGAAAATCTTGGTATAGGTTTGGTAATAGGTAATTCGTTGGGAATTTCATTAGGCTTAATAGTAGGAATAATTTTTTATTCAATAAATAACAATGATAAATCGTGAGTTGAGGGATTAGGTCATGAAATACTGTTGTGTGAAACAGCACGATATAACAGATTGCGGTGCGGCGTGCCTTGCCACAATTTCAAAACAATACGGATTAAATTTGTCAATCTCAAAAATAAGAGAGGTTGCAGGTACAGATAAACAAGGAACCAATGCATACGGAGTGGTCAAAGCCGCCGAACAGCTTGGGTTTACCGCAAAGGGAGTAAAGGGAAATCGTGAGGCTTTTTTCTCGGAATTTCCGCTTCCCGCAATTGCTCACGTGATTATTGACGGTAAATTGCTGCACTACGTTGTTATACATAAAATCACAAAAAAAGAAGTTATTATTGCCGACCCGGCAAAAGGAATCGTAAAATATACGCCCGATGACTTTTTTAAGATTTGGACGGGTGTTTTGATTTTGATGGTGCCGACGGTCGAGTTTAAAAAGGGCAATCAAAAGGAAAGCACAATCGCAAAATTCTTTAAGCTTTTGCTGCCTCAGAAAAAGCTGCTGCTGACTATATTTTTGGCGTCTCTGCTTGTTACCGCATTTGGAATAATTGCGTCATTCTATTTTCGCTTTATTATGGATGACATTGTTCCAAACTCGCTTTCAAAAACATTAAATATAGTTTCAATCGGGATTATACTTTTATATGTATTTAAGATACTTTTGGAATTTTTCAGAAACCACCTTATGCTGTATCTCAGCCAGAAGTTGGACATTCCGTTAATATTGGGATATTATCAGCATGTGCTGACATTGCCGATGAACTTTTTCGGAACACGAAAGGTCGGCGAGATTATCTCAAGATTTATGGATGCGTCAAAAATACGTGACGCAATTTCCGGTGCAACGCTGACAATTATGATTGATACCATTATGGCAATTATAGGCGGAATCGTTTTGTATACACAGAACGCGTTGCTTTTTGCTATTTCGGTAATACTGCTTGTGTTGTACGGAATAATTGTATTTTGCTATAATAAACCGATAAAAAAGATAAATGAGAAGCAAATGGAGGAAAATTCACAGGTTACTTCTTATTTGGTTGAAAGTTTGAACGGTATTGAAACCGTTAAGGCTTTTAATGCGGAGAAAAAGGCAGAGTACAAAACAGAAAAATTATTCATAAAGTTCCTAAAAAGTATATTTAAGGGCGGATTTTTATCAAACAGCCAGCAGTCTCTTACAAACGCCGTTTATGTTATCGGTGAAACCGTTATTTTATGGGTCGGCACGGTTAAAATCTTAAACGGCGAATTAACGGTAGGTGAACTTATCACATTTAACGCACTGCTTGCATATTTTCTTGACCCTGTCAAAAATTTGATAAACTTGCAGCCGACAATGCAAACCGCAATTGTTGCCGCAGACAGGCTCGGAGAAATACTCGACCTTGAGCCCGAGAAAAAAGAAAACGAAGAAAGCAAAATCAAGGATGTTTCATTAAATAAAAAGATTGAAATATCAAATCTTGATTTCAGATACGGTACCCGTCAGTTGGTGCTTAAAAACATCAATTTAACAATCAATCCCGGCGAAAAAATAGCCCTGGTGGGAGAGAGCGGCTC
>FMUV01000072.1 GCA_900101355.1 Ruminococcus sp. YE282
AAAACTTCCTTTCAAGCTTTAATTTTTCTGTTTCCATTATTGCTTGAAAGGAAGTCTATTATTCACTTTTACACAAACTTTTCGGCGGTCTCGAAAAATTCCTTACATTACTTTTTAATGATTGTCCGGCCGAGTTTGTTCTGTCCAAGTTTTAGGATTAGAGTCATCAGGAATTATGCCTGCAAGGATATCTTCATAATGCTTAACTTTATCGTCCATATATTTTGCAGTTGCTTTTGCTTCTTCAACTCGCTTGTGGGCTTGTTCTCTTTGTTTGAGAATAATTTGGTATCGGGCATTTAGGTTTTCTTTGTTTTTCTCCAAAAGGCAGAGCCGGCAGTATTCCTTTATATCTTCAATAGAAGCGCCACAGCCTTTAAGACAAGTTATGCCTTGCATCCAGTTTTCTGACTCTTTATCGAAAATTCTTCGGTTTCCGCTGTCTCTTTTGCAGGGGAGCAAACCTATGTCTGTATAGTATCTTACAGTATGCTCTGTAATATTAAATTTTTTGGCAAATTCTTTTATAGTTAAATACATTAAAATAATCTCCTAAAAAGTATTGACTTCGTGTAACTCGAAGAAGTTATACTGATTATATCACGATAAATTGTGATATTCAATTAGACAAAAGGAGATTTTATTATGCAATACATTGAATTAAATAACGGTATTAAAATGCCAATGCTCGGATATGGTACATTCCTGAATAACGGAAATGAATGTAAAAAATCAGTATGTACTGCGATTAAAAACGGATATAGATTGATTTATACAGCCGAAGCCTATGACAATGAGGAACAAGTCGGCAATGGTATAAAAGCAAGCGGTATTGCCCGCAAGGAACTTTTTATTGTAACTAAGGTTAATTTTCGTTCATATGAAAATACGAGATAAACGGTGCTTTCATCTCTTGAAAAATTAAACACCGATTATCTTGATTTGGTTCTTCTTCACTGGCCATTTGGCAATTATTATGTTGCTTGGCGAGAACTTGAAAAGTTATATGATGAAGAAAAAATCAGAGCAATAGGTGTGTCTAACTTTGACCCTGACAGGTTGATTGATTTAATCAAATTTAACAGAATTAAGCCTGCCATAAATCAAATTGAAACACACCTTTATTGTCAGCGTATAAATGAACACAAGTGGGAGAAAAAATACGGTATTGCTCATATGGCGTATGCACCTCTCGGTCAAGGGCACGCAAATGAAATGTTTGAGGAAAATGCGATAAAGGCACTTGCCGAAAAGTATAGTAAAACACCTGCACAGATTGTACTACGCTATAACATCCAAAACGATGTAGTTGTAATCCCTAAATCTGTTCACGAAAACAGAATAAAAGAAAACATCAATGTTTTCGATTTTGCTCTTACCGAAGATGAAATGGATAATCTCAAGTCTCTTGACAAAGCAAGCCCGATGATTGGTGATCCTGCAAATCCTGTTAAACAAGAATTTGCAATGACTTGGTAAGGTAGATAAAGTGACGAAAGTTTTAATATTGGGCGCAAATCTGCACAAAGATGTTCCGTGAAGAAGCGGTAAAAGAGTACGAATATAGAGCAAATACAAGATTAGGAAAGCTTGTGGCAAACAGAGAATTACCAATTTTGTATCGTGCAAAAGAAATAATTGATTTACGTAGTTGAATATATACGTTATTTGAATTTTTCGATGCAAAGACTTCAGTAAACTTCGATTAGTTAAACTACCCTTTGAGATAGGAAATCCCTTTCTTAAAGGGTCTTTCTGTTTACCCCGATACCCGTAAACCGCAAGAAAACCTAAAGCTGATATTACTCTAACTGTCAATGAAATTGAGTTTCAACTGCTCATAATAAATGATGAATCACCATAGCTTGACTTGCAATATGCAATTAATTATAATGTTTAATACAATGTAAAATTTATTGATTAATTTTTTGCGGACAAATTGTTGCATAATTATCAAAAGAAAATGTGCAGACCAAGTAGAAATTACCCATTTTTAAAATAAACAGAAATAAAAGCTGGAAGTTGTAGGAGGAAATACAAATGAGTGAAAGACCGAATTTGAATAGAGAATTGGACGGAGAAACTTTTCGAAGTTTTTATTATTTGAAGGAGGAATTGACTAATTTTTGCAGGGAAAACAATCTACCTGTTTCGGGCGGAAAGATAGAGCTTACAAATAGGATTGCATATTTTCTTGATACAGGGAAAGTATTAAAAACCTCCGCAAAAAGAAAGGCAACGATAAGTGTTGGACTAATTACAGAGAATACCGTTATAGAACCCAATATTGTATGTTCTGAAAAGCATAGAGCTTTTTTTAAGGAAAAAATAGGTAAAAGTTTTTCTTTTAATGTTTTGTTTCAAAAGTGGTTAAAAAGTAACGCCGGAAAGACTTACGGAGAAGCAATTAATGCATATTATCAGATTTTAGGAGAAAAGAAAAAGAAAAAAACAACGATAGATAGGCAATTTGAATATAATACATATATTCGTGATTTCTTTTCGGACAATCAGGGAAGAAATTTGGAAGAAGCTATTATATGCTGGAAATATAAAAAGAGTTTACAAGGACACAATCGTTATGAAAAGTCTGACCTTGTTGCGTTGGGCTGATAAATTTATATAAGATTGTGTCACCAATCAGAATTTAATATTTTTATAATAAAGAGAAACATAGGTGGAAATTTTGAAAAGCGATAAAATGGATAAAATTTTTTTAGATATGTCACAAATAAATAGTTGCACAGCTGTTTTTGGGGTTATACCTACCGGAACAACAATATACTCTATGCCTGCAAACGCTAAAGACGAATATCGAAAGTTTGCAGATGATTATGGTATTCATTTTATATTTGATGATGATATTGTAAATGTTGACTTTTACGCTGTTCCCCAAGTAGACATTGTGGCAATAGACAGCCAAGGTGGATATATGGGGACTGTCGGTGCAACAACAGATATTGAAAGTGATGCACCGATTTGTTATTTAGATAAAAACAGAAAAGTTTTTCTAATTGCCGATAGTTTAAAAGAATTTATTGAGAGCGGCAAGAATTGGAGGAATAATTTGTTACCCTATGATAAAATAGAATTA
>FMUV01000071.1 GCA_900101355.1 Ruminococcus sp. YE282
AAATTTTACTTGAGTAATATGGAACTATATGGTAAAATATCTCTATAAAATTTTTATTTTGGAGGTTATATTTATGGATTTTAGCGATTCTACAACATTTTCAACCGCATCGGGTAAGGATTATCATTATGTTGTACTTCAGGTTACATTAAAGGAAAAATTTTTAGGTACAGGTTCGGGAAATCTTACTGAGTTGGAAGACGCCATAAATCATCAAGCTCAAAAGGGATACCGACTTCACACAATTACAACGTCAAATGGCGGAAGCAAAGGACTTATGGGCGGAGACAGAATTCAAGCCACTATGGTTTTTGAGAAAATTGTATAAACTTTAATAATAGATACATAAAAGGGCATTGATTTGTTTCAATGTCCTTTTTGCATAACCTATTATAAAAGCAATGACAATAGAATGTTTGTGAGTTTATATATGTGTTTTTCTCGAAAATTCTTGTTTAAAAAAAGCAAAAAAACAAGAAAAATTTACATAAAATAAAATCGGATTATCTTCACACAATACTATTGCGGCGATAAATCGGGAAGCCGAAACGCCGCTTGAGATAAATTAAAACTTTTTTAAAAAGGAGAAAAAACTATGTCAAGCAACAATAACCAGCTTAATGTTCCCCAGGCAAAGGAAGCAATGGAACGCTTTAAGATGGAGTGTGCCAATGAAGTTGGCGTAAACCTCAAACAGGGATATAACGGCGACATTTCTGCAAGAGAAGCAGGTTCAGTCGGCGGCCAGATGGTTAAAAAGATGATTGAATCTTACGAAAACAGTATGAAATAATTGTTTGAATAATCATTCATAATTATTTTGTCTGATTTTTCAGAAAAAATGAGCGGCTGTATCAGAATTGTTTTTGATACAGCCGCTTGGTATTATGTCAGAAAAATTTGAAAGTTTTTATTATCAAGAGGTTTTATAAGAGGTTTCCAATGTAAAAGAGTAATATTATTTTATAGGGATTTTAATTTATTTTACTGCCTCAAACGCTGCGTCAAGTGCTGCTATGAGGTCTTCAGCCTTTTCAATGCCGATTGAAAGTCTGATTGTGTTTGGCTTGATTCCTTGGTCAAGAAGTTCTTCTTCATTAAGCTGAGAATGTGTTGTGCTTGCCGGGTGAATAACAAGTGATTTTACATCTGCTACGTTTGCAAGCAATGAGAAGATTGCAAGGTTGTCAATAAACTTTTGCGCTGTTTTGTCATCGCCCTTTATCTCAAAGGTGAAGATTGAACCGCCGCCGTTAGGGAAATATTTTTTATACAAAGCGTGGCTTGGCTCAGTTGGCAATGACGGATGATGTACAGCCTCAACCTGAGGATGCTTTGAAAGGTAGTCAACAACTTTGAGAGCATTCTGTACGTGGCGTTCAACACGAAGCGAAAGGGTTTCAAGTCCCTGCAAAAACAGAAATGCATGGAACGGAGAAAGTGTTGAACCTGTGTCACGAAGAAGAATTGCACGAATGTAGGTTACAAATGCAGCCGGAGCTGTTGCGTCTGCAAAGCTGATTCCGTGATAGCTTGGGTTCGGCTCAGAAATCCAAGGATATTTGTCTGTTGCTTTCCAATCGTAATTTCCGCTTTCAATGATAACGCCGCCGATTGCCGCACCGTGACCGCCGATGAACTTTGTTGCCGAATGAATAACAATGTCTGCACCGTATTCAAAAGGTCTTACAAGGTACGGAGTTGCAAATGTTGAGTCAACAACAAGCGGAATACCGTGCTTGTGGGCGATTTTCGCAACAGCCTCAATGTCGATGATGTTTGAATTTGGATTGCCGAGGGTTTCAATATATAATGCCTTTGTGTTGTCCTGAATTGCGGCTTCAAACGAGCCCTCAACATCAGGGTCAACAAAGGTTGTTGTAACTCCGGATGTAAGCGGAAGTGTGTGTGCAAGAAGATTATATGTGCCGCCGTAAATTGTTTTTGAAGCCACAATGTGCTCGCCGCTTTTTGCAAGAGCCTGAATTGTGTATGTTACCGCAGCAGCTCCCGATGAAGTTGCAAGTGCGGCACTGCCTCCCTCAAGAGAAGCTATTCTTTCTTCAAAAACGCTTTGAGTCGGGTTTGTAAGTCTGCCGTAGATATTGCCGGCGTCTCTCAGACCAAAACGGTCTGCTGCATGCTGTGAATTGTGAAATACATATGATGAAGTTGCATAAATCGGAACAGCTCTTGCGTCTGTTGCAGGGTCTGCCTGTTCCTGACCGATTTGTACCTGACGTGTTTCGAATGCCCAATTTTTTGAATCTCTGATATCTGCCATTTTTAATTCCTCCGATTGTTAAGTAGTATTTTTATTACGATATTTCTGCTCAATAATTTAATAAAGTATATGTTTTTTATAGGTTTTGTTGGTATGGCTGAGCAGAATTTAAGAAGTTGTGAGTTTGTTAATGCTGTGCTTAGTTATACATTCGCTTGCACATTCGATTGGGCAAATAGCCGTTAGCAATTTGCCGACATCGGCAGTCTATGCAGAAAAATAAGATTTTCACTGTATTTGCCTCCCTCTTTGTTTGCTGTGACCTTATTGTATAATAAATTCAATCTTTTGTCCAATACAATAAAGCAATTGTGAGCTATAAACTGAGACTATAACTAACTACAATTCGGATTTCATAATAAAAAACAAGCGATAAAGGCATCTGCCCTTATCACTTGCTGTTTGGATATTATTTTACAGATGTTGTTCCTGCTGAATTTGTTCTGCGTCAGACGGAACGGCCTCGGTTGCCACAACCTCTGTGATTTGGTCAAACGTGTTGATGTGAACGCCGCTTTGGTTGCGGATCCCATTTGTGCCGTCAAGGCGCAGAGGGAATGTCTCGTTTTCCACGACATTGTCAACAATCGGAGAATTTTGGACTTTGCCGTTTCGTGACGGAAACTCTATCGGATACTGCTCATTTTTATTGTTTTGGTCGTCTTGTTTTTCGTGACTTTTTTTCATATTAATACCGCCCTTTCGTTTGAGGTGGTAATATTTTTTGCACTATTGTGGTGTTTATGCGTTTGTACCTTGGATTTTGGACAAAATCGTGTTAATAAACTTGAAAAAAACCATGTAATGTTCTATAATCTAAGTGCAGATGTTCCTCGCCCCCTAAAGGCGGCGAGTTCCATCCGAAAATTCGGTGTGGAATAAATCCCACCCCGAAATCCCGAGAAGCTGTCGCTTCTTTGCACTGCTTGCA
>FMUV01000070.1 GCA_900101355.1 Ruminococcus sp. YE282
AGTTTTAAAACGGTCGAGGGGTTGAGTTGCAACTTTGATAATCTCACTGATGAAAACGATAACAAATTAAGTATTGATTATAAGCCGGAGGGTGAGTTTGAAAGTGTTCATGTCATTGAACTTTCTGATACATACTCAAAATCTGAAATTGATGCAGAGCTTGCGAAAAAAATCAACGAAGAAGATGTTTATACTACCGAAGAGGCCGACGATCATTTTCAGAGAATTTTGACAGCGGGCGATAATATAAAAATTGACGATAACAAGCAGGGCAAAATTACAATCTCGGCAGATTTAAGCAAAAAATACGATGCCGCAAACGTTGAATCGGGCAGCGGAGATTTGTCTGTATACTCTGAAAACGTTCCTGTTACATCTGCAAAATTCAATTATCAAAAAGTCGGCGATTTTGTCATGCTGACGTTTACTGTTACATTTTCCGCAGCTACGATGAGTGCAGCAAAATCATACTCGCTTTTGGGACTTCCGTATCGAAACGAGATTATTCTGCGAAAGCCGGCTATTACAACGTCAAAAAACAAGTTGGGAATTGCAATTGCAGCGAACACCGCAACATTGACAATAATTACGCAGGGAGAAGCAGTTACAATTTCGGACGGCGAAAGCATCCAAGAAACATTAATTTATAAAATCCAAAAATAAGGAGACAAAAAATATGGAATTAACAACAAAAATCACACTTGATATGCTCACACAAGACAGTGTTTCTGTACTGAAACAGCAGTTTCTAACATTCAACGATGTTGAAATGCAAGTGGGTAGCAACATACGAAACACCTATACAAACAGTGTAAGCGGTAGAGCAGCAATAAAAACTGTTTTATCAGAAGAGTATCAAAATGCCGTCTTCGCAGTGTGGGGAGATACAGCGACAGTTGGCGAAAGTGGTGATGTGCTCTGATGGCAACAGAAATAATTGTATCGTTAATAGCACTCGCTGGGTCAGCACTTGGCACCTTTGCGGGAATATTTCTAAACACAAAATTATCAAATTATCGCATTGAACAGCTCGAAAAGAAAGTTGACAAACACAACAATCTTATTGAGCGTACATACAAAATCGAACAGCATAATGCTGTTGTTGATGAAGAAATCAAAGTCGCAAATCACAGAATCGACGACTTAGAAAATATAAACAAGAAAGGTTGATTAATTATGACAAGCAAATTTAAACAGTGGGCAAAAGCGGCAGGAGTAAGGGCATTGAAAACTGCTGCACAAACAGCTGTTGCAACAATCGGAACAACAGCAATGTTTGACGAGATTAACTGGGCGGTTGTGGGCTCAACAACATTGCTTGCGGCGGTGCTCTCAATACTCACATCAATTGCAGGCTTACCCGAAGTATCTAAAAGCGAGGAGTAAACATGGGAACAAAAGCAATTGACGTGTCGTATTGTCAGACTAACGTTGACTACGACAGAGTAAAAAACAGCGGAATTGATGTTGTGATTATTCGAGCAGGTTACGGCAGAGAATCATATCAAAAAGACAGCGAATTTGAAACGCATTACCGTAACGCAAAAGCGGCAGGGTTGAAGGTGGGCGCATACTGGTATTCATATGCCGACAGTGTGTCTGATGCAGTCAACGAAGCTAATGCGTGCCTTGCTTGCATTAAAGGGAAAAGCTTTGACTATCCGATATATTATGATTTGGAAGAGCAGAGCATTGCAAATCTCGGTGTTTCTGCCTGCACTGATATGGCAAGAGCGTTTTGTAATAAAATAATTGATGCGGGATATGCGGCGGGCGTGTATGCCAATCTCAACTGGTTTCAAAATTATCTTGATTATAACACTCTACACGATAAATATTCGATTTGGCTTGCTCAATGGTCGAACAGCCACAGTCTTGATTGTGATATATGGCAATATGCAAGCGATGGTAATGTCTCGGGAATAAGTGGCAACGTAGATATGGATGTTGTCATCGGAGAGCCGAGTGGAGACTGCTCATCGGCCTCGGGCGAAAATTCATACGGTGACTCGGATATCAAAGACGTACAAGAATGGCTGAATGATAATTATGACACTAATCTTGACGTTGACGGTATTTACGGTAATTTAACAAAAGCGGCACTGGTCAAAGCTTTGCAGACTGAATTAAACAGACAGTGCGGCGCAGGTCTTGACATTGACGACATTTTCGGTCATTGCACCCGCTCAGCAGTAATTAATATATATAAAGGAATGAGCGGCAACATAACCAAAACGCTGCAAGGCTTGCTCATCTGTAACGGTTATGATACGAACGGGTTTGACGGTATCTTTGGTGCCGGCACGGCTCATGCAGTTCAACAGTTTCAGTCAGCTCACGGCTTGTACGTTGACGGCATAGCGGGAAAAAATACGTTTGAACGGCTGTGTTCTTAAAACAGTTATGTGCATAGCAAAAACACCCCTCAACTTAATTGGTCGAGGGGTGTTTTTTATGAGAATCTCACGCAATTTTATTTATTAGAAAAGAACGATAGAAGTATTTGCCTTATCGCTGCTGCTTTGCTAAGATTATTTTGTTTTGCGTATCTATCAATCTCAGCACTCAATTCAGGTGTGATTCTTAATCTTATGTTTTGCGTTAAATTTTCACTTGGTCTTCCCATTTTAGGATTATCTGTTTTTTTTATATAAGTCATAAAATTTCTTGCCTTTGCTTTGTTGATATGATATAATAATATTGCTTTCCAATGAAGAGCGGCGGCAAGTACCGCTCTTCTTGGCTCGGTGCTCTGGCTTATTTAGTCAGAGCTCTTTCTTTTTGCTTCGGTAATAACTTCATCAATAAGTTCTTTTGCTTTTTCGATATTGTCACTATCAAGCAGAGCTTTGATTGATAGTAGCAATGTAAGTAACTCAAGTCTTGTCATATCTTCGTTCATAAATTTCCCTTTCTAGCACTTGCCACCAAACTCGTCAACTTCATTGACTGTAATTATATTATACACTTTTGTAGGTCAAAAGTCAATACCTTTTTTCAGATTATTAATTGTAATGATTACTACAAATTTACTACAAATGAAATTGAAAAAGCTCTAAAAGTCAGATAAACACTGACTTTTTACAAATAGCAAGCATGACTGTTAATCATGATGTCACTGGTTCGAGCCCAGTTGGGGGAGCCACGAGAGAGTAGTTTTTTACTACTCTCTTTTTTTGAAATTCATTATTTTGTATATCCGAAGTGCAATTAATGAGGCTCCTTGTCATTAGTAAATGGCTCTTTGTCAATAGTTGGGGTAAACCAAAAAATGAAAATGAATGAAATATTAAAAACAAGCGATAGCGTCAAGCTGTCGCTTGTTTTTGAGAATTGACAGATTGAAGAGAAAATATATGTAAAATACGATTACGAAAACGGTTGAAATTTCTGAAACCGTAAGCGTTGCGTTTAAGGACTTTGATTTTGTTGTTGCAACCTTCAGTAAAGCCGTTTGTGTTAGTGGAAGAAAATGAATTAAGAATGGCTCTATAATAAAAGTTGGGGTAAGAACAAAAAGAGCCTACAAAAATAAAAGTAAAAAAGTAGAGCATATTTGTAAAAAAACCTTTAAAATGAAAGTGGAAACAAACCATTTTAAGGAGAATCAAATATGCTCTA
>FMUV01000067.1 GCA_900101355.1 Ruminococcus sp. YE282
ATTGTTTCAAGCACCAGCGTTCGCAATACCGCCGACCTTATATAGTGGCTTTTGCATTCTTTGACGTACCTTTGATGTCCCAAGGTGTATGCAGAGCAGTCAAAGAAATCAGACGGATAGTTCCCTTTCTCCTTGTTGCCTCTGGAGCGGTGATTAAACATCTTCGCTCCGCAGTCGGCACAATAAACAAGACCAGTAAACGGATTCGCAACACCAAAAGTATCAATACGTTTCGGCGTTTTCCGCAGCTTCTGCGCAAGCTCCCACGTTTCACGGTCAACGATTGCTTCGTGGGTGTCCTTGAAAATCAGCCAATCCTCTTTTGGATTCTTGACAGGGCTTTTGTCTTTGTAGGATTCCTTATGAGAACGGAAGTTGACGGTATCGCCGCAATATTCCTGCTTGGCTATAATATTTCCGACGATATAACCGCTCCAACTATATGGGTGCGTAAATTCCTCTTTACTTTTCCATATACCGATTCCTCTTTTGGCAAAATAAACGGCGGGCGTTTCAACCTTGTCGTCAAAAAGAATACGAGCGATCTCATACGGTCCGTGTCCGTCAATCGTCAACCGAAAGATACGGCGGACAACCTCGGCGGCTTCCTCGTCAATCAGCCAATGGTATTTATCGTTAGGGTCTTTCCTGTAACCGTAAATTGCGCTGTTGGATGTCGGCTTGCCCGATTCACCTTTCACACGGATTGCCGTTTTCTGCTTACGGCTTAGATCGCGCAGATACCACTCGTTCATCACATTGAGGAACGGCGCAAACTCATTGCTGTTCTGATCATCGCTGTCTACGCTGTTGGCGATAGCGACAAAATGGACGTGGTATTGACGGAACAGTACCTCGGTGTAATAGCCGGTCTGCAAATAATCTCTGCCGATTCGGGACATATCTTTGACAAGAACGTGCGCAACCTTGCCTGATTCAATATCCGCAATCAGCCGTTTCCAAGCAGGACGGTCAAAGTTACCGCCCGAATAACCGTCGTCGGTATAGTGGACGAAGTTTTCATAGCCTCTTTGCCTTGCGCTGCTTTCGAGGTATGATTTTTGATTGATGATGGAGTTGCTGTCCCCGGCGAGTTCATCGTCACGGGACAGTCTCTCATACAGTGCCGTTATTTTTCCTTCAGTCTGTTTTGCTGCCATATCAGGCGCTCCTTTCAGACTGTCGGCTCATTTGTGGTAAATTGATTATACCACAAGCCTCGTCATTTTTAAAGGTTTCATTGCGAACAATTCGCAAAATTTTATCTTCCATTGTTTCGCCGTTCTCTTTGAAATACACTTTAACCTTATAGGTTGTAGAGCCGATACGGCGAATCATCGTTGTATAGTTGTTGGTCAATATATTACCTCCCATTGAATTTTGTAATTGATTTGTGTATAATAAAGGTCAGTCAGTTCCTTAATCTGTAACCCCTAAACTGAAACATTGATAAAAGCACCTTACCTACGCAAAAATGCTCCCCAAAAGCCGCTTAAACAGTGGCTTTCAGAGAGCAAAAGCGTTACATTTCAGCTTTATTCGCTCGGTGCTTTCTCACACGTTCTGCCGTTTGATGACGGCGAGCTTCTGTGGCACATTGCTCTGAACAATACGCCTTTCGTCCAACAGAAGCAAAGAGCTTGCCGCATTGCCGACACTTCTTTGTGGGTACGCCTTTGAATAGGGCGAACAACTCGGCGTCGGTAGGTAATACAGCTTGCTCGTAATACTTGCACAATTTGCTGTTGGTAAAGCCTACGCTGAACATATAGCACTCTGTTTCAAGCGGTAAGCAGCCATATTCTTTACTGTAGTTGGCACAACAGTTGGTAACGTGTTTTTTGATTCGTTTCTTCTCGCTGTTTGATAATTCTGCCATAGCGTTTCCTCCTTTTTTATTGATAGAAGTAATCTGAAATAAAGAAAACAGATTACCCCTCCATATATAGGAGAAATTCGGTACGGTTTGCGGAACTGTTTTTAGAAAAATTTTAAATAAATTTTGCGGGAGGTGATTTGTGGTGGATGATTACGAGGATATTTTGTCGGAACAGGAAGAAGAACAGTTCGCCGAGGCGTTAGCCGACGAACATCAAGCTGAATTGGAAGTACAGCTTGAACGTGACGAAGAACCGCCGCAGATCAACGAGCCACCCGAAACGAGAAAGCTGAAACGTGAATTGGAGCGTGAAGCGCTCTTACGAATTGAGAACGCCGCAAGGACAACCGATGACTTCAAAAAGGTAATCGCTTGGTGGAACAGGCTTGACAGTAACCGAGAGCGCAAGGAACGCTATCACGAGATCAGTCGGAGCGGTTTGGATATTCCGCTTGATTACGGCGCAAAGCTCGACGGCGAGATAATTCCTTACGATGTAAACGATGTCCTGATAAAGCAAATCCGCAAGGGCGATTATATTGACGCTATCTTTCATTGTCCCTTTGAGCTGAACGAATTGGTAACGGACGGAGATTTGTCTAAGATATTGGATAAGCTATCCGACGATCACAGGGAGATCATCTTTAATACAATAGTGAGAAATATGAGCACAAAGGCTCTTGGAGATGTTCGAGGTCAGACGGACAGAAATATCCGCAAGGTCAGAGCGACGGCGATAAAGAAAATACATAAATCGTTGCTCCGTGTATTACAGAGCCGAAAAGAAAACGGCATACCTCTTACACTTAACGAAAAGCTGTTAATCAAAAAAGCCCTTGACGATAACAAGGGCAGTTAGTATAATAGTAATATATTATTTTAGATTTAGATTACACGGGTGATAGTGATGAGTTTTCAGTTTGAACACTCCAATTCAACTTGGGTGCGGTACAGTGAATACGAATGGAAAGAAGCTACGGACGGCAGGCTGTATTTAACTCCCTGTGCCGACGCACAGCCGGATCTATACGATCCGCTGAAAGAGTATCGGCAGTTAGTCTTGGACGCTCTTTGTATCGGTCGCTTATGTATGAAGGAAGATCAGAACGACGAAGAAATACAAGCCGAGATAAAAGCCTTTGCCGAAAAGTACGGCTTATTCGGATTGATGACAGCGCTGCCGACTACCGCTTCCTTTATGGACTATGAAGCGGTATATCTGCCGAAGAATCAGTTGGTCAGGAAAGAAACGATGTCAACCGAGGAATACCTTTCCTTGTTCTTCCCGTTTGACAAGCTCGATCTAGTAAAGCGAGGCGTAGAATCCTTGTGGAACATTGAGGGCGATATAAAGATGATGGCGCTTGCTATGACAATGAGCAACGCTCCTATGGCGGTCAATATGTGCTTTCAGCGTCAGTATGCCGAGAGCTATGAATGGATGAAGCAGGCGTTTAAGGATTGGGCGTTCAATGCAACAACGGTGTTTTTCTATTATAACGACTACGATAATCTGAACGAAGATACCAAACAGATCATGCGTGAAAGTATAAAAGCGTTCGGCGGAAATGCGCCGACGTATCATATCGCCTTGCTTGAACATCCGACGTTGATATGGGATTTCCATTCTCTCTTGCTTGGCATACAAATGATGTTGTCCTTTATGCTGACGGATGAACACAATCCGCTTCGACTCTGCAAGCAGTGTATGAAGCCGTTTATTGCGTCCAGACCGAGCGCTATCTTTTGCAGCCCGAGGTGCAAAAATCAATATAACGTGTATAAGAACAGAGCAAAGGATAAAGACGAATAAACAAAACGCCCGCTGTCAATAAAAATCGCTGACAGCGGGCTTGCGTTATACATAGATGATTTCGTTCAAAACAATTTCTTCGGCTCGGTTGCGGATATTATTCATGCGGCGTACCCACGCCCATTGGTCGGCGGCTTTGAGCGCTTCGGTTACGCCTTCCTGCTTCGCCATAGCTTTTACAAGGCTATCCATCCGCTCGGTACATTCTTTCTCAACCTCTGCCAAATGTTCGGACAGTTTGCAAGAGGTAAGCAAGTTGGTGTAGATGATCGGGCGGTGCTGCTTTAGGTATCTCAACCGCAAATGCCCATACTTACCAATCACATATTCCTTTGCTTCGGGTAAAGATAGATTCGGGAGCAAATAATCTCCCTGTTGGCTGTATGTACCGCCAAGCTGTTCAAAAATAGTTTTCTGTTCCATAACAGGCTCCTTTCGTAGTAATAGGTTTACAGTGCGGATTGTAGATTATACTCCTTTCCTACAACTGCTTTTCAGTTTACCACAAAT
>FMUV01000066.1 GCA_900101355.1 Ruminococcus sp. YE282
TTTGAGTAGCCGTTTCTGTAATTTTTCGACTTATTGCTACACTCATCATTCGACGTTCTTTCGCTTTTCTCGTAGCCGAGCTCATCTGCAAGCTCACATTCCATAACCTCCTGAAGAATGTCCTTGAACATATTTTTCATTGCTGTCATAACTTCATCTGTTGAGGTGAATTTCTGACTTCTTACAAATTCTCTCATCATTTCTGCCGGTACTTTTTCCATTAAAAAAACTTCCTTTCAAGCTTTAATTTTTCTGTTTCCATTATTGCTTGAAAGGAAGTCTATTATTCACTTTTACACAAACTTTTCGGCGGTCTCAATTTAAATATATTTTAACACAGTTCAAACTATCAAGTAAAGAATTTTATCCGGATATTGCTCATTGCAATTAATTTGTTAAATTCTCTTTGCTATCTCAATTGCAATATATAATTTGTCCATATTATGATTGGCATTTGCAAGACCTGAAACATCATAAATCGCCTGATCAAGCACATCTCCGGTAACAAGAAAATCATACACATTCCAACCATAGAAGTCACATACTGATTCAACGCCTGCAAGCTCCATTTCAACGGCTATACAACCTTCCGCCTTTCTTGCCTTGAGTTTCGCTTTCGTTTCACGGTATAAAGCATCCGTTGTCCAAACCCTTCCCTGAATACTCGGTAGTTTCAATTCATCAAATATTCTTTTAACTACATCAGAATTTTTTATTTCTATGTAATCTGCAGGAACTGCATAATTATAACTTAAACCATCTTCTCGGTAACTTTCTGTTGGAATAACGAACTTACCATTTGTTGCTTCGCTATCTAACGAGCCGGCAGAACCAAACATAATAAATTTACTGGCACCGGTAATCCAGTTTACCTCTATAACATCTCCACCTGCCATTGCAGAACCAATATGGCTCAGATATCCTGCAATTTTCATTCCATTAATTTCAAAAACATACACTGATGTAATTCCATTACAGCACTTTATAGCTCCGACTTCTTCGTGAATATACGTTTCAAGCATATATTCAAATATTTGTTCAGAAAATACAATAAAACACTTATCGCATAAATGTTTTTGCTCACCATAAAAATCCTTTGGCTCAAATAAAGCCGCTGAATCGTCAAATGCATCTGTTATTATTTTAATCTTGCACCCTTAAACCTTTCCGACATTTTCAATTAACATTGGTTAAGCTTTTCTACTGTTTGAACAGCGATTTTCCGCTGCTTGTCATGTATTTACAGTTGTACGGTTTCTCTTTAATACTAATGACATAATTGTGCTATTCTCATTATCCGCTGCAAATAGAGCCATTTGATAAAACAAATGCCGGAAGCCCGCATAAATACAGGCTTTCGGCATTTTTGTCCCTTATTCAAACTCAGTTATCCCTGCTGTTTACAAAAATCTGAATGATTAAATCAAGAATTTTTACATAGAGCCAAATAACTGTGAATGCCAAGCCGAATGAAGCACGCCATTCATATTTTTTTGGATAATTCTCATTAACAACAGTATCAATCATTGCAAAATCAGAAATCAAGAACAAAGCTGCAATAGCAACTGAAATTACAGTAAATGCAATTGAAATAGCAGGATTTGCCATAACACTTCCAACAATAGGTCTTGTGAACGGAATAAGAAAACCGATTGTCATTAAAATTGAAATTCCGATAACTGTTGCAAACAGCGTAACCATAACCATTCTGAACTTATGTGTTGCCCTGATTATTTGCTTTGCATAAAGCAAATTCATAACCATAACCACAAGTACGGTAACCATAAGCGCAAGCACGCCCAAATATTCGTAGCCCTTTAGGATTTTGAATATGGTAAATGAAATAAAAAATCCTTCGCAAACAGAAAACAATGAACCGGTAACAGGAATTGTCGGTGCAACAAAACAGGCAAGTATTTGACAAATTATACCGACAACGGTAACAGCGCCGAACATTGCCAATTCAACAGTTGAAACCTGATATTCCAAGCTGTCGTAATTAAGTGTGAATACCTCGCCCTGATAAGCAGCGTTTGTAAATACAAGGTTGTTAAGAACAAGATAAAGCATAATTCCCACAACAACCATAAGCAGGAAAAATACTGTCTTCACGGCAATTCCTCCGTAGGAAGCCGACAAAGAACCTGCCGAAGTACGTTCATTGACCTTATTAAGCCCATTCATAACCGGATTTGAGTTAAAATAGGAATTTTTCTTTTTCTTAGTGGTCTGATTGTTGAGATTGTTACTCATAAAAAGCATCTCCTTTCTATTTATTTTCATTCATACGTTTCTCAAGCTCCGATAAAGTCACCTCATAGCCCGCTCTCTCGTATGAAAGATTTTCGGTGTTAATTGCCTTTGAATCTTTGGCGACAAGTCCTGCCATATATTCAAGAAAATACGGATTTTTGATAAGCACAGGGCCTGTAAGGTGAGTGCCGAAAAAGTTATTTTTGCGAACACCCTCGTGCTTGTCTCCGCTCTTGTTGCCAAGCCCCATCTTTACCTCAAAAAGCGGATTTTCAACGTCGCTTATCTCACTGCACTTGTTGACAAATCCGACCAGCGGCTTATCCAAAAAGTCCGCAGAAAAAACCGCGTCGGCAGTAACTCGACTTTTGTTCTGTTCCATTGTTGTAAATTCAAAAATTCCAAGTCCGTTAAAGCTGTTTTGTTCGGCGTCAGTAACGGTTTTTCCAAGCATTTCAAACGAATTGCCCGTCATAAGAATTACCCTGCCGCCGTCAATGAGCTTTTTAAGGTCATCGGCATACTTTTTAATATCTTTAAGCACGACACGCTGATTTCTCTCTGTTCCCGAGCCGATATATATAAAGTCATATGCACTCAAATCGGCATTATCTCCGATTGATAATCTGTCAATCGTACATTCAAAGCCGCTGTTGCTTAAAATCCTCTGCATTGCAAGTACATTTGCGTATTCCCCGTAGAGATTCATAATATCGTGATACAAATGAAGAATTTTCATGCTTATTCCCCCTTGATTCTGCTGATAAATTTATATTTATCTGAGAAACAGGTGATAACATAAATGTATTCATTCCTGTCGTTTTCAAGATAATCAACAGCTTTGTTTATATCCTCGATAATCGTTATTTTATCTTTTGGAATATCGGTATAAGAAAATCTGACTGCAAGGTCGTTACAATATTTGCCTGCAAGCACAATGTTGTGGATATTTTGATTATTCAGCATTTCAAAATCAATGTCCCAAAGCCATGAAACATCGCTTGTAAAATACTTTCGGCTTACAGCGTCAACAATAAACATAACGTCACAGCCTCTTTTGTCTGCAACGGCAACACGTATTGACTGGTCGTACGAAATGCTGTTTTCGTGCTTTGAGGTAAGCAATGTGCCTTTGCGCTTGCCAAGCTCAAAGGTTATAACCCTGCCGTTTTTCAGCACATAGTTGCTCATATCTGCGGCAATTTCATCACCGCCTATGCCGACAATCGAAGCAACCGTAAATGCGGCAAGAATATTGTATATATTGTAAAGCGACTTAAGAGCAAGCGAGATATGATACTTGCCGTTAATCACCGCCTCTCCCCTGTCAAGGTCAACAGAAGTAACCGTATAATCCGTGCTGTGGCGTTTATATCCACAGGTCGGGCACTCATAGTGACCGATGTGGTTATAGTGGTGCGTAGTGTAATTCATAGGTGACTTGCAGTGCGGGCAATATGCGCCATCGTTATAAACACTGTCAAAACTTTCCGTATCCGTTGAAAGCTTGTCCGCACCAAACCAAATGACGTCCTTTTTGCCATAGCCAAACAACGATACAAGCGGGTCATCGGCGTTGAGAATAAGCTTGGTTTCGGGGTGAATACTCTGCGAGATTGCATCATATACCCATTCCGGGTGACCGTTTCGGGTAAGCTGGTCACGGTAAAGGTTTGTAATAACATAATGAGTGGGAGTTATATACTTAAAAGTATATTTTGCAAATCTTTCATCGCTTTCAATCAGCAAAATATCGCTCTTTACCTTTCCAAAAAGGCTTGAATTGCTCAAAACAAGGGTTGTAACGCCCTCAATTTGGTTTGAACCCTCTTTATTCCAGGCAACCTTTTTGCCGTTCTTTAAAAGTATGTGGGCAATCATCTCAACAGTTGAAGTCTTTCCGTTACTGCCCGTTACCGCAATTATGTATTTTGGCATTTTTATTCTGCTCAAAATATCCGGACAAAGTTTTAATGCAACCTGACCCGGAAAGCTGCTGCCCTTGCCAAAAACTTTTGCAACAAGCCTTATCAGTTTACAAACTATTATAGTAAATATCATTTTCATATATTAATTCTCCGATATATTTAATTTTATCACATCTATACTTTTTATATCTGCACTTAGATTTAAATTCGAGCAAGGTCTGCTTTGCTTGCAAAGAGCAGAGCTTGCGACAGATTGCAAGCAGTGCAAAGAAGCGACAGCTA
>FMUV01000076.1 GCA_900101355.1 Ruminococcus sp. YE282
GAATTGGTGAGTGGTAACTCAATTCTACTACAGAATCGTCTCTATGGACTATTTATTTTATTGTTGCAACCTCATTTTACAATGCGCCAAAAAAACAATTAAATTGATTATTTTATTAAATTATACGCTTTTTAACAAAATATAGCAATGTTTTTAAAACAAATTGTTATAAAATTTATTAAGCATATTTATGAAGTATAACCAATTTAATTTATATACAAATAAATAGTAACACGCAAAATTGCAAAGGTTAGTAAAATTTATTATTGTATTAACTTAATATGTTTTATTAGCATTTAATATTATGTTATATAGTAATAAAGCAAATAAATCGTTTAAAAATTTCTTTGTTAACATTTTGTGTACTTGTTGACAATATTTAATATTCATTATATAATTAATATTACAAAATGATTTCTTGCTTTGCCAATATTGACAATTCATAGTTTTCATAATTTATTTAATCCTTTGATATTCTCCCTGAAACTCTCCGAATGAACTTCGGAGAGTTTTCTTTTTATCAAATTTTTGCCTTTGCTTCAACTGATTGTCCGTGTTGTAATAAACGGCAAAATATGATATTATATAAGCGGAATTAAAGATAAGGACTGATTTTGTGGCAAGAGCAGTACCGCTTTTCAGCGGAAGCAAAGGCAACAGTTATTACATAGGCAACGCAACCGAGGGTGTATTGATAGATGCAGGCAGGTCGTGCAAGCAGATTGAAAATGCAATGCAGGCAAACGGACTCAGTATGAAAAACATCGGTGCCGTGTTTGTAACCCACGAACACACCGACCATTGCAGTGCCCTGCGTGTGCTTTGCAAAAAATATAATTACGAAGTTTATGCAAGCAACGGAACTCTTGACGCCCTTGAGCGTTCAAATAAGATTAATCCCGACACGGTTACACACGTGATTGAGGACGAGGCTGTTGTCGGCAATATGCTTGTGCAAAGATACGATACTCCGCACGACGCAGCAGAAAGCTGTTGCTTCAGGGTTACTGCCTCAGACGGAAAATCCGCATTAATTGCCACCGATATGGGAGTTATGCTGCCAACAATAAGAAATGCCGCAATGCAGAGCGACTTTGTTGTTCTGGAATCAAATCACGATATTAATATGCTCAAGAACGGCGGCTATCCTTATCCGCTGAAACTCAGAATCCTTTCTGACAAGGGACATCTCTCTAATCTTGCCTGCTCAAATGAACTTGCAGGACTTGTAAAAGGCGGCACGCTCAGACTTATGCTCGGTCACCTGAGCGAACAAAACAACACACCGCAAATTGCGCTTAATACGGCAATAGACGCCCTTGCAGCAGCAGGATTAAAGTATAAAACCGATTTCACACTCGACATTGCGCCGGCTGAACCCAACCTTAGACCGGTAATATTTTAGTTAAGGTCAATCACTTAAATTATGATAAAAATAAATATAATTTGTATTGGAAAAATTAAAGAAAAATATTTCACCGACGCTATTGCCGAATATTCAAAACGGCTATCTGCATTTTGCAAATTTTCAATCATTGAGCTTTCGGAAGAACGCATAAGGAGCAACACGCCAAACTCGGCGCAAATCAATGAAGTTTTACAATCCGAGGGCAAAAAGATTTTGCAAAAAATAACGCCGTCCGATTATGTTGCCGCTATGTGCATTGAGGGAAAAATGCTTTCAAGCGAGGGATTGTCAAAGCTCATAGGAAATGTATCTGTCGGGGGCAAAAGCACAATAGATTTTGTAATCGGCGGCAGTTACGGACTTAGCGATGAAGTCAAAATCAGGGCGGATTTTCGGCTTTCAATGAGCAAAATGACATTTCCGCACCAAATGGCAAGAATGATTTTATCGGAGCAAATATACAGAGCATTTGAAATATCATCAAACGGAAAATATCACAAGTAAGAATTTTAGGCTCTATAATAAAAGTTGGGGTAAGAACAAAAAGAGCCTACAAAAATAAAAGTAAAAAAGTAGAGCATATTTGTAAAAAAACCTTTAAAATGA
>FMUV01000065.1 GCA_900101355.1 Ruminococcus sp. YE282
ACAGGACCTTGAAAATTAAACAACGAAAAGAGACAAGGAACCCGTAATGACTTTGAGGAAAGCTCAAAGAATTACAAGTTTTAAGATGTACTTTAGAACATCGTAAATTCACGGATACGTCAAGTATTTGTTGATGAGCAGAGAGAACTCTGAAATTGATATTAAGGTTCGAAAGAGCTTTAAGATACAAATTTTAGAGAGTTTGATCCTGGCTCAGGACGAACGCTGGCGGCGTGCCTAACACATGCAAGTCGAACGGAACTGCTTCGAAGGATTTCTTCGGAATGACATTGATTCAGTTTAGTGGCGGACGGGTGAGTAACGCGTGAGTAACCTGCCTTCAAGAGGGGGATAACATTCTGAAAAGAATGCTAATACCGCATGACATATGATTGTCGCATGGCAGACATATCAAAGATTTATCGCTTGAAGATGGACTCGCGTCCGATTAGTTAGTTGGTGAGGTAACGGCCCACCAAGACCGCGATCGGTAGCCGGACTGAGAGGTTGAACGGCCACATTGGGACTGAGACACGGCCCAGACTCCTACGGGAGGCAGCAGTGGGGGATATTGCGCAATGGGGGCAACCCTGACGCAGCAACGCCGCGTGAAGGATGAAGGTTTTCGGATTGTAAACTTCTTTTATTAAGGACGAATAATGACGGTACTTAATGAATAAGCTCCGGCTAACTACGTGCCAGCAGCCGCGGTAATACGTAGGGAGCAAGCGTTGTCCGGATTTACTGGGTGTAAAGGGTGCGTAGGCGGCTAAGCAAGTCAGATGTGAAATCTATGGGCTCAACCCATAAACTGCATTTGAAACTGCATAGCTTGAGTGAAGTAGAGGCAGGCGGAATTCCCCGTGTAGCGGTGAAATGCGTAGAGATGGGGAGGAACACCAGTGGCGAAGGCGGCCTGCTGGGCTTTAACTGACGCTGAGGCACGAAAGCGTGGGTAGCAAACAGGATTAGATACCCTGGTAGTCCACGCTGTAAACGATGATTACTAGGTGTGGGGGGTCTGACCCCTTCCGTGCCGGAGTTAACACAATAAGTAATCCACCTGGGGAGTACGGCCGCAAGGTTGAAACTCAAAGGAATTGACGGGGGCCCGCACAAGCAGTGGAGTATGTGGTTTAATTCGAAGCAACGCGAAGAACCTTACCAGGTCTTGACATCCAACTAACGAGATAGAGATATGTTAGGTGCCCTTCGGGGAAAGTTGAGACAGGTGGTGCATGGTTGTCGTCAGCTCGTGTCGTGAGATGTTGGGTTAAGTCCCGCAACGAGCGCAACCCTTGCTATTAGTTGCTACGCAAGAGCACTCTAATAGGACTGCCGTTGACAAAACGGAGGAAGGTGGGGACGACGTCAAATCATCATGCCCCTTATGACCTGGGCTACACACGTACTACAATGGGCGTTAACAGAGGGAAGCAAAATAGCGATATGGAGCAAACCCCTAAAAACGTTCTCAGTTCAGATTGCAGGCTGCAACCCGCCTGCATGAAGTCGGAATTGCTAGTAATCGCGGATCAGCATGCCGCGGTGAATACGTTCCCGGGCCTTGTACACACCGCCCGTCACACCATGGGAGCCGGTAATACCCGAAGTCAGTAGTTCAACCGCAAGGAGAGCGCTGCCGAAGGTAGGATTGGCGACTGGGGTGAAGTCGTAACAAGGTAGCCGTATCGGAAGGTGCGGCTGGATCACCTCCTTTCTATGGAGAATTAATCAGATGAAACAAGCTGATTTAACATCCAAGGTCAGCATTACGAAAGACTTGTAACTATCGTTGTTTAATTTTCAGGGCCCTGCCCTAAGAGATATGGGGGTATAGCTCAGCTGGGAGAGCACCTGCTTTGCAAGCAGGGGGTCAGCGGTTCGATCCCGCTTATCTCCACCAAAGGCTTAAGAAATGAGCCACAACCAATATGGGCTTATAGCTCAGCCGGTTAGAGCGCACGCCTGATAAGCGTGAGGTCGGTGGTTCGAGTCCACTTAAGCCCACCAAAATCTTAATGGCAAAAGGCAATAGTCGAAGTCGTTAAGATGAAGCACCTTGAAAACTGAATAAAGATAGCAGATAAAGCGAGAAAAGTATAAGTTATTTTCAAAAAGGTTTAAAACTCAAACGAAGGTAATAAATACTGCAATTTTAAAGGGTAAGTTTAATTTAGTAAGACACTAAAGAAGGCTTATTATCTGTAAGGTAATGAAAAACATTACAAACGAAGAACCAAAGATATCTCAATAATGGTCAAGCTACAAAGAGCACAAGGGGAATGCCTTGGCACCGAGAGCCGAAGAAGGACGTGACAAACTGCGAAAAGCTGCGGGGAGCTGTAAGTGAGCGCTATATCCGCAGATATCCGAATGGAGCAATCCGATTAGAGGAAAGTCTAATCATCATATGCTGAATACATAGGCATATGAGGGGAACCGCCTGAACTGAAACATCTAAGTAGGGCGAGGAAGAGAAATCAACAGAGATTCCGTAAGTAGTGGCGAGCGAACACGGAAGAGGCCAAACCGAGAGTAGTAATACTTTCGGGGTTCGGACAGAGCACGGTATTGCAAAGACTTAGCAGAATGGTGTGGGAAAGCCAACCGAAGAAGGTGAGAGTCCTGTATGCGAAAAGTTGATGCAGCCATCTGTATCCAGAGTACCGCCGGACACGTGAAACCCGGTGGGAATACGGGGGGACCATCCTCCAAGCCTAAATACTACTCGGTGACCGATAGAGAAGAAGTACTGTGAAGGAAAGGTGAAAAGTACCCCTGACGGGGAGTGAAAAAGAACCTGAAACCTTGTGTTTACAAGCACCGAAAGTTCATCAAGGAACAATCGGGTACCTTTTGTAGAATGGTCCGGCGAGTGAATGTATGTGGCAAGGTTAAGCACTTAAGGTGTGAAGCCGCAGCGAAAGCGAGTCTGAATAGGGCGTATGAAGTCATATGTATTCGACCCGAAACCGGGTGACCTACCCATGGCCAGGCTGAAGTAAAGGTAAAACTTTATGGAGGGCCGAACCGACTCCCGTTGAAATGGTAGCGGATGAGTTGTGGGTAGCGGAGAAATTCCAATCGAACCCGGAGATAGCTGGTTCTCTCCGAAATAGCTTTAGGGCTAGCCTTGAAATAGATTACCGGAGGTAAAGCACTGTATTGGCTAGGGGCCGAGAGGTTACTGAACCTTAACAAACTAAGAATGCCGGATAATCGTTTTTCAGGAGTCAGACAGCGGGAGATAAGTTTCGTTGTCAAAAGGGAAACAGCCCAGACCCACAGCTAAGGTCCCAAAGTATAGTTAAGTGGAAAAGGATGTGGAATTGCACAGACAACCAGGATGTTGGCTTAGAAGCAGCCACTCATTAAAAGAGTGCGTAATAGCTCACTGGTCGAGTGACTCTGCGCCGAAAATTTAACGGGGCTAAACTATACACCGAAGCTTGGGATACCTAAATAGGTATGGTAGGAGAGCGTTCTGTACGGGGTGAAGTTACAGCGAAAGCGGTAGTGGACTGTACAGAAGTGAGAATGCCGGAATAAGTAGCGAGAATTAAGTGAGAATCTTAATGGCCGAAAGTCTAAGGTTTTTGGAGGAAGGTTCGTCCGCTCCAAGTAAGTCGGGAGCTAAGGTCAGGCCGAAAGGCGTAGCCGATGCACATACGGTTGATATTCCGTAACCATCTGTAATTTAAACAAAGGGACACTTGAAAAGGGTGTGACCCGGGCGTTGGTAGACCCGGGCGTAAGGGACCGAAAATAGAGTAGGGAAGCACACTTGGCTCAAGGCGAGAAAAGCTTTGTGTATAGAAGCAGATGCCCGTACCGCAAACCGACACAGGTGGACAGGAAGAGAATTCTAAGGCCAGCGGGGGAAGGGTAGTTAAGGAACTCGGCAAATTGACTCCGTAACTTCGGAATAAGGAGTGCTCGAAAGAGCCGCAGAGAATAGGCCCAGGCGACTGTTTAGCAAAAACACAGGTCTCTGCCAAATCGAAAGATGAAGTATAGGGGCTGACACCTGCCCGGTGCCGGAAGGTTAAGAGGAGGAGTGAGAGCTCCGAATTGAAGCCCCGGTAAACGGCGGCCGTAACTATAACGGTCCTAAGGTAGCGAAATTCCTTGTCGGGTAAGTTCCGACCCGCACGAATGGTGTAACGATCTGGGCACTGTCTCAACTACCCACCCGGCGAAATTGTAGTACCGGTGAAGATGCCGGTTACCTGCGGCAAGACGGAAAGACCCCATGGAGCTTTACTGTAGCCTGATATTGGGTTTCGGTAATCTATGTACAGGATAGGCGGGAGACTGGGAACCGTGAGCGTCAGCTTACGGGGAGTCATTGTTGGGATACCGCCCTTAGGTTTCTGGAATTCTAACCTGCGGCCGTGAATCCGGTCGGGGGACATTGTCAGGTGGGCAGTTTGACTGGGGCGGTCGCCTCCGAAAGAGTAACGGAGGCGCTCAAAGGTTGGCTCAGCACGGACGGAAACCGTGCCTCAGAGTGTAAACGCAAAAGCCAGCCTAACTGCGAGGATGACGGTCCGAGCAGTAACGAAAGTTGGAGTTAGTGATCCGGCGGTATGTGAATGGAAATGCCGTCGCTCAACGGATAAAAGCTACCCTGGGGATAACAGGCTGATCTCCCCCAAGAGTCCACATCGACGGGGAGGTTTGGCACCTCGATGTCGGCTCATCACATCCTGGGGCTGTATTCGGTCCCAAGGGTTCGGCTGTTCGCCGATTAAAGTGGTACGCGAGCTGGGTTCAGAACGTCGCGAGACAGTTCGGTCCCTATCTGTCGTGGGCGCAGGATATTTGAGGAGCTCTGTCCTTAGTACGAGAGGACCGGGATGGACATACCTCTGGTGCACCAGTTGTCACGCCAGTGGCACAGCTGGGCAGCTATGTATGGATCGGATAAACGCTGAAAGCATCTAAGCGTGAAGCCGACTCCAAGATTAGATATCCCATCGTTTTAACGAGTAAGACCCCTTGTAGACTACGAGGTTGATAGGCTGCGTGTGTAAGTGCCGTGAGGCATTCAGCTTGGCAGTACTAATAGGTCGAGGGCTTGACCATATTTCTTT
>FMUV01000063.1 GCA_900101355.1 Ruminococcus sp. YE282
AATGTATCCACGGCGCACTGCTGCGAACGAACCGCTCGATACAAGCCGAAGGCACCTTTGGCGTCATCAAGTATGACCGTTGGTACAAACGAATGGTGCGAAAAGGTCAGCAAAGGGTTAAACTGGAGATTTATCTGGTTTCTATCGGGTTTAACCTCCACAAATTCTATAACAAGCAAAACAGACTCCAAAAGGCTGCGTGATATTCAAAGAGCTGTTCCTTTGGGGTAAGGGGAAACGTGCGGTTTTTTCAACATTTTTCCGCATAACTGCTGCAAAAAAGAGGGCGCTGTGAAGTCGGAAGCTTTTAGCTTCGTTTCTTCACAGCGCCTTTGCTGTTTAATTAGGTTTTCAGTTCAGTTTTTTAATTGATTATTTGCTTATTATATGGTGAAAATTAATTTCTCAGCCTTTCTCTTATGGCTAAAATTTCTTCGGGAATATCCTCGTCCTTAAGGGTTTTATGCACATCGCAGGTTCCTGCCTCTTTTGAGGTCTCGTAATACCAATGCTTATAATTGAGGGTATCAAGCGTTTGTTTTAGCTGTTCTATTTGTTTCAGCACAGCTTCCTTGCGGCGGTCAATAAGTTCAAGTCTTTGCTCAATTGTTGAGTCACCCTCGATGCACCAATCTACAAATTTTTTAATTTCCTTAATCGGCATTCCTGTTTTTTTCAGACATTCGATTATAGAAAGCCACTCAAGGTCGGAATCTTTAAACATACGGATTCCGCTTTTTGAACGTTCAACAAACGGCAAAAGCCCTTCTTTATCGTAATATCTCAGCGTTGACGGAGCAATGTTGACTCTTTTGGAAATCTCGCCGACCGTATATAACATATTATCAACTCTTTAAAAAAATTTTGAAAAATACTCTTGACTTAAAGTTTACTTTAAGTAGTAGAGTATAGATGAACTTGCAAGGTGATTATATCACTGCAAACAAAAAATGTCAATCAGGAGGTACTGTATGGTATTAAATGAAAAATACAAGTTAAACAACGGAATAGAAATACCTAAGCTCGGTTTGGGCACTTGGATGATACCTGATAGCGAAGTTGACTCGGCGGTAAAGTCTGCTGTAAAACTCGGTTATCGTCTTATTGACACCGCCCAAGCATACGGGAATGAATCAGGAGTCGGAAGCGGAATCCGAAGCTGCGGAGTTTCAAGAGATGAGATGTTTGTCACAAGTAAGGTCGCAGCCGAAAACAAAACATATGATTCGGCTTTAAGCTCAATTGACGAAAGCTTAAAAAAGACAGGACTTGATTATCTTGACCTTATGATAATACACAGTCCGCAGCCGTGGGCTGAATTTCGTGCGGAAAAACGTTATTTTGAAGAAAACAAAGAGGTGTGGCGTGCACTTGAGGATGTCTGTAAGGCAGGAAAGGTAAAGTCAATCGGCGTTTCAAACTTTCTTGCAGACGATTTGCAAAACATACTTGATGACTGAAAATAAAACCTGCGGTTAATCAAATTTTAACTCATATATCGAATACTCCGCTCGAGCTTATTAAGTTATGCGCTGAGAACGGTATTCTGTGCGAAGCTTATTCACCGATTGCACACGGCGAAGCACTCAAAAACAGAGTGATTGCCGAAACAGCGGCAAAATACAATGTGGAACCCGCACAACTTTGTGTACGATATTTTTTACAGCTTGGTATGGTTGCGCTGCCAAAAACCGCAAACCCAGAACATATGAAATCAAACGCCGATGTTGATTTTGTAATATCGGACAGTGATATGGATTTGCTAAAGAATCTTGAGAAAATCAAAGACTATGGTGAGTACAGCTTTTTCCCTGTATTCAGCGGTAAATAAGGAGATTATTGCAATGAAAGTAATGTCAAAAGAAGAATTTGAAAAACAGAATGTTTTCGGAACAGGAACGGAAAACACAGCTTATGCAAAATATTTTATAGGTAATTCATATCTTAATCCCTTGACTGCACCTCAGGACGGAGTATTCCTTGCTAATGTTACATTTGAGCCGGGATGCCGCAACAACTGGCATATTCACCACGCAAAATCAGGCGGCGGACAGATGTTGGTTTGTACCGCAGGAGAAGGTTGGTATCAGGAAGAGGGAAAAGAGGCTGTAAGCCTTGAACCCGGTTCGGTTATCGTTATACCGCCGAACGTTAAGCATTGGCACGGTGCAAAGCGTGACAGTTGGTTTTCTCACATTGCAATCGAAGTTCCCGGTGAGGATTGCCAGAACGAGTGGTGCGAAGCAGTAACAGATGACGAATATAATAAGCTTTAAGGAGAGATAAAAATGAAAAAGGTAACAGCAGGCAGAGACGCACTCGGAGAATTTGCTCCGAAATTCGCAGAATTAAATGATGATGTATTGTTTGGAGAGGTATGGTCACGTGAGGACAAGCTTTCTCCGAGAGACAGAAGCATGATAACCGTATCGGCTCTTATGGCAAGCGGAATTCTTGACAGTTCTTTAAAATATCATATATCCCATGCAAAAGAAAACGGCGTAACAAAAGAGGAAATGTCTGAGATGATAACGCATCTTGCGTTTTATGCTGGTTGGCCAAAAGCTTGGGCTGCATTCAATATGGCAAAAGAGATTTACTCTGAGGAGGACAATTGATGAAAGCACTGATTGTATATTATTCTTATACAGGCAATACCAAAAGAATTGCCCAGATGATACAAAATGATATTGGCGGAGATATTGCCGAAATTGAAACGGTTGTTCCGTATGAGGGCGATTACAATACCGTAGTTGACCAAGGACACGAAGAGGTAAAACGTGGATTTATGCCTCAAATTAAGCCGCTTAACGTTAATATTAAAGATTATGACACAGTGATTTTGGGTACCCCCGTTTGGTGGTATACATTTGCGCCGGCTGTTAAGACTTTTCTTAATAACAATGATTTTTCAGGTAAGACAATCTATACGTTTGCAACAAACGGCGGTTGGATTGGCCACACATTTAAAGATGTCAGCAATGCCTGCACAGGGGCAAATGTTAAGCCCGGAATAAATATTCGTTTTAATGAGAGTTCGCTTGTTACATCTGAAAATGAAATCAAAAAGTGGATAGAGAAAATAGGAGACTGACAGTATGAAAAAACTTTTAAGTGTCCGTGCGGCAGCGTGTTTGGTTATGACGGTGCTTTTGCTCTGTTTATTTGCAGGTTGCGGTTCAAGTTCCGATAATAAAGAAAGCAGCGGTTCTGCCTCTGTCGCTTCCGAAGTTTTGGCGCAGTCTGAAAGCAAAACAGAAAACTCAGAGAGGAGCAAGAAACATAAATGGGATACAAGGTTGATTTTGACGCACTTGACACCTTGTATTACAGCATTAACAATAAAGCAGTTGAATGGTCAGAAGCGTTGGGCGGAGTACATGAAAGTGTTAATAACCTTGCTGCCAGTGACTGTATTACAGGTGCAGGAGCGGAAAACATAAAATCGTATTTGTCTGAGGTACACAGTATGGTCATAGGACTTCTCGGACGAATTATTTCAGCACATGCAGATAATTGTTTGTTGTATAAACGTGCATATCAGGATAATATCGATACGTCAGTCCATGCAGTGATCCTCGAAGATGAACTGACAGATATTATAGGAGATTTACATGTTTATCAAAATCAGACTTATTCGGTAGATTGTCAAATCCGGAGTGCCTTGACAAGTATCAGCGATATATTTTATAATCAAAGCTACAGAGGATATTCAACGGTAGATGATGATTTTGAAACAACAAAGAATAAAGTAAAGACACTTGATAAGGATATTCATTCTCTTGAAAATAGTCATCTTAATTCAGATTTCACCAACACGGAAGTACTGTTGGAAAAACTAACTGCGTATCTCAATACACAACTCAGTAAACCTAAAAGCTACAAAACGGAATTCAGTCTGGAACAAGCGCAGAAAGACCCGACGCTTCAGGAGATAGCACTGGCATATAAGGCTCTGAGTGAAGAAAGCGATGCAAAACGCACTGCTTTGAAGACAGCTGGAGAAAACGAACAAGCCCGTGTTGAAATACTGCAAAAGGAATACGAGGAACGGCAGCAAACAGCAACAATAATCAATTGGGTAGTAACCGGACTTTGTATTGTGGGATCCATTGCAATAACTGTAGCTACTTGCGGTGCAGCATCGCCTTTAGCAGTTGCTTTAACTGTAGGAGCGGTTTCTGCGGGCAGCGGCGTAATTATGGCAGGAACACAGAGCATTACCAGTCAGTGGGTTGAAACAGGCGACCTTAGTAAAACCGACTGGTTAGATGTTGGAAAATGCTCACTTATTGCCGGAGTAACAGGATTTGTTACTGGCTTTGTTAGCGCAGGAGTCGGCGGCGTAGTCACTTCAAAGCTGGCAAGTGCCGCAGTAACAGCACCGCTTATAAACTCAAGCTCAACCGTAACGCGTGTAGCAACTCATGTTGTGATAGGAAGTGCATCCGAGGTCGCATCGGGAACGGTATCTCGTTTTGCGAGTGGCATTATCAGCACAGGTGATGTTGAAGAATCATTAAATCAAGCCTTTGATCCAAAGAATATACTCTTTGATGCTGCACTGGGCGGTGCAATGAGCGGCGTTCAGGGACTCAAAAAGCCACAGCAAAGTTATGCGGATTTGATGTCACCGGAAGACGCTGCAAAATATCGGCAATTCTTGGAACACGGAAGCACTTCCGGCTTTACTTCACCGGAACTAAAAGCCTTCGACAAGGTTGATGAAGCCCTTTTGATGAAGCGTATTGATTATGATGAAGTGTTGGCTGCAAGAAAATCTGCAATAACAAACAGCGATGGAACAATATGACCTGCCCCAGATTGAGCAGACAGTACAAAAACAGCCTAATTGGTAGAAAATAAAATTTTAAGCAACAAACTGATTTCGTGGCAACCCATAAAATTTTGTGTAAATAATAATCCTTCAAGCAATAACAGAATACAGGATTGCGGTTGCAATCAGGCTTTCTGATTTGCCCCGTGTCAACTTTTCATTCCTGTCTGCGGAATGTTATGCATGCCAAAGCGTGAATAACATTTTGCAGACAGGAAATTCTATTCTCAGGGGCAAATCAAGCAGGTATTCTGGCCTCAAATATTATTGATAACTGGCTTAAAACTACATCCCAGTTTCGACATCTTTGTGTCCAGCGTTCGACAATTTTTTGAGACGCTAAATACAACATTTTGC
>FMUV01000062.1 GCA_900101355.1 Ruminococcus sp. YE282
ATTTGTGGTAAACTGAAAAGCAGTTGTAGGAAAGGAGTATAATCTACAATCCGCACTGTAAACCTATTACTACGAAAGGAGCCTGTTATGGAACAGAAAACTATTTTTGAACAGCTTGGCGGTACATACAGCCAACAGGGAGATTATTTGCTCCCGAATCTATCTTTACCCGAAACAAAGGAATATGTGATTGGTAAGTATGGGCATTTGCGGTTGAGATACCTAAAACAGCACCGCCCGATCATCTACACCAACTTGCTTACCTCTTGCAAACTGTCCGAACATTTGGCAGAGGTTGAGAAAGAATGTACCGAGCGGATGGATAGCCTTGTAAAAGCTATGGCGAAGCAGGAAGGCGTAACCGAAGCGCTCAAAGCCGCCGACCAATGGGCGTGGGTACGTCGCATGAATAATATCCGCAACCGTGCCGAAGAAATTGTTTTAAACGAAATAGTCTATGTATAACGCAAGCCCGCTGTCAGCGATTTTTTCATTGACAGCGGGTTTCTCAATGGTCACTATTTTCTGTTTCTGACATCAATCTGTCAAAATCACTTTGATATAAACGGTCTTGTATAACACGGTATTTCTCAAATTCACTTTCTGCAAAAGCTTTGGCGATAGCGGCGGTTACTTTTCCTTTGTCCTCTAAAATCTCAGCGTCGTTGAATCGCAGAAAAGCATCCAGCTTTGAAGCCCAATCCTCCATCGTCATCGGAATGTGTCTGCGAGCCTGTCGGGTAGCGTAGTCAAGATACATTGTGACGATTTCATTAAGCTCCTGCATTTCATCGTGCGATAAATAATTCTTCGCAATCGATACATCCGCCTTGACGATTTTTCCTTTGGGAGCGTTCTTCCAAGTGGTCAATCCCATATGCTGCTTTGTATGATCGGCTCTGCCAACGATTACCTCCGCCGCAGTATTACCGTGAACGGCATAGTGCATTTTGTTCTGCACCGTTGCGAAGAAATCTTTTGTAATCTGACTGTCTAAGGAGTAGTCAACAGCAGTAGCGTAAATATCAGTGATTTTTTGATAAAACCGTCTTTCGCTCGCTCTGATCTCCTGAATTTCAGAAATCAGGTGGTCGAAGTAATCCTCGTCAAATATCTGTCCGTTGATCAAACGGTCTTTATCAAGAACATATCCCTGTCTGGTGAAGGTATCAAGTATTTTTGTCGCCCATTGACGGAACTGAGTTGCCCGCTCGGAATTGGTGCGATACCCAACGGCGATGATTGCCGGTAAAGAGTAAAACTTATATTGATAGGTTTTACCGTTGTCGGCAACTTGTGCAAATTTTGCATAAGTTGAATTTTCGTCTAATTCGCCGCTTTCATAAATGTTTTTTAAATGCTTATTTACAACACTTCTGTCAATATCAAACAATTCAGAAATCGCCTTTTGTGTCAGCCAAACAGTACCGTTCTGCACACGGACTTCGATTCCTTCCTCGTGAGCGTCTTTTGTGAAAACGAGAAAGTCAACTGTGCTATTACGGATTTGTATCTTCTTATCATCTTGCTTCATATTTTATTCCTCAGTTTCGTCTGTTTATTCTTCGCTCTGTTCTTATACACGTTATACTGATTCTTACAGCGTGGGCTGCAAAATACAGCGCTTGGTCGGCTTGCTACAAAGAATTTGGAACATTTCTTGCACACCCTCATCGGATTGCTTTTGTCGGTCAGCATAAAGGACAACATCATCTGAATGCCGAGCAAGAGCGAATGGAAATCCCATACAAGCGTAGGCTGTTCAAGCAGCTCAATGTGATAGCTCGGAGCGTTACCGTCAAACGCACGGATACTCTGCCGCATAAGCTGTTTGTAGTCATCGTCCAGCTTATCATAGTCATTGTAATACAGAAACACTGTTGTGGCGTTAAACGCCCAATCGGTAAACACCTGTTTCATCCATTCGTAGCTCTCGGCATACTGACGCTGAAAGCTCATATTGACCGCCATCGGTCTGTCGCTCATTGTCATAGCGAGCGCCATCATCATATTGTCGCCTTCAATATTCCATAATGATTCCACGCTGCGCTTTACTACATCGAGTTTGTCAAAGGGAAAGAACAAATTGAGATAATCTTCGGTTGACATCGTTTCCTTTTTGATAAAACGGTTTTTAGGCAAATACACCGCTTCATAGTCCATAAAAGAAGGTGTGGTCGGCAACGCCGTCATCAATCCGAACAGTCCATACTTTTCCGCAAAGGCTTTTATTTCGTCTTGTATTTCTGTATCGTCCTGCTCCTGCCTCATACCCAAGCGTCCGATATACAGAGCGTCCAAGACTAACTGCTGATACTCTTTCAACGGATCGTATATTGTAGGCTGAGCATCAGCACAGGCGGTCAAATACAGCTTGCCGTCCTCGGCTTGTTTCCATTCATATTCGCTATATCGTACCCAAGTTGAATTGGAATGTTCGAATTGAAAGCTCATATCTATCACCAATGTAATCTGAAATTGGAATAATATATTACTATTATACTAATTGCCCTTGCTACCGTCAAGGGCTTTTTCTATAAATAGCTTTTCTTCCATCGTGAGAGGATAACCTTTTTCTTTGCGGCTCAATAACACTTTTAGTAATGCTTTATGTATCTTCTTCAAGGCGGTCGCTCTGACCTTGCGGATATTACGGTCGGATTGCTCTCTGATTTTGCCGAGAGCTTTTGTACTTGTTCCTCGCACAAAATTGTTAAAGATAATTTCCTTGTGATCATCAGATAGCTTATTCAGTATCTTAGATAAATCAACGTCGGACACCAATTCGTTTATCTCAAACGGACAATGAAAGATTGCGTCGATATAATCGCCCTTGCGGATTTGTTTTATCAGCACATCATTTACATCATATGGGATAACCTCGCCGTCAAGAGCAGCACCATAATCAAGCGGAATATCCAAGCCGCTTCGGCTGACTTCGTGATAACGCTCCCTGCGCTCACGGTTACTGTCAAGTCGATTCCACCAAGATACCACATTTTGAAAATCAGCGGTTGTCCTTGCGGCGTTTTCCAATCGTGCGAGCGCTTCACGCTCTAATTCTCGCTTCAGCTTTTGTGTTTCGGGCGGTTAATCAATTTGCGACGGTTCCTCGTCACGTTCAAGCTGTATTTCCAATTCAGCCTGATGTTCGTCGGCTAACGCTTCGGCGAGCTGTTCTTCTTCCTGCTCGGCTAATAGTTCTTCATAATCATCCACCGCAAATTCACCTCCCAAGATATTTTTAAAATTTTTTCAAAAACAGTTCCGCAAACCGTGCCAGATTTCTCCTATATGTGGAGGGGTAATCTATTTTCTTGATTTCAGATTACTTCTATCAATAAAGAAGGAGGAAACGCTATGGCAGAATTATCAAACAGCGAAAAGAAACGAATCAAAAAACACGTTACTAACTGCTGCGCCAATTACAGCAAGGAATACGGCTGCTTACCGCTTGAAACGGAGTGCTATATGTTCAGCATAGGCTTTAACGACAGCAAGTTGTGCAAGTATTATGAGCAAGCTGTAATGCCGACTGACGCTCAACTATATGCTTTATTCAAGGGCATTCCGACACGGATATGCAAGCAATGCGGTCAACTGTTTGCGGCAATCGGCAAGAAAACCTATTGCTCTGAGCGGTGTGCTACAGAAGCTCGCCGTCGGCAAACAGCAGAACGTGTGAGAAAGCACCGAACGAATAAAGCTGAAATGTAACGCTTTTGCTCTCTGAAAGCCACTGTTCAAGCGGCTTTTGGGGAGCATTTTTGCGTAGGCAAGGTGTTTTTATCAGTGCTTCAGTTTAGGGGTTACAGATTAAGGAACTGACTAAATTCATTATACACATATCAATTACAAAATTCAATGGGAGGTAATATTTTGACCAACAACTATACAACGATGATTCGCCGTATCGGCAAGACCACCTATAACGTCAAGGTGTTTTGCAAGTAGAGCGGCGAAACAATGGAAGATAAAATTTTGCGAATTGTTCGCAATGAAGCCTTTAAAAATGACGGGGCTTATGGTATAATAACCATACCACAAATGAGCCGACAGTCTGAAAGGAGCGCCTGATATGGCAGCAAAGCAGACTGAAGGAAAAATTACAGCATTATATGAGAGATTGTCCCGTGACGATGAATTCGCCGGGGACAGCAACTCCATCATCAATCAAAAATCATACCTCGAAAGCTACGCAAGGCAGCAGGGGTATGAAAACCCCGTCCACTATACCGACGACGGCTATTCGGGCGGTAACTTTGACCGCCCCGCTTGGAAACGGCTGATTGCAGATATTGAAGCCGACAAGGTGGCGCACGTTCTTGTCAAGGATATGTCCCGAATCGGCAGAGATTATTTGCAGACAGGTTTTTACACCGAGGTAATGTTCCGTCAATACCACGTTCACTTTGTCGCTATCGCTAACAGCGTTGACAGCGATGATCAGAACAGCAATGAGTTTGCACCGTTCCTTAATGTGATGAACGAGTGGTATCTGCGTGATCTCAGCCGCAAACAGCAAGCCGCCTTTCGCACAAAAGGCGAATCCGGTAAGCCGCTGACAAATATTGCTATCTACGGATATATGAAAGATCCGAACGATAAAAACCATTGGCTGATCGACGAGGAAGCCGCACAGGTTGTCCGCCGTATTTATCGGCTGACGATTGACGGACATGGACCGTATGAGATTGCTCGTATTCTTTTTGACGACAAGGTTGAAACGCCCGCCGTTTATTTTGCCAAAAGAGGAATCGGTATATGGAAAAGTAAAGAGGAATTTACGCACCCATATAGTTGGAGCGGTTATATCGTCGGAAATATTATAGCCAAGCAGGAATATTGCGGCGATACCGTCAACTTCCGTTCTCATAAGGAATCCTACAAAGACAAAAGCCCTGTCAAGAATCCAAAAGAGGATTGGCTGATTTTCAAGGACACCCACGAAGCAATCGTTGACCGTGAAACGTGGGAGCTTGCGCAGAAGCTGCGGAAAACGCCGAAACGTATTGATACTTTTGGTGTTGCGAATCCGTTTACTGGTCTTGTTTATTGTGCCGACTGCGGAGCGAAGATGTTTAATCACCGCTCCAGAGGCAACAAGGAGAAAGGGAACTATCCAGCTGATTTCTTTGACTGCTCTGCATACACCTTGGGACATCAAAGGTACGTCAAAGAATGCAAAAGCCACTATATAAGGTCGGCGGTATTGCGAACGCTGGTGCTTGAAACAAT
>FMUV01000061.1 GCA_900101355.1 Ruminococcus sp. YE282
ATTTCACTCATCCGTATTCGTCCTACGAAAAAGGAACTAACGAGTGCCACAACAAAATGCTGCGCAGATTTATACCGAAGGGCAAAAGCATTGACGACTACAGCGCTGATGACATCCTCTACTTTGCGGATAAGATCAACAACCTGCCCAGAAAGATTCTGGGCTACAGAACCCCGGAAGAGCTGTTCGAGCAGGAACTCGACCGCATATATGCTGCCGCGTGAGCCGCGTCGCCGCGAGTTTTCCTCGCTCGTCGCTACGCTCCTCCCTCGAAAAACTCGCGGCGATCTACTACAGACTCAAAAATTGTTGCAACTTGCTATTGCAATTTGCGAATTTAATTTTCTACCTTAAGCACGCCTTTTTTTGATGTCTGCTCAACTTGGGGAAGTTTATCATTTTTGAGGTGCTTTTGTTATTTTTCAAGAATTTTAAAATTTGCTATGTAAGAATTGATTTCTATAATTTGGTCATTGAATATAACTGCATTCACTCAATTTTCTTGAACTTAGAAAGTGCTAAAATGAAAGAACAAATTCTTTTCTCAGCAATTACAAAAACAAGCGGTAGTTAGAAAACTACCGCTTGTTTAAATTAGCTATCAAATTTTGAGTTTACCGCAATTATTGATGAAGAACCTTTAAAAACAATCCATGCTTTATTTGAGGTCTATCAGAACATTTCTCTTTTTCTCATTATAAACAAAACTGTCGTTGCAACAATAAGTACCAAAAGAAAAGTAGCGGCAAGGAATGTGTCGCCGGTGTTTACAACGGCATCTGTCTGTGCAGTTGTCAAAGACCGCTGAACAGGATTTTGAGTAATTGTACTCTCAGGCTGTGTTGCGGAAGCAGATGTTGCATCGGCAACAACATTTGCGGTTGTACTTTCGGTAGGTTCGGTCGGTGTGGATTGATCTGCCGTGCTTGGATGCGAGATTCCCTCATCAGGTGTTCCGGACTTTTTATCCGTGTTTTCAACTGTGGTAGGGGTAACAAAGTTTGAGTTTGTCAGCGTTGTTTTGTCATCAACTTTAACCATCGACGCCTGTTGAGAATGAACTATCTCACAATTATTAACAAGCGGAACTTCCTCTTCATCAATTGAAAGCAATGTATCGGAATTAACTTTCGACGCTTTGAGAACGTCAACGGTAAGGTCAACGGTAGTTGTTACCGAGCTTTGTTCATCCAAATCCTTCACATCAAAAACGATTTTTACAAACGGAACTTTTTGTGATGTAAAATCAAAAAGTCTTAGACTTGTCGCATTATATTCAATTCTATCCTTTTCGCTTAAATTCAGTGCACCGTTTGCACCTATGCTTGGACAAATAGATGCGGGAGTATTTTTCTTTTCAGATACGGAAAGAATGCTGGAATCATAAGTGATGTACCACTGTGTATTTAATATATCCTTGGTTAATTTAAGCCAATATGTTACTGTTACTTCTTTGGTCGTAGCATTATATTCGGCAGCAGCCTTTGGAAAATAGTTTGAAATCGCATTTACCGTAAGATTGGGATATTGAAGTCCGCCTGATGTTTGTGACGGAGCTGTCGGTTCGGAAGATTGCGTAGTATCTACGGTCTGGGCTGCTGTTGTGGGTTCAGAGATATAAGACTGATAATTATCACCAGCAGGATTCTCGTCAACCTCGGCATCAACATTGAGGGCAGTCACAGTAAACATTGAAACAGTAAGCATAATAGCCAAAACAAGACTGATTGCTTTTTTTGACATTAATTTTACCTCCAATTAATTTTCATAACTTGTCATCGTATATTATATTATAGTAAGTACAAAAAATCAAGTATTTATGTAAAATAAGCATATAATCGCCATGCTAATTTATTAAATAAGGAAAACGCAGCACAATAATTGTCATTTTTTATTCAGATTAATGCACATTCTATTTTCATAATTATATTCTGACTTTAAAAATAATTGTTAAATACAAATCTGCTATAACCAAATCAAATTAATCTTTCGACACATTTTAAAAATCACAAGAAAGTCACACAAAAATCACGCAGATTTTGTTGACTTATGTCATATTTTCAATATACTAATAATTAGAAACTAATATTTGGAGGAATAATTATGATATGTCCAAAATGCGGAAAAGAAACATCAAACAATTCAACTTTTTGCACTAACTGCGGAACTAAACTTAAAGATTCCGTACCGCAGCACGAACAAGCACAGTCGACTTCATACTATCAACAGCCAACTCAAAACAACTACCAACAGCCCTACCCCAATTATCAACAGCATACACAAAATTATTATGGGCAACCGGTTCAGGGTACGCCACTTAATGCCGAAAACCCGTCTGCAACCAAGGCACTTGTGTTCGGTATCATAGCTATCTGCCTCTGTTGGTTCCCGATTGCCAGCATTATACTCGGTGCATTTGCAGTAAAATTCGGCAATCAAACCATTCAAAATGCGAATCAGGGATATAACAAACGCTCTTACGGCACCGCTTCAAAAATATTGGGAATCATAAGCATTATTTTATGCGCACTTATGACCATATATTGGATTGTCGTGGCTATCATTGCAGCAGCAGTTTTCTCTCAAATTGCAATAGGAATCGGAAGTAATTTTTATTATTAACTTAATAAGTAATGTAAAAGCGGTCAGACTGAAAGCAGTCTGACCGATTTGTTGTTTTGAGCTAAACAATTTGTCTAAAGCAGTTATTTATCCTGCTTTTCATTTTGTTCTCTTTCAATTTTAGAACGAACCTCGGTTATTTGTTTATACAGCTCAGGGTCCTTCTCTTTAAGATGTTCGGCAATATCTGCCCTGTGTTTTGCAAGCATCTCAATTGTAGACTTCGGATAATTTTTCAAAATATGCTGTTTAATCTTAAGGCGGCGTTTTTCAATTTGCCTGATGATTTCTTCCTCGTCTTCCTCGATATATTTTGATAACCTGTCAGGATTATGTTCAATATGAGCAAGTATTTCATCCTCAATGATTGTATTCTCATCAAAATAAATACTTGCGTTTTCACTGATATTTCCAGCCGAAAGGTCAATATGTCCGTCATTTCTGAAACCGCTGATTACATTGTCAATGGTTTTGTTCATCATTTTCTCGGCGTCATCACCATATGCCCACTCGTATTCGTGCAGTGAATCATCTTTAACCTGTGCTGCTGAGCGAACCCTCTGCTGACTTTTGCCAACTTTTTCAAGCTTATACGGCGGCAATATGCCTGAATTTTTGAGCGCAATAGTTATCGTACGTCGAATGTGTCCTTCGTCAATCAGGCTACCCGCTCCGTATTTCCTGAGCAAATCATTTACCTGACCGATATGTTCGGTTATATAAAAATCTATACCCTTTGACTTTAAATTATTCGAGATTATCACAAGACGGTCGGCGGCTGTTATGTCAATGTGAGTTATTCCGCCCGCATCAACTATAACCGCCTTGGTATGTTCGTTGATTGACTGTTCAATATCCGATTGAAAAACGCTTATATTTGCAAAAAACAAATTTCCGTTAAATCTGTAAATCACCGTATTCTCTATCGGCTGGGCATCCTTGTTACGGTTCAAATCAAAAAAATCCGTCTTTGTCGGGTATTATTCCGAGAAACGTACGCGACGGATTTACCACCCTGATTATTACAACAACAAATGAAAGTATCACACCTATTAAAACGCCGTAAATCGTTCCGAGTAAAAGCACACCGAAAAATGCTGCAAAAAAGATTGCCGCATCAATATGCGATGACTTTATTAAACGTTTGGCAACATCAAATTGAATGATACCTATAAGTGCAGACATAACTATTCCCGTTAATACAGGCACGGGAAGATATGCAATAAAATCAGTTCCGAATAACAAAAGCAAAATGATTGAGGCACCGGAAACAAACGATACTACCTGAGATTTTCCTCCGTACTGCTGAACGGCACCTGTTCTGGATACGCTTCCGTTAACAGGCACGCCGCCGGTAAAAGCAGACGTAAGAAGTGCAAGCGAAAATGTCAATACCTCCCTGTTATCATTAATTTTATAACCGTTTTTAAGCGCAAAGTTATTTTCTGCCAACAAGGTCTGGGCAAGCACAATCAACGCAACTGTAAGACTTGTACCCAAAATTTCTCCTATATTTGTAAGCGCAATATTAGGAACCGAAAGCGTCGGCAAACCCGAATCAACGGAATCAAGCAGTTTTATGCCGTATTGGTCGATATGAAACACCGCAGTTGATATTGCGGAAGCAATCATAACGGCAACAATCATCGGAAACTTTGGAATAAATTTTTTGGAAATCAAAATAAGAGCAACGGATAATATTCCCACAACAAATGAAATCCAACTCGGATTATTGGTTGCAGCCTTGTATATGCAGTATGCAAGCTCAAAAAGTTCGCCGTTTCCCGAAGAAGAACCGAGCAATTTAGGAACCTGCATAAGAATAATCGTCGCCGCAATGCCGCTGATAAATCCTCCCATAACAGGTGTAGAAATAAAATTAACAAGCTTACCCGCTTTCAAAATTGAAAACAGCAAAAGCCACAATCCCGCAAACAATGTTATAAGAGGCACAACTTCCATAGCCTGTTGTGAGGCGGCAGCTATTCCGTGCGTGCTTAAAAATGCTCCTACCACTGCACATGGAGCTGCATCAACTCCGAATATAAACTGAGGCGAGGTTGAAAACATTGCAAATATCAAAATCGGAAATACCGAACCATACAAACCGTAAACAGCCGGCATTCCGCAAACTTGAGCATATCCAATAGAAATCGGAATAGTCATTGCAGCCACAATTATGTCTGAGATTATATCTTTCGGTAATATTTTAATATTTTAATTTGTAATTTCTTAGCGTAACAAATAGCGGAAACTTCATTTATGCCGCCCTTTCTTTAAATGTTTTATTAAATATAAATTAAATCACAACAATGCACTTAGATTATACTCTAATAAAATATTTGATTCAAGATGAAATTACAGTTTGATATTATTCAAATTTAATAATACGACAAAGGGGCTGTGAAACAACACCCCCAAAAAACAGACAGGCACATAACCGAAAGCATGGACGGTTATGTGCCTGTTGTGGTATAATAAGTTTGTGAACAATAATACCGAAATCAATTATACACCAAAGCAAGGAAGATTTCCAGTATTTGTTTCAGATTTATTAGAAATTTCTGATCCGGTAATAGCGTTTGACCATGTAATGGAGGCGATTGGAGTTCAGAAGTATCTCAAGGGCAAGGTAAAAAGTACCGGTCGGTTGGGATATAATCCGGTCAATCTGCTTAAAACAGTCTTGTTTGCTTTCAGGGACAAAGGATATGCATCCTTAAGA
>FMUV01000060.1 GCA_900101355.1 Ruminococcus sp. YE282
AGGTTAATATCACCAAATACGCTTACGCCTGATGCAGGAGCTGTTGTCGGTTCTGTAGAAGGAGATACTGTTGTTGGCTCTGTTACAGGTGCTGTAGAAGTTACAGATGTAGACTTATTCATAGTAGTAGAAATTGTTAATTCCTGGCTATTGTTAACATAGTCTTCTACTGAATCAAAGTCAATCATTTTGTCTGAGCCTAAGTTTGCAATCTGCATAACCTCAAGCTGAAGGTCAACAGTTGTGCTGCCTGATCCGATTACGTCAAATGTAACAGTTACAAAAGCAACCTTGCTACCTGCTGATGTAGACAATTTGTAAAGGTTAAGATTTGTGCAGTTACCTTTGATTGTTCCCGGCATATCTGCGATATAAGGGTTACAAACTGCATCTGTAGCTACCGGCATGAAGTTCCAGTTACCATCTTCAGTCTCATTCTTAGAAGCGTTAAACTGCAAAACACTTGGGTCATATTTTAATGTCCACTGGCTGTTGAGCATTCTCTTTGAGCACTGTAAATAATATGTTACTGTGACTGTGTTTGTAGAAGCATCAAATGTCTGCTTTGTTGCAGGGAATACATTAGATGTAGCGTTTACTTCAACACTTGTTCTTGCAGCTGTTGTAGGAGCAACTGTTGTAGGTGCAACTGTTGTTGGTGCAACTGTTGTTGGAGCAACTGTTGTTGGAGCTACTGTTGTTGGTGCTACTGTTGTTGGTGCTACTGTTGTTGGTGCTACTGTTGTAGGAGCTACTGTTGTTGGTGCTACTGTTGTTGGAACTTCAACAACATGCTGGCTCCAAGTTCCGTTACCCTTATCCCAAGTACCTTCTGAAAGAGTAAAGCAATTTTTGCTGTCAGTAGGAATTGTAATATCAGCAGACTGATTCCACTTAACTCCGGTATTCCAATTGTTTGTTGTTGTAGCCGGATTCATTCTTGCAAAAATGATGTTCTGATAGTTGCTTGGGATAGCTGCTTCATAGTAACCATCACCATCACTGTCTTTTAAATCAAGCCATGCATTTCCTGAATTATCCCACACATATGCAGCATAACGTGGAGAATCTTTCTGCCAGGTGTTGCTCGGAACAAAATAAATTGTCTTTTCCGAAGCGCCTGTTGCATCGCTTGAAGTTGCTGCTGATACGCTTACGCCTGTAATGCACATGCTGAATACCATCATGGCTGCTACAAGCACAGCTGTCAGCTGTTTGAATGTCTTGTTCTTCATGTTAATCACCTTCTAAAATATTTATGGTATTATTACCCATAAATAATTATACAAAATGTTTACAATTTAGTCAATGCAAATTGTGTTTAAAAATGCTGCAAGATTTTAATACAATTTGCCGATTTAATTATTTATGGCATAACCACCTTTACATAATTATACAAGCTGTTTTATAAATCGTCAATATATATTATTTTCAAAAATCTGTCACCTTTTTAATGCAAATTGACTGCCTAAATACTGTTTATCATATTTACAGTTAACTTAATTGTCAACTGCATATTTAATTGATAATATATTTTTAGATACATTATAAGTAAATGTATATGTTCCGCCTGTTGCAATAAAGGTGGTATACTTCATCCATTTTGGATTAAGGCCTAGTGCTTTTGTCGAATCCTTTACCGTTGCAGAACAGCCGCAAGTTTTGCCAAAATTGTTTACTTTGATATCATAGCTTCCTGCATCGATTTTCTTGGTTGCTGTGTATATGTCAGCATCGTCCGTGGGATTAAGAGACAAGGTAAAATCACCTACTATGCCTACCGAAGGACCATATGGCACATACGAAATTGTAAGCTTGTTAAGTGAAGTATCATAAATAAATGTGTATGTTTCTCCGGAAGCAATAAGGGTTGAAGCACTCTTCCAATTATTTTTGTACGGACAACCTGATGTTGAATCTTTAAAGGTTGAGCCGCAACAATATTGAACATTTTGATTCATAACTCTAAAGCTGTATGTTCCCTGTTCAAGCTCGATTGAGGCCGAATAAACGCCTGAATCCTTCGTTTCTTGAAGTTCAAGGTTTATATCACCAAAAATTGAAGTAACCAACTTTGGACAATATTTAATTGTGAGTCTGTTAGTAATTGAATTGTACAAGAAAATATATTTTCCGCCCGAAGCTTTAAGGGTGGTTGACGATTTCCACCTTGAGTTATATGCAACATTTACGGTCTTATCATTAAAGGTTGAACCGTTACAATAAAGAACACCATCATTACTTATTTTAAATGTATAACTTCCGCTTTCAAGTTCAGTTACTGCGGAGTAAATGCCGTCATCATTTTTGTTAAGTTTGAGATTTATATCCCCTACAATGCTTACATCTGATACAGATGATGTAGGCTCAGTAGAAGATGTTGGCTGAGTTACATGTACTGTTGTCGGTTCTGTAATCGTAGTGGGCTGTGTTGCAGGAATCGTCGTTGTCTCTGCAATTGTAGTAGGCTGAGTTTCGTTAACTGTTGTTGGCTCTTCTGTAGGCTCTGTTACCTCTGTTGTCGTAACAGTTGTTGATACTTCAGCCGTTGTAGGAACCTCAGTTGTGCTCTCAATTGTGGTTTCCGTAGGTCCAGTCACCTCAGTCGTAGCAGGATCCATTCTGGTGAATATTATATTTGGATAATCTTTCGGTATCACAAATTTATAAACACCCAATTGGAACTCTTCTGCATCAACCCAAATATTTTTACCACCATTCCAAAGATATGCTGCGAAACGTGGTTTATATTGCTTCCAATTATCATTCGGCTTGAAATAAACTACTGTTTCAGAAGATTCTGTTGTAGTTTCTTCCGATTCAATTGTATAAGATAAATTTAGGGTGTCATCAGCATTTTCCGAAAGTGTAAACGTTACAAGACCTTCCGTCACCATTAATTTATCAGCCATTGACCCAATAGCATCAGAATTATAAAGGGTTACAGAATTTGTGTCAGTCACAAGACCTTGTGTTTGATATAAAGTGTTATTATTGCTCTTAACTAAAACATATGAAGCTTCCGTTAATCTCAATGTAACTTTACCGTCAACAAATTTGTAATCACCAAGATTTTGAGCATCTTCTTCGACGCCGTAGTTCTTACCGTTTATGTAACCTGCAAGATAATATTCATTTGGAATTACTGAGGTAGTTGGCTGTTCAGTTGTGGCTTGCTCAGTCGTTGGCTGTACTGTTGTTGGCTGTGCAGTCGTCGGTTGCGCGGTTGTCGGCTGTACTGTTGTTGGCTGTGCGGTTGTTGGTTGTGTGGTGGTCGGCTGAACATCATATTCAATCAAGTCTCCGTTCTTGAATAACACCGACTTTCCATCAAGCTTAAATCCCGGTTGCATAGAGCTTGGAATTTGTGTGCCTGTGCCATTATTGAAAATTACATACCCGTTTTCAAATCCGCTTGGAACAGCAAATTTATAATAACCTGTTGATGAATCATATTGCATAGCTGTTCCTTTCCAAGGAACATACTCACCTGAGTCACTATAAATATAAACATAAACATTACCCCAATGATAATAGGAATCATCAAAGTATATATACTGATCGGTAGGTAAGCTCGCCTTTAATTTCTTATTCATCCAGTCTAAACGAGCGTTAATCCAGTCTTTTAGATAAGATGTTGTACTGTAAAAACTGCTGCCTGTATCGGCAGAACCCCAGCTTATTAACGGATCACTCTTAATAAAATTCCAACGTGATTCATTCATAACAGCAGAAGCTTCTACATCCTCAATATACGATTGAAGCATATTTGTCTACAAGGTTTTTTGCCTTGTTGTAAAAACCGTCTTTGCCATTCCAAGCATACTTAATTACAGTATCCCATGCTACACTGTTTGCAAATTGTGCCTGAAAATTCAATGTTCCGTATACTTTGTCATTATGTACATAAATATTTTTGATTCTTGCAAACCACTGCTCAGGGTTGGATGGGCTTAAATATCTGCCGGGGGCAATCTGTCTGCTGTTTGAGTACTGTCCGTACGCCCAGTCATAATCCCAAACAGGTGCGGCGTGCAGTCTTTTATCAACCTTAGAATCATAGTATATATAATATGAAGTTGAACAAGAGTCAAGGTTTTCAGATAATTCCTGAATAAGATATACCTTTGCAAAGGATTCAACATCAATCACCTTTTCAAGGTCTTCAAGTGTACTGCTTGAATTATAAAGTACCGACTCTGCATTATTAAAAAAATTCGAAATATAATCAACCTCAGCTTGTGAGGCAAATTCAGAAGTCTTTACAACCACCTGTTGACCTTTATCAGAAATAACCCCGCTTACCTCATCAGGAAATCTTTCATCAAGCTCAAATTCAAGCAAATATGCTCCATCGCCTGCTGAAACATCAAGAGGTGTGCCATCTTCATAAGAAGTAGGCTCGTTCATTTCTACCCACTTTTTAAATCCTCTTGTAGAGGTTTCACTCAAATATCCGTTTGAGCGGCGATAATTTCCGGAAAGGTCTGCGTTATTATTTGCCGCCGAGTTTACATCATCAAGATTGCAACTTAAATCAACAAGTTGGGAATTTACGTCAACCTTGTCGGTTACAAGGTATGAACCCATATATTCACCGTTGTCATATAGGTCAACATACTGAAATGTTGGGGTGAAATCTATACCTATTCCTTTTGCAAGCGCAAATGTATAAGAATTTCTCAGATAAGATTCATCAACATTATTGGCGAGAAGGCAAAACTTTTTACCCTTATTCATAGTTGAAAACAGTTTTGTTTTCTTTGAAAGTGTGATATTAAACGAATACTTGCCATAAAATTTATAGCTTGCTTCCCAAGATGAGTTGCCTCTGCCCTTGATTTTTTCAAGTCAGTTTCTTGATACGACTGACCGTCTTCGGAAGTCGCAATCTTGCCGGATGTTGTAAAACTATCCTTATTTTCATAGCCGGTGTACGTACCTGTCGGCAAATTGGTTTTTGTATTAAGATATAATGCAGGAGACGTTGATTTGTAGAATTTTACTGAACCCGCATTTGACCCATTCAGCGTCAAAGTATATGTTTGGCTGTTGCTAAATGTATATTTTTCTCCGCTTTTAATTGTATAGTCACCGATTTTAACAGATTAATATCCATTAAAATATACCGGCAATGCATTTAAGTCAGCAGTTTCAGGAAGATAGAAGCTGTAACTTGAGCCTTGTTTACTAATTTTAACAAGGGACATCTCAGAATCCGCGGCAGCCGAATCGGAAGATGTATCTACCCATAGTGTATTTCTAAAAGCATTAAGTTTCTTTTCAGAAACAGGAGTTGTGGTTTCCTCTTGCGGCTCAGTCACTTTGGTAGTAACCTCATTTAGAGCCTCTGTGTCCGCTTCTGTTGGAACTGCAGTTGTATCATCTGATTTTGGAGTATATGTTATCCAATTTCCTCGTACCTTTTGGTAGTATCCGTCATTAATCATATAACAATTATATTCATACTGCGGAACTTCCAAATCATAAGTTTGGCTCTTCATGTACTGCCAGTCATTTTCCGTGGCCTGTGAATTAAACATTACAAAAATAATATTTGAAAATCCTGATGGTACATTCACTTCATAATAACCATCCCCATCTTCATCTGTTGCATTCACCCAAGTATGTATGCTTCCGTTCCAAAAATATGCGGCATAACGCATATTTTCACTGCGCCAACTGGATTCCGGCAAAAGATATACCGTTTTATTACTGCTGTCAGAAGTTGCAGCAAACACGCCCGTACCGGTTATGCACATACTGAATATCATAACAAATGCTATGAGACAAATGCTATGAGCAAGGCCGTTGCTTGTTTGAGTTTTTTGTTTTTCATAGTATCCTCCTGTATAAATTATTTGGTCAATTCGCCTGTATAATAATTATACAAAATGTATACACCCCCGTCAATTCACAAACTATTCAAATATCATGTGCAAAATTAATATGGTTTGCCCCCTTAGTATGTAAATTTTACATCACATAGAGTTTATTTTTTGCTATATGCCTTATTCTTTAGTATTACAATCAATACATTATTAGTTTTAATCATAAAACTAATAACAAAAAAACAACAGGCAACTACCATATGATAGTTGCCTGTTGCAATGGACTCTATTTAATATTTAAATAAGAATCAATTATTTAATTTTTGCAATTGAAAGAACATTCTTTGATACATCATAAGTAAATTTGTATGTACCGCCTGTTGCTTTGAATGTTGCATACTTTGAGAACTTAGGATT
>FMUV01000059.1 GCA_900101355.1 Ruminococcus sp. YE282
GTCTTTTTTTAGTAGCCGTTTCTGTAATTTTTCGACTTATTGCTACACTCATCATTCGACGTTCTTTCGCTTTTCTCGTAGCCGAGCTCATCTGCAAGCTCACATTCCATAACCTCCTGAAGAATGTCCTTGAACATATTTTTCATTGCTGTCATAACTTCATCTGTTGAGGTGAATTTCTGACTTCTTACAAATTCTCTCATCATTTCTGCCGGTACTTTTTCCATTAAAAAAACTTCCTTTCAAGCTTTAATTTTTCTGTTTCCATTATTGCTTGAAAGGAAGTCTATTATTCACTTTTACACAAACTTTTCGGCGGTCTCTAAAAAACACTTAGCTGCCTTTTTTATTTTTTAGGAGGTGTGCATATGCATATAAAGTATCACTGTCGAGACAGACCGTTTACAAACAAGTGAAGAATTTTAGCAAGAAAGGAATGAATTTTTTGAAGTTAAAAAAGCTACTTTGCAGTTTAGCAATTGTTGTTTCGTTAGCAACAGGTTCAATATCAACCGCAGCACCGGCTTTTGCAGCCGTTGACGAGACAGAATCTGTTGGAGCAGGGCAAACATCAATTACCTTACATCAGGATAAAAGTGTTCCTTATACAACAAATTTTAACAGAGAATTTGTACAAATGTCTGCCGACGGAAAAATGGTTTATTGTATGCAGCCTGACAAACCTGCACCGCCAAACGGAGCATACAGAACTGATAACGGCACATTACAGGAAATAACATCAACCAACGAAACCTGTACAATGCTTAGAAAAGCCTTGTATTATATGTACGGCGGAGACGGATTTAAAAACAGCTATTCTGCTTTTACCACAAACGAGAGTAAACATCAGAACAAATTCAGCGGCAACACGCCGTCTTCCTTTATCGGTAATTTAAAATACTCTCAATATGGGTATGAAGTAATTCCGCTGAATGGCTCGGATTTGCATTATTGTTTAACACATCTTGTTTTGTCGTATATTTCAAGCGGCGAAAATGAATACAAAAAGCTGATTTCAAACGGATATATTCCTGATGATAACGGCTATTGGCTTGAAGCTGTTAAGGAACTTTATAATGCAATAAAAGCTGCTCCGTCAATCCCAATGTCAAGCAAATTATATGTACTTGACATTGGAAGTAAATATCAGCAGGTACTTGTAACACGTGAAAGCGTTAAACTGCAATTGCAAAAGACATCATCAAATCCCGAAATTTCAGGCAGCAGCTCTTGTTACAGTCTGAAAGGCGCTAAGTTTAATATATATCTTGATTCTGCCTGCACCGACTACTTCGGCTGGATTCAAACGGATGAAAACGGATTCGGAAAATACGGAGACGGCGATGAGGGTGTTGATGTCCCACTGCAGAAATATTACGCAAAAGAAGTACAAGCTCCGCAGGGTTATGCAATAAACAATACAGTCTTTGAATTTACAAAAAGCGGTAAAAAATCCGCCTCAGGCACAGATATATATACTTTCACGTGCGCTGATGTTCCTCAGAACGACCCGGTAGCCGTATTGCTAAAAAAGACTGACAGAAGCGGAAAAGGTCTTGAGGGCGCAGAATTTACAATCAAATATTATAACAATTTTTATAATACTGAAAGTGAACTTAAAGACGTAAAACCCGAGCGCACTTGGGTTTTTAAGACGAATAGTAATGGTTATATAAGCTATGATAAAGAATATCTCATAAGTGGTGATGACTTTTATTATTTTATCAATGAGCCAACATTACCCTTAGGTACTATTACCATTCAGGAAACAAAAGCCCCAACAGGATATGTAATTGATAATACATTAAATGTCCGTCAAATTACAAGTGACGGTACAACTGAATCAGTCAGAACATATAATGCTCCAACACTGACAAATGACTCAACCGAAACAGTAATCAGCAAAACAGATATTACAGGTGAAAAAGAAATTGAGGGAGCTAATTTGGTTGTAAAAGACAGCAACGGCAAGTTAGTTGACGAATGGGTATCAACAACTACCCCTCATATTATCAAAGCACTTGCTCCGGGTAAATATACATTGACTGAGACGGCTGCTCCGGACGGATATATTATTGCCGATACAATCGAATTCACTGTAAAGTCTGACGGTACTCCGACTAAAGTTACAATGAAAGACGATACAACAAAGTATCGCTTTTTAAAAACAGATGAATCTGGCAATCAGTTGAAAGGTGTGAATTTACAGCTTTTTAAGGGAAATGACGTAATTGATGAGTGGGTTACAGATGGTTCGGCTCACGAAATTGTCGGAAAGCTCGTTGTCGGCGAAACATACAGACTTCACGAAAAATCAGCACCGCAGGGCTTTAAACTGGCGGACGACATTGAGTTTACAGTTAAAAACACAGCAGAAATTCAAACAATCACTATGATTGATAAAGCTGAATTGGGATCTGTAACATTGTATAAAAAAGACTCAGACGGCAACGAATTATCAGGCTCGGAATGGCAGCTGTTTACTTCTGACGGTAAAACAGTAAGTGCTTTCAAAAATTCTGACGGCAATTATGAAGTCAAAGACGGTTCTGACAACTTAACTCTTGTGACAGACAGTAACGGCAAACTTGTTATAAAAGGCTTGAGCGTAGGAGAGTACTATCTGGTTGAGACTAAAGCTCCCGAGGGAAAAATGAGTTATGACAAGAAAATATCATTTAAAATATCATCGGAAAGCAACAAAACGCTCAACCCCGAGTTAACTGTTAAAGATAGCAATATTGTTATGCCACAGACAGGCGGCTATGTATGGCTACTTTATGCGACAGGCACTTTTGCTTTATCTGCGGCATTTATATTTCTTAAGAAAATCTGGAGGAAAAACAAATGAATAAATATTTAAAAAAATCTTTTGCACTGTTTTTAATTACTGTAATGTTAATTTTAAGTGCGTTTTCGTCCGTATCAGCCGCTTCTTTGCTTGATACTTCTAAAAAAGTGTCCATTACACTTAATTGTACAAAGCCGGGATATACATTTGAAGTTTTTGAAGTTGCAAAACTGACTTCGACCTCTCAAAATACATATGAAACATCATACAAAGCTCTTGTTGACGACATCAAAGACGAAGTTAAAGACGGCGATTCAAAATCAATTTTGAATAAGCTTGATAATTTATCAGAATTACCTTCTGGCGTCGTTTCATACGGAACATTTGAAAGCAATACAAAGACTAAAACGTTTTCTGAACTTGAGCAAGGTATCTACTACGTCAAGTGCACAAAATTCCCTGCCGGCGTTAAGTCAGTTGAAAACAGTGTTGTAGCTCTTCCCTACTACGGTGAAAATGGTTGGGTATATGAAATTTCTCCTATTAACCTTGCACTCAAAGTTTCGGATGATACGCCTACAACTCATAAGATAATAACAAATTCCACAAAGCACAATGAGAACTTTACAGATATCGGTCTTGGTGACACAGTTGATTTTAAACTTACAAATACAACTGCCGGTTCTGTTTCTCAGAAGCTCACAACATTCACAGTATATGATGAAATGTCAAAAGGTTTAACTCTTGACGAAAGCTCATTTGAAGTCTATCTCGCAGATAAACAGGGTAACAAGATTTCTGATATTTCAAGCGCAGATTATAAACTTAATATCACAGAAAAAGGCGACGGAAAAGATACAAAGTTTAACGTTGCTATTAGCTCTGATTATCTCGCAAAAGATGAATACTACGCAACAAATGTAAACTCTGTTATTGTTGAGTATTCAGCAACAATCAACATTCACGCAGTCGTTGGACCAAAAGGCAATCCAAATACAGACGCTGAACTTGTATACGGCAACAAAAGCGGCACAGACAGCGTCCCGGGCAACACAGTATATGTTTATACATACGGTATCGGTGTTGTAAAGCTCAATGAAGAAAACAAAGCTCTTGCCGGCGCAACATTTGAGCTGTATACAAACGAAAAGGACGCAGCAGCTCATAATAACGCAATTGCTTCGGGTACTTCGGACAGTGACGGCAAAGTTAAGTTTTTAAACTCAAACGGCGAAGAAAGATTCCTTGCAAGCGGTAATTATTTCATTTCTGAAACTGCTGCCCCTGAGGGATATAACCTTTACGGAGACGTTATTCCTGTAAGCATTGACGTTGAATACAACGAAGTATTCAATAATGACACATGGGTTAAAAACTCTCCTGCAGACGGATATGCAACCTGTACTGTAACAGATACCAAGCTCATCGTACCGCAAACAGGCGGCTATGTATGGATACTCTATGCGGCAGGAGCAGTATTAGCCCTCGCAGGACTTTCACTTTTAATCTTTACAAAGGCAAAGAAAAGTAATAAGTAATAATAATCATAACAGCCGAGGGGAAGAATTTCTTCCCCTTGGTTTTGGTAAACTAAGATGAAAAAGAAACTTATAATAATTATCATTTCCGTTCTGATTTCAATCGGAGTAGCTTGTTTAAGCTTTCCCGTAATCAGCGATTATATAAACAGCTTATTTAACGAAAGCAGAATTAACGGCTATAACAATAACATAAATTTATCCTCTCAGGAAGAAATTAGTGAGTTATATAAAGAAGCGGAAATTTACAACGAAGCGGTTGCTTCAAAATTTTTCAACGGCGAATTAAGCAGCGATTATGAAAAGATTCTAAACAACTACAACGACATAATGAATTTCGGTGATGGTCTTATATGCTATATAGAAATTCCAAAAATAAATGTAAAGCTTCCTGTTTATCACGGAAGTGAAAAGGTTTTAAAAAAGGGTGCGGCTCATCTTGAGCAAACTTCGTTTCCGATTGGCGGGAATAATACACACGCCTGTATCTCTGCTCACAGCGGTTATCCGACTCAAAAATTTTTTGATGATATAGACGAGCTTGAAAGCGGAGATATGATTTATATACATATTTTAAATCAGAAATTATCTTACAAAGTGTATAAAACAGATGTTGTCCTCCCTGATGATACAGAACAACTAAATGTAGAAACAAACAAGGATTTGCTTACGCTTATCACTTGTTATCCGTACGGCATAAACAGCCATAGATTAATTGTTCATGCAGAACGTACTTATGATATTCAATCAGATAAAAAAGACAATAATAATGATTCTGTTCCGACGAAAACATTGCCAATGCTTCTGTTTTGCTTGATTTTTCTTCCTGTCGGAACATTTTCAGTTTTCTATATAATAAAACGAAAAACAAAAAAACTTAACGCAGGTGAATTATGAAAAGCAATCAATATAATGATAATTTATATGGTATTTATTTTTGCAAAAATAAAAATTATGAAGTTTATGACTTTTGTTTCCTTAAAAATGAAAACGGATTTGCAAAAATCCCACTGGGAGAAATATTATTCTATATAATAGAATCCGTTGATTTTTTATCTAATATGATAAAAAAAATGGATTCATCAAAACTTGATGATTATTTTTCTGACAAGAAATATAACTTAAAACGTATATTCTTGTCCTGTAAAATTGATCTAATCGAAATAAAGCGATTAGAAAAAATCAAAGAATTTGTAACCGAATGTTCTAATAATAAAGATATGTGTAAAATTGAATCATTAGCAAATTTGGTTATAACAATTTTTTCAAATCATCATAAATTTAATAAATATAATAATCAATTTAGGATAACTTATAGAAAAATTCATTCTAATATTCCTCTTCCATATTCAGTTGGTGATAATGTAATTGATATAAATAAGTATTTATCAAGTAAATATATTCATTATTCTTTCTATACAAGTGCTCAATTTGATACTTTATCGGAATTATGCATTATTAGTTTGTATGAAATATTTCAACTAAATCTAATCATAAATAAATGTAAAATGTGTAATCACTATTATATTAAAAGAGATGGAAATTTATGTAATAGAGAACTAATTGAAAATGATTTTAGAGGCTGTCAGAAATATAATGAATATTTATATAATAAAAATTATCGTAACGATAATATTGTTAAAATGTATAAAAAAATATTTTCTCGGTTATCCAGTCGAGCAGATTGTGGTAGCATTGAAGCTATCCAAATATTCAGTGATTTTAAAACCGAATGGAAAAAAATAAAAAGAACATCAAATAAAGAGAAAAAAGATCGCAAATTGCAATAGCAAGTTGCAACAATTTTTGAGTCTGTAGTAGATCGCCGCGAGTTTTTCGAGGGAGGAGCGTAGCGACGAGCGAGGAAAACTCGCGGCGACGCGGCTCACGCGGCAGCATATATGCGGTCGAGTTCCTGCTCGAACAGCTCTTCCGGGGTTCTGTAGCCCAGAATCTTTCTGGGCAGGTTGTTGATCTTATCCGCAAAGTAGAGGATGTCATCAGCGCTGTAGTCGTCAATGCTTTTGCCCTTCGGTATAAATCTGCGCAGCATTTTGTTGTGGCACTCGTTAGTTCCTTTTTCGTAGGACGAATACGGATG
>FMUV01000058.1 GCA_900101355.1 Ruminococcus sp. YE282
AGATTGTTGCCGTGAGAGCGTGTTGGGTTACGCAAATCTATTACTGAAATTTTGTAGCCGTAATACTTTTCTGCAATCGTTCCATAATTCCGAACTACATCACCCTTTGTGTCGGTTGACAAAAATGACATACCAGTAGCGCAGGCATACTCAATGCACGGGTAAAGCCAATATGCGGTCTTGCCGACGCCTGCCGCACCAATCATCAGAGCGTGGACATCGCCTGTGTCAACCATTGCGGTTGTTCCCTTTTTTCTGTTCTTGCAACCGACAACTATACCTTGTTCAGTTGGTCTGCTGTCTGGATTATTTCTCCACTCGTTAGGCTGAAAATCAATTTGCTTGTAAGTTCTCTTGATTTCCTTTTTGGTCGCCCAACGAGCAGTTCCGTGCTGACCTTGTCCGACAGTTTTGTTTTTTATTTGGTTAAGAGAATAGTTATTACCAACTGTTGTAATAATCACAAACAAAGCTAACATTGAACCTGTTACAATTATCAAAGTTACAATACCTGATGGCATATTCGTTCATCTCCTTTTTCTGATAAAGTTAAATCCTCATTCCAGTCTTTATGAGTTGGAATGAGGATTTCATTTTGAATATTCAGTTTGTTCAGTTTGTCGGCTATGCGTTTGTTGGCGGTCTGTCCTGCTTCGTCATTGTCAAAGCAAAGAAAAACATTTTTGATGTTCGGATTATCTTTCAGACATTGAAAAAGCACCCTGTCCGAAACGGAGCAGGATGCCGCATAGCTATTTTCTTGCCAATTTTCTTTATGCATACTTATGAACGATAACATATCAATCGGAGCTTCGAACAAGAATATCTTCTCGCTTGTGCCGTGCCAGTGAAAACTGAATTCGGGTTGACTTCCTGCAGCATTTCCTTTGTACGGATTGTTCGTCACAGTTCCTCGCTTGTGGGCGTGGCGAGGTTTACCGTTTGAATCGTAGCCGACAAAGACAGCGTTGTGATAATCCGCTGATTCATAAATCATTTTTCTCCGCACAAACTCAAAAAGTACATCTTTATCAATTCCACGAGTCAACAGCAGATAAGAAAAAACTCTGCTCATCCTGTCATTCCTTGGTGGTAGTATAAATGGCTTTCGCTCTCGTTCTGTGGTCTGTGAATTTACTATCTGACCGCCACAGTTATTCAAAAGCATTTCAACCGCTTCGACATAGTCCTTGTTATAAAATCTGCGAACGAAGTCTATTGCATCTCCACCTTTCTGTTCGTACTGATGATACCAGAGGTGACCTCTGATTGTAACCTTTTGCGAGCCGTCAAGCCATTCATATTCTGAACCTGATTTCTTGACTTTCTCGCCATGACTGATTAAAAAATTAGCAAGGTCGGTTCTCCTTGCCTGTTCTCGCTGTTCTTTTGTAAAATGAATGTAGGTTGATATTTTAATCACTTCCTTGTATATATTTTTCTTTTCTGCTGTAATATCTTATAGTGGGTAGTTCTTTCTCCTATCACTGTGACAAGAGGCACCTGTCAGCATTTGGGTGCAATTCTTCCTTGGTGGCAGGCTGATTTTTTAATAGACAACTTTCTTTTTATGTGGTATAATAATTAAAATAAACCCCTGATGTCACTGTTTATGCGGCATCAGGGGTTTTTGTGTTACTAACGTGTTACTTGTTCAACGCAATAAATTTATTGTATTTCGTAATTCATCAAGGGTTTTGTGGGTGTAAACCCTTTCACCGACATCCTTGGAAGTATGACCCATCAGCAAATCAATGCACCTTTTGTTTGCATTGGCTGAATCAAGCCTTGACCGAAATGTGTGTCTACATTCGTGTGGTGTATGGTGCATTTTTAACTGTTCCATTAGGTTATTCCAAATAATGTAGTATTGAGTTGATGACATTTTCTTTCCGTTATAGCTGAACAGAAATTTGTTGCCTTGCTTCACCCTTGCCCGGACAAATCCTTCAATGCGTGGATGAATCGGAACAATACGGTTCTTTCCTGCTTTGGTTTTGATACCGCCTTTGATTGTCAACTGATTAAGGTCAACATCATCAATCTTGATGGTGAGCATTTCACTGATGCGGAAACCGGTATATAAGAAGAACAGGACTGAATCAACCCATTCCTGACCGGCTATTTTCCACACTGCATCAACTTCATCATCGGTGAATGGAACCTTATTTGATGGTGGAATTGGTGCGGCTGAAATCAATGTGGAATTACATTTGGTGATGATGTCAAGTTCAAGGGCGAAGCGGTCAAGCTGACCAAACAAGTTTTTGATTGCACCTTGGGTGGAATATCCGCAACCACAACCATCAATGACTTCCTGCATCTGATAGGCTTTGATGTTTTTATATGGAATTGAATATAATGCTGAAGCGTGTTTGACTGCTGATTTGTGACTTGATGCAGAAGATTTTGACATCTTTGGAAAATCCCTTGCAGACCATTTTTCAAACAGTTCTTTCAGCGTGATTTTTGATAGGTCTATATCATAAGGATTTCGGTTGTATTGTGCAAGTGCAATCATAGCTTCTTCACGGTCTGTAAAATACCCGATGGATTTATAGATGGGATAACCCTTTTCAGTCCACCCGGTTGTTTTTCTTGCACACCAAGGTCTGCGCCGATTGCCTGATAATTTGACAACAGACCCATAACCATTAGGATTCTTCATTTTTTCACCTTTCCTGTTGATTTTTCAAGGTGAAAATGCTATAATAAAATAACCAGTTCACCTTGAATATTTTGTGTGTTTTCATTGTTGAATTTGGTTTTAACACAGACCACCTACTACTGCAATAGTGGGTGGTTTTTCTTTTTGCTTGTAACAAGTAACAGATGACTTCTATATTTTCTTATTTTTAGGGAAGTATAAAAATTTAGTTTTTTCATTTTTCAAATATTTTGAGTAAATAGGTATCTGTTACACTGTTACACTGTTACACAAAGATTGTAATTCTTCTTCATAAGGTGTGATGTAAATGAAATCATCACACCTATTGTTTTTACAATGCATCCACATATCATCAAAGTATTTTGCAAAACACTCACCCATAGACTGACATTCAGCTTGATAGGAATAAAAGTATTGAATAAGGTTTTGCAATGCTTCAATACGTTTTTGCTTATCTGGAGTTTGTGTTTTCAGCGCAAGTTCAATCATTGTATCATCTTTTGGTTTTGTTATGTGTTTATAATGTGTCGTCCACCCAAAAGGTAATTGACCATTAATGAGTTTATCAAGGTTTTGTCCTATTGAGTTTTTTGGTGGGGCAGGTTTTTTCTTTTTTCTTCCAAACATCGCTAATCATCCATTTCTGTATATTTTGAAGTTTCACTCAAATCTTTAAGTGTTTCCAATGCTTTTTTCCTTCCTTGTTCATTGAATTGAGAAAATAAAACTAACAGGTCAGAAGTTTCTTTTCCAAATATCTTCTGAACACAATTTAATAATGCGGTTTCTTTTTCTAATTTTCCATCATCATTATATAGTTGTTCCCATAATTGGTAGCAGTAATCTATTGATTCTTTACATAGTATTTCATCTACCGAGTGATGTAATACTTCAGATAACTTTTCCAATCTTGATTGAGGTATATTAATTTCTCCATATTCATATTTACGAATAGTTCCTTGGGTGACACCTATCAATTCAGCTAATTGTATTTGTTTTAAATTTAGTTCATTACGAAATTCTCTAATTCTATTTTTTGGCATAAATAACACCCCTTTCAATTAAATAATAGCACTTACAAGACTATTTTTCAAGAAAAATATAAAAATTTTCTAAAATAGTCTTGACAGGACTATAACGAAGGTGTATATTATATATAGTCGTTATACGACTAATCGAAAATTCACCCAAACGTTGAAAGGACTGGATTGATTATGAAATTTTATCACACAGTAACAACAAACGAGAATTTAAGAAGCCTTTGCATCAAGAATAATTGGTTTACGGAAGGTTCCAATAAGCAGTATGAAAAACTGTTCTATGCGAATCAACACGGATGCCCCATTGAAGAAATTGCAACCATCATTTGGCTTTGTTCCAATTCTGATGTGTGGTGCCGCAGGGACATCCTTGATGCGTTGAAGATAGAAAGCATCAATTTCTGGAAGCTGATGTTCGGCGTTGAGGATGAAACACAAACATTTCAAGTATGGGATGTTTTTGGCACTATTCATGAAGCACCATTCACCCACATCATTGACCTTCTTGTTGACCCTGATATTGATGATTTCAAGTATGAACACATCACAGGTATTTACACACTTGATGGTGAAACTGTCTGGGAAAGCGAGAATTAACATTACATAATCAAAACAACAGTGAAAACACACAATAGTGGAAAGGGGTATTGCAGTACCCCTTTCCAATATTACAGAAAGGTGGTCTGGAATGAATATTATTGATGAATTGGAAAAATCCATCAAGGCAAATCGGTTGGTAATGCGGAAATTAAATGCACCATTGAAAACTTTGGAACAAAGAGCCGAAAGGCAGAAGCAAAAGCACAAGGAACGCTTTGAAAAGCTGACCGAGTTTTCTAATTTGGAAGAAGCAAGAACTGCTTATGGAATGGGTTGGATTTCCCGAAAGAGATTTGAAGAAGTCCAAGATTATTTTGAACATGAGGATGATTTTAACGAATCAGAAATTTCAGCAGAAGAAGTTGCATACAACATTCTTTTTGATTTCTACAAGAAAATATCCACACAAGAACTGCACTTGGGTTTAGATTTGATTGCAGAACGGAAGAAAGGTGGTGAAAAGCGTGAAAGATTGGATAGGCGGTAAAAATAGCATTTACACAGCTATTGGGGCATCGAATCACACCAAGAAAGAAAGGCAAAATGATGATTACTATGCGACTGAACCAAAAGCTGCTGAATTACTTTTGCAACAAGAGCAATTCCACCATACCATTTGGGAATGTGCTTGTGGTGGCGGTCATCTTGCAAAGGTGTTTCAAAAAGCAGGTCATGAGGTAATAGCAACTGATTTAGTGTATAGAGGTTATGGTGACCCTGAACCTTTGAATTTTCTTGAAGAAACATTGGAAGATTTTGAAGGTGATATAATTACAAATCCACCATATAAATATGCACTTGAATTTATCCAAAGAGCATTGGACAGTGTTAAACCGGGAAGAAAAGTTGCAATGTTTTTGAAATTAACCTTTCTTGAAGGGAAAAAACGAAAAGAATTTTACCAAAAGACCCCCCCCCGAACGGTTTATGTTTCAAGTTCAAGGCTAAATTGCGCAATGAATGGTGATTTTGATACATACAAATCAAACAACGCAATTTGTTATGCTTGGTTTGTATGGGTAAAAGGTTATCAAGGAAATACTATCATCAAATGGATAAACTGAAAGGTGGTGAAATAATGGTACTCTGGAACATACTTGCAGGACTGCTTTGTTTCTTTGGCGGTTTTGCGGCTTGCATTGGCTTGATTTGGTTGATAACCAATGTTGTCGAAAAGGTCAGCGATTATGACGAATATGACTACTATGATTGAAAGGGGTGAAACACCATGACAAACACAGCAAAATTGAAGGCGAAAATTGCCGCCCTTGGTTTGTTGCAGGAAGCTGTTGCAATGCAACTGGGTATGACATCGGCAACCTTCAACTATAAGTTAAACAACAAGACAGAGTTCAAGGCATCTGAAATCAAGAAACTTGTCAAAATTCTGCATTTGACACTTGAAGAAATGTGGGAAATTTTTTTTGCGGAAAAATAGTCGTGTAGCAACTATTTACAGTGTTAAAACCAAATTCAAAATGAAAGGATGAACAAAATGAACGTATTTTCACAGCGTTTGAAAACGGCTATGGAGCAGGAACGAATGTCACAAACGGCACTTTCAAAGGTCACAGGGTTGTGTAAATCCTCAATCAGTCAGTATGTGTCCGGCAAAAGTTCACCATCAGCCGCAAATCTGAAAGTGATTGCATCGGCGTTGAATGTTTCCGCTGACTATCTGAAGGGTGGTGTTGATGAACCGGCATCTGATACCGGTCACCTGAAAAATTTGCCTGTTGAAACAGCGGCAAAGTTGATGGGCATTGGTAAACAGATGTTGCGGCAGGGCTTGAAAAATGGGGACTTCCCCTTTGGCTATGCGGTCAAGATGCCTTCCGGCAAATATCGCTATTACATCAGCCCTTCAAGGTTCAGCGATTTCACAAGATGTGAGGTGTGACGATGAAAGGATATAAAGTTTTCAATCCTGACTGGACTTGCAGGGATTTTCAATATGCGGTTGGTCAGACTTACGAAATGGAAGGTGAACCCATTTGTTGTGACCGTGGTTTCCACTTCTGCACGGATTTGAAAGACTGTTTCGATTATTACAGGTTTGACCCGAACAACAAGGTTGCTATTGTTGAAGCCCTTGGTGTTATCGACACCAAAGGTGACAAGTCCTGCACCAATAAAATCACAATCGTTGAGGAAATCACATGGGAAGAAGTGCTGCGCTTGGTCAACACTGGAAAAGGTTGTTCCGGACTCTGGAACAGCGGCAACCGTAACAGCGGCAACTGTAACAGCGGCAACCGTAACAGCGGCAACTGTAACAGCGGCAACCGTAACAGCGGC
>FMUV01000055.1 GCA_900101355.1 Ruminococcus sp. YE282
CATTCGGACAGAACGCTTACTTTTATGATGCGGCAGAGGGACTTTTAACAGCAACTATTCTGCTTGTTTCGGAATTCTGCGAACACGAAGAACGGCATATTGTTTCGGTATTCAAAATCATTCAGGAGTTACTTGCTCCGACCAACAAGAAAGGCAAAAATCAGTTTCAACTTTTAATGGACTATCTTCCAGACGACCACAAAGCAAAATGGTTTGCAGGGGCGGCGCTCAACACAGCCGAACAGAGTATGTCAAGCGTTATGAGTACGGCACTTTCAAGGTTGAATGCTTTTCTCGACTCCGAGCTTGAACAGCTTTTGTGTTTTGATACAGAAATAGACGCTGAAAAATTCTGCAATGAAAAGTGTGCAATCTTCATTGTAATGCCGGAGGAAAATCCCAACACTTTCTTTATGGTTTCGCTTATAATCCAACAGCTCTACCGTGAAATACTTTCAGTTGCAGATGAAAACGGCGGCGCGCTTAAAAATCGCTGCGTATTCTTCTGCGACGAGTTCGGTACCCTTCCCAAGATTGACTCTGCCGAGATGATGTTCTCAGCCTCCCGTTCAAGGCGGTTGCAGATAGTGCCGATAATTCAATACTTTGCACAGCTTGAACGCAACTACGGAAAAGAAGGTGCTGATGTTATCATAGACAACACACAGCTGACAATATTCGGCGGCTTTGCTCCAAACAGCACAAGTGCGGAAGCCCTATCAAAAGCACTCGGTTCAAGAACTGTTATGTCAGGCTCTGTAAGCAGAAGCAAAAATGATCCGTCCCAATCATTGCAGATGATAGAAAGGCCATTGATGACTCCCGATGAGCTGAAGTCACTTCCAAAAGGCACATTTGTTGTTATGAAAACAGGTTTTTATCCTATGAAAGTAAAACTAAAGATGTTTTTTAAATGGGGTATTAAATTTGAAGAAAAGTATGAGGTCATGGAAAACGGCAACCGTGAGGTTCACTATGCCAACCGTTCGGAGTTGTTCAATAACATAATTCAGAAATACTATCCTCACTATCTTGAACAGCCTGCAACTGATTCGGATTTTGATGAGGCAAGCAGTGAGAAAAAGAAGAAAAATGAAAACCTAAAGACCTCGCCAGATACAGAACAGACCGAGAGTGAAGATACTATTAATTCAGAACAGCAAAATGATCTAACAGAAGAACCTGAAAATTCAAGCGTTGAACAGAGCGCAGACAAGCAAAGAAAAGTAGTCATAAGAACCGAAAGACCAACGCAGGAGGTGCTGGACAATGAGTAGATTAACTTTTCTGTATCAAATGGACTTACCTCACAGAGCCGTAGCAGTCTATACCTACCTCTACGACCGAGCGAACAAAAACGGTGAATGCTGGCCTTCGGTAAAAACAATAGCAGGAGACATAAAATTGTCGCCTGCCACAGTAAGAAGAGCTATTAGAGATTTGAAAAAAGCCGGGTTAATAAAAACAGAACAACGATATAGAGAAAAGGGTGGTAAAAGCTCATTGCTGTTTAAAATAAGAATGTAAGAATCTTATTTTTAATAAATGTATTGATAACAATAATTTAATTGTGATATAATGATTATTATTTATGACCTTATTAAGTAGCAAAGTGTAGGTGAAATTAAAGTATGAATGTTGCGATTTGTGATGATGACAGCGGTTTTTGCGAGTTGCTAAAAAACAAGTTGTTGACAAAATTTCATACCAACTGTGCTGAAATAATCATTATAGATACATATACTATCAGTAAAAAGTTTATTGATGAAGCTGCAAAAAAAGATTATCAAATCGTATTTCTTGATATAGATATGCCTACTGAAAATGGTTTTTCTGTTGCGGACAGAATCAGTAAAATATCTCCTCAATGCTTTTTAGTGTTTGTTACCAGCCATGACTTTCTTGTGTTTGAGGCAATAAAAAAGCACCCGTTTGGATTTATAAGAAAATCCAAGCTTGATTCTGAACTTGAACCCATGGTAGATGATTTATTGTCAGCATATATGCTTAAGCAGAAATTTTACATAATAAAAAAGCATAATAACTTCATAAGAATACCTCTTTGTAATATTAGATACATTGAATCTAAAGGAAATAATATTCTGTTTTATGTAGGGAAAGAAGTTTACAGTAAAAAAAAGAGAATATCAGATATTGAGAGTGAATTACCTCCTATACAGTTTGTTCGGATTAGTAGAAGCTTTATTGTTAACTTAGCAGAAGTGTATGGAGTGATTACAACGGCAGGATTGACATTAAAAAGCGGAGAACATTTGTCAGTAAGCAGAGATAGAATTAATGAAGTAAAACAAGCTTATATAAATTATTTGAGAGGAGGATTTTGATGATAGCTTCATCTCTTTTAATATTGATTTCTACGGTACTTGTATGCTTGTCTCAATCTTGCCTTATGAATTTTTTTATATATAAGTCTTGTGAGCTGAAAGTTAAAAGCAAAGCATCCCATATTATCATTGTTTTGACTGCAGTGGCGGAATCACTTATCATTTTATTCTCATTGTCTTCAAAGTATTTTTTGATTCCAATACTCCTTATTCTTATATTTGTTTTATATACAAATATACTATATAAAGGGGTGGTTGTGCGCAATATTTTTTTATCGGCTGTACTTGTTGCTTTTTTTGTCTTGCGTTTTATAGTTAATACCTTTTTTGATACCATAGTTAATGTGTTTTACAATGATTATTTACTTCCGTACGATACCTTTGGATCGTCTACAAATTTATTCAATTTTTCACATCTGTGTGCTCATTTGCTGTGCCTTTTTATTATTATGCTGATAATGCTCAAAGTTACCGAAAAAATAAAAATTAAGAATTTTAGCTTAGTATTAACTGTGCCTACTATTGCATTCCTCTCAATAATTGCATTAATGCTGTTGCTTTTATGTACCCCTGTTGAATCATTAACTCAATGGTGTGTTTTTGTGTTGATAATTTCATTATTGTTGCTTACCGTACTATCTTATGTTTTGATATATAAACTTAAATGTGAAGAGGAAATCAGAATAAAAGAAGTCTTATTGAAGCAAAAGGAAAAGTTAATTGAGCAAAGCCTTAATGAGGTAGAAACAATTTACAACAAGGACTGTAGTCTGCGGCACAATTTGAAAAATTCAAATACAGCTATTGTTGCTCTTATTGAGAATGGTGATTACAATAAAGCAAAGGAGTTACTGCTTGACAATGAAACAAATATTATGAAGAGCAATGTGCTCTACTCAAAAAATCATGCATTGAACTTGTTGCTGAATACGAAGCTCTCAAAACTAAATGTTTTGGGTGTAGATGTCAAGCTTGAAATTATGACAGATTTGGATTTTATTGACAGTAGAGATATTTGTGTAATTTTCGGCAATCTACTTGATAATATTTATGATTATTATTGTAATGAGAGTACGGAAAAAATTGTGGTGATCAATGTATTTGAAAGCCAAGGGAATGTAGTAATAAAAATAGAAAATAAAATTGAAGATTCAATTTTAAGTAAAAATCCATCTTTGAAAACAACAAAAGGAGATAATCAAAGTCACGGTTTTGGAATTGAAGGAGTCAAGAAAAAAATACTTTCCTATAATGGAGTTATTGATATAAGCGAAAGAAACGGAATGTTTATAGTAAGCATTATAATACCAAAGGCGGATTCTTAACGGATTCCGTCTTTTTGTACTTTAATGCGTTTTGTCACCGCTTTTTTGTTTTCTATCACCAAATTATTGGTAAAAATTCAATTATATGTTATTAATAAATAAAACATTATAGGAGGAGGTGATATATATGAAAAAAACAAAAAAGCTATTAGCAATTCTGGGCATATCTATGATTGCAGTATCTGCTTTTTCTTTGCCTGTTAGTGCTGCCAATATAAGTGATACCAGATACACATTTAATTTTAACTGGATTGGACAAGCAAACACGAGCGGTAGAGCAAAGCAAGATGCAAGCAGTACATATATAAAGTGTAACCAGTTGCCTAATGGCGGATTTCAGGTTTATGTTGACGGAGCTACTTCAAGTACCGGCTCATTGACTGATAGAACTATCGGGCAACCAAAAGTAACTCGTACCGGTGAGTTTTTGATTAATCAGCTTGTATATGAAAACGGCGAAAGATATGCAAGGCTTGGTGGTTATTGTTTTATGGCTTCTCAAAGTGCTAAAGGCTATTGGAGTCCTGATAGTGTCGGAAGCTATCCAGTTTTAAATCCGTAAACAAATCACTCACTAATCGAATGTAAAATAGTACTAAAAGTTCTGTTGGAAGATTAGTGAGTGATAAATTTATTTGCGAGGGAGAAAAATAATGAGGCGAACTAAAATAATAGTTGCATCAATAATAGCCTTGATAATAATTGTTTCCATAATTATTATATGTAATCATTTTTTTGTGAAACCTACTGTAATAAATCAAACAGAGAGTATTACATTATCGATTGAAAATGATGAAAAAACCTCCGGCTTTTTCGGATTTACAGCGGGCTTTCCATGGAAAAGTGGAGAATTAAAGCTAAAAGTAAATTCCTGTGAAATATTTGACAACTTAAATGAAGTTGAAAGTATGTCAGATGAGGATAAAAAATATATAGAAAGCACCCATTTTTTCACGAAGGCAGATAAGAAAATGTTTGGTGAGCTCGACTTTATGCTTGTTGATATTACTTTAGAAAATGTTAATGCGGTATTTGATAAAGATGAATATATGCTTGTAAATTTCTTTTATCCTATGACGAGAGAAGCGTTTTATAAAAGTAATGTAAACTTTGAATATTATTTGAGTGAATGTTTGTATTTTGACAATCACCAGCCTTTGTCTGAACTTGCGAAGGAAAATTATAAAAACTATTTTTCAACGAAATATGAGAATTTAGCCGTAGGAGAAAGCTATCGATTTAAGTTGGGCTTTTATATAGATGAAAAGACTGCTGAAAGTAATAATATTATATTGAAGATAGGAACAAGCAATCATAATAAATACGGAATTGTGCTCGACTTTAAGGAGAATACTAATGATTAGGACTGAAATAAAAAGAGCACTGACAGGAAAAAGTTTTAAGTTTGCTTTGGTAATTGGCATTGCTATAGCGATCGCCGCTGCTGTATCGGCAATTTCCACTGAATTTTTCAGGTGGGATATTTGGGATAAATATTGGATAAATTCCGATGGAAGTATGAATAAAAACCCTCAGATAGCTGTATCTACTTTGTACAGGTGCTGGATAGGCGGCGATTATTCTCCGTTTTCTATGGCTTTTTATTATTTCCTGCCATTGCTTGCAGCTATTCCGTTCTCGTGGTCACTTGCGGATGAGATAAAAAGTGGTTATCGCAAACAAGCCATAGTAAGATGTGGCAGAGAAAGATATTATTTTTCAAAATATATAGCGGCATTTATATCGGGTGCTTTGGTTGTAGCAATTCCGCTTATAATTAATTATATAATTGTTGCGTGTTTTATACCGGCAAGAATGCCTGATCCGGGCGAAAGTATATGGTACGCAATCTTTATGTCGAGCTTCTGCTCAAAGCTTTTTTATACTTTACCGTTGTTATACGATTTAATTATAATATTAATTGATATGATTTTCGCAGGATTTTGGGCATCGCTTTGTCTATCACTTGGCTTTTTTATTAAAAATAAGGCGGCAATTATTATATTACCATATATACTGTTATTGCTACATCAATTCATTTGTATGCTTGTGTCTGCTTTTCGTTTTTATATTGAATTATCGCCGTTTAATTTTTTAAAAGGATACGAAACTTCAAATACGATAAGCGGGTTAGTTATTTTTTCAAGTATAATGGTTATCGCACTTGTATCTGTTGCGATAACATATATAAGAGGAAAAACAGACAATGTTTATTAAAATATTAAAATTTGATATAAAGAACGGCATAATCAAGCGAATATGGCTGTATGCTATTTTGTTTCTATTCTTCTGGCTTGTTGATTTTGTTCTTTTTATGCAGAGAATGAATATGGGTGTTGATACTCCCGAATTAATTGAACAAAAGCTTACAATAGGCGATATGTTGTTATATGCATTGGGTGGAGCTAAGCATTTTGTTATAGAAGAAACCGTTGCTTTTCCCTTTCCTGTACAATGGATGCTTGTTATTTTAATTATTGCTTTTACAAGCTTGCGCTATCCTGTTGATAACCTTTCTGGTTATGGAAGACATATAATTATTTTATCGGGCAGTCGCAGAGCATGGTGGATTTCCAAATGTGTATGGCTGATGATTAACGTTTGTATATATTATTTTATTATGTTGTTATCAGCGGCGAGCTTTGCTTTATTTGTGGGAGCTGAATGCAATCTTAATATAAACGAGTTTTTGCTTCGATTGCTTATGCTTAATTTTCGTGAACTTGTACCGATGCCATGGAATATAGTTGTTCCTTTGTTGCTTCATATTTTTACGGTGTATGTGCTTTGTATGTTGCAAATGCTTTTATCTTTTTTTATAAGACCGTTGATGAGCTTTTTTATTACGTCAGCAATACTTGTGTTTTCATTGTTCTTTTCATCACCTTTCCTTATCGGTAATTTAGCAATGCCGTTGCGAACGGAAAATATAACGACAGATGAGCCCATAAGTATTGGTTTGGGATTCGTACTGTGCTTAAGCTTATGTATAGTAATATTTGTAATAGGTTTAATCAAGGTTAATAGAATGGATATTTTGACTAAGGAGGATTGAAATGCTGATTGAAGTAGAAGGCGTAAGCAAAAATATTGGCAGGCGTTGTGTAATAGATAATATTTCACTCAAATTGGAATCAAGTAAAATTTGGGGTTTTAAGGGGATAAACGGTTCCGGTAAGACTATGCTTATGCGATTGATAGCAGGGTTGATAAAGCCTGACAAGGGCAGGATAATTATTGACGGTAAGGAGTTGTGGAAAGATATTAGCTTTCCTGACAGTATAGGTATTCTTATTGAAAATCCGGCATTTTTAGACGGAATGACAGGATTTAAGAATTTAAAAACTTTAGCTTCTATAAAGAATAAAATTAATGATAACGATATAAAAAAATCACTGTCTGATGTGGGACTTGACCCGAATTTATCAAAAAAATATAGGGCATATTCGTTGGGTATGAAACAACGACTTGGAATTGCAGCGGCAATAATGGAAAAACCTGAAATGATTTTACTTGATGAGCCGACAAATGCTTTGGACGATAATGGAGTAGAACTTGTCAAGAATTTAATTCAGCGTGAGTGTGACCGAGGTGCTTTAGTAGTAGTGTCGTGTCATGATGAAAGTATAATAACAGAATTATCTGATAAAATTATTTTTTTATCTGAAGGAAAGGTAGTTAAAATTAAGGATAAGGACGATAACAATGAATAAATTATGGAAAAAAATAGTATTTTCGGTACTATCCTTTGCTTTGATAGGTTTAATTGTTATTAGAATTTTTTTTGTAAATACTGCTGCAATTCAGCAGCAAATAGAATATTATGAAAAGGATGAAGAAGTTAAACTCGACGGATGCTTTATTAATATTGTAGATGAAAACACCACGGGATATTCAATAACTGTTCATTCCGGCAAGCTTACAACATTTGGAGAGTTTGCTAAAAAATACAAAGGAAATACCGAGCCAAGTGCATATGAACTCACATCAGAGAGTAAAATTATTGAATTAGATGTCAGTATAAAAAACGAAGGTAATTCTGACGGATATATTTTTTTTAGAAGCTGGGGATTACAAAGTAAAAATGACGAATGGATTCCGTGTATGGAATTATGGAATATGGAGTTTGAGCAAACCGCAGGAAGTTTCAACTTTACTTTAAAACCAAATTCCGAAATGAGATTAAGTATTCCTTTTGAAACAAATAATGATTACGAGTTAATGCATAACGATTATCCTATCGAGGAAAGTTATGATCTGGTCGTATCCAGAGCTCCGGTTAAAAAAATAATAAGAATAGATTTATAACTGCATATAAAGTATATCATTGTTTTTTTCAGTTACGGAAGATTATTGATATAATTTAATGATATGCCGACAAGCTATAGCTTTTAATGCTATATTTTGTCGGCATTATTTTTTGCCCTTTTTGCATTGAAGGCAGAAAGGGCAAAATGTTTATTAGGATAAGAAGTCCTCCGATTAATTTGAAAACCAAAATTTCAAATTGAACGGAGGATGTATTTTGAAAAATACATATTTAGTAAAAAAACAAAACGATAATGGTATGTTTGTTCTTGAAGAGGTTTCGGGAACACAATGGATAGAAATAGTTAAAAGGAACAAATCTCTTCCGAAAGAACAGAAAAGATATTTTGGCGCATTGTAAAATGAGGTTGCAACAATAAAATAAATAGTCCATAGAGACGATTCTGTAGTAGAATTGAGTTACCACTCACCAATTCGAAAGAAATCATCACTATGGACAATCCCAATTGTAACACAGGACACAAGAAATATCAACACCTGACATCGGAAGAACGACACATAATTGAAGTGCGATTCAATGAGGACAAGTGGACGATCTACGCAATCGCCAAAAGTCTTGGAAGACCATACAACACAATCAAAAACGAGATTAACCGTGGTACGGTATATCTCTACAACGGAAAGATAGCCAGATATAAGGCTGACAAAGGCGAGGAAGCATA
>FMUV01000073.1 GCA_900101355.1 Ruminococcus sp. YE282
AAGCCGAAGTTTATGCCCTTGACCACGCACAACTGGAGTTAGAACAAGGCAAGATTTGTGTTATTCTCGGTCCGTCGGGTTCAGGAAAAAGCACCCTGCTGAATATGCTTGTCTCTTTACAGCTTTTAACGCTTTCGATGAAGGAGTTGACAGATTCGCTCTCAACGTTTTCATAACAGCCTATAAATGCATCCGAATCTTTCTTGTTAAGCGATTCAACATAATTCCCAATAGCCTCTCCTGCTTTCAGCTCGTATATATCAGTCCCTTCGCAGAATTGCATGGCGAAGCGGTTATTGCCGTCGGACATCACTAAAATACGATAGAGCGGTCTTGGGCTTTGATGACTCTCAAAAACGCTGTGTTTCATGTTCTAAAGGATAATTCTAGGACACACAACAATTTATCAATACAACCGGCTTATCTGTAATAAAAACGAAAGGACGAAAAGCTATGAAACTTATATATGCTACATATAACCAGTACTGCAATAGTATAGATATAACCACTTTTGATAATATACTTCTTCGCATAGATTGTAGTAAGGCGGAGGACGGATTGAAGATCACACCAAATTCACAGTGCGCATTGAATGCTCTTGCGATTGATGAACCTATGGAGTATGCACGCTTAGTGTTGGATGGAGAAATGCAAGCTTGGATTGATGCAGAAGACAGTTTAGAAGTGTGGTAATTTTTCAGGCGGATTGCTATAGATTAGCAGTCCGCCTTTTTCAAAATCTTTACAAAAATATAAGTGGAATGTAAGAGATGTGCGTGGTACAATAGGAAGTGAAATTTGAAGTTTCATCAGATAAATATTTGGAAAAAGTCTTGACTCCTACGTTGCGTAATAGTTTAAAGTGTACTTATCGATAGGAGGAAATGATATGCATGAATTTATAATAGAAATAGTAAAATCAGATGAGATTTATCGAAAGATAGCAAATGCATCGTTAGAGAAGAAAGATGATATATATCGCTATGACTTTATGAAAAAATTTGAAAAGAAATGGGATATGTATCACTGTCCGTTGAAAGCAAAACAATCTGGCGGATATGATGTGGTGATGGCAAGCGGTATGTTAGGATATTTATTACCACAAAAAATAGGAGACACAGAACAAAAATATATTGCAGAATTAGCAGATGAAAAGTTATGGACGGATTGCGTGGCATCTATTGAAAGCTCTCTTATGACATTTGTTAGACATGGAATAGATTTGAAGGTTAAAGAGTATATGTTTACATTGATGCTCGCAGATCCATCAAGTCCCTATTCGGTGATGAATGATGGTTATTGTGGTGATGGTGGAATTCCGGGATACATATTTGGATCATTAGTACCTTCTGAAACGACAAAAACAAGGATTCCAGTTGTATTAGCTCATGAGACGAATCATAATGTAAGATTTCAATATATAAAGTGGAGTAATGAAATATCATTAGCAGAATATATGATTTGTGAAGGATTGGCAGAAAATTTTGCAGTAAAACTTTACGGTGAAGAGAACTTAGGACCATGGGTTAGTAAAACTGACCAGGAAATGTTAAATGAATATATTAAGCCACTTATCCAGGACGCTTTAGAAGTGCAAGGATTTGACAATATTACATCATATATGTATGGAGATGAAATGGCAAAATTACAAAATTATATTCCGGTGGGTATGCCTTATTGTGCTGGGTATGCATGCGGATATTATATGGTGAAATATTATTTGGATAAAACTGGAAAAGATATTGTTGACGCAACAATACTTCCAGCAGAAGAAATTTTGAAAGAAATAGATGGATTTTGGAGTGAAACGACCATTATTCGGAAAGGAAATTCCTATGAGGACAGTAAATGAGGTAAGTAAGCTAACAGGAGTAAGTATACGTACCCTTCAGTACTATGATAGTATCGGGCTGTTAAAACCAACTGAGTATACAGAGGTAGGATACCGTTTGTATGATGAAGAAGCATTAGAAAGGTTGCAACAGATTTTATTGTTTAGAGAATTGGAATTTCCACTGAAAGAAATCAAAGATATTATATATAATCCTAAATTTAATAAGGAAAAAGTATTAGAGCAGCAAATAGAACTTTTGGTATTGAAGAAGGAACATATAGAAAATTTGATTGATTTTGCTCGAAGAATAAAAACGATGGGAGTAAATAAGACGTATTTTAAAGTATTTGATAAAAAAAAGATGGAAGATTATTCAAAGCGTGCAAAGGAACAATGGGGACAGATAGCCCAGTATCAGGAATTTGAAGAAAAGACGAAAGGGGTGTCTGATACACAGCAGAAGGATGTAATCAATCGTTTTATGCTTATTTTTACAGAGTTTGGCAAGATAAAAGAATTAGATACATCCTGTGATACGGTTCAATTACAGGTGAAAAAATTGCAGGATTTCATCACAGAGAATTATTACACCTGTACAAAAGAAATTTTATCAGGTCTGGGAAAGATGTATGCAAGTGGCGGAGAATTTACCGAAAACATTGATAGCTATGGTGGAGAAGGAACTGCTCTGTTTACAGCAAAAGCAATTGAGATATATTGCAAATAAGAGAGCGCAACTTTCAGTTTGAACCGCCTTTGTATTACTCTCCCGTGAGCAGATTTCATCTGCCCATGGGAGTACTTTTATGCCTTAATGGTAACTGCCCTTACAACTGCCATGATACAAAAAATTCAGACCTGCCGAAAGAATAAGCCACCAGCTTAGCACATTAATATCTACCTGAATCAGTGAAACAGATAACATTGACAATGGGCAACCCATAAAATTTTGTGTAAATAATAATCCTTCAAGCAATAACAGAATACAGGATTGCGGTTGCAATCAGGCTTTCTGATTTGCCCCGT
>FMUV01000052.1 GCA_900101355.1 Ruminococcus sp. YE282
GATGATGGAATCTTCCAAAAGCAGGTGAACCCATCAGACGAGAAGAAAGTTAACGTTCAAAAATTGTACTTCGGGCAGACCAAGAATACGAGGAAGGTTAAAGTTCCTCGTATTTTTTATATAAAAAGTATGTAAACGACACGAAAAAATTTAAAGCTCAATATATGCAATAATATTATTAAAGCCTAAAAATTTTATCCTATTTGTTGTAGTCACATTTTTGACATTGCAGCATAGCATTTCCGTTTTCTTCTTTATGATATGCTCCTGCCCGGCGGCAAATGCTCTGCAAAATCGGAACAACCGAAATTCCTTTTTCTGTAAGGCTGTATTCAACCCTTGGTGGAATTTCATTAAATTGTTTGCGTTCAATGATTCCGTCACCAATAAGCTCTTTTAGCGTAGCGGCAAGGACAGCGTCTGTTATATTTGTCATCTCTCGGCGTATTGAGCTGTATCTAAGCGTATTCTTTTCCGCTAAAACACATATAACTCTTGATTTCCATTTGCCGCCGAATACATCAAGTCCGTATTCCAACGGACAGCGTATATCCTTTTGCAGCTTTGGTTTATACATTTTTATTCCTCCTGTATTATACGTATAAACACAGTTTATCATTTAACTTGTCATTATACAAGTTACTATCAAATTAATTAGTAACTAATAAATTCGCTTATATATTGTTTTGTAGGAGCAACGAATATATAATAGGCTCAAGCTCAATAAAGAGCAAAACAGGAGGTTTTTTAATTATGAAAGTAAATGCTTATTTGGAAATAACTATGAAAATTGATGATGCTAACAGGGCAGCAGCGGCAAAAGTTTATACGGACTATCGAAAGCCGTTTTTGGACACCATTGACGGTGCGCTTACAAAGGAGCTTTTAATTCGCAACGAGGACGTGCAGGTTCTTCATGGATTTGACAGCGCAGAACATGCACAGGCATATCTTTCGAGCGCATTGTTTCAAAATGATGTTTTTGTTGGCTTAAAGCCGCTTTGGAACGGAGAGCCGGAGGTTAAAATTTATACGGTTGCTTAAAGCGGCATATTAACTGCTCATTGCTCCGATGGGTGATTATAACTAACTAAGATTTTGAGTATCTTCTCGTCATAAAGGTTAAATTTGATTATAATAAAGAAATAATTTGTTCAGAAAACGCGGCAGTTGCATACAAGCTTCTGCCGTGTAACTTTGTATATGATTCCTTAAAGTATGCACCGCACCATTGATTTTGCATATCTTGAAGAACCGTATTTTACACATCCTGTTGTAGGTGCAATAAATGCAAATCCACCCCAGGGTGTAACGCTGCTTGATGAAAAAAAGTAAATATTTGATTGCTTATTCTCCCTTTTTAAGGCAGTGGTCATATAAAAATTCCAGTGGAAGTGTTATAATTTTCCACTGAAACTCAGAGCAGCTAATACTCTTTGTACTGTCCAATCAATCGTAAATTCAGATAAAAAATCTCCCTCTTAGCTATAAGGCTAAAAGGGAGATAATTTTTAATGCGGATATTTTTCAAGAAGCTCGTGCAAGTCGTATGGGGTAGCCTGATATACAAAATAGTTGAGCCAATTTGTATACAGCAGTGTTGCGTTGCTTCTCCATACCATCGGCGGAGTTTTTGATGCATCGTCCTGAGGAAAATAGTTGTAGGGAACATCAGGGTTAAGACCCTTGTTTTTGTCTCTGAAATATTCATTGGCAAGCGTTTCTCTGTCATATTCTGCGTGACCTGTAACATAAACCTGTCTTCCGGTTTTATTTACCACTACGGACACTCCTGCCATATCGGATATTGAAAGTATTTCAAGATACGGACATTTTCTGACATCCGCTTCGTGCACTCCCGTATATCTCGATTGCGGAAGCTCGAACGTGTCGTCAAATCCCCTCATAAGCGGATGATTTGGATTCAAGACCTTGTGCGAATAAATGCCGCTGAGTTTTTTATCAAGCCGATATTTCTTTATTCCGTAGTGGTAATAAAGTCCTGCCTGTGCGCCCCAGCATATGTGGAATGTTGAATAGACGTTGTGCTTTGACCATTCCATTATTTCGCACAACTCGTCCCAGTAGTCAACCTCCTCAAATTCAAGGTGTTCCACCGGTGCACCTGTAATAATAAGCCCGTCAAAGGTTTCGTTTTTAATTTGATTAAACGTCTTATAAAAGGTGGTGAGGTGGTGAGTAGAGGTGTTTTTTGAGGTGTGAGAAGCCATCTGTAAAAGTTCGATATCAACCTGAAGCGGACTGTTGCCAAGCAACCTGAGAAGCTGAGTTTCGGTTGCAATTTTTGTGGGCATAAGATTCAAAATCAAAATTTTAAGCGGTCGTATGTCTTGCCTGAGTGCAATATCGTCCGGCATAACAAATATGTTTTCCGATTCAAGAACCTTAATTGCGGGCAAATTGCTTTGAACTTTAATAGGCATCCTCTCACCCCCTTGTGAGTTTAATATAAATAAGTATTAATATTGTTTTCCCCAGTATACCATATGTTTTGCAGGCTTTCCGCAGCAAACGCAGGTATCGGCAATATGTTCTTCCTCAAACGGAATACATCTGCTCTTTACGCCTCCGGTAACGTCCTTTAGCTTGTCTTCGCACTCTGAATTGCCGCACCACATAGCTTTAATGAATCCCGGATGATTTTTTGCAATATCAATAAATTCATCATAATTTGTAGCTGTGAAAGTCTTTTCCTGAGTGTTTTTAAGCGCTCTGTCGTACATATCGTTATGAATGGTTACCATAAGTTTTTCAATGTATTCAACAACATTGTCAAGCGGAACAAAAGCCTTTTCTCTTGTATCACGTCTTACAACAACGCACTGATTCTTTTCAATATCTTTTGGTCCGATTTCAACTCTTACCGGAACGCCCTTCATCTCGTATTCGGCAAATTTCCATCCCGGAGCATGGTCAGAGTCATCAAGCTTAACTCTGAATTTCTTTGCAAGTTCTGCTTTTAATTCATCAGCCTTTTCGAGCACGCCTGCTTTATGCTGAGCAACAGGGATAAGAGCAACCTGAATCGGAGAAATCTTTGGCGGAAGAACAAGACCGTCATCATCGCTGTGAACCATAATCAATGCGCCAATCATTCTTGTTGAAGCACCCCATGAAGTCTGGTGCGGATAATGCTGTTTATTGTCTCTGCCTGTGAATGTAATACCAAAGCTCTTTGCAAATCCGTCGCCAAAGTAATGTGAAGTTCCGCCCTGCAAAGCAACGCCGTTGTGCATCATAGGTTCAATGGTGTAGGTTGCTTCTGCACCTGCAAATTTTTCTTTCTCGGTTTTCTGACCGACAACAGCAGGGATAGCAAGTGTTTCTCTGTAAAAGTCCTCATAAACGTGAAGCATTCTTAAGGTTTCTTCCTTTGCTTCTTCTGCTGTTTCGTGCATTGTGTGACCTTCCTGCCACAAAAATTCGGATGTACGCAGGAAAGGACGAGTGGTTTTTTCCCATCTTACCACGCTGCACCACTGATTATACAGCTTTGGCAAGTCACGGTATGTATTAATGATTTTTTTATAGTGTTCGCAAAACAGGGTTTCGGATGTAGGACGAACGCAAAGACGTTCGTTGAGTTTTTCCTGTCCGCCGATTGTTACCCAAGCACATTCGGGCGCAAATCCCTCAACGTGGTCTTTCTCTTTTTGAAGAAGACTTTCGGGAATAAACATAGGCATATACACATTTTCGTGTCCTGTTTCTTTGAATCTGCGGTCAAGGTCAGCCTGCATATTCTCCCAAATTGCATAGCCGTAGGGTCTGATTACCATACAGCCTTTAACCCCTGAATAGTCAACAAGTTCCGCTTTTTTTACAATGTCTGTATACCACTTTGCAAAGTCCTCATCTCTGCTTGTGATAGCTTCAACCATTTTTTTATTGTCAGCCATAATATATCCTCCGTAACTCAGGGTAAAGGTTATTTAAATCTGAGCGACGCTCCGATTCGATAGCTTGCGATAGACTGCAAGCGGTGCAAATGAACTTTGAACTCCCCAGCGTTTCAGTATGAAATTACACTCAGGCTGAAATTCTGATGCGGTACCCGCTGCCTTATAGGCGGGGAACATTTGCACTTTAGATTATATACCCCAGTTTATAACATTTCTATTATACTATAATAATAATTTTTTTCAAGTGTTTTGAATTTTATGAAGTAATAATTAATGAGACGGAGATTCTCATTACAGATTTTGTTGCATAATAATGGTTTATAAATGAAAACAATGAAAAAATTCACGTTTAATACAAAATTCGACAATTTTTTTGAATATTATAAGCTATAATATAGACAACAAATTAAAGAAAGGAAGATTTCTTATGAAAAACTCAATCAAAAAAACATTGGCAGTTGTTATGACTGCCGCAACACTACTCTCAACCTCAGCCGCTTCTATGAGTGCATTTGCAGCTACCAATGACACAAGCATTGTGGAGTCGGTAAGCGCTTCAAACGCATCTTATATTGAAAACCATTCTGTGATTGATTGTACCAATCGTTATAAAATGAATGACGGCAAATATAACTTTACTTTGAAGATTCCAAAATCAGTTTCTTTCAGCAATATCACAGTAAAGCTTACAAGCAACTCCGAGGGTACTGCTTATTATGGTACATATACTTTAAGCAATCTTTATTCCAGCCTTACATATCTTTATGGTGACAGCGAGCATTATTATTATCAGCTGGTTGTTGACAAGCCTAACGGAGTAGGAGTAAAGTTGTACTGCACCTATAACGGTGTAAATTATATGGCAACCGATAACGGAAACGACCTGACAGTTGAAGGCCGTGGCTATTGGTTGAGCTGAGCACAAAATTGAAAGTGCTTTTTGCAATTCATTTCAAAATCCATTTTATACCCATAAGCCTGTATGCGCGTATTAGCTGACTGCGACAGGCTGAATCACAAAACCCTAAAAGGCTTGGCGTTTGGTTTATCAAATGTCAAGCCTTAGTTTTGTTTGCATATTGAATCTGAACACAACCTGTTGACTGTAATTCCCATATTACTCTTTTAACTTACGATTTTGCATAATCGAAAACTGAAAAATTCAAATTACCGATGGTTTATGTGTGCTTTCTATTGACAAAGATAAAAGTTTATGCTACTATTTACTTATATTTTTGATGATATTATTAAATATTGTATTATCTTTAATAAGGAAGTGATTACGGTGCGTGATTTTTATAAAAAGTCTTCTTTTTGCAGTACAGGTGCTTTTTGTGCAGCTGCAAATTGTTGTGCCGTAAAAAATATTTCCTTGCTTGACACTGCCGCTATTGCAGTGTCTGTTTTTTTATCACGAATTAGCAAGCTGATTTTGGTGAAAATTACAGATGTGGTCAAAATTACAGGCATTATAACCGACATTCTTCAGGTTAATATGAGGAGTAGGGTTGAAAGTAATCTGTCAGTTCCGATTTAGCTTGGTAAAGCAAATCGTAATTATCAGCTTTATTTGCGACTTTGCTTATGTGAGGTCGCTTTTTTATTTGTTAATTTCAAGGAACTTTCCTTGAATAGATATTATATTTATTTTCTTATGAAAGAGGTAGTCAAAATGAAAATGTTCAAAAAAGCGGCAGCTTTTGCATTGGCTGTAACAATGCTTGGCACTTGTCTTGCCGGCTGCGGTTCGAGTTCTGAATCAAGCGGCTCGGGTGACGGCGGCAACGGTTCGTCATCTGCACTCAAAATCGGCGGTATCGGCCCTGTAACCGGTGCGGCTGCAATTTACGGACAGGCTGTAAAGAACGGTGCACAGATTGCTGTTGATGAAATCAACGAAAAGGGCGATCTTCAGTTTGAGCTTAAGTTTGAAGACGACGAAAACGACGCTGAAAAGTCAGTAAATGCTTATAATAAGCTTAAGGACTGGGGAATGCAGGTTTCGTTGGGCTCAGTTACAACACAGCCTTGTATCGCAGTTTCAACAGAAATAAACAACGACCACATATTTGCACTTACTCCGTCGGCTTCGTCAACAGATGTTTTGGGTGGTCAGCCTGATGCAGACGGCAACGTTTCTATCGCTCGGAAAGAGTGTATGTTCCAGATGTGCTTTACCGACCCTAACCAGGGTGTGGCTTCTGCAACATATATAAAGGAAAAGAATCTGGGTTCAAAGATTGCAGTAATCTATAACAACTCTGATGCTTATTCAACAGGTATCTATCAGAAGTTTAAGGCAAAAGCCAAAGAGCTTGGTCTTGATATTGTTTGTGCAAAGACATTTACAGATGACTCTGCAAACGACTTTACTTCACAGCTTAACGAGGCAAAGGATGCAGGCGCAGACCTTCTTTTCCTTCCGATTTATTACACTCCTGCTTCAATGATTCTTGCTCAGGCAAACAAAATGAAGTACGAGCCTAAGATTTTCTCCGTTGACGGTATGGACGGTATTCTTACACTTGACAACTTTGACAAGAGCCTTGCCGAAGATGTAATGCTTCTTACTCCGTTTACTGCTGACGCAACAGATGACCTTACACAGAACTTTGTAAAGACCTACAAAGAGAAATATGAGGACACACCTAACCAGTTTGCAGCAGACGCATACGATTGCGTTTATGCAATTTATGAAGCTGCCAAAAAGGCTTCGGTAACAGCAGATATGTCTGCTTCTGATATTTGCGATAAGCTCATTGCAGAGTTTACAAGCTCAGACTTCACATTCAGCGGACTTACAGGTAACAACGTGTCTTGGTCTGATACAGGCGAAGTTTCTAAAGAGCCAAAGGGTATGGTTATCAAGAACGGCGTTTATGTAGGTATGTAATTCAGTCTGCATAAGCTTTATCAAACCGGATTAATATAATCTAAAATTACGTCTGCGATAATGAGGCGGTCGTTTAAATTACGGCCTCCTCTTTTTCGCTTTTTACACACATTTATAAATTCAGAGGTGCAAATGAATATGACTTTAGTTTCTAACCTTATTAACGGCATAAGTCTTGGAAGCGTTTACGCCATAATTGCATTGGGATATACAATGGTTTACGGCATTGCCAAAATGCTTAACTTTGCCCACGGCGATGTTATTATGGTAGGCGCATATATGTGCTTTTGCTCTATGACTTATTTATCTTTGCCGCCGATTGTTTCAATACTGATAGCAATGGTTGTATGTACGTTGCTCGGTGTTATTGTTGAGGTGCTTGCATACAGACCGCTTAGAAAAGCGTCGTCTCTTGCAGTTCTTATTACCGCTATCGGCGTAAGCTATTTATTGCAAAATGCGGCTCTCTTAATTTGGGGCAGCGCTCCTAAGACATTCAGCTCGGTAGTACCGTTTGGCTCGGTATCGCTTTTTAACGGCGACCTTATTATTACGGGTGAATCAATAGTAACAGTTGCAGCCTGTGTTGTAATTATGATTTGCCTGACAGTGTTTACAAAGAAGAGCAGAATGGGCAAGGCAATGAGAGCGGTTTCCGAAGACAAAGACGCTGCCCAGCTTATGGGTATTAATGTAAACAAAACAATTGCCATTACATTTGCTATCGGCAGTGCCTTGGCTGCTATTGCCGGCGTATTGCTGTGCTCCGCTTATCCTGCTCTCACTCCGACAACAGGTTCAATGCCGGGCATAAAAGCCTTTACAGCGGCAGTATTCGGCGGTATCGGTTCTATTCCGGGCGCAATGATTGGCGGCGTTTTGCTTGGCGTTATTGAAATTTTCAGCAAGTCATACATATCATCGGAACTTGCCGATGCAATAGTATTCGGTGTTCTGATAGTTGTTCTGCTTGTTAAGCCGACCGGTTTGCTCGGCAAGAAAATTACGGAGAAGGTGTGAGGTGTATTATGGCAGGTTTTGCTAATAAATATAAAAGATTAAAAAAATCAACCCGCACCAACATTTCGGCATACGGCCTTGTAATAATACTTTTTGTGGTAGCCCTTACAATGCAGTCCACAGGCGCAATAAGCAACTCGTTGAGCGGACAGCTTGTGCCGATTTGCACATATATTGTAATGGCACTTTCACTTAACCTGACTGTTGGATTTTTGGGCGAGCTTAGCCTTGGCCACGCAGGTTTTATGAGCGTTGGAGCTTTTTCGGGCGTTATTGCGGCGGTAAGCCTGCAAAGCTCAATGGGTTCGGGTCCGTTACTTTTACTTGTGGCTATGATAATCGGTGGATTGTTTGCAGGTATCGCAGGTCTTATAATCGGTATTCCGGTACTTAGACTTCGCGGCGACTATCTTGCCATCGTAACGCTTGCTTTCGGCGAAATTATAAAAAACATTATGAACTGTCTTTACGTTGGTGTTGATATGGGCGGATTGCATTTTAGTTTAAAGAGTGTAAACGACCTTGGAATGGAAAACGGTAAAATCATTATCAACGGTCCTCAGGGTGCGGTTGGAATCCCAAAACTTGCAACATTAACGGCAGGTTTTATACTTATTTTATTCGCTTTGTTTATTGTTTTGAATCTTATAAACAGCAAAACAGGACGTGCCGTAACCGCTATTCGTGACAACAGAATTGCCGCCGAATCAGTCGGTATCGGTGTAACAAAGTACAAACTTACAACATTCATTATTTCTGCGGTGCTTGCAGGTATGGCAGGAGCTTTGTATGCAATGAACTTCTCAACGGTTGCAGCAAAGAAATTTGACTTTAATACTTCAATTCTTATTCTTGTATTCGTTGTACTGGGCGGTATGGGTAATATTGTCGGTTCAATCGTTGCAACAACAATTCTCTATATGCTGCCTGAGATTTTAAGAGAATTTGCCGATTACAGAATGCTTTTGTATGCAATTGTGCTTATAATCGTTATGATTGCCACAAACAGCGAAAAGGCAATTCAATTCCGTGACTCTGTTATGGCAAAACTTTCATCAAAAAAGCGAAAGTCGCAGAATGATTCGGAGACAAAGGAGGCTGTAAACAATGAGTAAAATGGTTCCGCTTCCGTCAAAATCCATTGTGCCTGAACGTGATGTAAACAAACCGCCTATCCTTGAAACAAACCACTTGGGTATTGATTTTGGCGGTCTTACAGCCGTTGACGACCTCACTCTTGCAGTAGGCCGCACAGAAATTGCAGGTCTTATCGGACCAAACGGAGCAGGCAAAACTACCGTATTTAACCTGCTGACAAATGTTTATCAGCCCACAAGGGGAGACATTATGCTTGACGGCGTTTCAACCTCGAAGAAAAGTACGGCTCAGGTAAACAAAATGGGAATTGCAAGAACTTTCCAAAATATTCGACTTTTCGGTCATATGTCGGTTCTTGATAATGTAAAGGTCGGACTTCATAACCTGACAAAGGAAAATCTTGCGGTGTGCCTTACACATTTGTTCGGTTATAGAAAAACAGAGAAACAGGCTAACGAACAGGCTCTTGAGTATCTTGACTTTTTCGGAATGGCAGATATGGCAAACTTCCCTGCCGGCTCACTTCCTTACGGTGCACAGAGACGACTTGAAATTGCAAGAGCACTTGCAACCAAGCCAAGCATTATTTTGCTTGATGAGCCTGCCGCAGGTATGAACCCGTCGGAAACAGCTGAGCTTATGAACAACATAAGACGAATCAGAGATAATTTCCAGATTGCCGTAATGCTGATTGAACACGATATGAACCTCGTTATGAACATTTGTGAGGGCATTTGTGTTCTTGACCACGGCAAGGTTATTGCCAAGGGTACGCCTGACGAAATCAAGAGCAATCCGACGGTTATCGAAGCATATCTTGGAAAAAAGAACGACAAAAAGGTTGAGGCAAAGGAGGGTGAAACTAATGCTGAAAGTTGATAACATCAATGTTTATTACGGTCAAATTCACGCATTAAAGGATATTTCGCTTGAGGTTCACCCTGATGAGATAGTTGCCCTAATCGGTGCTAACGGTGCCGGAAAAACCACAACTTTGCACACTATCTCGGGACTTTTGAGAACAAAAACAGGAAGCATTACTCTTATGGGTGAGGATATTACTCATATCAAGGCGGACAAGCTGGTTTCAAAAGGACTTGCCCATGTTCCTGAGGGCAGACATGTTTTTCTGCAAATGACTGTTCAGGAAAATCTTGAGATGGGTGCATACACAAACAGTGCCTACACCAAAGACGGAATCCTTGATGTTTTTAATCGTTTCCCGCGACTGAAGCACCGCAGAAATCAGATTGCAGGAACACTTTCGGGCGGTGAACAGCAAATGCTTGCAATGGGCAGAGCTTTGATGAGCCAGCCCAAGCTTCTGATGCTTGACGAACCATCTATGGGACTTGCCCCGATACTTGTTCAGCAGATTTTTGATATTATTACCGAGCTTCATAAATCAGGAACCACTGTTTTGCTTGTTGAGCAAAACGCAGAGATGGCATTGCAAATTGCCGACAGAGCATATGTTCTTGAATCGGGCAGAATTAAGTTGTCGGGCACAGGCAAGGAACTGGCAAGCAGTGATGAAATCAAAAAGGCTTATTTGGGCGGTTAATTTATACTTTGCTCAAATTATATTAATAAATATTGGAATTTAGTTAATTTTCACTCTTTCATAATTAATAATATTTTGTATATTAAAAAAGAAGGGGCTGTGAAACAACACCCCCAAAAAACAGACAGGCACATAACCGAAAGCATGGACGGTTATGTGCCTGTTGTGGTATAATAAGTTTGTGAACAATAATACCGAAATCAATTATACACCAAAGCAAGGAAGATTTCCAGTATTTGTTTCAGATTTATTAGAAATTTCTGATCCGGTAATAGCGTTTGACCATGTAATGGAGGCGATTGGAGTTCAGAAGTATCTCAAGGGCAAGGTAAAAAGTACCGGTCGGTTGGGATATAATCCG
>FMUV01000051.1 GCA_900101355.1 Ruminococcus sp. YE282
CCGACGGCGCAAGCAGATATATCCGTGAATATCTCGAAGAATTTGACGATGAAACCTTTGCAAAATGGCTGTCCTATCATTTTGCAACCTGCGAACGACAGGATTTGATAGGCGCTACTAATCACAGCTTGGATATTTTGAGAAAGCTGTAAAGGTTAGCTACTTGAAATTATAAATCTTGGTTTTGAGAGCGTCCGTAACTATCAGACTCGTAAGGTAATATAAATACCCTACCTAACAGATTCTGATTTACAAATGGCACATAAAAAGTGCCTTTTGAAGCCGTAAAAGCGTGACACTTTTTCGATACGGATTAGTAGATATATTTAAATGCGATTTATCACTTTAAAGTGTTGATTTTATAGATTGTTCGTGCTATAATAACAGCAGTACCGTTGATACTGTTTTGATACTGTTATTATTTGAAGCCAAAAATAATAGTCAGAATAGCGGTAATAATGGTATCAAACGAAGCAAGCGCTAAACTAATACGCTTAGTATTAAAGTGAATTAAGCGAGTGGGAATAAAATTCTATTATAGAAATATAATAACAGCCGCCAAGTGGGATGTTTTCCTTCTTGGCGGCTGTTATTTTGTAAACACTTTCTGCTATTTACATTATAGCTTCAAGCAAACGACGAGTGCCTGTTATTTCAGCATCCACCAAGTCAATCATTCTTCTGACATTTGCAGAATGAATAGCAGAAACCTCGTTCTCCCAAATTGGATTTACTTGCTTTTCAATGCCTTCACGATATTTACTCAAGATTTGAATACGCTTTTGTAAAAGGTCAGATTGTTCATCTGGATTAAAGGTATTAAGAAAAAAGGCGGCAATAGAAAAAATATTGGTATCGTAATTAAATTGTAGAATGGAACTTTTTAAAGTGTCTTGAAATTCGCTTTTCCCTTTATCAGAAAGGCTATATACTGTTCTGTTGGGCATATTGCCAACTTTTTCAGTTGCTCCTACTATGTAATTCTTTTTTTCAAGAGCTTTGAGAGTTGAATAAACGGTTGAGTCGGCAATATTGAACCACCATTTAACATTCATATAGTTTAATTGCTTTATTATCTCATAAGCGTTAAGTGGTTTTTCACAAATAAGACCTAATAGTATTGTTGCAGGTTTTGACAGCATAAAATATCCCCCTTGACAGAAGTTTATATTTATAGTACTATATATGTGTAGTAGTCGCTTAATATACTACTATTATAACACAAAAAAAACAAAATGGAATATCTTTAAGGAGTTTTTTATGCCGCAACTTAATACGATAGGAAATATGATAAACAATAAAGCTTTTAATCTTGCTTTATTGCTCACACTTATTGGAGAGTTTTTGTTACCGTGGATATTAAGTCGGTATTATGATGGCTATAACAGTAAGACAATGGTAATGAGTGCTTTGGGGAATCCGCAAAGTCCTGTCCGTATTGCCTATAACATTTGGTTAATATGGCTCGGATGCTTTTTGGCATTTACAGCGATTGTTTACTTTCTTGCACTAAAAGCAAAATTTCCAATAGTATCCGTTTTGTTGTCGCTTTCTATTGGCGTATTTGCGATTGGAGCAGGCTTATTATCGGGAATATTTAGTGTAAATGAAAACAAAAACATTATTACTATTTCATCAAAAATCCACGGTATTGCTGCTGCAATAGGATTTATGGCTCTGCTGTTCTTCCCTCTGCTGAATGCGATATTAGAAATTAAAGAAAACGATGTTGCTTTTGGAGTTGTATGTATTGCTGCATTTATCTTAGCACTTGTTTTTTTCGCTTGTTTTATTATGGGAGATAAAAAGCAATTTCAAAATACCATTTTGAAATATGAAGGATTATGGGAACGCCTTACTTTATTTTGTATGTATGTCCCTTTTGTTTATAAGACTATGAGTAACTTGTTCTTTTAGACCAATAGTGAGGTATTGGAATGATAAAATCAGAATGGATACTCTGTCCTATTTGTGGCAATAAAACTCGCACACAGCTTAGAGAAAATACTATTCTTATGAATTATCCTCTATACTGTCCAAAATGCAAACAGGAAACATTGATTGAAGCAAAACAATTTCATGTAACCATCATTGAAAAAGATGTTCAAAAAAAGGAAGGCTACAAAAAGAATGAATAAGTTAAAGACTATTTTTATAGCAGCATTGTTTGAAACAGCATTAGTACTTTGTGTTGGTTGTGCAATTTGCTTTTAAAACCGATATATTATTTTTTCTTTTATAATGTTATGTATGGTATATTGTTTAGCTTTTTAATTCCCCTGTTCTTATTACGGAAAGAGGAAAATGTATTTAACTTTCTCGGAATTAAAGCGCTAGGCAAAAAACAAATTATAATTTTAATAGTATTTGTTGCTATTTCCGTTGGAGGACAACTTATTCCTATCGTGATTAAAGGCGGTACTATTCCGTGGAACTTGCTGCCTATTGGGGTTGTGCCGCTTATTATGACTACATTTTTTGAGGAGTTTTTATTCCGTGGGTTTTTCCAAAATAAGTTTGAGACAGAGTTTGGATCAATATCCGCTATAATTCTTTCGGAATTGATGTTTTCGCTTTACCATATAGGTTATCCTGGATTCCGTACATTTGAGGACATTCTTTTGCTATTTGCTGTCGGAATTGGGTTTGCGACTGCTTATAAACTCTCAGGAAATAACTTGATTGTAGCATACTTTGTAAATCTCCCCAACGCCTTTGTAACTTATATGTTGAAATTTGATCAGTTTCCTAAAATGACGCTATCCTCGACTATAGCAGGTATTGCTACATTATGTATAATTATTGTAGTATTTATTGTACATTTCAGAACTAATAGAAACAAAAGGTAAAAATCTCATGGACGAAAAACTATATCGTGAACTCGGTCAACTGACAAAAGATAAAACTATTTGGAAACAAAATATCCCTTATGTAGCTTCTTTGCTTAAAAATCAATCTCCTAAAATAACGGCTAAAGCAATGTGGCTGCTTGGGGAGATGGGGTTGATATATCCGCGGGAAATCGCACCATATACAAAAGCAATCGCTTCTTTTATCGTTTCAGATAATGACTTATTAAGAGAGCGTTCCGCTAATGCTTTAGGACGAATCGGTAGAGCAGATTATAAACTTGTTGCCCCTTATTTTGGAGAACTATTTATCTTAGCAAAAGATAAAAGTCCTAATGTACGGTTGAGCTTTATATGGGCTTCTGAAAACATTGCGACAAATACACCAACAGTGTATAAGGATTGTTTGCCAATATTTGCAGAACTTCTTAACGATAAAAACGATAGAGTTCGAATAGAAGCACCAGAGATGTTTCGGGTGTTAGGAAAACGAAAGCCTGAGTTTGTACGACCATATTTAGAAAGATTAGAATATATAGCAACGCATGATGAGGTTAGCATAGTTCGTATTCACACCAAAGGAGCAATTAGAGCTACACTGTCTAAAACCAATAAAGAGCCGGTTGCAAAGACGCAGAGCCAATCAAATTTTGCTCTCCAGAGGGAGCATAAACAATACGTTTTGAAGCCTAAAAGTGTTACACTTTTCGATACAGATTAGAATATATATTTACAATCAATTTATCGCTTTAAAGTATTGATTTTACGGTTTGTTTCTGTTATAATGATCGCAGTACCGTTGATACTGTTTTGATACTGTTATTATTTGAAGCCAAAAATAATAGTCAGAATAGCGGTAATAATGGTATCAAACGAAGCAAGCACTAAACTAATACGCTTAGTATTAAAGTGAATTAAGCGAGTGGGAATAATATCAAGAGTTGTGTAAACCCGCATAAACACTGGGTTTTATGCTCTCAAATTCCCGATTTGATAGCAAAATGATAGCAAACTATCAGGCTGTTTTATTCTAAACAGACCAAGTGGCTTGCGAATAGATTATCTTAAATACTAAAAAGGCATTACTGACTTTTGCAGTCGGTAATGCCTTTTTGCGTTTATTTTATAAATGATTTAATTAGTGCCCCAAAAGCATTCCATCCCATAACTATTGCCATAATTCCACTTACAAAACTTACAGTGGTAACAATAAAATTGATAATCTTTAGAATCGGGTTCTTTTTTATTTTTGTGCTACTTTCTGCTGATATAAATCCAAACCATTTTAACAGTAGCACTGGCAAAGAAATTATAAGTTTAACTCCTTCAGCAAAGTCTGAAAAAGGATTTTTAAGACTCCTTTTGATTTTTTCTTCGGCAAGTTTTAGAGTACCTAAATGTCGAAGAAACATATCATCACAATATTGAACTGCTTGGTTCCATCTTTCCATCAAGATAATATTGCCTTGATTTCTTATAACATTGCGGGTTTCAGGCAAAAAGTTTACAAGTAATTCGTAATTATTTGTTGCATATCCTTTTAGATTATCTTGAACATAGGCATATACACCGTCTGCACCTAACTCATATTGCATTTCTTTTACTTTTTCGGTTAGCTCGTGATAAACACTTTGATTAAAATTGTGGTTTGTGAAAAGTTCATTTATAAAGTTAATAAACTTATTGCGGTATTCATGTGTAAATTCATATCTGCTACGAATATCACCGAGTTCTAAAAATTTTGATACAAAACCGATTATAACAATACCAAACAGAATCACAATTGGTATAAGTTTATCCATATTATTTATCCTCTTTAGTGTTTATCACATTACTTGCAGGATAGTTATATCTCCAGTTATCGTATTCCTCTTTCGTGATTTCTCCGTTTTTGAACTTTTCCGCTTGTTGCTGCCAAGCGGAAAACATATCAAACATTGTAATATAGTTTGTTCCCATACCCTTATCAAGTCGTATGCAAAGTTCGTCATCAAGTTTATCAATACGGAAGCCATATAAATCTTCAAGAGTAAAAAGCGTGTGCATTAAGCCGTTGTAACTGTCAATATCCGGCACAGTTAAAGCACTTGTAGAAACACCGAATACATTTGCAAGGTTGTTTGTTAAATCAGCCTTAGGCGTTCTGCTGCTGGATTCATACTGTGCCATACGAATGTCAGCGGTCTTTTCAGGAAATCCGACCACCTGTCCTAAATATTTCTGTGTCATTCCGCAAAGATTACGAAAGAATCTTATTCTCTCTCCGATTGCCATAAAATACGCTCCTTACTTATGTAATGTGCAATCAGTATATCATATATGTTTAGTATATGCCAAGCAACATAAAACAAAAAGGTTTAATATTTTTGCGAAAACCACTTGACATAACGGAATACGTTTAGTATAATCATTAAGCAAATAGCGTTAAGTTGTTTGCAAAAACTGAATATCCGTCATACATCACGGTAATGGTGTATCCGCTCGGGCAAATCGGAATGCGGTCAGAAAGTTCTCCGACACTAAATAATTATGAAAATGTAAAAATGAAAGGATGATGTTAATGTCTAACAAAATGTTTATGCGTGTTGAGGATGTGGCAGAAGAAATGGTCGTTTCCGTTTATTACGCTTACAAACTTATACGCAAATTAAATAAAGAATTACAGTCAACCGGGTGTATTACAATTCCCGGCAGAATTGACCGTAAATTCTTTCACGAAAAATTTTACTCAACCAAAACAATTGAAAGGAGCGATTAAAATGGGAGCATTTAAAAATGAAAAAAACGGAACTTGGTATGTGCAGTTCCGTTACACAGACTGGCAAGGCTTGCGACAGCAAAAATTAAAGCGTGGCTTTGCCACCAAACGAGAGGCACAGGAGTGGGAACGAGCATTCCTGACCGAAAAGAAAGCCGATGTCACTATGCCATTTAAGACTTTTACGGAATTGTACGAAAAAGATGTTAGACCAAAGTTAAAGGAAAACACTTGGCTTACCAAAGAGCATATTATTAAAACTAAAATATTGCCGTATTTTGAGCATAAGCGATTATGTGATATATCGGCAAAAGATGTTATCGCTTGGCAAAAAGAGATTAGAAAGCAAACAAATTCAAGTGGAGAGCCGCTTTCTCAGGGATATTTAAAGACGATTCATAATCAGTTGAGTGCATTGTTCAATCACGCAATCAAGATTTACGGTTTAAGATTAAATCCTGCCTCTACGGTCGGTAATATGGGTAAGGAAGAACGCAAGGAAATGAGTTATTGGACTGTGGAGGAATACAGTAAGTTTTCTGATGAAATGATGGACAAGCCTATTTCATATTATGCTTTTCAAATGCTTTATTGGACAGGTATTCGTGTAGGTGAGTTGCTTGCATTAACTGCCGGTGATTTTGACTTTAAAAACAATATGCTTACAATCAACAAATCTTATCAAAGATTGCACGGAGAAGATGTTATTACTCCACCGAAAACGGAGAAAAGCAATCGAACAATAAAAATGCCGCAGTTTTTATGTGATGAAATGCAGGAATATTTCAAAATGTTTTATTCACCGAATGACGGAGACAGAATATTCCCTATTTCAAAAAGCTATCTTCATCACGAAATGGACCGAGGCTCAAAAGCCGCAGGGGTAAAGCGTATTCGTATTCACGATTTGAGACATTCGCATGTTTCACTTTTAATAAATCAAGGCTACCAAGCCGCTGCTATTGCTGATAGGGTTGGTCACGAAACAGTGGAAATCACCGACAGATATACCCATATATATCCGTCGAAACAAAACGAAATGGCAAACACACTTGATGAATTATGGAAGGAGAGAAAATAATATGTCACTTAAAAACAAAGATGAACACAACCGTTGGAGAAACAAGACTGTGGCTTTTAGAGTTTCGCACGAAGAGTGGGAACAGATTGAACGCTATGTTCAGCTTTCGGGTTTAACCAAACAGGACTATATTACAAGGCGACTTGTAAACAAAGAGGTTGTAGTTCAAGGCAATCCGAGAGTATATAAGGCTTTGCGTAATAATCTTGCAGATGTACTTACGGAATTACAGAGGATTGAAAACGGCGGTGAAGTCAATGACGAATTACTTGACTTAATCAAAATGATTGCCGATATTCTCGGTGGATTAAAGGAGGTATTAGAATGACAGAAAAAGAAAAGACCGCTCCGGTTGTATCTGTTGGCGCAGATACGGAGCAGTCACTAAATGTATGTAATGATAGTATAACCGATTATAATGAGGATGGCAAGAGCTTAGATGATTATCTTGAGGAAATGCAAAAAGAATTTTTGCAACAGCTCGATCCATCACATTTGAAAACGATTTCTATGCGTGAGTTATATAACACGGTGTATCAAAGCAAACCGCCATTGATTGACGGCTTGCTTTACCCCGGAACATATATTTTTGCAGGAGCTCCGAAACTTGGCAAAAGTTTTCTTATGGCACAGCTTGCTTACCATATCAGCACAGGCACACCGCTTTGGAATTTTGGTGTAAAAAAAGGAACTGTCCTATACCTTGCTCTCGAAGACGACTACCACAGATTGCAGGAAAGATTGTACCGAATGTTCGGAACGGAAAGTGCGGATAATTTGTACTTTTATGTTTCGGCAGGTGAACTTGGAAATGGACTTGATGAACAGCTCTCAAAATTTATGGCGGAACACTCCGATACAAGATTGATTATCGTAGACACACTTCAAAAGGTGCGTGAAGTCGGTGGAGACAATTACAGCTATGCAAACGATTATGAGATTATCACAAGGCTTAAAAAGTTTGCGGATAGTTATGGAATATGTTTGCTGCTTGTTCATCATACAAGAAAGCAAAATTCCGATGACAAGTTTGATATGATTTCGGGTACAAACGGATTGCTTGGCGCAGCCGACGGTGGCTTTATTTTACGGAAAGAAAAGCGTACAAGCAATTCGGCAACGCTTGAAGTTTCAGGCAGAGACCAACCGGACCAAAAGATTTATCTTAATCGCAATCCCGAAACTCTTGTGTGGGAACTTGAGAGAACTGAAACAGAACTTTGGAAGTTGCCGCCCGAACCATTGCTTGAAAATATAGCAGGCAAAATTACAAATGAAAACCCCGAATGGTATGGCAGTCCGACAGAGCTTGTTGAATTTCTCGGTGCTGATATGAAAGCAAATGCATTGACTATGAAGTTGAATATCAATGCTGGGCGTTTGTTTAACGAGTATGGAATAAGTTATCAAAACAAACGCTGTCACGATGGGCGTAAAGTAAGTTTGACTTATGAACAGCGTGACGATGTGTGACGGTTGTGTCGCTGTTTTAGGCGGTGGCAAAATCACCGTCACTATCGACGCAGACCGACACAGCAAAAGTTTAGCGGAGTGTGCAGAGAGTGCCTTTTCAAAGGCGGCTCTTTGCCCTCCGGAGAACGCAAAACCTGCTCGCAGGTCGCATTTTCGATAGGTGTGCCTGTCAAAAGTGCTTTTATATTACTTTTGACAAAAGTAACAAAACTTTTTTAGAGGAAGGAAGTGATAAATAATGGAGAGAACGATAAGTATAGAGGTCGGTAAAGGCTCGCAAGCACACAATAGCCGTAAGTTCAAGGCTTCAAATGTGGATGCCGAACGCACACAAAACAATGTCTGTTATTGTAATGAAAATATCCGCAGGGTATATCACGAACTCTTTGATGATGCTGTGAAAAGATCCAACGATAAGCAGACGAGAGCCGATCGAGAGATAGATGATTATTATAAAAAAATACGCACGGGCAAGCAGGAAAAATTGTTCCACGAGATTGTTGTGCAGATTGGGAATAAGGATGATACCAATGTTCAAGGGGAGCATTGCGAACTCGCAGGAAAAATTTTGGATGAGTATTATAGCGGATTTATAGAGAGAAATCCCCAGCTTCGAGTGTTCTCGGCTCACTTGCATTTGGATGAAGAAACACCCCACCTGCATATAGATTTTGTCCCCTTTATGACAGGCAGTAAGCGTGGATCGGACACAAGGGTAACGCTGAAACAAGCGTTGGCTATGCAAGGTTTCAAGGGTGGTAGCCGTGAAGAAACAGAGTGGAGTCAGTGGGTACAATCCGAAAAAGAAGTCCTTGCAGATGTAATGAAGCGGCACGGAGTTGAGTGGCTTCAGCTTGGAACGAAGCGTGAACACTTGTCTGTTCTTGATTATAAAAAGGAGCAAAGGACAAAGGAAATTGCAGAACTCGAAAGCAAACTTGCTGATAAAAAAGTCGAATTTGAAGTGTATCAAGACCGCATCAGCAATTACAGCAAGGGAGAGCAAGTAATTGAAGAACTTGCGAAAAAATTGGACACCGAGCCTGATTATCAGCTCCAAGATCCACCGCCATTGATGTCGGCAAAGAGTTATAAAACGAAGTTTGTTGAGCCGCTAATAAAGAAATTACGAGAGGTAATAAGTTCAATAATGTCAATGTATTATCAGGCGTTAGATAGTTATCACCGCTTGAATATTACTAATCGAAATCTATATCGAGAGAACGAACACTTGCGAAAAGATAACGGTAAACTTGCCTACGAAAACAAAAAAATTAGTGGCACAAAACCGAGATTATAATTTGCTCCGAAAGGTATTCGGCAGCAAACAAATTGATGAACTTGTGACAAAAGCTAAAGAGCCAAAACAGTCTAAACAGCGTGATGAACGCTTTAGAAAAAATAAAAATTATGAAAGGTAGGAACACACTATGAGAAAGCATTTTACAGACGAAAGAACGGGTATCAGTTACACTTTGCAAGGCGATTATTACTTACCTGACCTTGCATTACCCACCGAAGAAGAACACGAAAACATCGGCGTATGGGGTATGCGGCATAAACGATTTTTAAAAGAAAATCATCGAGTTTTATACGCAAATTTAATTACTTCGGGTAAGCTCGGTGCTTATCTTGATGAGGTCGAACAACAGGCAACCACATTGTTTCTTCGGTTGGTAAAGGAACTTTCCGAAAAAGAAAATGTAACGGAAAACTTAAAAGCAACCGATCAAATGGCGTGGGTGCAGAAGATGAATAATATCCGTAATTGTGCAACGGAAATTGTGAATGCAGAAATAATTTATGCAGTTTAATCGTATCGGCGGCAGGGAGTTTTTCTCTCTGCCGCCTTTATACCTTTTTGAGGGTGGAAATAAAAAAGTTTACAATCATTTTTCGAAAACGGTATTGCTATTATTCGAGTTTTAGAATATAATATTATACAAGTACGAACTCAATGTATTCAGGAGGTTGTTATGGAATTTATGTCTGCAAGAGAAGCCGCTGACAAGTGGGGTATTTCTCAAAGAAGAGTAGCAGTTCTGTGTTCTGAACAAAGAATTGCTGAGGCAACTATGGTGGGTAATATGTGGATTATACCTACTTCGGCAGAAAAACCGATAGATGCAAGAAGAACACGATATAGTAAAATTGAAGAAAAAGCGGTCAAACCCTTCTTGAAATGGGTAGGCGGCAAAGGTCAACTCATTAAAGAGATTGAACGTTACTATCCGTTTGATAGTGGAAGAATTACAAAATATGCTGAGCCATTTGTTGGCGGCGGTGCAGTTTTGTTTGATATTCTCAGTAAGTATGATTTAGAAGAAGTTTATATTAGCGATATTAATGCTGAACTTATCAATACATATCACATTATCCGTGATGATATTGATGCTTTGATAAAAACACTTTACACTATGCAAAACGATTTTATTCCGCTTAACACGGATGAGCGAAAAATATATTATATGCAAACGCGTGAGCGTTTTAATGATTTAAAGGTTAATGGAAACGAGAACATCAATATTGAAAAAGCAGCATTGATGATTTTCCTTAATAAAACTTGTTTTAACGGTCTGTTCCGAGTAAACAAAAAAGGGTTGTTTAATGTTCCTATGGGAGCATACAAAAATCCGATGATTTGTGATGAAAACAATCTTAGAGCCGTATCAGAAAAATTACAGAGAGTTACCATTGTATGCGGAGATTATAGAGAATCTGCGGACTTTATTGACGAAAATACTTTTGTTTATTTTGATCCTCCGTACAGACCTATTACCGATACAGCAAGTTTTACTGCATATACTGAGAACTTGTTTAACGATGAGGAACAGATCGAACTCGCACACTTTGTTGATGATATGCACAGAAAAGGTGCAAAAGTTGTTATCAGTAATTCCGATCCAAAGAATTCAAATACAGATGATGATTTCTTTGATAACATTTACTCTGCACATAAAATCAAACGTGTTGAGGCAACTCGTATGATTAACTGTAATAGCGAAGCAAGAGGAAAGATCAAAGAATTGCTGATATCGAATTTTTAAGGGGAATGACTATGGAAATCAGAGAAGGTACTCAGCGCATCGAAAACGGAACCAAACAGGCAATTATAGAATTTGTATTTACCGATTACATCATTTTTGTTTTTCAAGGAACTCTGTCTCAATTCGACATTGGGCAACCCATAAAATTTTGTGTAAATAATAATCCTTCAAGCAATAACAGAATACAGGATTGCGGTTGCAATCAGGCTTTCTGATTTGCCCCGTGTCAACTTTTCATTCCTGTCTGCGGAATGTTATGCATGCCAAAGCGTGAATAACATTTTGCAGACAGGAAATTCTATTCTCAGGGGCAAATCAAGCAGGTATTCTGGCCTCAAATATTATTGATAACTGGCTTAAAACTACATCCCAGTTTCGACATCTTTGTGTCCAGCGTTCGACAATTTTTTGAGA
>FMUV01000049.1 GCA_900101355.1 Ruminococcus sp. YE282
CCGACGGCGCAAGCAGATATATCCGTGAATATCTCGAAGAATTTGACGATGAAACCTTTGCAAAATGGCTGTCCTATCATTTTGCAACCTGCGAAAGGCAGGATTTGATAGGCGCAACCAATCACAGCTTGGATATTTTGAGGAAGCTGTAAAGGTTAGTTACTTGAAATGATAAATCGTGGCTTTGAGAGTGTCCGTAACCACCAGACTCATAATTACCCTACCTAACAGTTTTTGCTTTCCAAAGGGCACATAAACAGTGCCTTTTGAAGCCCAAAAGCGTGACACTTTTTCGATTAGTTGCTTGGTTCATAAAGCATAATTATTTTATCACTTTAAAGTGTTGATTTTATCGTATACTTCTGCTATAATAATCTTGTATCGTGGCAACAAAATGGCAACAGAATTTTTGATAGCCTGTATTTTATTTACAATACAAATAATAGAAATACTCCGTGCTAAAATGCTTAAACAAATACTGTTAAGATTATTTTGCAGGGAGCGAGTGGGAGTAAATTTCTAATTTAGAATTATAAATCGCAGCCGCCAAGTGGGGTAATCTCCTGCTTGGCGGCGTTTTCTATTGCCATATTTTCGGATTCGTGATAGAATAATATTGATGAAAAGTGGGCTTGATTCTGAAAGGAGTAGTTATGAAAATTCTTATCACAGGCGGAACAACATTTGTAAGTAGATATGCGGCGGAGTTTTTTGTTGCTAACGGTAACGTCGTTACCGTTATTAACCGAGGTAGCAGACCGCAGGTAGACGGCGTAACAAATATAAACTGCGACAGGACAGCTTTAGGTGACAGGCTCAACGGCAAGCACTTTGACCTTATTCTCGACATAACCGCCTATACGGAGAAACATATCAAAACGCTGCTTGATTCGGGCATTACCTTTGATGATTACATTTTCATCAGCTCCAGTGCTGTCTATCCCGAAACGAATCCTCAGCCGTTTACAGAGGAACAGTCCTGCGGTTATAACTCTGTTTGGGGGGATTACGGAACGAACAAGCTGAGAGCAGAGCAATACTTGCAAGCAAATGTGCCGAATGCCTATATACTTCGTCCGCCTTATTTCTATGGCATATATGAGAATTTATACCGTGAAGCGTTTCCGTTTGACTGCGCTATGCAGGACAGACCGTTCTATATTCCTCAAAACGGAGATATGAAGCTACAATTCTTCAATGTTTCTGACCTCTGCCGCTTCGTTGAAATCCTAATAGACAAGCACCCCGAAAATCACGTTTTTAATGTCGGCAATAAGGATATTGTAACCGTCAAAGAATGGGTTGAGTTGTGCTATAAAGTTGCCGGTAAAACCGCTGAATTTATCAGTGTCGATAAAGAGATTCCGCAACGAGATTATTTCTGCTTCTATGATTATGAATATGCGCTTGACGTCAGCAAACAAAATGAGTTGATGCCTGATACAGTTTCTCTTGAACAGGGCTTGAGAGAGGAATTTGAGTGGTACAAGAATAACCTCGACAGTATTTATAACCGCAAGCCGTATATGAAATTTATTGATAACAATTTGGTGAGAAAATGATAATAAGAGAAATCAGAGATATTTTAGTTCTGTTGTAAGATTATATTACAAATATAAGTTATTACAACAAATTGAATGGAGGAAAAATGTGAACGCTTATATTGACATATCAGATACTGTTATTACAACAGAGAGATTGACCCTGCGCCCTTGGAAAAATAGTGATCTTGATGACTTCTTTGAGTATGCAAGTGTTCCCGGAGTTGGTGAAGCTGCAGGATGGCCGCATCACAAAACCAAAGAGGAATCCGAAAATATACTTGATATGTTTATCAGAGAAAAGAAAACTTTTGCGATCGAGTATGAAGGAAAAGTAATAGGGTCTGTCGGAATTGAATTGTATGATGAGAATCAGTTGCCCGAGTTCGCCGATAAAGCCGGAAGGGAGATCGGTTTTGTTTTGTCAAAGGATTATTGGGGAAAGGGACTTATGCCCGAAGCAGTTAGCGGAGTAATAAAATGGCTCTTTGATGAAGTTGGTCTGGATTTTATTGTGTGCGGTCATTCTCCCGAAAATCTGCGTTCAAAGAGAGTTCAGGAAAAATGCGGGTTCAGCCCATATAAAAACGGGACATTCACTACTTCGGACGGTGAGCAGAGGGAAACCTGCCTAAAAATACTGTTCTGGAAAGAAAGATAAAAAATGATTTACAGACAAGCATGGCGACTCCTTTCCAAAAGGCGCATAACCAGTATGTTTTTAACCGTAAAAGCGTGACACTTTTTCGATACGGATTAGTAGATATATTAAAATGTGATTTATCACTTTAAAGTGTTGATTTTAAAGATTGTTCGTGCTATAATAACAGCAGTACCGTTGATACTGTTTTGATACTGTTATCATTTGAAGCCAAAAATAATTGGCATAATAGCGGTAATAATGGTATCAAAAGAAACGAATACTAAACTAATATGTTTAGTAGCGAAATGAATTAAGCGAGTGGGAGTAAATTTCTAATTTAGAATTATAAATCACAGCCGCCAAGTGGGGTGTTTCCTGCTTGGCGGCTTTTTTTGGATTCTGCAAGTAAAAATATCTGCGACTATTTGTAAAATATACTTGACACAATGATAACGATATGATACAATATGCTTGTAATGATAGTTGTCAAAATCACCTGAGAGGAGTGTCTTTTATGTTAGACAATGTTCTGTTCCCGATTATCATTGCGGTTGTTGTGGTTTTGTTTGTCGCAATTGCCTGCTTGTTTAGAAACAAGAAAGCAAATTATGATGAACGCCAGCTTTTGGCTAGAAATGCCGCTTACAAGGGTGCGTTTTTCTTTTTGATTGTGTATTACTTCACCTGCGGATTGTTGCGGATTTTTGATGTCAAATGGGCGGATACCTCTATACAAATGTTTCTCGGAATCATCATATCATTTGCGTTATTCTTGGCTATATCTATTCTAAAAGACGCGTTTTTTTCAAACTCGCAGAAACGAAATATGCAATCTATTATTTCTTTTTTCTCGTTCGGAATCGTAAGTGTTATGTTTTTCCTGTCGGGACTTGGTAAAGGAGATGTGTTATGGAATAACAGTGGGCTCTCTATCCTCGCTTTGTATTTGATTGCCTCGGTTTGTTCATTTGTCTTGGGGATCCTTTCCGCTATTAAAATGAATTTGGAAAAACGCGGAGCGGAGAATTAAATGAAAAATCTGAAACTGAAAAGCGCCCGTGCCGCGCTTGACCTTTCTCAGCAGCAGCTTGCCGAAAAAGTAGGTGTGAGTCGGCAAACAATCAACGCGATTGAAAAAGGGGATTATAACCCAACAATCAAGCTATGTATCGCTATTTGCCGTACACTCGGAAAAACCTTGGACGATTTATTCTGGGAATCGGAATAAAATTCTAATTAGGAATTTTAATGGCAGCCGCCAAGTGGGATAATCTCCTGCTTGGCGGCTGTTTCTTGAAATTGACAAAATACAAAGAATACGCTATAATACGACAGACAGGAGGGCTGCGTTTTGAAAAGATATGTTATTGCCGTATAAGCATTGGCTATTCGGTATCGTTTGAATATTTTATAGCCATTGCTTACCCTAAAGCATTTCAATTTTTGGGAGGCAACAATGAGCTATATCAAGGCAGACGATGTGCTGCCGCAGAACATTATTAAAATCATTCAGCAATACATTGACGGGGAAAATATTTATATTCCCAAGAAGGACGGCTCCCGCGTCGATTGGGGAGCGAAAACAGGCGTTAAAAAAGAGTTGCGCCGACGAAACGCTTTGATTTATCGGGAATACCTTGACGGCGAGACAGTTTCGGTATTGGCAAGTCGGTATTACCTTTCCGATAAATCCATTCAGCGCATTATCCGTGAAATGAAAATTTGTGAGTCTGCTTAGTGCAGGCTCATTCTTTTTTATAATGGTTTTCAAGGTTGATTTACAGCGGAATGCGTGATATGATGATGTCAGTAAATCGAAAGGGTGTTTACAATGGATAAATATAAATACATCACGCTTCGTGAGCGTCCGGAATTAAAGGATACAGCCGCCAAGTGGTTTTGTGAAAAATGGAACGTACCTGTTACCGCTTATCTCGAATGTATGGAGGATTATCTAAGCGGTAATACCGAATATGGCTGGTACCTATGCCTTGACGGAGATCAAATCATCGGCGGTATGGGCGTTATTCAAAATGACTTTCACGAGAGAAAGGATTTATTTCCGAACGTTTGCGCCGTCTATACGGAAAGCGAATACCGAAAGCAGGGGATCGCAGGAAAGCTCTTGGATTTGGCGGTGGAGAATTTGCGGTCAAAGGGAATTTCGCCGGTTTATCTCGTGACCGACCACATCGGCTTTTATGAGCGATACGGCTGGGAATTCTTTTGTATGATTCAAGGCAGTGATCCCGAGCCGTCAAGAATGTATGTACACAATTAAATGAAAGGGTATTGATAATTACCAAGGCGATCAAAAAGAGATCTGCCGCTATTGGTATGAAAGATAGTTTTTAAACCGGTAACGCCGTCAAGTGGGATAATTCATACTTGGCGGTGTTATCTATTACCATCAAGCTTGCAAAGTAATATAGTTACTCTACCTAACAGATTATGCTTTTCAAAGAGCGCACAAACAGTACGTTTTGAAGCTTGAAAGCGTGACACTTTTTCGATACGGAATTAGTAGATATATTTAATTGCAATTTATCGCATTAAAGTGTTGATTATATTTCTTGCCTCTGCTATAATAATCTTGTATCGTGGCAACAAAATGGCAACAGAATTTTTGATAACCTGTGTTTTATTTACAATACAAATAATAGAAATACTCCTTGCTAAAATCCTTAAACAAATACTGTTAAGATTATTTTGCAGGGAGCGAGTGGGAGTGATATGTAAAACGCCGAAAACCCAGTATTTATGCGGGGTTACGAGCCTTTTGCGTTGCTTTTGATAACAATTTGATAACAGTCGCTATTACCGCAATTATTCTGTATCTCAGGTGGTTGTGGAGTAAAGGAGTAATTGTTCTTTGGTATGCGACTGTAAAAATCCATATAATAAAAGCCCTTAGCTGTGTGCAAATGCAGCTAAGGGCTTTTTGTTGTTTTCTGAGTATTATTATTTCTTTGTTTGCTTATTGATTCGTATTGTGGAAACAACAGCATATATGATTGCGCCTGCTATAACGGGTATTTGAAGCAATTCTATTTTGCTGTTCCGAAGAATGACCGATAGTCCAATGATAATAAAGACTAAACTCAATAGGCAAAACACGATTGCAGTCTGTCTGTAATATGGCTTTTTATTCATTGAATCACGTTCTTTTTTAGATGCATAAATATATGCGTTATTAAGTACAAAGCCACGTTCCAAGAAACTTCGTATGCTAAGTAATATCAGTATTCCGGCTATTACAAACATCACGATTGCTATAACCAATTCGGCTGTTGTCATACTTATACTCCAATCTTAATTTAACTGTCGTTTGTCGATTGCTTTATGAATAAATCATTTGACTCTTTCATCTGTAATTATATGCTCGATACCTGTGTGGTTTGAAAGAAGATAATCTTTGAGAAATGTCGGGTAAATTGTGTAGTTGTCTATCTCTTTTATGGGAATCCAGTGCATGGTTTCCCTATCATTGAAGTGCGTTAAGCTATTGCTGTTCAACTCCTTTGTACCTCGTGGCTTCATCAAATAATACAAAGCAATTTCGTGACAGTGCAAGCCTTTATCATAAGCGCCGTTGCCGTTCCAGAAGTTCTCGTGAATGATAGCCAATCTATCTATCTGATATCGGGCTCCTGTTTCTTCCAATACTTCCCTGATAACTGCGTCCTCGGCTTTTTCGTTCATATGAACACCACCGCCGACAGAATAAAAGTAGTTCTCCTTATCGTTTCCGACAACTAAAATACAGCCATCTTCAATAATAATTGCAGCGGCTCGATACCTAAACCAATTATCTTCTTTTGTAAAACCACAATCAAAAGCCATATCAATCACCGCATTAAACTTAAATTACTCAGCTTTCCTCCTGCCTCTTGTTCAATCCCTCAATCAAAGCGTCGCTTAGTTCTTTAGAAGGCACTTTCACCCAATGCCCGGACGTATCATACTTAGGATAGTTATAGCGCCACTTGTCGTAATCGTCCTTGCTGATTTCGCCCTTGCGGTATTTCTCACGCTCTGCGCACCAACCGGGGAGATCATCTAAAAGATTTCTTGCTTCTCTGCTCTTGAACGGATCAATACGCATAATGATTTCGTCGTCCCTGTTTTCAATCGTCAGACCGTATATATCCTCTAAGGCAAACAGTGTGTGCATTAAACCGATATAGGTATCAATGTCGGGTACGGTCAAAGCATCGGGCGATACATCTAAAGCGTGAGCCAAAGCCTTAGTTAAATCTTCTTTCGGCGTTCTTGTTCCCGCTTCATACTGCGCCATACGGATGTCCGCAGTTCTTTCAGGCAAGCCTGCCATTATACCTAAATATTTCTGTGTCATTCCTCTGAGATTACGGATAAAGCGGATTCTTTCGCCAATAGCCATTATTCTCACTCCTTGTCGAATTATCTTATAATCATAATAACATATAAGTTTAATGTCGTCAAGAGTAATGTAAATAAAAAAGTTTAATTATTTTTTCTGAAACCCCTTGACATAAACATATTTGTGTATTATACTAAACATATAACATAACTTAATATGTTTATATACAATTGAATGACCGTCTGCACGGGATACTCCGCCAGGACCTCTTGCATAGGCAAGAGCGAGCGAGATAACGCTCCTGACAACAAGGGGGCAGGAACGACGTGCGGGTAGAACGGCACAACTCTGCGTTTATTTACATCCATATATCAAAAATCATAAAGAAAGGACAAATGCTATGGAGAATAAATTTATGAGAGTAGAGGAGGTAGCCACCGAGCTTGATGTATCGGTTTCGTATGCTTACAAAATCATTAAGCAGCTTAACGACGAGCTGAAAGCAAAGGGCTTCGTCACTATCTCAGGAAGAGTAAACAGACAATACTTTAACGAAAGGCTCTACGGAGTCGGAAAGGAGGATTTAACAAATGCCTGTATTTAAGAACGAGAGCAACAACACTTGGTATGTGATGGCTCGGTATGTAAATTGGAAGGGCGAACGCAAGCAGAAATGCAAGCGGGGATTCGCCACTAAGCGTGAAACTCAGGAGTGGGAGCGTACCTTTCAACAGCAGAACGCCGCTGATATGGATATGTCCTTTGAAGCCTTTACACAGCTTTATGAAAAGGATATACGCCCACGCCTGAAAGAAAACACTTGGCTGACTAAGGAGCATATCATCAAGACCAAAATCCTGCCGTATTTCGGAAAGCGGAATATCAGCGAGATTACCACAAAGGATGTTATCGCTTGGCAGAATGAGCTGCTTTCTTTTCGTAACGAGAAAAAGCAGCCGTATTCGCAGACTTATCTAAAGACCGTCCATAATCAACTCAGCGCTATTTTCAATCACGCTGTTAAGCATTATGATTTGCGCTCCAATCCCGCCGCCAAAGCAGGCAGTATGGGCGATAAGGACGGCGCAAACATTAGCTTCTGGACAAAGGACGAATACAAACGCTTTGCAGAGGAAATGATGGACAAGCCTGTTTCTTACTACGCTTTTGAAATGCTGTATTGGTGCGGTATTCGAGAGGGTGAGCTTTTAGCCCTGACGGCTGCGGATTTCGATTTCAATAACAGTACGGTGAGAATCAACAAATCCTATCAGCGTTTACACGGCGAGGATGTTATTACTACACCGAAAACCAAAAAGAGCAACCGTGTCATCAAAATGCCGCAGTTTTTGTGCGAGGAAATGCAGGATTACTTCAGTACCATTTATGGGCTGAAAAAGAAAGACCGCATTTTCCCACTGACAAAAAGCTATCTTCATCACGAGATGGACAGAGGATCAAAGGCAGCAGGTGTAAAGCGCATCAGAATCCACGATTTACGTCACAGCCACGTTTCGCTTTTGATTGATATGGGTTTTACTCCCGTAGCGATTGCGGACAGGCTTGGTCACGAGAGTATCGAGATTACGTTGAGATACGCCCATCTGTTTCCATCAAGGCAGACAGAAATGGTACAACGATTAGATCAGGAAAGGATGGATTTCAAAAATGTCAGCTAAAAACAGAGATGAACACAACCGTTGGCGAAACATCACAGTAGGGTTTCGGGTATCACCCGAGGAAAACGAGCAGATCAACACTGCCGTCGCTCTCTCAGGCTTGCCTAAGCAGGAGTATTGTTACCGAAAATGTATGAATCGTGACATTGTGGTACAGGGCAATCCGAGGGTATATAAGGCGCTGAAAACGCAGCTTGCCTTAGTCTTGGAGGAGCTGAAACGCATTGAGGCGGGCGGCAATATTCGTGATGAACTGCTTGACAATATTGAGCTTATCACAGTTACGCTCAATGGAATGAAGGAGGATGGTATATGCGGATAAAAGAAATGACTGTCCCAAACGCTTCTGTTGGCGCAGAAGCAGGACAGCCACTCATACCTAACAACTGTATTATACCCGATTCCTTCTGTAAATTCAATAGATTTGTAAAAATTACAGGAGGTATATGTAAATGGCAGAATTAAAAATCATCGGAATGGACGAGGTAGACGTCGAGGAAATCGAATGGATGTGGTATCCGTACATTCCTTTCGGAAAGCTCACTATCATACACGGCGACCCGGGCGAAGGTAAAACCACACTGATTTTACAGCTTGCGGCATTGTTGTCACGGGGAGATAAGCTCCCCTGTGACGACACCGAGCGTGAGCCGATCAGTATCATCTACCAGACCGCTGAGGACGGCTTGGGAGATACGATAAAACCTCGCTTGCTATCAGGTAACGCCGACTGTACTCGGATTAAGGTCATCGATGAATCGGAAGTCCCCTTGACAATGCTCGACACAAGAGTGGAGCAGGCAATTCAAGAAACAGGCGCAAGAATGATTATCCTCGATCCTATGCAGGCGTATCTCGGAGAAAAGGTTGATATGAATCGTGCTAACGAAGTGCGGAGCATTCTTTCACAGCTGGGGCGCATCGCCGAGAAATACAAGTGTGCGATTATCCTTGTCGGGCATTTGAATAAAATGCAAGGGACAAAAGCGAACTACCGTGGACTTGGCTCTGTGGATTTTCAAGCAACGGCAAGAAGTGTGTTGGTTGTCGGCAGAGTGAAGGACAGCCCCGAAACACGAGTGATGGCACACCAGAAATCTTCGCTCGCTCCCGAAGGTGAGCCGATAGCCTTTGAACTGAACAAGGAGACGGGTTTTCACTGGATCGGTCACTATGACATTTCCATTGACGATTTACTCAGCGGCTTCAGCCGACAGAAAAAATCGGAAATGGCTGAGAGCCTGATTACCGATTGTCTTGCTGAGGGAAAGTGTCCGCAGCAGGTCATTCAACAAAAAGCTGAGAATATGGGTATCTCCAAGCGGATACTCGACACGGTGAAAAAGAGTTTGGATGTTCAATCAATCAAGATAGGCTCGAAGTGGTATTGGCAGCTTGCCGCATAGTCAAGGTTGCAACATTGCAGCAGTATAGATACCTGCAATCTTGCAATGTTCCTTTTCGGGAAGTGACAATACAAAAGTTTCCGCTGGGTGCAGGGAGCCCTTTTCAAAGGGCTGCCCTTGCCCCTCGGAGAGCGCAAAACCTGCTCGCAGGTTGCATTTTTGATAGCTCTGCTGTCAAAAGTGCTTTTGCGTTACTCTTGGCAAGAGTAACAGAACCTGAGTTAGAGATAATTCAGTGAGATAACCATATTAATATTCAGATTTGAGGTAGATAAATGAAGAGAACGATCAGCGCAATGGTGGGTAAAGGCTCCGTCACGCACAACAGCCGCAGTTTCTCAGCGGAGAACGTGGACAGCGAGCGTACCCATTTGAATATAGATTACTGTAATGAGCCAATCAAGAAAGTGTATCACGAAATGTTTGATGAAGCTCTGAAACAGTACAACGATAAACAGAAACGCAAGGACAGAAAGATAGCCGATTATTACAAGCATATTGAGTCCGGAAAGCAGGAAAAGCTGTTCCACGAGATCATCTTCCAAATAGGCAACAAGGACGATATGTCTGCGACAGGAGAACACGCCGAGCTTGCGAGGACAATCCTCGACGAATACTATCAAGGCTTCCAAGAGCGCAATCCCTACCTGCGAGTGTTCTCCGCTCACCTTCATATGGACGAAGCGACGCCGCATATCCATATCGACTTTGTACCATTCACCACCGGCAGCAAGCGAGGTTTGGAGAAACGAGTTTCGCTGAAACAGGCTATGCTTAATATGGGCTTCAAAGGCGAGGGAAAGAGCGACAACGAGCTGAATCGTTGGATACTTTCCGAAAAGAAAGTCCTTGCTCAGATTATGGAGCGGCACGGTATTGAATGGGAGCAGAAGGACACTCACGAGCAACACCTGTCTGTCCTTGATTACAAAAAGCAGGAGCGAGCCAAAGAGGTCGCCGAGCTTGACAGGGAGATTGAAGAAAAGCAATTGGAGGTCAAAGGTCTGAAAGCGACAGTTGAGAAAATCGAGGAAGCAAAGGAAATCCCCGGCGACGTCGAAAAACAGCTTGACGAAGATCCTCAGTTGCAACTCCCGGAACCTCAGGGATTGATGTCGGCAAAGAGCTATAAGAAAAAGTTTGTAGATCCGTTAATCCGGCGGCTGAAAAATCTTGTCCGAACAGTCCTCGCCAGAAGCTATCAGGGTTGGGAGAATTACCACCGTATCAATAATCTGAACGGCAGATTGCACCGTGAGAACGAACATTTGAAATATGAAAACTCCAAGCTCAAAGAGCTCAACGGTATGCTCCGTGAACAAAACAAAGCCTATCGCTTGTTGGAAAAGGTTTTCGGAAAGCGCAAGCTCAATGAGATTATAGAGCAGGCGAGAGGTTTCAAAAAGTCAAAACAGCGTGATGCACGAAAGCATTACGGCGGTATGTGGGAGGCTACGGCAGGCGGTTCTGCATTTGTAGGAGAATCACCGTTGCAATGTGCCGCAAGAGAGTTGTTTGAAGAAACAGGAATCCGTGCGAATACATTGACCGAGGTTTGCAGAGTGGTTGATAATGAGTGCCACTCCGCATACGTCGAATACCTTTGCGTAACCGATTGTGATAAAGACTCCGTCAAATTGCAAGACGGCGAAACATCTGATTTTTGCTGGGTGGACAAAGATACCCTGCTTAATATGAAAAATGACGAGCTTATCACAGAGCGAATGCAGTTGTTTATTGATGAATTGAAAGGATAAACAAATGGCACAAGTAAAGTTTTATGATACGGTTGATGGCAGCCTGCTCAGATTCGCTGTCATCGTAGCAAAATCCAACGGCAAGTGGGTGTTCTGCAAGCACATAGAACGTGATACATACGAATGTCCCGGCGGTCACAGAGAAGCAGGCGAAACTATTGACGATACCGCCAAGCGTGAATTATATGAAGAAACCGGAGCAATAGATTATGCTATTCAGCCGGTTTGTATCTATTCTGTAACGGCTCCTGATAACTTTGACGGTAAGGAAACCTTTGGTAAGCTCTACTACGCACAGATAAAGAGTTTTGAAGGTGAACTGCACAGTGAGATTGAAAAGGTTGAATTGTTTGACGAACTGCCGACAAATTGGACGTATCCGGAGATTCAACCATTGTTGTTAAAAGAGGTTGAGAATAAAATGGGTGAAGAAAGACACACCGTAACGGTTAATAACAATTCTTATAAAATTATCAAACTTCTCGGAAAGGGAAAAGGCGGATATTCTTATCTTGCTGAGAGTGACGGTAAGCAATTCGTATTAAAACAAATTCATCACGAACACTGCGATTATTACACCTTCGGTAATAAAATTGAAGCAGAACGCAATGATTATCAGCGCTTGCTAAATGCCGGGATAAGAATTCCGAAGATGTTAGATATTGATATCGAAAACGAAAGAATTATCAAGGAATATATTAAAGGCGATACTATTTTTGATATGGTGAAAAATGACGTTTCCGTGGAGGAATACCTGACACAGGTGTGGGAAATGGCAACACTTGCAAAATCATCAGGTCTTAACATAGATTATTTTCCTACGAATTTTGTGGTACAAAACGGATTGCTTTATTATATTGATTATGAGTGCAACAACTATATGGAAAAATGGAACTTTGAAAACTGGGGAATCAAGTATTGGTCAAGAACTCCTGAGTTTTTAGAGTATGTTAGTCAACACAGTTAAATAGAAAATATAGAGAGAAAAAATGATTATTAGACGTTTTAAAGAAAACGACGCAGAAAAAGTTTCACAGATGATTATCCGAACAGAAAGAATAACAAACAGTAAGGATTATTCCGAAGAATGGATCAACGCTCTCGAAAAACGAGTGCAGCCATCGCTTATCTTAGAGCGCGCCGGTTGGACTCATTTTTATGTTGTTGAGGAAAAAGATACAATTATCGGTTGCGGCGCAATCGGTCCTTATTGGGGCAGCGAAACCGAGAGCAGTCTGTTCAATATTTTTGTTTTACCTGAATATCAAGGCAAAGGTATAGGCAGAAAAATCGTTGAAACACTTGAACTTGACGAGTATTTTCTCAGAGCAAATCGCATTGAGGTAGCAGCGTCAATCACGGCGGTTAATTTCTATAGAAAGTTAGGATATGATTATAAAAACGGAGATGACCGTCCTGATGAGGAACAGAATTATCGTTTGGAAAAATTCAGGTAATTGTCTTGTAACGCCTCAACTCACAAAGGAATGCAATTACCCTATCAAGCAAATTTTGCTCTCAAGAGGGCAGATAAAGAAGTGAAATCATTTGCGCACCAATTACTAATTCAATCATTAATCCGATCATAAGACCCTTGGATCGATTCGATACTGGAGTATAAGAACATTGAGAGAGCTGTTTGAAAAATCGACCTATAACCATAATGAGAGGTGATGTATATGGTAACAGTTGAAAATTTTATTGAGACAAAGTACCGGGATTTAGGGTTTCGTATTTCTATTGAATATATCGATCTCTACGGAGGATTCTCAAATCGAAAGTTACAAGAAATATTCTCTACAATACATAGTATGTTAATTGAAAACTTTCGAGCTATGAATAGTCGGTTGCCCACAAATGAACATACGGCTCATTATTGGGCTGATAAAAGCAGAGAACTAATACTTGCTATTGATGTTATTAATGGACTTGAAAGAGTGCTTGCTAAAACAAACGACGCGTTTTCGATTGATTCATACTACAAAGAGATAATTAATAAATCAGAAAAGTTCTTGGAGTCGAGTGGTGGTAGTGTTATTCCTCAAGGTATGGATAAGATAGAACTCTACTATACTGAACCAATTTTCATAAAGAAGGATTTAGTAAATATCTGTACTTCGCCTATTGAACAGAAGTATGTTGACTTAGAACAGATTGGTCATCGCTCTTACGCAACGGTTTATTCTTATACCGATCCATTCTATAATAGAAAATATGTATTGAAGCGAGCTAAGAATAATCTTAGCGGAAAAGAATTGGAACGTTTTAGGCAAGAATACTATCAAATGGCTCAGCTTTCTTCACCATATATAGTTGAAGTGTACCACTACAATGAAACAAAGTACGAATATGTTATGGAATATATGGATTGCACATTAGGGGATTATATACTTAATACTAGTCCAAAGCCAAATAAGATAGAACGCATAAAATTGTCAATCAAGTATTAAGAGCATTTCAATATATTCATACAAAAGGATTATTACATAGGGATATTAGCCCGAGTAACATTCTGATTAAGAAATACGATGACGTTAATATAATAAAAATTGCTGATTTTGGCTTGGTCAAGGTTCCAAATAGTACACTTACAAGTTTATATTCAACTGTAAAAGGGGCTTTTAACGATCCTGCGCTTTATTCCGAAGGATATGCAAACTATTCTATTGAAGATGAAACATTTGCATTGACCAAGATTGTTCTGTTTATTATGACAGGAAGTGCAATGATGAGGTCGGATACTGACGAAAGCTTAAAAAGTTTTTTCCAGAAAGGTGTTTCATCAGACAAAACTAATCGCTATCATTCAGTAGATGAAATGATAATTGCTTTTAAAAACTTAAAATAGATATCATTTTCCCTCAACTACTTCCCTATATGCACTATAATACATAATAAAGAACAAGCTGCCATATACATATTCTTAAATATGTCACTTTGTTTCATCATCGATGCGCAAACAATATGATAATAGGGAACTGATGATCGAGTAAAGGTCAGAGCAAAATGGATATTCTATTTACAACAAAGCATATATTCGAAACAATAATGGTTAAGCTTCGGTACCTTTTGAGGAGTGGGAGTAAATTTCTAATATAGAATAATAAATCGCTGCCGCCAAGTGGGACTTTCTCCTGCTTGGCGGCGTTTTCTATTGCTATATTTTTGATTTCGTGGTAAAATTTAGATATAACGAAAAAAGCAATAGGTGAAAAATATGGATAGAAATAAAGTAATAACTAATCCTAAGCAATTAGTACGAATGGAATTGAAAAATGCTGGTTTTGATTTAGATACAATCATAGTACCCGAAAGAGTTTATCTGCTTGCAGACGATATTTTTGATATTATGAAGTCAATGAATTGCGGACAGCTTCAATATCCTGTCGGTGGAGGAATCTATATTTTTAACAACAATCATCATATCGGATTTGTGAAAGCAAATATGTGTTCTCCCGCTATTGCCACTCAAGCAGAGGATTTGATTGCCTGCGGTGTAAAGGAACTGATACATATCGGTTATGCAGGTGCCTTGTCACCCGATATGAATGTCGGCAATATTGTTTTGACAGATGGTGCTTATAACGATACTGCGGTACCAAGGTTGTATGGTTATAATTGCGATTTTATTGAATCCGCAAATACATTGACCGATAGGATTAGTAATTTGCTTATTGAAAACTCAGTTATCTTTCACAGAGGCAAGCATTGGACTACGGATGCAGGATACCGAGAAACTTGGGAACAGATTGATAATTTTCGAAAGAAAAACGCGTTATGCGTTGAGATGGAAGGCGTAGGGCTTTTTACAATAGCAAAATATCGTGACCGTTCCGCAACAGCTATATACATTATTTCCGATACGCTAAATGAAAAAGGTTGGAATTTAGGATGGGATGGACAAGTAATCTCGCAAGCCGTTCAAAAGGTTTTAGCAGCAATTATACCAAATTAAGAATAATGATGGTGATACTATGAATTTAAAATACCGAATAGCTAGTATTAATGAAGCGGATAGAGTATGCTATATCGTTCAGCACACTAAAGAAGTAATCTATCCCGATTACTATTCGCAGGCGGTAGTTGACTTTTTCGGAAAGCTTCATAGCATTGACAACATCAAAAAGGATATTGAGCAAGGCAGAAACGGTGTTTTAATTTTTGACGGCGAAATCATCGGAACAGGCAGTCACACCGATAATCATATTACAAGGGTTTATGTTTTGCCCGAGTATCAAGGGCAGGGCTTCGGCAGTATGATTATGGACGAACTGGAAAAAGAAATCTTTAAAAGCTACGAATACTGCGAACTTGACGCTTCCTTACCTGCTTGTATTTTTTATGAGAACAGAGGTTATAAAACCGTTAAACACATCAAGTATGACATTGGCGACGGAGCGTTTATGATTTATGAAATTATGAGGAAACATATATGAAAGTTGATAATAAATTCTTAGAAAACTTTTACAACGAATACGACGAGGATGGACGGCTTGAAAACAACCGTCTCGGCAGAGTAGAATATCTTACTACACGCAGATATTTAGATCCGCTGTTGAACGCTGATTGCAAAATAGCGGAGATCGGCGCGGGCACAGGCAGATACAGCGTCACACTCGCCAAAGAAGGCTATGATGTTACTGCAGTGGAATTGGTACAACATAATCTTGACATTCTTAAAAGCAAGCTTGATGGCAACGAGAACATCAAAACATATCTCGGCAATGCGCTTGACTTGAATATGCTGGAGGATAACACCTATGATATTACGCTCCTACTTGGACCGATGTATCATCTGTATTCCGATGAGGATAAAATCACCGCACTGAAAGAAGTGGTCAGGATCACAAAGACGGGCGGTCATATCTTGGTCGCCTATTGTATGAACGAAGCGACGGTCATTCAATATGTTTTCGGCTGCAATCAGCTGAAATCGGTAATGGATTTGAA
>FMUV01000048.1 GCA_900101355.1 Ruminococcus sp. YE282
CATTTGGTCTGTTTTTGTACTGTCCGTACAATTTGGAGCAGTTCATACATAATCTTGTCCTTTTGTTTTTGTTATTTATAACGTTCGCAAATAACATAATATCTGTTGAATCCGCCTTTGTTGTCTGAAATACAAGTAATAAGAGTTAACATATCCTTTCCACTTTTTATATAGCAATCACCGGATTGATAATCTTTTAGTATTTTTAAATCTTTCACTTCGTATGTTAATGTACTCCAATAATTTGTAACTGAAACTTGATCACCAACAGAAAGATAAACAATATTATCAAAAAACAATCTCCCTATATAGCCTGAGTGTGCAGAGATTACACAATTCGTACTTTCTCCTCCAAGTGGAAGAGATGTATACGTCATATGAGTTGCACCATAGCTCATATTTTGTTCACTTGCTCCAAGATATATTGCCAATTCCATATTTATTGTAGGTGCAGATAAATAGCCATAAATATTATTTTCAATGCCATAGTTTTTAAGGTTTAGGGCGGGTACTTCATAAGATGTATCTTTTAAAAGCTCTCTTTGATGGGCAACCAAGTTTTTATTATAATTAATGCTGTCGGTATAGAGTTTATCTAAATCAATTTTATATGACACTGCATTATTGTTTGTTGTTTTTTTTCTGTTGTCGTTATCGTCAGAATAATAATTTCCATTATTATTTTTATCATTTAATACACTGTCTCTTAATTGCTTAAACTCATTAATTTGAGATGAAACAGTTCCTTTATAGATAATAGTTGATAACATTATAAATATAATAATAGACAATCCGCATATAATGAGTACAAAAGATACGATTTTAATTGCCTTTTTCATACTTATCTATAAATTGGAATTACTTGATTACCATTCTTATCCGTTTCGGAGTTATAAATTGGATCATAATAATTACCATCTTCATCAGTTGCACGTTCAATTGATTGGGTAGGAGTACTATCGGTTGAATTGTACTGACTTGCTGTTGAAGTTTCTTTTTTATTTGTCGAACTGATTGTATTAATACTGCTTTCATTTTCAATACTTGTGTTAGTTGCCGGTGTGCTTGAATCATAGTCGTTTTCAATTTTATTTGTCACAATTGAAGCTGTTATCATTGATGAAGCGATTGAAGTTATGATTGCTGTTGCAATAATTACTGATGCTATAATTGCTATAAATTTACTTTTATTCATTTACAATCTCCTCTTAATTGATGATTTTATTTATTATTGAAAAATATAAAGAATTAAATAATTCTTTATTTGGAACAATACTATATTGATTATTTCTTTCTGCATGCCTTGAGTTTGGTAACCGAATTACATATTCCTCATTATCACGATAAATCTTTATGTCATTAATAATTAGTTGATTATCAAGTGTAACTGAGGCAATGCAGAATATGTGACTATTTTGAATATATCTAATTTTTACTGAAGTTACTTTCATTTTTTGTCCCCTATTATTGTTTTGATTTTATCAATAGAATACTCTCTGATATATAGTCTTGTGATTTCTTCGACAACTTTGTACGGTATCAGGTATGTTTTGCCGCCAAAAACAAGCTTTAATGCCTTGCTTGCCGAGCGACAATGCCATTCATAAGTAAACGAACGTGAAACACCCGATGAATACGACTTGTGATAATCGTCAAACAGTTTGATTATCTCTTGTGAGTTATATGCGTAACGAAGAATATAATAATCAGCTTTTGTTTTCTCAATGATAAATTCTGCAATAATTGAACGCTCATCGCTTGATAAATATTCGTAGCAACCGCTTGATAATTGTATCCCCTCTGACTCGTTGGTGGACAAATTGTCCACTTGCCTTTGGGTGTCGGTTTCCTTGGTGGACAAATTGTCCACATCAGTTTCAAAATTTTCTTCATCATCTTCGGCAAAAAATATCTCGTATAAATTATCGGGGGATTCTTTAATTTCTCTTGCAAGCTGAGTAGTAATCTTACATTCTGAATGATTGAGCAGAAAAGAAAACAATCTGTTTTGCTGTTCTTGCGTAAGATATGACAACTCAACAGCTGCTATTATCGGAATATTGCCATTGTCAACTCTGTCGAGCAAGGGCTTAATAAGCTTAGTCAGTCTGATATATCTGTATATTTTTTTCTTGCTCTGATTGGTTTCACTCGATATTTTAGACATATCGTTATTTCTAAGCTCGGCAAGCTCTTTATATGCAAATGCAAGTTCACTTGGTAAATAATTGTTGTTGCGAATTAAATTTGTCGTTAACCGAATTGTTGCCTTAGCAGTATCGTCGAGATCGTGTTTAATGATACATTTGGTTGTTGGCAAACCTGCAAGGATTACCGCCCTACGACGGTGTCTGCCGTCAATAAGTTCATATTTCCCATCAGTAATAGGAGTAACTATGCACGGACTTAATTGTCCGTCTCTTGCGATTTCCTCAGCAAGTTGTTCTATCGTATCATCGTGAATTTTGAAATTTTGATTGTTGTTTTCAACGATTTTTTCATTTGGAATGTCGAAAATCTGATTGTCCGTATCTTTGCCAAATACATTTGCATATGCAGTTTCTACCGAAGGTATGTTCTGTACCGGAATGTTGAATTTACTCATTTTTGTCACCGCCAATCAGGTAATCTACAACTTGCATATAAGCTTTGCCTACTTCATCACTTTTGCGTTTAATTAATATGCTCTTTTGAGCTGAACTGTTTACTGCGGTTGTGCGATAGGGAATAGGAGATAAAACAAGCTTGCCGTAGCTTGAAGTAAGCGCAGCCAATATCTCATTGCCAATGTTTGTGTTATGATACATCGTTGGCAGGATAATAACATCACTATCAATGCTTGCAGTAGACTTAATTCGCAGATAAGTTTTGAGCATATTATCCGTTCCTTTGTAAGCAAGAGGGTCAGCCTGAACCGGAATTAGCAGAATATCTGCACAGATTATAGCATTTGTTACTCTTAAATCAAGCGTCGGACCGCAGTCAATAATTATGAAATCATACTTATTGAAAAAATCAACAGAGAACATACGGTTCAGAACAGTTGCACTCTCTGAATCAACTCCGAGCGTTGTTACAACGCCGGCAAGCATTTGTGTTGCAGGAATAAAATCAAGATTTAATTTGCCGTTGTGCCTGATATAATCTTCCGGGTTTGTTTTGAATTTTGCAACCGTCTGATATATGTACTCGCTGATAGTAGGTTTTCCGTCAAACGAGAAATCAAGCCAGTCACTCAAGTGAGCTTGGCTGTCCATATCAACGAGAAGTACATTCTTTCCTCTGTCCGACAGACCTGCGGCAATATTTATTGCCGATGTGGTTTTAGCAACGCCGCCTTTTTCGTTTGCGATTGCGATGATTTTTGTGTTTTTGTTCTTTTCCATATAATCTAATCCTTTCATTTTGTGGACAATTTGTCCACTTTATAATATTAAAACCGACTGCTACTGCAATCGGTTCAATTGAATGCAATTAAATTAATTTGTACTTAATAATGACAAACCAGCTTAATATAGTTAGTGTTGCAATAATACACGCAAGTACCAATATTATTACTTGTGTAATTCTATCGTTATCCCACTTTTTTGTGAATTTGTAATACTTAATTAGAGATATGAATGCCACAATTCCAAAGGTTATTGCCAATAGCATAATACCTATCGTTAAAATATTATATATATTACCAAATACTCGGTTATTTATTATTATAGAAACGGATACTGCAAAGGCAATAACCTCGTAAATTACTAATGCAAAGATGACCACTTTTTCTTTTATTTGTTTCAAAAATATCTCTTCCTTTCTATCCCAACAGGGTTATTATAATAAAATAACCGACTGCAAGTGCAATCGGTATTTTCCTAATTATTCTATATTTAGATTGTCGCTGAATATCTTAACTACTTTATCATCAAACTCTTTCTGCTTGTCCCTCATTGAGTGTTGATAAAAATTATGTAGCGTGTCCAATGTTTCCCAACCTCCGATTCGTGCGATTTCTTTGTCCGGCAGACCTTGTGCGTGCAACTCTGACGCAAAGTAGTGCCTTAATTTATGAAAACTAAATTTCGGAACATTAGAATTCTTTACAAGTTTGTTGAATGAAGAATCAATCATAGCCGGAGTACAGTTAAAATGTTTCCAATTCTTAATTTCTTCGAGCATTTGAGTTGACATGGGGACAAATCTACGTCCTGCTTTGGTTTTTGGCGATTTAATTACAACGTTATGATTTTCATCATAAACAGCAGCTTTATTAACGATTACTCCTTCATCGGTAACATCCTTGCGAGTTAGTGCACATACCTCTGAACGTCTTAATGAGCCAAAAGCCGCTAACATAATAGGTATTCTGATAAAATCATTAGCATTTTTTAGTAGCGTTTAATGTCAGCTGTTGTAGGAATTACATATTCAGGTGATATTTTCTGTGGTAATCTTATATTAGGTTTAAGTGATGGATAATACATCGACAAAACTGAAGATAATAAACTGTATGCGTTTCTTACCAATTTAGGGGAGTGGTTCGCCGACATTTCATTAACTGCAATTTGTATTATTTCCTGATTTAAGCATTTAAGAGGTAAAGGCATAATATCCTGAAAATAATTTTTTAAGTATCTTTTGTAACCAACTATTGTTGATGGCGAAAGTATAGATGATTTGCAATTAATATAGCGTTGATATGCTTCTTTGAGTGTAAGCTCGCTATATGGATTATTATTGATTTTCTTTTCGTTATTAATTTCAAATTCTTTGGCTTTATCTTCAGCTTCCTGTGGAGTTGGAGCTGTGAAGCTTTTGAAATGTCTTTTGTTATTGATGTCTACATAATTTAAAACCCTTACACGATAATTGCCGGAAGGGAGCTTGTGAGCAGAATACAATGTAAGCACTTCCTTTTTGTAATATATTTTAAATTATATCACAAACTTGTAAATAAAAATTATTATTTATTAAAAAATCGACATTATTTTTTGACATAAAGTGTGACACAAGACACTCCAATATACTTTTTGACTAAATTTAAAGAATATATTTGGAAGTGGTTCGATTCCCATCATCCGCTCCATACCACTCTATTAATTTAGAGTGGTATTTTTTATTGTGCTGATATTAATTCAGATTAAAGCAATTAAGTGGGAAGTCTTTTAAAAATAAAAAGACAATTCTAAGTCATTATTATTCGAATTGCTTTATATATTATATTAGTCAAAAATACAAACCGTTTTTGAACTACTTAATGAATTGTTATTTGTTAAACAATTTTTACCAAGATTTTTTTAGTTTTATATAAATACCATGTATAAAATACAGATGAAATTATCATTGAGATACATCCTATGCATTGATATTCTATTGATAAATTATTTGGTAAAAAAGTATATGTTATATTTGTTATACTATGGCATATCATACAAGGTATAATATTATTCGTTTTATAAAAAAACATTGAACACATTAAAGCAAAAAAAGTTGCATAAATAACTTGTAATGTGGTCATCACTATATTTGAACCACTAAATAAATTTGTAATATGAATTATTCCAAAAATTATGCTTGGTAATAAAATAGCAACTTTAGGATTTTTATTCATTATTGCTTTCATTAAAAATCCACGAAATAATATTTCTTCAGAAAAACCTACACCTAACATTGCTATGGAAATTAATAGTATTTGTAGACACGAATAATTTATGTATATACCAAATCCTAAATTAACTAACGAAATTATAATCATAGGAATAAAATAAAGTAAATTTTTAAATTCAAGTTTTTTCAAACTATTTATACCATAATAAGAAAGTAATTTTTTCCTTTTTAACAATGTTATAACAATTATGGGAAAAATTATTTCTACTAATGCATTTATACTATTAGGTATTTTTATTATTCTGTCGGATAGTATATTAGCGAGTATAACTAATATAAAGTATATGATTATCAACACAATAGAATACTGTATTTCTTTTATAAATTTGTTGTTTTTATTTATCAAATTTATCACTCACTTCCAGGTTACTATTTAATGGTTAGGTTTAATTTATTAAAAATATTACTTAAATTATACTATTTACTTTTATTATTTTCAATAATCCAATTGTGTTTTAATATATAATATATTTTAATTGATTTAGTGAATCTAAGTGTTTATGCTATTATATTGATCTAAAGTAGTATTTTTTATTGTTCCGATATTAATATCGAATGCATATTTAAAGTTTAAATTCAGATTTAATTTATTTGAACAATATATCAATTTATCAAAAAAGTTACGGATTAAGAGGATTGGCAAGATATGAAAAAGTTTTTAGTTGTTGTAGATATGCAAAATGATTTTATTGATGGCGCGCTTGGCACAAGTGAGGCTGTTTCAATAGTTGATAATGTTGATAAAAAAATCAAGACTTTTGACGGTGAGATATTTGTGACGCTTGATACACATTATGACAATTATCTGCAAACTTTAGAGGGGAAGAACTTACCTATTAAACACTGTATAAAAGGGACCGACGGTTGGAATCTTAACAAAAAAATTATTGATGCACTTAATGGTAAAAACTATGTGACGGTTGAAAAGTTAACATTCGGTTCAACCAAGCTTCCTAACCTTATACAAAAAGCTGCTTGTAATGAAGATTTTACCATAGAACTTATTGGGCTGTGTACCGATATTTGTGTTGTTTCAAATGCTTTGATATTAAAAGCAGCATTTTATGAGAATGAAATCTCTGTTGACTCACATTGTTGTGCCGGAGTTACACCCAAAACACATAATTCTGCTATTGATACAATGAAAATGTGTCAGATTATTATAAAATAAACATGCTTGTTTTTTTGTTTGCATATCAGTTTGTCATTGGATTTTTTTAAACAGAAAAAATAAAAAGATTTAGTTAATTTGCCTATGTCGAAAAATACCGATTTGTGTTATAATATAATCAATAGATTGAATAACGATAAAAGAGGTAATGAAATGTACAGTATTGGACAAACTGTCCTTTATGGAACGAATGGTGTATGCAATATAACTGATATAACAACAAAAAAGGTTGGCAAGATTAGCTTGGAATATTATGTGTTAAAGCCTTTGTGTTCTAATACGTCCACGCTTTTTGTCCCAACACATAACGAACAGCTTGTAAGTAAAATTCGTTATGTACTTACCGAAGATGAGATTAAGAATGTACTTGAAAATCTTCCCGAATGTGATGAATGGAACAATAATAAATTCGAACGAGCTGAAAATTTTAAGGGAATAATCGCAAGTGCGGATTTTTTAGAGCTTGTTAAACTTATCAGACTTATACATATTCATGAAGTACAGCAGTATTCTCATGGCAAAAGACTTCATATTTCGGATGAGAGAATACTTAAAGAGGCAGAAAAAATGGTTTGCGATGAGGTTTCGTTTGTTCTCCAAATTGACCGTAACAGCGTAATTCAACTGATTTTAAAATAATTTTGTTTTTGCTCCCTTTATGGGAGCTTTTTTATTGACAAATTGTAAATGTGAATTGTACAATTATAATTAGCTTACTTTACAATAAAAAGATTCAGCTAAATATAAAATTGGGCGGTTAAGGTTATGAAAAAATCATTAAATAAATCACTTTCTGTTTTTTTATCCGTTTTATTACTCTTTATATTATGTTCGTGCTCAAAAGATGATGAAACATCGTCAGAATCTGGGCAATCCGCAACAGAAGCCACGGCTTCACAAACTGATTCTGTCGAGCCTACAACTCTCTCAGCCGAGGAAACAGCAAATCGTAAAATTGATAAAATGATTTCAGAGATGACTGTTGAGAAAAAGGTTGGACAAATGTTTTATGTAAGATGTCCCGATAGCGATGCAGTTAATATGATTTCTGAATATCACCTTGGCGGATATATTTTGTTCGGCAGAGATTTTGAGGATAAAACTAAAGAGGAAATAACAGAGAATATCAAAAGTTATCAGGATGCTTCAAATATTCCAATGTTAATTGGTGTTGATGAAGAGGGGGGCACGGTTGTAAGGGTAAGCAGTAATACTAACCTACGCAGCACTCCGTTCTTATCTCCGAGCGATACCTTTTTCAGTGGCGGATGGCAGGCAATTGACAGCGATGCCGAGGAAAAGGCAGATTTGCTCTTGTCACTTGGAATTAACTTAAATATGGCGCCTGACTGTGACATAACTTCTGACCCAAATGCCTTTATGTATTATAGATCTTTTAGCGGTTACGCTGACAAAGCTTCTGATTATGTCCAAAGAGTTGTAAAAATTAGTAAGAATAAAAAAATCGGAACTGTATTAAAGCACTTTCCCGGATACGGTAATGCAACCGATACACACACGGGAATAGCATATGATGACAGAGATTATTCTGAATTTACAGAAAATGACTTTAAGCCCTTTACAGCAGGTATCAATGCCGGAGCGGACTGTGTTCTTGTTGCTCACATTATTGTTAATTCAATGGACAGCGAATATCCGGCTTCACTGTCGGATAAGGTACACAGCATTTTAAGAAATGACTTGAATTTTGATGGCGTTATTATGACCGATGACCTTGCAATGGATGCAATAACCGATTATACCGGCAATGAGGCCGCCGCAGTTATCGCAGCAAAATGTGGGAATGATATTTTGTGTTGCTCCGATGTAGAGACGCAGTATCCTGCCGTGCTGAAAGCCGTAAAAGACGGCGAAATTTCTGAAAGCCAAATAGATGCATCTGTAAAACGAATATTAAAATGGAAGTCTAACCTTGGATTGATTTAGATAACTCTGCACCGAATCTATTGCGGTGCAGAGTTATTTTTTAGAATATTCTAAGCCAAGTCACCGTATATATTATATGTACTGAATATTGCGTAAATTTTGTGCTATTGGCTTTTAAAATCTTGCTGCACAAACAGATTACAGACGATGTTCGGTAAAATAAAAATGCGGAGGTATTGATATGGGTGAAATGCCAAAAACAAAGAAACATACCATTATGCTTGACAGTCGTTCCAAACTTGTGATGACCGGTGCGGAGGACGTTAACGGATTTAACGAGGAGGTAGTCTCGGTTAAGACAAGCTGCGGCACAATGATTATAAAGGGAGAAAACTTACATATTGATAAGCTTAACCTTGAAACGGGCGATGTTACCATAGACGGTAAAATATGTGCTATGCAGTATATCGGCAGCGATAATTCGCGCTCAAAACTTTCAAGATTGTTTAAGTGACAGGGTGATTTTGTGGAATTAACTTTTGCCCAGCAATCAATTGCTTTTTTATATTCAATACTGCTCGGTTCTGTACTCGGGACTTTATACGGTGCATTCAAAATTTTACGGCTATCGTTTGATTTTGGAAAAGTTGCCGTTATTATTACCGACATAATTTTTATGCTGGTTTCCGCATTTTCAATGTTTTTGTTTTCACTTGCATTTTTGCTTGGATTTGTAAGAGTTTATATTTTTATCGGCGTAACACTCGGGTTCTTAGCTTACAGATTAACAATCGGTAAATTTCTGTCAAAACTTTATTGTCCTGTCATACTGTTTACCAAGAAATTATTTCATATAATTTTTGCAAATTTTAAAAAATTTATTAAATGGCTATTGAAAATTACTAACAAGATATTGTATAATAAAGATGGTGAATTAAGATTATTTAGAAGCAAGTCGGATGACTCGGCACATAATAAAAAGGTTATGAAGGATTATGAAGGAAAAAGTTCAAAAACTAAAAGAATCACCAAAAGAACAAAGTTTGGAAAACACAGAGTTAAAAGAAATAAAACCGGAGAAAAAACGGTTTAAGCTGCGTTATCTTATTCTTTTACTTGCAGTTGTTGGTTTTATGTTCTACTCCGTTATTACTATAATAAATCAAAATGTTAAAATTGCTGAGAAAAAGGAACAGTTAAAAGACTTAAATCAGCAGATTAACGTTGTTGAAATCAACTCCAAATATCTTGAAAAGGTTCAAAATTATAAGGATGATGAGCTTTCGGCATATATGGAGAAGATTGCTAAGGATGAGCTTGGTTATGTGAGCGACGGAGAACGCATTTTCATCAATGTCTCAGGCGAATAAAAGGATAGAGAAATTTTTTAAGGGGTAATTTTATTATATGGCAATAGAAGTTGGAACAATATTAGAGGGAAAGGTTTCGGGAATTACAAAATTTGGTGCATTTGTTGACTTGCCTGATTCTAAAACAGGAATGGTTCACATTTCAGAGGTTGCGCCAACGTTCATTACTGAAATCGGCGATTACGTAAAGGTTGGACAAACAGTAAAGGTTAAAGTGCTTGCAATTAACGGCAACAAGATAAGCCTTTCTATGAAACAAGCTCTTCCAAAAGACCAGCAAAAGCGTCAGCCAAAACCTCAGCGCAGCAGACAACCATATAAGCCTGCTCCTCCGGTAACTTCACCCGGAGATTATGAGTGGCAAAGTTCGCGCAGAAACGCCCCGACAAGTTTTGAAGATATGATGTCAAAGTTTAAGCAAACCAGCGAAGACAAGATGTCGGACCTCAAACGAGGCGGTGAAAGTCGTGGCTATAGCCGAAGAGGCAACGGCAACGGCAGAAGATAAAGCAAATTCCTTTAAAGGAGGCAAAATTATGAAAATTACTTACACAGCAAGAAAAGTTACTCTCAAAGACAATTTTAAAGACAGAGTTGAAAAGAAGCTTGCTAAATTTGACAAACTTTTTTCAACTGATGCTTCGGCAAATGTTGTTGTGACACTTGAAAAAAATCGTCAGACTGTTGAAATCACAATTCGAGACAACAGCATGATTTATCGTGCCGAGAGTACAATGAGCGAGATGAATGACGCTCTTGATAAAGTAATTGACATTCTTATGCGTCAAATCCGCAAGAACAAAACACGTCTTGAAAAGAAAATTAAATCAGGCAGCATTGAAGATTTCTTCAGTCAATCTGATATTGATGAGGCAGAAGAGGACTACAAGATTGTTCGTAAAAAGCAGGTGCTCGTAAAGCCGATTACAGTTGATGAGGCAATACTTGAAATGAATATGGTAAACCATAATTTCTTTATGTTCATAAATGCCGAAACTGACAGTGTTAATATTGTTTACAAGCGTGCTGACGGTAACTATGGTTTGCTTGAGGCAGAAACCGAGTAAGTTAGTTTCCTTGTATTGTTATTTAAACTGATTTAATATTTACTGAGCCTCCCTCATTATGGGGGAGGCTTTTTCTGACTTTATGTATGGAGGAAGTATGACACTAAATTTTTCTGCCCCTTGTATTTTTGGACTGGAGGGAATTTGTGCAAATGAATTAAAATATCTCGGCATAAAAGATGTTGTTGCCGAAAACGGCAGGGTATTGTTTAAGGGCGATTTTAATACGCTTGCAAAGGCTAATATTAATTCCCGATATGCTGAGAGGATTCAAATTTTGCTTTCCGAGTTTAAAGTTCAAACTTTTGATGCACTTTTTGAGGGTGTAAAAAGCATTCCTTGGGAAAATTTTATCGGAACAAATGATGCGTTTCCTGTTAAGGGCAGAAGCCTTAATTCAAAGCTTCAGAGCATTCCTGACTGTCAGAAAATAATAAAAAAGGCTGTTGTGTCCAGACTGTCAGAGCACTATAAAATGTCGTGGTTTGAAGAAACAGGACCAATACATCAAATTCAGTTTCTAATTATTAATGACAGAGCAAGTATTATGTTAGATACATCAGGTGCAGGCCTTCACAAACGCGGTTATCGAGCCGAATCCAATGATGCCCCAATAAAAGAAACACTTGCAGCTGCAATGGCTGAGCTTTCAAGAGTAAGGCAAAACCATTTTGTAACTGACCCTATGTGCGGAAGCGGCACAATTCTTATTGAGTCTGCACTAAAAGCCTTAAATATCGCCCCAGGCTTAAACAGATATTTTTCATGCGAAAAGTGGGGATGTGTTCCGAGTCCTTCTTTTTTGCAAGAGAGAGAAGCAGCACGCGCACAGATTCGTTCCGATTGCAGTTTTCATGCTGAGGGTTTTGATATAGATGATTTATCTCTTGAAACTGCAGAACACAATGCCAAAATTGCCGGCGTGGGCGACAGAATAAGTTTTTCTAAACGAGATATTCGTAATTTTGAGCTTAGTAAAAGTTTTCAGTCTGTGATTACCAATCCGCCATACGGTGAACGTATGCTTGATATACGCCAGGCTGAGGAACTGTACGCCGTAATGGGGAAGAAGTTTAAACAGGAAAAGGGAAAGAGTTATACGATTATTACACCGGATGACGATTTTGAGAAGATATTCGGCAGAAAAGCCGATAAGCGCAGAAAAACCTATAACGGAACATTAAAATGCCAGATATATATGTATTTTAAGTGATTTTTAAAATTTGTGTTATTTATGTATTTACAGAATATATTTTATTGTGATATAATTATAAAGATGTATTAAATTAAAAGGAATGATTTTATGTCAGGACATAACAAATGGAGTACAATTAAACAAAAAAAAGGTAAGAACGATGCAGCGAGAGCAAAGGTATTTACAAAAATCGGCAGAGAGCTGATTGTTGCAATAAAAACAGGCGGCAGCGCTGACCCAAATGTAAACTCAAAGCTTCGTGATTGTATTGCTAAAGCTAAGGCAGCAAATGTTCCTAATGATAATATTGAGCGTATAATCAAAAAGGCTGCTAACGACAGTGACTCAACAAACTATGAGTCAGTTACATATGAAGGTTATGGACCAAACGGTGTGGCTGTTATTGTTGAGGCTCTTACAGACAACCGTAACAGAACTGCCGGTGAAGTAAGACATTATTTCGACAAATTCGGTGGCAATATGGGCACACAGGGCTGTGTTAGCTTTATGTTCTCTCAAAAAGGTGTACTTGTTATTGAACGTGAAGACCTGGATAAGGACGAAGATACCGTTATGAGTGACGCTCTTGAATGCGGTGCTTCAGACTTTGAAGCAGATGAAGATGTTTTCACAATTTACACTGAGCCTGATGATTTCAGCGCAGTGCGTGATGATCTTGAAAAGCTCGGTTATCAGTTTGTTTCTGCTGAACTCGAAATGGTTCCAAGTACTTACACTAAGTTGGAAGACGAGGAAAGCGCAACAAAAATGCAGAAAATGCTTGATATGTTTGAGGATAATGATGATATCCAGAATGTATGGCATAACTGGGAATATTAATTAAAAATTTTTACTTTCAGGGACGGTAATCCGCCCCTGTTTTTTTATGTTAAAAAATTAATGTTAATTATATGAAACATAGCATTTAATAGAAAAAACTGACCGTTTAGGAAGAAAAATGACCATTTAGGAAGATAATTCATATTTAGTAAAATATTTAAATATTTATAGGTTAAATTATATTTAATTAATGCTAATATAATTCGAATTTGAAATTTACATATAATCATAATCAAAACTCGTTTAAGAAGCTATCAAATTTGTTACGAAATAACTATAAAGATAAGTAATGACGAGAAATTATGGTAGTGTCAGTATAAAGTTTAAATTATTTTAAGGAGTTGAACGTATGTACGAGATAGATGTCAATTTTGGATTTAGTGATGGTTCTCTGGAATATAAAAATGTTTGTTTTTCTTTTCAAAATGGTGATATTATTAATATTATAGGTGAAAACGGTTGTGGTAAATCAACTTTTTACAAAATGCTTATGGGAAAAGTAAAACCGCTAAGAGGTAAAATTTGCGATAATATAAAAGATAATATTGTTGTGATTTCTGATTATATCAATATTCCAAAAGAAGTTTTGGTTGCTGATATTCTGAATTTTATTGATGAAGAAAAAATTATATACGTTCATAATTTTTTCCCGGAAATATATAATTATATTTTCAATTTGAAAGATTCTAAAATTTTACTGCTAAGCACAGGAGAGCGAAGATTGTTAGAAATATTATGTGCCTTATCTACTCAAAAGAGTATATTAGTGTTAGATGAGGCAAATAATGGTTTAGATATAAAAAACAGATTATTGCTTATAGATAACCTAAAAAAAATCTCTCAAAGCGAGAAGGTGACAGTTTTTAATACATCACATTACTTTGAAGATGTAAAAACCTTGGGGGGCAGAGTTTTTATAATGAATAAGAAAAAGTCTGCATTTGAAGAGTATAAGCAAGAATTTACAGTTGATAAAATAATGAAATATTTAGGAAGTGGTGTTTGATTTTGAAAAAACTATTTTTATTAGAATTAAATAGGTTGAAACATTCATATACTATATTTTTTATAATTCTGTTAACTATTATAATTGGTGTACTGGGAATAGTACTTAACAGTATATATTACGGTGATTCTAATCCGGAAATAGGAATGTTAAGCGTATTTAATGCGTATACCCAATTTACCTATCTTATGTTAGGATTCGTTTTTATTCACACCTTTGTCAAGGATTATGACAAGGGTATTACTAATTTTTATTTACAGCAAGGATATAGTTTATCAAAACAAACAATATGTAAGTTTACATTGTTATGTGTCATTGTACTGCCTTTCATAGACGTATTGCTTATAATTGCCAATCTTATATACAAAAATTCAGATATACAATATTTACTTAAATTAATTATTATTATTGATTTATCGACTGTATACATAATACTTTTAGCAATTCTAATAGCAACTTTAGTAAAAAAGAGTATCTCAGCGGTTTTAATATTTTATGGATTATTTATAATATTAAATGTTGCAAATATTTTTACTTTAGGTTTATTAAATCCGGCAGATGGCAACAGTATTTCTACATATTTGTTGTCTGAATATTGTGGTAGAACTATTGTTCATTTTACATTAGATCATTTTAAAGAGCAATTATTAAAATATAGTGATTTACTTTCAATTATTATACCATTTTTTAATTGTCTGATTCTATTAGGTGTTAATACCGTTTTGTTTAACAAAATAAAAAGGAGATGAGTTATATTATGAAATACACAACTTTAGGAATAACTCTTTTTAGAAAGTGTAATGCAAATTGCAGTATATGTTGCTTTGAGTCCTCGCCAAAATGTAATGAAAGTTTAGAGGTGAATTTTATTAAAAAATATATAGATTCTGCAGTAGGCGATAAATACTTAAGAAATATTTCCTTTACAGGGGGAGAACCTTTTTTGGATTATAATTTATTATTAGAGTTAGTAGAATATACAACTAAAAAGGGGTTTAATGCAACGACCATAACAAATTGTTTTTGGTGTCATGATTTATAAGAAACGATAGAAAAACTTCAAGTTTTAAAAAAATTTGGATTAAAACGACTGAGTATTAGTTATGATGAGTTCCATAGACAATACATTTTTATAGATTGTGTTAAAAATATTCTTAAAGCCTGTAAAATAGTAGGGTTACCAATTAATATTGGTATAATAAAAAAGCAGAATACTAATATTGGAAATCTTATAAACGATTTGGGTGAAGAAGTTTTATGTGCTGGGATAATGGCATATCCTGTTTTGCCGGTTGGAGGAGCAGTTAAAAATTTAAAAGAAATAGATTATATAAAGTACCATATTGGTGAAACATGCTTAAATTGCAGTTATGAGGGAAATTTAGTAGTTAAATATGATGGAAAAATATATCCTTGCTGTAATCAGTGTGTGGTTCAAACCGCTTTAGCTGTTGGTGATTACAAAGAAGACAATTATCAACAAACTTTATATAATATAAAAAATAACGGATTATTATTTCTATTACGCACAGAAGGATTGTTTCCATTCATTGAGTATGCAAGGACAAAACTAAATATCGTACTACCAAATAAAATCGTTAGCTCATGTGAACTATGTAAGTTATTTTTTTCAAAAGAGAATATTAATAAATTTGCACCATTCGTAAGAGAAAAAATTAATTTTATAACAAAACAATATATTAAATGAAATTATGAAGAAAATTAATTATTGGTATAAAGATGATGAGACAAATGAGATAATATCTAGTCCTAAATATGGAAGTTATATTAAAGACAAAATAAATAATAAATATTTTCATAGTAGCAAATTTGTAAATTATGGCTTAAAACAAATGAATATGCGCGTTGTTGATTATTTTTTGTACTTCTTTGTGCTTTTAACGTTGGTTTTATATGTTTTTGATTTTATAACATTTTTTGTAAGTAAAAATTATGAAATAGATAATAATTTAGTAAAAATAGTACAAAGTATCCTATTTTTACTAATAAACATTGTATTACATGAATTAGGACATGCTACTATATTAAAAATCTATGGAAGAAAGGTCGGAAAAGTTAAATTTAAAATGAATTTTATATTTCCGACTGTATGTGGAGACCGCCGAAAAGTTTGTGTAAAAGTGAATAATAGACTTCCTTTCAAGCAATAATGGAAACAGAAAAATTAAAGCTTGAAAGGAAGTTTTTTTAATGGAAAAAGTACCGGCAGAAATGATGAGAGAATTTGTAAGAAGTCAGAAATTCACCTCAACAGATGAAGTTATGACAGCAATGAAAAATATGTTCAAGGACATTCTTCAGGAGGTTATGGAATGTGAGCTTGCAGATGAGCTCGGCTACGAGAAAAGCGAAAGAACGTCGAATGATGAGTGTAGCAATAAGTCGAAAAATTACAGAAACGGCCACTCAAAAAAGACGA
>FMUV01000077.1 GCA_900101355.1 Ruminococcus sp. YE282
AGCCTGCGCAAAATGTTGTATTTAGCGTCTCAAAAAATTGTCGAACGCTGGACACAAAGATGTCGAAACTGGGATGTAGTTTTAAGCCAGTTATCAATAATATTTGAGACCAGAATACCTGCTTGATTTGCCCCTGTGAATAGAATTTCCTGTCTGCAAAATGTTATTCACGCTTTGGCATGCATAACATTCCGCAGACAGGAATGAAAAGTTGACACGGGGCAAATCAGAAAGCCTGATTGCAACCGCAATCCTGTATTCTGTTATTGCTTGAAGGATTATTATTTACACAAAATTTTATGGGTTGCCGTAAAAATTTGCAAAAAGTAATCGGATAGGCAGTCAAATTTCATTGATTGCCTATCCGATTTTTTAGTTTTTTACTACATCAATGATAATCCTTGCACCCAGCCGAAAGCCGTTCAGGAATATCTCTCGCTCACTGATTTCAGAAATTTCACGATTGCAATCCTTGTATTTTTCAAAGGTTTCTTTCTGCGCCTCAGTCAGGGTTGCCGCAAGCTTTTCTTCATTTCTGTTGAGCAGTTTCAATAGCTCCTTAACCTCATCGTCAAGCTTTGCACATTTTTCATGGGGAATGAATTGCCATAATATAAATCTTCAAGTATATCCATATCTTATGCCACCTTTCGTAGAACAAACATATCCCACATAACTTTGCATAAGTCCTGATATACTTACCTTTATTACTTTAATTAAGTTTGAAATTTATTTTTATTATTACTTTACAAAAAGCAATACAAGAAGTATAATAAATATCACAATCTAGTAATATTAAATGCATAAAATCAAAAAATCTCAAATAATTTCCAGTTAAAATATATAATAGGAATAGGAGCATACAAATGAAAAACAAAATCTTATCAGCAATAATATCCATCGTACTTTTGATTTCACTTGTAGGATGTCAGCAGAATAATGCCATTATTAAGCCTGATGTAGAAACTAAAACAGTTACAGAAAACAGCCAAGAAGATTATGTCACTTTTTCACTTGATGTGCCAACAAACTGGAAAGTATTAACTCAAGATTATGTTTCTATTGCCTGTTTTAGTTCGAAAGCAAACGAAACAAATGCCAACGATAAAATTTCTCCCTACAAGTTAAGTATAGATAACTATATCATTCCTTCGCTAATGCCAATTGATGACAAATACAAACAAGCTTATAATGATTTATTTAATGGTAAATATGATGGTATTAAAGATTTAATTTGCGATAATATTGAATATATAAATATAGGCAAAGTAATGGACAATTTCCCGGATGTTACATTTGAAACTCCTGAAAGCATTAGGGATTACTTTAATATACTTGTTGACGGAATAAGTACACCGGATGTTACAATGCCTGATTCTTGGGAGGACAAAGAATGGGCAACCGATTTTACTTTCAGTAAATATAGTGGTAAGAACGGAAATATTATTGCAGTCGAATATTCCTACATAATTATAGATAAAACATATAAAGCTATTAATTGCTATCGCGATGATGACTATTCCGTATGCGGAGTTTTTGATGATGATGCAGAGCTTTCTTCGGGCGATTTAGCACTGTGGGTTGCTGATAATATGGAAATTACCAAACACTATAAAATTGAAGATAATATGCTAAAACAAGAGGGAGTAGATTATTAAATTTTGGCGCATTGTAAAATGAGGTTGCAACAATAAAATAAATAGTCCATAGAGACGATTCTGTAGTAGAATTGAGTTACCACTCACCAATTCGA
>FMUV01000021.1 GCA_900101355.1 Ruminococcus sp. YE282
TCATTTTAAAGGTTTTTTTACAAATATGCTCTACTTTTTTACTTTTATTTTTGTAGGCTCTTTTTGTTCTTACCCCAACTTTTATTATAGAGCCAAATATTATTTCTTTAGATAAGCAACATTCAGACCTACCGTTTCCTATATTATCTATTAATTTTAATTGCCTTAAAAACCTTTTGAATAGCAATTTACGCTTTGTTTGCCTGTCTATGCTATCAATTGAATAACTTGAATGAGTTTAATGCAGGTGATATAATTTATTCAAATATTTTTAAATTGATAATTGAGGTACAATATGACACTCCAACAATTAACATACATAGTGACTGTTGCCGAATGTAAAAATATCACCGAGGCGGCTGAAAAGCTTTTTATATCCCAACCAAGCCTGAGTGCGGCGATTCATAATCTTGAAAAAGAGATGGGTGTGGTGGTTTTTAACCATTCCAACAAAGGCGTTACCGTCACCAGAGAGGGCGAGGAACTTTTGTCATTTGCACGCAATCTTCTTGAACAGGCGGACATTATGAAATACCATTTTTGTCCGAATGCTAAAAGAAATCCAAAGTTTTCCGTCTCGTGTCAGCACTATTCTTTTGCCGTTAATGCGTTTGTTGATGTTGTTCATGAGTATGATGCGGAAGAATACAACTTTATTTTGCGTGAAACACAAACGGGTGAAATAATATATGATGTTGCCAACGGAAACAGCGAACTGGGAATACTTTATCTTTCTGATCACAATGAAGACGTATTGCGAAAGCTTCTAAGGAAAAATGACTTGGTGTTTGACGAAATATTTGAGGCTTTGCCACACGTTTTCATCAGCAAAAAACATCCCCTGTCAAGCAATCAGATTATAAGCCTCGACGAACTGAACCCATATCCTTATTTGGTATATGAGCAGGGCGAGAGAAATTCTTTTTATTTTAGCGAAGAATTTTTAAGCGTACTTGATATGCCTAAAAGTATTCAGGTTAGGGACAGGGCAACGCTCTTTAATCTTGCAATCGGGTTAAACGGTTTTACTGTAAGTTCAGGCGTGATTGACAAAGAGCTGAACGGTGAGGATATTATTGCAAAACCGCTTGTAATGGATTGCAAGATGCATATAGGTTTAATTAAAAAGAAAAACATAATGCTCAGTCGGTATGCAAATTCCTATATTGAGGCTCTTAAAAGGCACACAACCATAGCTTAAAACTATGGATAATTGTGGGCAACAAGTATTTTTCAAAAGATATTTTATGTGTTAAACTATCCTCAGAAAAATTCGGAGGAGATAAATTATGAGCACATTAAAGACACCTTTTAAATATGATTTTGTAGGAAGCTTTTTAAGACCGCAGAGATTAAAGGACGCAAAAGCAAAGTATAAAAATAATGAGATTACAAAAGACGAGTACGATAAAATCGTGAATGAAGAAATCACAAAACTTTTAGCAAAGCAGAAAGAATTGGGATTTCACGATATAACCGACGGTGAGTTCAGAAGAACATTTTGGCACCTTGACTTTATGTGGAAATTTGAGGGCGTAGCGCACGAGGACACAGGAAACGGTGTTAAATTTGACGCTGAGCTTGCAAAGCTTGACGATACATATTTGATTGGCAAAATCAAGCCAAAAGCTCATCCTTTAGGCTATTTCCGATAAGGATGTTTTGCCTTGTGTGTTTTGGCTGTGCAGGACGGGTCGTATCTGGTTGCCCGTCCTGCTTTTTCTGCTGTTAAGCTACTTCTTCGTTTTTTTGTTCGGCAAGGTTACCGATGTAGCGGAAGTAGATGTCAATCTGTTGTGGAGCGGTCTTGCTGTGTTTGACCGCGCGTTCATGAACAACTATCTTGCTGATGAAGGTACGCAATATCTCAGGTGTCAATTCTGTTATGCAGACATACTTCTTCGCTAAATCCATGAAATGCTGAACATTCGTACACTCGCTGTTGAGGGCGGCGATCTCCTTGTTGAGTTCAGGCAGTTTGCTTTCCAACTCCTTCTGCTCGTCGTTGTAATCTGCCGACAGCATTCTGTACTGCTCGTCGCTGATACGTCCGAGGACGTTGTCCTCATACAGACGCTTGAACAGCGATTTCAGCTCCTTGATTCGCTTTTCTGCCTTTGCCAGCTCAGAGGTTTTGGCGTTGAGTTCCCTGCGGGCTTGTGAAGAGCTCTTTCTGCTGATATAATCAACAAATTCTTTTGTGTTGTTGCGGGCGTAATATAACGCCTTATTGATTTCTTCCAGCACGATCACGTCCAGAACACTCTCGCGAATTTTGTGAGGTGTGCATATTTCTTCACCTAAGTGTTTGCGATAGCGGCTGCAAATAAAACCAAAATTTTCAGGTTTCCATGCGCGTTTTCTTACAAAATAATGCTTGCAGCCACAATCGGCACAGTAAACTAATCCGCTAAACTTGCTCACCTCACCCATAGAGGTTTTGCGCCGTTTACCACCGCGTACCTCTCTGACAATATCCCACGTTTCCTTGCTGATAATCGGCTCATGTGTGTTTTCAAAGCGGTATTGCTCCTCTTTAGGACGTGCGACCACACGCTTATCCTTAAACGATACTACCGATGATTTCCACATTACCGTGTGTCCGAGATACACCTCGTTGTCAAGAATATTGCCAACGGTTTTCCCATTCCAGCCATAAGGGTCGTTGATGTCGGTTTTGCCAAGAAAGCCGTCATGTAGATAACGGTACATAGAAGGCTTGTAAATTTCCTTCTCTTTGAGAATAGCGGCAATTGCATTCGGACCGTTACCCTCGGCGCAGAGATTGTAAATCAACTTCACGACGGGGGCGGTTTCCTCATTCACCAGCAGACTGTACTTCTTTCCGCTCGCAGGGTCGGGACGATAGCCGTAAGGGATTCTATCGTTCAGCCGTTCTCCGCGCTCGGCTTTTGCCTTGAACACGGAGCGGATTTTCTTGCTTGTATCCCTCGCGTACCATTCGTTGAAGAGATTCTTGAACGGCGCAAGCTCATTGTTGTCGCTGAACAGTGAGTCATAGTTATCGTTGATAGCAATATACCTTACTCCGTATCTCGGAAATACGAACTCGGTAAAATTACCGACCTCAATATAATTCCTGCCAAGTCGGGATAAATCCTTGGTGATAACGATTCCAACCTTGCCCGCTTCAATCAGCTTGTACATCTCCTGAAAGCCGGGACGTTCAAAGCTAACGCCTGAGTAACCGTCATCAATGAACACGCGAACGTTTGGAAAGCAATTATCTTCAGCGTATTTTTCGAGGATTGCTCTTTGATGCACAATACTGTCGCTGTCCCCAACATTGAGGTCATCCTTTGAAAGACGGCAGTATAGTGCGGTTATTTTATCTTGGTTTTACATAATAATTTGCTCCTTCCTGTTGTCAAACCGATTGGGAGTCTGTGCGTTTTCGCAACAAAACAATACCCCCAATCGGATGAAATGTCCAGCTATTTTTTAGGACGCTTTCTCTAATTCAGTATCAATCAGGTGCTTCACGCCGTCTGTGATACTTTGCTTACCATCCATATCAAAAATGGAATTGACGATATAATTTTTCCTGTCAATGGAGTATTGGTGCTGTGTAACCAACTTTCCGTCCTTGATACTGAACGAGGTTCTGCGGTTAATTGCCGCCGCTACAGACGGCTGATAATCTTTTTCATTGCTGATTCTAATTTCATCAATCAATAATGATCCCTGTTCCTTTCTATAGTTTCATAGAGAAGCCTTCGTACTCATCTTCATCTTCGCCGTCATCATAATCGTCGTAGTCATAATCATCAGCACCGAAGATTTCCTCGAGGATTTCTTCTCTGGTTTTGTATTCTTCTTGTTCGTAATCCAGCTCTTGTTTGGGCGTTTCATTTACTGTGTTGGATATCATGCCGATACCTAAGCCGAGAACTGTACCGAGAGCGGAGCCATTTTCTTCCGCTTCAATACGTTTTCTACGCTCGTCGGGGTCTTCGGAATCGTTGTCAATGATTTTGGAAACGGCTCCGGCAAGGCTGTTGATTTCGCTACCGACGTTGGAGTATCTGTCTGCTATCCTTTGCGTTTCAGCTTTGGATTGGGCACGTTCTCTGATGTGTTGCTCGTAAAGCTCGCGCGAAGTTTCCCAGCCTGTCGGTTGCTTTTCTCCGTAAGGATACTCTCTTTGCAGGAACTCACGCTCGATATTTTCCTTGAGATATTTCTCGTCGTGGAGCTTAATGTCACGGCAGCTTTTGCCGTTGGGACAGTGAAAGGTGAGATATTTTCTCTTATCTGTCCACGTCATGTGGTAGCCGAGGATGGACATGTTACGGATCAAGTCGTCCTTGCTACCGCTATATGACATCGCTGTGTCGATATCTTTTGCCAGCTTTTCCTTCCAACTATTGCCCCTTAACCTTGCGCGATACTCTCTTGACGACATACTATTTTTGCAGCCTCGGTACGGTTGCAGCACAGAAAGTCCGTGAGCGATACAGATTTCGTCGCTGAGTTTTCTCAAATGTTTGAGCGTAGACGGCGATTGCCGCAGTTTCTTTCCCGACTCAAAGCCGACGGAATTGATGACGAAGTGGCTGTGAATATGCTCCCTGTCGCAATGAGTTGTGACCAGAACCTCATGACCTGACCAAGCCTTTTCAGCAAATTCAAGCGCGATTTCGTGCGCCTGTTCGGGGGTAATCTTCTCTTTCGGAGAGAAGGATTGTGCGTAGTGGTAGAAGAAGAATCCGTTGTCTTTGCCGTAAACCTTCTTGGTTGCCATGAATTCTTGGAAGGCATTTGCACCGTCGCAGTTGACTCCGCTGATTAATTGCCGTTTTGATTTGTTGTCAAAGGTTTTGTATTCTTGCATACAGTAGTTGATAACCGCGCGCATGGCAAAACGGTTTTGCCGGTGTTCGGGGATATACATGACCGTTGCCATCGTTAATCACCTCCCGGCAAGTTGAAAATCGCGTCGTAGATTTTGCGCTGACCTTCGATAACGGAATTGAAATTACCGAAGAAGAACCGCTTGGAATTCACCTTCCGCGCGATTTGGTTGATGTTGTTGCCGATGCGTTTCAGCTCCACAAGCACATCAGACAAATCCGTTACCTTGATTTCTGTGTTGCGTGAACACTCAATCAGATAGTCCGTCAAGGTCATCTGCGCCTGCTTTGCTTTGGTGATAACCTCTTTCTTTTCTGCCGGTGTTAACCGAATTGATAGTGTTTGATTTCGTTTTCTATTTGCCGTAATTGTTACCTCCGTGGTTGATATAAAAGTGGGTTCGGGCTTCTGCCCGGCATTTTGTGTTTGGCGGACAGCCGGACGCTCTGCTTGCCTCAGCCTCAGCTGAGTAAAAGCGGGAAATAAACTCATGCCGTACTCAACCCGCGTGAATGTGTATTTTGTTTCTTACAATAGGTGTACTGTATTTTTCTGTAACTTCTGCAACAGCACAGAAAAATCCAGCGTATAAGCCAAATTCGAAACTTCCGTTTCTGCTACAGAGCGCGGCGCAACTGCAACAGTGCCACAGTTGTACAACAGAAAAATATAAAGGCTTTTCTCGGCGTACAAGCCGTTTTTATGGCTCTGCCACAGTTGCCACAGAAAAAATCAGGTACTGTTCACTATCTGTTCAGCCTTGAATTTGTCGAGCGCCATATAGCGACTATTCTTTCTCGCGTAACGAACAGAGACTGTGTTACTGCCTTGAGATGTTTTTATCAGACCGTCCTCGGCGAGTGTTTTCAACAGCGCTTTACTTGTCAGGCTGAAAATTTCGCCTTGCTCATTACAGAGCACCTTCACATGGCGGTAAGCGATATCCTTATTGAGATAGAGATAATGCTCGTCCTCGAATCCGATAAAGTTTCTCGGATACGGGTCTTCGCCAATTGACAAATCCTTGTGCGTCACCGCGACCGCACCGGACTCAATCAGCGCGTATAGCTTTTTGACAAAAACAACCGAAGGCTTGTCGCTCTTGATATTTTCGCTCTGTCGCTGTGCCAAGCGGTAAAGGATTTGTTTTAATTCGTTGTCAAGGTTTTTCGCGGCAGATTCGGCGATAACCTTGTTGTCCTCTAAAAACCACAAGAGCATTTTCATACCGATTCTCAACTCCGCTGTCATCTCAGGGACTCTGCCGTGGCAGGAAATTCCTGTCTGAATAAAATCACTTCGATAAGCGGCAAAAGATTCTTTAAGCGTTTTCACAAACTCTTTTTCAATTTTGTCCTCTTGTAGAAATTTTTTTCTAATCCATTCAGTGTAACCAAACATTACTCTGCGAAAAACTCCCTGTTCCGCATGTTCCTGAAACAATGACAGTATATTTAAGTTGATGTCGCTGTCCTTCAGCTCCAACAGAAAATACCGTGCTGTTCCACTTTCACCGATATCAGGCGGAAACTCCGAGGTGACGATTGCGTTGCCGAGCGGCGGACGTGACTCCATTGCAGAAGAATCTTTACGCAATCTGCCGCGACCTGTTCTGTCGCCATAGGCACGGACAAGTGCTTGCATGGTTGAAGTCAGCTTTCGTTCGTCATCTCTGCCGCAAGGGTGAAAATCATCAATACAGGTTAGCACATCTTTCAGAGCAAATGCATTCTGGATAATGCTGTTCGACGTGTCACGAAATGACATTGGCAAATTACCGGCATTGAATATTCCGAAGAAGCAAAGGAACAATGCCGCCAGTGTACTCTTGCGCGTGCCTGTTCTGCCAATGATGTTCAAAACGAATTTTGGCATACATTGCGCTTGCCTGAGAAACTCAATCAGCGGAGCCAAAAAAGTGAACGCAAACAGAATATAGATAATCTCTTTCGGAGCGAGCAATGTTTTCGTCATTGAATATACCGTTTCTAAATCCGATTTTGAAAAAGTCTGCTCCCCGCAGTAGCTTTCGAGCTTTCCCTTTAAACTGACATTAAACTTGCTGTCACCGGGTAAAAGATAATGCCACGCATTTCCTATTTTCTTCCAGCCTGTCTGTTGGTAAATGAATTGTTGCTCTGCATTTTCGGAAGTTGACTGAATGCTGTAACGCACATGTTCCTTAACGTTTTTGCCAACCTCCAAAATACATTTGGCGCCCCATTTCTCAAACAGTCAATTGAAGGAAGGGAAGTCTTTTCCCGATACCTCTATCTCGGGAAGAGCCTCGCCGTTTGCATGTTGACCTGCCAACCGCAGAACCTTTGTTTCCGTCGCGCCGTCATCAATTGTCATCTCACTTTTGATGTACGGCGTGAAGTTGCTCAGCTTTCTGTCATAAGTGCTGTGCTTTTCGGTAACCTCCATGCAGAGGTTGCCATCTACCACCTTGTACGGAGATGGATACTGTACAAGGCTTTCTTGAGTTATTGCGTTTGTAATTGACATAGTTGTCACAGCCTTTCTTGTAAGATTTTTTTGTGAAACACAACGCTTCCACACTAAAAAGTGGGAGTAGTATTCATATTTGCAAACAATCATAAACATCAGCTCCTTTTAAGGTTTTGGGCATAGAAAAATCCCTATAACTTGCCATTTGTCAAGCTATAGGGATGATTGATTTTTTCTCTTCGTTTTTATTATACCGGATTTTACAAACTCGCGTCAATTGTCAGCGGTGACGGGAATTGAAACAATTTTTACAATTCTCCTGTCTGGATTGCACTGGAGATTTGCTTCAATTATATTGTGGAATTTTTCAATGCATGGTTATTCTTTTCGCGGACAAATTAAAACCGCCAACCGACAAATTATCCTTCTAATATATAAATGTCAAATATTTTAAAAAGTCCGCTTTTTGATTTGACAACCCGAAACCGTTTCCTGAAAATGTGTGACAAAACGAGCTCACCGCCCGATATTATTATCAGGCGGTGTTTTTTCTCCCACAAGCCGCGACAAATCGGCTGTGTTGGCTTTGTTCGGCTTGGTCGGGTACGAACACCCACCGATTCTTTCGCGCCACACGGGGCGAAACAAGGCGCGTTAGGTTTTCTCGCTGCTCATAGCTTCAACCATCAGCCTGACAGCCAAAGAGAAACCCCGGCAAAACGCATCGCATTCCCCGAGGTTCATAAGCTCATTGTGGTTGTCTTTGATTTTTTGAAGAATGGCATTTTGCTGCTCCGTCAGCGTATCCGATAATTCCTGCTCATGACGAACTACATCTTTTGCCGTGATATAGTATTCGCTGTCACGGGCAACTTCATATTCGTGCGGAGCGATATTGCCATAGTAGAGATTTTCGAGTGTGGTCATTGTTGTCACCGTCCTTCCAAGCACAACAACATACCACAGAAAGGATAAGAGTCCAGATATTTTTTCAAAACTTTTAACGATTAGTGATAGGTTTCTTCGTTTTCCATGGTATTATTAGTGAAAGGACCTTTCGAGTAAGCGGCGTCGTTTGAGATATACAGTGATAACACACTTGTAAAAAAGATTATCGAACCGTTCAAAATAGACGGAGGTATAATTAGAGCCTATACCGATAACGAGGAAGCGCTTCTTAACGGTGATAACATTCTGTTTATCAAGAGCATTGTACAGTACCCACATGGAGCAGTAGGTGATTATATCTGCGGTATTGAAATGCAGTATTATGTGCCAAACGACATGATGAATGCCGGCAAAGATATCCAAGCAAAAATATTTAATGAGGACGGCAATGAAATTGCCATGACAAACTCGCTTCAAAACGGTGATCGCAGCAGTAACGGAATGATGATGCTCAGAAGCTACGGTTTTCCCAACAACCGAAATGTAAAGGTCGTTCTTTATGACGCGAACACGGAAGAAAACAAACCGATACAGGAGTATAATGTAACGCTGAACGACCTTGAATTATCTCTCGATTTTGAGGATTAACGATACGTTAATTTCTTGAATATGATATATCTCTTCCAAACAGGCAGTAGGCAGCATCGCTTGCTGCCTGTTTTCAGAGGCACTGCCCGATACTAATGTGTGAAGCTCTTAACGGAAAAATGAGAATCAAACAGTGCATAAAGGAACACCCGCAATGATGTAGGTGTTCCTTTTTAATTGAAGTTTTTAACAAATTTAATTTTAAAATTCTATTGTACATTTGTTTACCTGAATCCGTGAAATTCAAATTGCTTGATAACAACAAAGTCCAGTGTTAATGCGGTAAAAAGTAATTTTGACCTATCATGCTGCTTTCACCCAAATGGTGCAAAAAAGTTATTACTGAAAACGCCGATAAAAGTAGATACTATGCGGCTTTTCCAGCTTTTTTCAAAACAAGTTTCACGGATTCAGGTTTTAGATAAGGTAGAATATACTTGCCATACAAAAACTTATATTTTATTCATTGCGGTATACCTTATTGTAAACAAATTGAAGCAGGATAAAAATAAGAGCTATAGCACTAGTCTTATATAGCTCTTATTTTTTATCAACTTATATATTCACTAAACTCTTAAAAATACTATTATGATATAGTACCGCTGTAGTAAAGAAAACTATTTAATCCTTTTGCAATAGCAATAAAATGATCTAATTGTTCATTGCTGAATCATTTAGTAGCTACAAAATATCTTTTTATATAATCGAATTTAACGAGTATGTGTAAAATATTCTATTGAAGTAAAGTATTTTTAGTTTCAAATTTTAAATCTGACATCTTTACATGGAACAGTCTGGATTCGAGTGTTTTAGCTGTTTGCGGGTCTTTATAGCCCATAGTTACCAACAGATTATTTTTGTTACGTGATACACCAATTATATAATATCTATCATTATTAGTTTTATATGTTGCTTTTAGCATTTTACCTTCATTGGCATCAAAAAGATACAAATAATTATTTTCGTTTCCATATTGATAGAATAGTTTTGGTTCTTGGTTGTTTTCAGTTTCGTATGAGAGCTCAAATGATTGGTCAATAAATCCCGGAGAGTCTATTTTTTTATTATTAACCACTCCCAAATAGCGAGTAATGCTAAAGTTTTCATAATACAGATAATCATTTATATAGTCAAAAAATGTAACCCCCTGTATTAATTCGTTACTATCTGTAAATATGGGTGATATGTCAATTGAATTTAATAAGTTCATATCATAATCATATGTATCAATATTTAATGAGGCATCTTCTTTCGTTTTATTCCGTAACATCAATAATGAAATTGTTTTTTTATCTTCGTTGACAGAAATATTTCTTACTGCTTCTCCAACAACATTTTGATCATCAAAATCAAAAAATTTGAGTTGTTTTATTTTTCCAGTAACAGTATTATATTCTTGCAAACAACTACCGTTTGTGACTACCTTGTTCAATAGTACACAATCACCTTTACGTTTCATAGTATCATAAGGGAAGCCACCTTTTTCTGAATTGATTTGAACTAAGCAGTCGCGAACTAAATCCACGTCAACAAATAATAGAGATCTGTTTTCTTCAGATGTATAATCACCAGTGCTGATATAGAAATACAAATGATTATTAACTAGTGCGGATTCATGTGTTTGAAATGACCAGTTTTCAATATTTCCTAATTTAACACTTTCTGAAGCATCAAAATAATAATGGTAATATTCCATGACTGTTGTTCTATTTGAGTCATTGCTTGCCCATTTAGAATACACAAAACCATCTTGTGTTTGAAAAATATATCCGAAATGTTCAATTCGATCCAAAAATTGATTATTTTCATAGATGGAAATAGTCTCATTTGAATTAATTATATTTTGGGAAATCGCCTGAGTTTTTTCAGAACGATTTTCGTTGGTGTGATCTGTGAATTTGCAAGCTGACATTAAAATGATTAGCATTAAAGAAAGCCCAAACAATAACAATTTTTTCATACATACTCACCTAATTACAGTGAGATTGTAATATGTTTATATTACAATCTCACTTCATCTTATATTACCATATTATTTCCTTGCAAACACTACTTGATACATTTGCTGTTTTTAAGTAAAAATACGGCCAATTGGTGTGTGTTCCACCGAGCGGATCTGCAAATTGAATTTGGGATTTATCACTGTAGATGGCATTAACAACTAAAAAGTGTCCGTTTGTTGCGTAATGCCAATTAGAACCACTTGTGTTTATGATTCCCATCAAGCAGGGTTTCTTGGGGCCAGTTATTGTTGCATATAGTTTATCACACATTGTGGATTGGCTTGGGTTAGAAATGCGTGCATAATAAAAGCTTTGCTTTTGATTTAAATAAGGTGCTATTTGCGTTGCAGTTGTACCACCACTGGTTGTGCCAAGATCACTTGCAATTGAAGCTTGTGATGCACTGCTTCTGTTTGCATATTGCAAAACACTTTTTACACATGCAGGAACACAATAATTGTTTTCCGTTTGTTGATACATTGTAAAGGTACCCGGAATAGATATTTTTGTAGCAGTTGAAGCTTTTGTATCCGTTTGACTAGATAACAATACAGCTTGGTTTTCTTTTTCTTGGATTCTTAACCAATCTTCTGGTGTCAGACTGGAAATATATTCTTTTTCTTCTTCGTCATCTGGAAATATGACTCCTGTTATTGACTCCATCTTTTTTGTGTCAGTTGATTCAGCATTTGCACTTACGTTAAATGATAACAATACTGAAAAAACAAGAATCAACGAACTTATTGTTATTAACTTTTTCATAATAAATCCTCCTAGTACTTTTTCTTTTAGTATAAGCCGCTATTTACAACAGAACCTTTTATATATACGCTATAAGTATTTGTTCCACCGTGTAAAAAACCAACTATTTTGGATGTTCTGCCAGCGTCTATGACACCGCATTTCATACCGCCTCCACTATCACCGTTTTGCATAGCCTTGTTAGTCTTTATTAAGTTACTCCAAGTATATCCGTTGCCTGTATAGGAAAAATTATTTGATGTAACTTTTCCAGAAACAGTGCCTGAATATGAACCTCTCTGAGAAACGGTAGTACCAACTATTGGTACATCTGTGGAAAGTTGTTCATATAATGTGGTGTTACTGACATAATTATCTTCACTATCAAATAGAACAAATGAAGCATCACAAGTTCCATTATAAACTCGTTTTGTAATTGTTCCTATTTTTGTGTTGCCAGAATAAATTGTATCATTATTGCTAAAGCCGTGACCACAAGTTATAAATCCTCTTTGACCAGTACTTGGGCGGTAATAACCTACACCAACGGATGCGTAAGTTATTGTTGTACTCGTTTTTTTGTTAATTTGAGAATTGCCATTTACACTTACGAGAAGCTCAATTTTTTCATCTGGCTCCTCATGAAAAGAAATAATATTTGGCTCAACTGATTGTATGTTCCTTTCTTTCAAAATGTGAATAATGAATTCATATAAATTTTTTTCATTAGAAATATCATTTATTCCTATATCGATAATGTTGTTTCTTACGTCAACAGATATATTTCTTATCGCTGGATTGCTATAAGCTTTGTCTGTGAGTATTGACATTACATTTGTTAATGTGCTATAGCTATATTTTGCCGATTTAATAACAAGAGCTTGTTTTCTATTGCTATTGTCACTTAACACTCCAGATTTGTTCCAAGCTAACTTCTCGGCATTTTTTAGAGATGGGGAGTTTTCAACGAACATCAAAGTAAGATTATTATTGTCATCAATATACATACCAGCATAATCTAATATTTCTTGTTTTGAAAAACCACCCCAAGCATTGAAAACTTCTTCTTCGTTGCAAAAGTCATCAGAATAATACAAATCGGACTCTGTGTTTTTTACCGATGCCATTACCCCAAAGGACGCGGACAGAATAAGGGTTAGTGATATAAGAATACCTAATAATTTTTTCATTGCCAAGTACCTCCTTTTTATTTTCATCTTACTAACTGTCTACAGACTGAATTCTCAACTTCTTCACAAAACAAATTCGTAAAAATGTTGATTAGCAATTTAATCAATAAACTCTTCTAAAAAGCTAATCATATCACTAATAGAGACGGATTCATCAAATATTAGCTCATACAAATTGCTTCCCTTCTTAAATATAGAACGATAGTTTTTATTCGCGAAGGAATAATATATCTTAGTATTATTTATTTGAATTACCTTTACATTACCATTAGGATATTCATTTTGGCTTTCCTTCAAAAATGTTTTAATACTTTGCTCAGTATTAATTTCACACCACAAGTTGGCATTTATTTGATTTTCAATACCGATAAGCTTAGATATTTCGGCTGTTAGAATGTAGTGATTATCATCTACTGAATCAGATAAATCTTGTTTCTGTATTTTATATACAGTAAAACCTTTGGTCTCAAGATTGATTATGGGATCGTTTCCGCCATAAAGAGTTTCTGTTCTTTCAAGAGTTTGTGTGACATTATCTGTTTGTTGTTGTATGTTCAGCCAATTTACAAAATTTATTGAGATTACTAGTATAGCTATTAATGCAAAACTAGCAACTATAGCACCCCATCTGACAAAAAAGGACGAAAATACACTTTTTTTCATTTCTGTATTAGGTGTATAGCAAGAAATGTATTCGTTATCTATTTCACTAAGTGCTTGTAATACAATATGCGGATTCATACAATAAACCCTTCTTTCAATAATAACTCTTTTAATTCAACTCTACATCGAAAGAGTACCACTTTAACTTTACTTGTGCTCAGTCCAAGATTTTTTGATATTTCGCTAATGGATTCAAAATACCAGTATCGACCAATAAATATAGATCTTTTTTCTGTTGAAAGGTTGTTGAGAAAGTTATTTAGTGTATCTCTCAAATGAATAGAATCTATTAGGATATCATTTGTATTTACAGTATCCGGTAAAGTATCTTTAATTTCATCTAGAACAACTTCATATTCACCGTGTCCACGTTTAGCACTGTGCTTCATTTTATATTTGTTTAGAGATAGGTTGCGAATAATCTTTAGTATGAAATTTTTTAAACATATCGGATATTCAGGAGGAATAGAGTTCCATAGTTTGAGCAAAGTATCAGACACCGATTCTTCCGCGTCCTGTTCGTTATGTAAAATATTTAAGGAAACCTTATAACAAAGCTTTCCGTACTTTTGTTCTGTTTCAGAAATAGCTTTTTCATCTCTCTCGTGAAATAAATCTATAATACTCTTATCATCAAGCAAAAGACCACCTCCAATTCATTTGGATTCACGATAGTATGCTTATTAATGATATAAAGATAACATAGATCTCCTCTATTAATTTAGACAATTTTTATCATATGTTGGTTACAAGTATTATAAAACTTTTATTTAAATTTGGCAAATATTATCTGATTTGGTTTTAATAAAGAACTACGTAATAGATAAAAGATTAATTCCAATTTTTTTGACAAATCCAATTGATGTAAAAAAGATCTAAAAATAGATGTAAATGTGTTTTATAGAACCGTCTAAAAAACAAACCATTAAATAATGAAAATATGACAATTAATGCTTCTGCCGATTGTGGTGTTAAATATCATACAACACAAATATAGCAAGACAATAAATTCGATTTTCATTTTTCCGTTAAGAACCTCATGCTTTACACACAGAGTTTACTTTTTGGCTCCCAATCGGCTAATTCACTTGTGATTTCAAATCATCCTTATGAGAATTAGCCTTTTGTGGAGTATTTAAAGTTCTTAAAGCAGTTTGAAGACGAAAATACAGTTGCCAAATACACAATACCTGCAACGGCACAGACATTCCAGCAGTTTATTGTTCCTGACAATATTGAGAGCACAAGAAAGTTTTATTCCAACAACGAGGAGCTTATTAATGACATTGCGGCAGCTTATCGCGATGTAATCCAGCAGTTCTATGATGCAGGTTGTCGCAATCTTCAGCTTGACGATTGTACATGGGGTGTAGTTGTAGGTGATGCGGCAAAGCAAAGATATGAAGCACTCGGAGTTGATATTGAAACCGTAAAATCCGAACTGCTCAAGGTTAATAACCTTGCACTTGAAAACAAGAAGGACGATATGGTAATTACATCGCATATTTGCCGCGGTAACTACCAATCAACATTCTTCACAAGCGGACCTTATGATTCTGTTGCTGACTATGTTTTTGCGAAAGAAAATGTTAATGCACTTCTTCTTGAGTATGATGACGAACGTTCAGGCGGATCTGAACCTCTTGCAAAGGTTTCAAATGATAAAACAGTGGTTTTGGGATTAATAACCACAAAATCTCCAAAACTTGAAAATAAGGAAGAAGTAATCGCAAGAATACATGAGGCTGCAAAGTATGTTCCGCTTGACAGACTGGCCCTCAGCCCACAGTGCGGATTTGCATCTTGTGAAATCGGTAACAAACTTACCGAAGATGAACAATGGGCAAAACTTAAACTTGTAAAGGAAATTGCAGAAGAAGTTTGGGGATAATTCTATAAATTATAATAAAACCACGTTGCCGATATTTGTTTCGACAACGTGGCTTTTTATGCTTCTCAGGTATCTTTGCACAAAGTGCATAGCAAATAATCACCCTGTATGCGGTTTTGTGACAGGATTTATGCCAAAATCTGTAAACGTAGGTTTATGTTATTCTTCCATTTGTTTTCCAAGGAAAGCGGCTGCCGATTGCGCAAGCTTGACTTCTGTGTTGGTAGGAACTTTAATGCTTTCTCCTGTCAGCATAACAACAGCGCCCATAACGTCGCCGGATGAAATTATCGGATAAATGACGGCCGCATTGTTTTCGATACCCTCAATCGGCTGAACATCGTTAAGGGTTTGCTCAGTAGCGGCATAGCTTTTACGATTTTCCATATAGTTTTCAAGTATTGTGCTGACCCTGCGTTCAAGAAACTCACGCTTTGAAACGCCTGCTGCGGCAATAACATGGTCATTGTCACAGATTAATGTCGGCATTGAGCTTATTCTTGCAATAACGTCGGCATATTGACCTGCAAACGCCGACAATTCACCGACCGGTGAATATTTCTTAAAGATAACTTCTCCGTCGGTCGCCGTGTAAATTTCCAGAGGGTCTCCCTCTCTGATTCGCAGTGTGCGACGAATTTCTTTTGGAATAACCACCCTGCCCAGGTCGTCGATTCTCCTTACTATTCCTGTTGCTTTCATATCTAAAAAACTCCCTTGTTCCAATTTAATTAGCAAATTATTGCCTTAATATTGTTTGAATTAGAAATTTTTTTATTCCGTCAACTAACGTGAATTTTCAGGTTTTGACATAGTATTTTTTGGAAATTTTAAAATAATTTAATCCATTGTACAAATTCGGAATAATGTATGTTCAAATGAAGAAGAATATATTGACAATGTTTTTATTATGTGTTATATTATCAATGGTATAAAACCTATCATTAAGATAGGAATTAGGAGGAGAGCCTGTTATGACGTACTTAAACAGTCTTGTAACAGAAAACTGCAATCTCAGCATGTGCACAATGTGTATGTGCCGTATTTGTACGCTCTCTGATAACTATACCTGAGCAAATTGGGTCTTGTGATACCGGAGAGCAATGCTCTTCGGTTTTTTGTTTATATGGAATTACAGCCTATTAATTGAGAGGTAATTATGAGTTTTGACCTTAACAACCATAAAATTAAAGACAAAATATTTTCTGCCTGTTTCGGACTTGAAAAAGAATGTTTGAGGGTTGATGAGAACGGATTTCTTGCACATACTGACCACGGATTTGATGATGAACATTTGCAAAGGGATTTTTGTGAAAATCAGGTTGAGTTTGTAACAGATGCGTTTGATAATATAAAAGACGTTTGTGCCCAGCTTACACAGCTTCATAAAACAGTGCAAAAGAACCTTGCCGTAAGAAAATCAGGCAGAGAGTTCTTATGGAGCTTTTCAAATCCTCCGTATGTAAAAGGAGAAAATGATGTTCCCATTGCAAATTTTGTGGGTACTTGGGCTAATAAATCGGTTTACCGAAAATATCTTGCCGAGAAATACGGCAGACTTAAGATGTTGTATTCAGGAATACACTTTAATTTTTCATTTAATAATGAGTTGATAGAAAGCGCATTTGAATCAAGCGGAAAATCCGATTTTTGTTCTTTTAAAAATGATATATATCTTGAGCTTGCACAAAAATCGGTTCAATATGCGTGGCTGATAGTCTATCTTACTGCCGCAAGCCCGGTTATTGATTGCTCTTTTATAAATGCAGATAAAATCGGAGAGACCGTTGTAACATATTATTCGTCTGCTCGATGTAGTGAGGCAGGATATTGGAACACCTTTGTTCCCACACTTAAATACGGAAGCACAGAGGAATACGTGCAAAGTATTCAAAAATATATTGACGAGGGCAGGCTAAAATCCGTTTCTGAGATTTACTATCCCATAAGATTAAAGCCGCAGGGGGAAAACACCCTTGAAAATCTTCATATCAGGGGTGTGAACCATATCGAATTTAGAATGTTTGATGTGAATCCGCTTTCTCCGATAGGAATACTTGAAGATGACATAAAATTTGTTCATTGTTTGATAGTATATCTTATGTCACAGCCTAAAATTACACTGAGTGACGATGAGCAGATAACTGCAATAAATAACGAAAAAATGGCTGCAAGGCTTGACGATGAACAGACAATTGAATTTTTAGGCGACAAAAGGTCAATCAAAAGCACAGCTCTTGATGAGCTTTGTAAAATTCGCAAATTTTATGAGAATTTTGGCGATGATGAAATATTAAAAATTATTGATAAACAAATTGATAAGATTAAATATCCCGACAAGCGATATGCTAATATAGTAAAGAAAGAGTATGGCAAAAACTATGTTAAAAACGGTTTAAAGCTTGCGGAAAAATATCAGAATGAATTAATTGATACCTGAAAATAGTAAGAATTTCTATGTGTTTTCGGGTATCTGCAAGGTGCGAGGTGTAAACTATGTGCGAATTATATGGGTTTAGTGCCCACAACAATCAGATTATCAACGAAAACCTAAGAACCTTTTACAGTCACAGCAATATGCATCCACACGGATGGGGACTTGCTTATTTGTTTGATGATGAAATATGCATAGAAAAAGAAGCAATTCAGGCAACCAAGAGTCATTATTTATCTGACCTTCTTTCTTTGCCAATTAAGACAAGCGTTGCGCTTGCCCATATACGTTTTGCCACGGTTGGTAATATTTACAGAAAGAACTGCCACCCATACTCAAAGCGTGACAATTATCAGAGACGGTGGACGTTTATTCACAATGGCACAATTTTTGATTATAAGCCGCTAAACAAGTATATTGAGATTCAGCACGGAGAGACTGACAGCGAGCGTATCCTGCTGTATTTAATAGATAAAATAAACGATGCCCAGACAAAGTTGAAACGACATCTTACATTTGAGGAAAGGTTCAGTCTCATTGATACAATAATTGTTGATATGTCTAAGGGCAACAAGCTTAATCTTATATTTTTTGACGGCGAGTATATGTATGTGCACACGAACTGCAAAAATTCATTGCATTTTTATCAAAACAGCAGCTCAATTACCTTCTCAACGCAACCCCTTAATCGTCATAATTGGGAGAATGTAAAGTTTACAACCCTGCTTGTGGTTAAAGACGGCGAATTTGTGGCAGAGGGTACAAACCACGGCAACGAATACATAGAGGACGAAGACGCTTACAAGAGCCTATTCCTTAATTTCTCTAATTTATAGCATAGGTGTAGACGTTGTGCAAATCTAAGGCGGCGAGCGACACGTCAAATTTTCAGCGGAAGTTATACTATTTTGCCGAAGTTCGGAGATGAAAAACGTTCTTTATTGCACTGTTTGCGATTGAGTGTAAGCTCCGATTTAAAAATCTTCAGAGGTGACTTATGAATACATATGAGGTCAAACAACTTTTATTTGACAGATTTATTAAACCAACAATCAATAACCAAAATAATTATATCGGTGTTGAAATTGAAATGCCGATCCTTAATCTTGACAAAAAGCCTGTGAATTTTGAAATAGTTCATCATATAACTGAAAAATTCATTGAGCATTTTGATTTTCTTCCTGTCGGTATTGATGAAGACGGAAATATTTATTCTGCAAAAAGCTAACAAAATTCTGACATTCTGTCATACGATTGTTCATATAATAACCTTGAGTTGTCTTTCGGCAAGGAAGAAAATCTGTTTGAAATTCAAAAAAGATTTGACGTCTATTACCGCTATTTACAGGAAATTTTTAGGCTGTATAATTATACTTTGATGGGAATGGGCATAAATCCGTACAGGGTGTATAACAAAAATGAACCGATACCAAACGGAAGGTATCGTATGCTTTACCATCATTTGAGTTCATATCCTATGTACGGAAACTTGCCGATGTATTTTCATTCTTATCCAAAGTTTGGTATGTTTTCAAGTGCCTCACAAGTTCAGCTTTACGCAAATTATAATGAGTTGCCGAGAATACTTAATGTTTTTTCGGAGCTTGAACCGATTAAGGCAGTTTTGTTTTCTAATTCCGTATTAACGGGGGATCACGAAGAATATATATGTTGCCGAGATATTTTTTGGGAAAACAGTACCCATGGAATAAACCCTCACAATATAGGAATGTATAACCAAAAGTTTGAGAACGTTGAAGAAATCGTTAATTATATTTCAACCACAAGCATTTATTGCGTGGAGAGAGTTGGAGAATATATAAATTTTTCGCCGATATTGTTTTCGGATTATCTTAAGCTTGAGGGAATAGTCGGTGAATACTATGAAAACGGAAGATACAGAAAAATACTTGTTCAGCCGAGTGTTTATGATATTGAGTATTTGAGAACATTCAAGTTTGAAGACATAACTTATCTCGGTACAATTGAATTTAGAAGTGTATGCTGTCAGCCGATAAGCGACAGTATGGTTGTTGCGGCATTTCATTTGGGAATAAAAATAATCTTGTCGGAACAGAACAAATTTTACAGAACGACAAAGTGTTGCTCGGAAACGGCTATACAACCACCGAGCTGAGAAAACTGCTAATCAAAACGGAAATGCCGAGCTTTATTGATATTGATGGTCTTTACAGACTGGCAAGAGATGTGGTTGACGCTGCATCTGACGGACTTAAATCAAGAGGAAAAGGTGAAGAAATTTTGCTTGCTCCGCTTTATGAGCGAATTGATAAACGTACTAATCCTGCAAGAACGATGCTTAATTTAATGAATAAAGGAACGCCCGTTGAAAAGATTATTGAAATGTATTCATAACCTAAGTGCAGATGTTTATTTGCCTTTAGGGTGGATGACTGATCATAATTATTAATTTTCTAATATTTCTGTTAACAAAAACACATAGTAAACAAGCCCTTGGTTTATTTTAAACCAAGGGCTTGTTGTTTGTGATACTAAATCAGTTTTAAATCAATAAACTCAATTGAGTCGGGAAAATCGTATTTAGTTGAACAAACCGAAACATCATAATCTGAAAACTTAAATACCTTAAAATAATACGTTTTGCCGTTATCATCGAAGAAATCTTTTGTTACGTCAACGCTTTTGGAATTCCTGTGAAATCCCTCGCCGATGCATTTCAAAAAACTTTCTTTTTTTGTCCAAAATTCGTAGAATTTTCCTGATTTGTCCGCCGAAGAACATATCTCGTCCATTTCGCTTTTGCAAAAAACAACCTTTCCGAGCTTTTCGGCTTTTGTTATTTTTATTTGTTCAATATCACATCCGACTTCGCTGTCGGAAACTGCAAACAAAACGTATCTGCCGCTGTGAGAAAGGTTAAAGCATATTCCGTTTTCGGCAGACGGCTTTCCGTATTTGTTTACAGTTAGGTTTGCGCCGCCTAAAAATTTTTTAATCAGCAAACCACCGGCAATACAACGTTTTTGATCGTCGATGTATCGGTATTTCTTTGCTTTTTTGGCGCGTTCATTAGAGATTCGACTTAGGTCGTTTATGGTAACATCGTTAATATCTGCAATATATATTTTCATTTTATGCACCAAACATTCATATTTAACGTAAAAGCACGATATATTTAATTATGGTCGTAACTTATAAAAGCTCCTTAATTTTGCTTAGACATTCAGCACAGATGTGCTTGTTGTCAAACATATGAAGGTCGTTAAGTGAATTACAGAAAATGCATTTTTTTTCAGCTTTTTTTATTGTGATATGTTCATCATCGGCGTTGATTTGCAGCACGTCACCTGCTTTGATGTTCAAATGATTTCTTATATCTTTTGATATAACGATTCTTCCGGCTTTGTCAATTTCTCTAAAGTTTGTATAAATCATTATTGCCACCCACTTTGCTTTGTTAGCTATATTTTACCACATAATGACGATATTGTCAATTATTACCACAGATTTTACATTTTATTTATTTTGTCTTAAATTTCACTGAGTTAATTGCAATATTTTGTCGATAAAGGTGTTATTATGCTCAATTATATTTGGAGTTTTATTGTTGTTATCAGTATAATTTGCTCTGTTTTACTTGGAAATACCGAGAATTTGTCGAACGCTTTAATTAACAGCGGAGCCTCATCAATTGAACTTATTTTGACGATGGCGGGAATTATGTGTCTTTGGTCGGGAATTATGAACATTGCAATCGACAGCGGTTTTACCTCTCTTATGGCAAAAATATTTTCTCCGATACTTCGTCGGTTATTTCCAAAGCTTGACAGAAACGGAGAAGCTTTTCAAAGCATTACCATGAACGTCAGCGCAAATTTGCTTGGACTTGGAAACACTGCCACTCCATTCGGACTGAAAGCAATGGAGCAATTGCATACTCTTAATAACAAAAGCGATGAGGCAAGCAACGAGATGGTGATTTTTGTTGTAATCAATACCGCTTCTTTGCAACTTTTGCCGACAACACTTGCAAGTTTGAGACAGGCATATGGAAGTTCTGCACCGTTTGAGATAATTGTACCGGTCTGGATAAGTTCTGCCTGTGCACTTTTTGTTGCTCTTATAATTGCCTGTACGCTGAATTTGAGAAAGAGATGATTTAGTGGAATTTGTGATGCCGATATTTGCGTGCACAATAGTTGTTTTTGGACTGGTAAAGCGTGTTCCGGTTTTTGATTCTTTTTTAAAAGGGGCTAAAGACGGTTTCAAAATACTGTATTCAATTGCTCCTACAATTATGGGGCTGGTTTTCGCTGTTGATTTACTCAGAGCAAGCGGAGCAATAGACCAGCTGAGTGCCTTTGTTGCTCCGGCTGCGGAGAAAATAGGTTTTCCGGCAGAAATTTTGCCCATGGCACTACTCCGTCCTGTCTCAGGCAGTGGTTCAACCGCCTTGCTCACATCAATTTATCAGGATTACGGTCCTGACAGCTTTGCCGGTAGGGTAGTCTCTGTGCTTGCCGGTTCGAGCGAAACTACATTTTATGCAATTGCAATGTATTTTGGATGTATTAAGGTCAAAAAAATACGTCATACGCTTGTTGCCGCAATTGCGGCAGATATGACCGCTTTGGTTGCAAGCGTGATTATAGTAAGGATATTTTTTGGTTATTAATCTAAAAGACAAATTGTTACAAAATAGTAAAAAATTCTATCAATAAAAAATAATTAAAATATGTTGAAAAAAGAGAAATGATTGCATTGACACGACTGTTATACAATCAGTTATTAAATTATAATCGGTTTTCAACATTGTTTTTAGTGTGGAAAACTCAAAAATATATGGTTTTGGTAACGATTACGTAAAATTCCAATGTGTTAAGGCTTGTCTCAACAGTGGTATTAACATTTTCAACATAGTTTTCAACATTTTATTTAAACAAAAGAAATATACCGATTGTATATTTTCTTTTACGCAAAAATAATTACAAAATCTTAATTCTTTTAGAATAAAATAAAAATTTGTTGTGTGGTGGACATATATGCAAAAAAAAATGATAAAAACAGAAGTCGGAGGAATATTCTTTGTGCTTGTGGTTTCTATGTTCCTGCACAACCTATATTCGCTTTGCGGTCATGAAATTATAGGGATTATGTTTGGTTCGGTAAACGACAGCATTTGGGAGGGGCTTAAAGTCATTCTTTTGACATATATCCTATGGGCAATCCTTGAATTGATGTGTATCAAACCACGTTTTAAAAAATTTGTTGTATCAAAAATAATTTCACTTTACGTTCTCGGCTTTTTATACATAGCACAATGCCTTGTTTTTTCATTGTTTTCAAAAACACCCCAATTTGTTGCCGAGCTTACATTTTGTTTTGTAAGTGTTTGCTTATCTGCTTTTTTATCCGAAAAATTATATTTTTCCCTAATTGAACTTGAGGGATTGTTTGCACCGGCACTTTTTCTTTTGTTGCTTTTCGGTGCTTTTTATTGCAGTTTTACCCCATTCCCGCAAAAAAACATTTTGTTTATGGACAGAGCCACAGGTTTGTACGGAATTATTCCCGAAAATATTGATGAGGGCGCGATAGTGCTTGATACAATTTATTTTTTGTAAAAGTATATATTATTTTATATTTTTATGTTATAATGTAACATAAGAATGAATATGTAAAATTTAAACTAATTGAATTATAAGATTTATTGCATTGTATTATTTCGATTACAATGCAATCAGCATTTATAAAAATTACGAGGTTTATATATGGTAGGAAATGAAAATGATGTTAAGCCTGACATAATTGCAGGCAGAAATCCCGTTAGCGAAGCGATACGAAGCAGCCGCCCGATTGACAAAATTTTGGTGGCGCGCGGCGAAAAAAGCGGCGCTGTTGTCGGAATTCTTGCTAAGGCAAGGGATAAAAAAATACCGATTAAAGAAGTTGACCGCACAAAACTTGACTACATCAGCGGCGGAGCGGCTCATCAGGGCATAATTGCTTTTGCGGCAGTTAAGGAATATTCAACTGTTGAAGAAATTTTTGAATATGCCCAAAGCCGCGGCGAGGCTCCGTTTATTATTGTACTCAATGAGGTTGAAGACCCCCATAACCTTGGTGCGATAATACGTACTGCCGAATGTGCCGGTGCGCACGGTGTAATCGTGCCAAAGCGCAGGAGCGCAAGTTTGAGCTATACTGTGGGCAAGGCATCGGCGGGTGCTGTTGAATATATGCGTGTGGCAAGGGTTACGAATATTGCCAAGCTTATTGATGAACTCAAGGAAAAGGGAGTATGGGTTTTTGGCGCAGATATGAACGGAACCGATTACACAGAATGTGATTTTTCGGGAGCCTGTGCGATTGTAATAGGCAACGAGGGAAAGGGAATATCACGACTTGTCAGAGAAAAGTGTGACGTTATTGTTTCTTTGCCGATGAAAGGCAAAATTAATTCCCTTAATGCTTCGGTTGCCGCAGGTATACTCATATACAATGCGCTGAAATACAGATAAGAAAGGAAGTGCGAGCCTTGTCTGATGATAATAAAAAGGATGATTTGCTAAAGGAACTTGAAATTCAGAGTATCCTTGACGAGTCACGCAGTCTTGCCGATCAGGAGCAGATGAAAAAGAATGCTCAAAAATATCGTGCTAAGCCGAAAATGAAAGACATTTACAGCAATGCCGACCAAAAGCCAAGATTGAAAAACAGTAATCCTCTTGATATTGACAGTGACGATAAGGAAGAAATTAAGGCTGATACAACCAATACAATTGTCGGAGAAAAAACTGCGACAACTATGAAAGCCGAACTGATTATGAACGGAAGTGAGGAGGTTGTTCAGACTCCCCAGGAGGCAATTGCCGAGGCTGAAAAGAAAGCAAAGGAAGAAAAGGAAGCTAATTCCGAACAAAGTGAAAAAACCGTGGACGCTGACCCCAAGGTTAAACCAAGCGAGGTGCAGGACGAAAATAAAATTGTTACGCTTACTCCGGAGTATGATGACGGTACGCAGTTTGCAAACGAGGTAATCGGTGAAGTTGAGCAATTTAAAGAAACGCCTGCAATTGAAGATATTGATTCAATTGACATAGATATGGACGATGAGGAGTTTGAAAAGATTCAAAAACCTCAAATGTCGGAAGAAAAGGGAAAATACGAACAGCTTTTCGGTATTAAGAATAACGCTGACGGTCAGCCTCCGAAAAAGGTGGTTGCAAAAGTTCCCGTTTACAAGCAGGACGAGCCAAACGGAACTCTTAACGTTAAGGCCGGACGGTTTTCAGAGGTACTTGAGCATGAATATCAGGAATATATACGCTCAAAAAATCCGTCTTTTATAGCCCATGTAATCAAGCCGGAACCTACGCCTCAGCCGGAGGATGAAGAAGAAAAGAACAAGGATACACGTTCTACTCAGGAAAAAATTCTTTCTGCCGTTGTAGGGTTCTTTTCAAAAGATGAATCCGATGACAGTGATACTCCAAATGAAAAAAAGGAAAAGCCCGTTGACGACTACACGGGTGATGACGATGAAAAGAGTATAAGATTTGAGCTGAATTTAAACATAAAAAAACTGTTTATTCGCAGCGTATTATCTGGTGCTATGGCAGCCGTGTCAATAATCTTAACCGTAGTGACAAGGTTTTTCCCCGAAGCAATTTGCTCGGCAGTGGCTTTTGCTCCTGCTGCATATGCTGTGTTTAACCTTTTGCTTATTGGATTTTCAATGTTTGTAAATCGTGTGGCAATGTTGGGCGGATTAACTCCGCTTGTGAAGTTTAAAGGAAATTCGGACACAGCCGTAGCCGTCGGAGGGGTGGCGGCACTTATACAGACGATAGTTTCGTTTTTCTGTTTGGGTGATTTGTCTTCGTTTAATACAAATTATTATTGCACAATTGTTTTGCTTGCGTTTTTCTGCAACAATGTAGGCAAGCTCTTTATGGTGCTCAGAGTTAAGGATAATTTCAGATTTGTCTCAGCCAAAGGGCAGAAATATGCCGCAAAAATTTATAATAATGAGGCTGTTGCCAATAAGATGCTGAGCGGTACACCGTCTGAAAAGACGCTGATTGCTTACCAGCACAAAACGGATTTTCCGTCAAATTTTCTCAAAATTTCCTATGCGCCTGACCCCAGCGAGGACCTTGCATCAAAACTTGCACCTATAACCACGATTGTTGCGATTATAGTGACACTTTTGTATGGTTTTGCGAAGGTATCGTTTGTCGATGCAATTAATACTTTTTCGCTTGTTACAGCGCTTGCAATTCCGATTTCCACTCTTGTTGCGGTTAACCTGCCGATAAGAAGACTTTGTAAAACCTTGCTGACATTTGATTCAATGCTTGCCGGCTATCCTTCAATTAAGCAGTTTTGCGACAGCACGGCTATTATGATTGACGCAAATGAGTTATTCCCTGCGGATTCTATTGAGCTTGAGGGAGTAAAAACATACGAGGAATATAATCTTGATGAGTCTTTGCTGTGCGGAATCGCAATACTTAAAGAGGCTGAAAATCCTATTGCAAATGCATTTGATTCGGTTATTACCGAGGCGAATGAAAAACTCCCCGAGGTTGAAAGCGTTCTTTATGAGGACAGTATGGGACTTGTGGGTTGGATTAACAGCGAAAGAATACTTGTCGGTTCACGTACCTTGATGGAGAAATACAGCGTACATGTTCCGTCATCCGATTATGACGAGCAATACACCGCAAAGGGCAGACAGGTTACATATATATCACGTGCCGGCAGACTTGTTGCGATGATAGTAACACGCTATCATGCCGATTCTCAACTTAAAACAGAAATGCAGCGTGCCGAAGCAAACGGCATAAGCTTTTTGATAAGAACTACCGATTATAATATTACGGATGACCTTGTGGCTTCTCTATATAATCTGTTTTATCGCAGTATAAAGGTACTGCCGACAGGTCTTGGCAATGTGTTAAAAGAGGCGCAGGGTACAAAAGAAGAGAGTTCCCGTTCTTATTTAATAACACACGGAAATATATCGTCTTTGGCACGTGCCGTATCAGGAAGCGTACGTATTAAGCACAATATTTCTCTTGCAATTGTAATTCAGCTTGTTGCAATCATACTTGGGATTTTGATTGCTTCAACTTTGTCGCTTTATGCGGGTGTCAGCGTAATGGGTTCTCTTGAAGTTTTGATTTTTGCAATATTCTGGAGCGTTGCCGCAGTTGCTGCTCCTGCAATTCAAAAGCCATAGGAATAGGAAAGGAAGTTTAAAATGGAAATTGCTCCGTCACTGCTGTCCTGTGATTTTTCGCAAATGGGCAGTGAAATCGAACGAATGGATAAAGCCGGTGCAGATTATATGCATCTTGATGTTATGGACGGTCATTTTGTGCCGAATATAACATTTGGAGCTCCTGTTATAAAGGCTGTCAGAAAGTTTACCAAAAAGCCGTTTGACGTTCATCTTATGATTAGTGACCCTCTTAAATATGCCGATGATTTTGCAGATGCAGGTGCCGATCTAATTACATTTCACGTAGAATGTGACTCGGATATTGATAAAACCATTGATAAAATTAAAAGCCGTAATGTTAAGGTTGGTCTTGTAATCAAACCGAAAACCCCTGCAAGTGCTGTTTTTCCGTATCTTAAAAAAATTGATATGGTGCTTGTAATGACGGTTGAACCGGGATTTGGCGGTCAAAGTTTTATGGCAGATATGCTGCCAAAGGTAAAAGAAATAAAAGCCGAGTGCCAAAAGCTCGGTATTGACACTTTGCCTGTTGAGGTTGACGGAGGAATCAGTGAATCAACAATTGCTCAGGCAGCCGAAGCCGGCGTTGATATTTGCGTTGCCGGAACAGCGGTGTTTAAGGCTGATGATGCAGAGAAAGCAATCACGTCTTTAAAAAACATTGCAGAAAAATAAAATAAATAACAATGAAAGCCGCAGAGTCAGTTTTATAACCGATTCTGCGGCTTTTGCTTTGATATTATAAAAACAAGGGCGGAGAAACCGCCCTTTTAAGTTATATGTTTTATTGGTTTTGGTTTACTTACAGTTACAGAGGTTCAAAAGCGTGTTAGCACGTTACAGTGCTGAATATCCGTAACTGTTTACAATGGCCTCAATTTTGTTTCCTTCTTCACAAAGTGAACAATGATGAGGGCTGAAACTTTCGTAATCCTCCAAGTCATTCGGGTCAAAAATTGACGTTACGGGGTAGCCGTCGCAGCTTTTTTCCGTTGAGAAAATTGCAGAAACTCCTACAATTATGCCGTTGTAATACTTTATTGCCTCAATAGCGGCTTGTGCGCTTTTTCCTGTTGTTACAGACGCAGTAAGTATCAGAACATGTTTTCCTGAAATCATTGGAACAAGATTGTCACGGAAAATCAACTGACCTCCGCCGATAAATTCAGGTGATACAACATAAATTGTTTGGTGTGCGTTCATATTAACATAGTTTTCTTCGGTAAGTTCCTCGGCTATGCACGCACCGATTACCTCTGTTCCGTCAAGGCAAAGAATGGTATCAACAATTGTGTTTGCTCTGTATGTAGATACAAGTTCCTTTGCAACCGCCTTGGCTTCGGAAAGACGGGTTTTTTGTGTTGTTACATCAATGTAGTAGTTGGTGTGGCTGTGCATAGTTGCAAAATGTCCTTTTGCCACACGAAGAAAAACGTTTTTGTTTTTGGTTCTTATTTTATACATCTTAGCCATAATAAGCCTCCAAAAATTGTAATTTAATATAAAAATATTTATCAGTAACATATATTTTACACTATATCGTTCAAAAAATCAACAGTTCTGTAAAAAATATTATTGTTATTCTCCTAATTTTGTTCAAAATTTGTACAAAAATTCAAATTGTATTATACACTGAAAATTTATTCATAAATATTTATAGTATATATTATAAAAAAGTTTTTAACTATACTATTTTGTGGCATTTTAATAGTATATTTGATAACTATGTGTTGAGTTATATGTTTAATTACAAAAATCTTGTAAAATATTGACATAATTTTTTAAAACTGATATTATTTAAAGTATAAATGATATAATAGCATGTTATATTATTTAGCAAATTGCTGAATTTGCAAAGAGCTTTATTGCAAAATATTATGCTTATTGTGCAATAGAGGTTTGCTAAATGGTATGATTTTGTTAATTAATCGTTTAAAATCAAAAGAAGGAGCAAAAAAATGAGGAGAGCATTAAAAAGAGCAGTTTCTTTTGTGCTTGTGCTTATGATAGTTTTCAGCATATTCACAATTTTGCCGAGTGAAGTTTTTCACACAGCATATGTGAATGCCGCAGAAAACATTTCGTCTGCACTTGCAACATATGCAGAAGCTGTAAACTCTTCGGTTCAATCGGAAGATTCAACCGGGGAGACATCCGAAACAGAAGCTCAGGACAATCATACCCACAAGTATGTTCTGACTTCTTCATCAGAACCGACCTGTACCGAAAAGGGAGTAGATACTTTTACCTGTACCATTTGCGGCGATTCTTATACCGATACAGGCAAAGAAGTATTGTTGGACCGTTCAAGGTATTTTGAGTCGGACCATAATTATTCTAATAATTTCAGTAAAACGTGGGATTTTTCTGAAAAGGGCGCAGAGTATATACTTTTTACTCTTTCGGAAGAATCTCTTTTAGAAAATGGTTTTGATCACTTGTATTTTTACAACCGCAAAGGTGTGCTTGTGGCAGATTTGACCGGTAATATAAGCAACAAGACCGTAAAGGTTCCCGGTGATACTTGCTCAGTAAGGTTTACAACAGACGGCTCAGTTGTATACTACGGATTTTCATTTTCGTCGATAAAGGCGAGAATAGAATATAACGCCAAGGGACATAACTATGTTGAAACTTCATATCAAGAACCAACGTGTACTGAAAAGGGAGTAAAGACCTATACCTGCGAGACTTGCGGTGAAACATATAAAGATACCGGTTATGACACTTTAATTGATTCATCTCGGTATCCTCAATCTGAGCACAATTATTCAAATAATATGGATCAGACATGGCATTTCACCCAAAAGGGAGCAGACCATCTTGATTTGGTGTTCTACGAGGATTGTTGGCTTGAAAATAATTATGATTACCTATACATATATGATTCTGAGGGAAATCAGGTTGCAAGGTATAATGGCACATTCGGAAATCAAAAGCTGACTGTTCCGGGGGATTCCTTTACAGCTCGTCTTACATCAGATGGTTCTGCTGTTGGTTATGGATTTTCGTTTGCAAGCATAACTGCAAGATATGAGTATTATCCAACAGGACACAGTTATGAACTGATTTCTTCCGTTGCGCCTACCTGTACCGAAAACGGAATGGGAACATATAAATGTTCCGTATGCGGAGATATCTATACCGACAACGGCGAAGATGTTCTTATGGATTCTTCCGAATATCCGGAATCTGCACATGAGTATTCAAATTATATGGATAAGACATGGGTGGTAAGTCACCCGGGAACATCCCATTATGTTTTAAAGTTTTCAAATAAAAGCTATCTCGAGTCGGTATGCGATAAATTGTATATCTACGATTCAAAGAATAATCTGATTGGAACTTATACGGGCAACATTGCCGGACAAACTGTTCGGATTGATGATTCTTCCTTCAAAATACGAATGACAACCGATCACTCAGTAACATATTACGGCTTTTCATTTGAAAGTATTTATGTGAGTGGTCCGTATCAGGCAACCGGACACAGTTTTACAAAATATGAATCAGAAAAAGGAAGTAATTGTACAGTTGAGGGAACGGCAACCGCAAAGTGTGACAACGGCTGCGGAGCAACCGATACACGGAGCAATGCCGCAATAGGACATTCTTTTACAAAATATGTAAGCGACGGAAATGCAACCTGTGTAACCAGCGGTACTCAAACAGCTGAATGTGATAACGGTTGCGGCACCAAAAATACAATAATTGAGCCGGCAAAGGGTCACATGTGGGATGACGGGGTAAAGACATCTGACCCGACCTGTTCAAAAATGGGTACAATCGTCTACACTTGTGCGACTTGCGGTACGACAAGAACGGAATATATTGATACTGTTGAACACCAATATGAAGAAACGTATGTTAAGGAAACCTGTACGTCAAATGCATATTATAAATATGAGTGTGTTAACTGCAAAAAGTCTTTTGAAATTAATGACGGAAGACTTTTAAGTGAGGACAGTTATCCTAAGTCGGAACATAATTATGAAAACAACAGCGAAAAGACATGGGAATATTCATATGATGGTGCAAAACAGCTTGTGCTTAAGTTTAGCGATAAAAGCAGTACTGAGCTTAATCATGATTATATTTATATTTATGACAAAACCGGAAAGCAAGCAGGTGTGTTCAGCGGCTGCTTGGCAGGAGAAAGCTGTGTTGTTGACGGCGACAGCTTTAGTGTAAAGCTTGTGAGCGATGAGAAAACAACAGATTACGGCTTTGAATTTGAAAGCATAACAGCAAAGCTTGACCTGGATAAGGCTACGGGTCACAAGTACACTGTTACTTCTGACGGAGACGCTGCAAACACAAAGCACTATGTATGTGATTACTGCGGTTATTCATACGAAAAAGCAGATCCGCCGGCAGCCATAAGCAATGTTGTTATAACACCATCCGAAACATCAATATCTGTTTCATGGCAGATTTCCACCGAGTATGACACTACAATTTACAGAGTGTACAGAAAGGCTGAAAATGAGGGCGACTTTACACGAATTGCACAAATAAACGGTCGTGACAATACAAAATATACCGATACAGATGTTCAATTCGGAAAAGTTTACAGCTACTATGTTGTTGGTGTGGATAAATACAAGCAGGAGAGCGAAACATATGAAGTTGTTTCGGCAACTCTGAAGCCCGACGTGGACGCACCTCAGTTTATCAGTATGTCACCCTCCTCAAATTCAGTAATAAGCAGAGTTACAACTTTTAATGTATCGGCTCAGGATAACGTGGGCGTTACAAAGGCGGAATTTTATTATTCTGTTGACCCCGAAGCACCGATTGAGAGCTGGCATATGCTTAATTCGGATAACGGCGGAATATTATCGCAAAATATTAACACAAGCGTTATTCCCGACGGCTATGTTTTTGTGAAGGTTAAGTTGTATGATGCGGCAGGTAACAGCTCTTATTCAACGGCTTACAGATATTTGAGCGACAATACAGGTCCCGAAAAGATAAAAAATGTTAAGTGTATAGCAATTGACGGTACTACCGCAACACTTTCGTGGGATGATGTAAGCGACAAAGACATTTCGCATTTTGTGGTTGAATATAAAGACTCCGACGGCAATTGGAGTACGGCAGCTGTTGTAAACTCAACCCTCGGACTTAATCTCAGCGGATTGACACCCGAAACTTCGTACACATACCGTGTAGTCGGTTATGACATATACGGAAACAGGGGTACAGAGTCAGATGAAATAACAATTACAACATTAAAAGATACCATTACTCCAAAGGTTACAAGAATGACTCCGGCTCCGGGATATTTTAAATCTTCAATTTCAATGCAATTTACCGCAACGGATGACCACAGGGTTGTTTCGCTTGATGTGCAGACTTCTGCCGATAAGAAAAATTGGGATACTGTTGCGCATCTTGATTCGGATTCCCAGTCGTCTTCATGTACATTCTCTTACACCCTTGATGTTTCAAAATATGACGAGGGCTCGTTGTATGTAAGAGGAATTGCAACAGACAGCTACGGCAATAAAACAGCCGATGATGAAGCCACCTGCTATGAATATGAGGTTGACAGAACGGCACCGTCTGTTCCGACAGGAGTAACCGCAAACTCAGCCGAGGCTGACAATCAATCTTCGTTTGTATGCATTGCATGGGATGCTATTACGGGTGACAGCAGTTTCAGTCATTACAGAGTATACAGAAGCGATGAGGAAGACGGGGATTACACCCTTGTTAAGGATAATCTTAATACCGTAAATACATACGATACAAATGTTGAATACGGCGCAACCTATTATTACAAGGTAGATAGCGTTGACCTTGCGGGCAACGTAAGCGAAAAATCAGCGGCAGTGGTGTGCAAGGTTAAGGACGATACCGAGCCTCCTGTTATTCTTCCGATTTCTCCTGCCGAGGGCACCAAAATAGGCAATAACAACAACTCAATTACTGTTGCGGCTGCCGATAATGCAATGGTAAAGAATTTAAAGGTTGAATACAGAACCAATGCGCTTATTTCTCCGTATAAAACGCTTAAAGAGGTAACAAACAACACCAAAAACAATTGTTCTGTTACGGTATCGCTTCCGCTTGATGAAATCAGCAGCGGAACAGAGGTTATCGTAAAAGTTACCGCAAGTGACTCAGCCGGAAATGAAGCGGAGAAGTCAACTGTTACATATGTAATAGATAAGGACGCTCCTCAGGTAAACGATATTTCTTTGTCAAAGACCGATGACAATATATTCACAACAAAGTGGTCCACAGACGCCGATGACGTTACATATTTTTATGTTTACAGAAAGAGGTCTGCTGATTCTTCATTTGTTCTTTATGATTCGGTAATGGCTGTGAGCGGCAAAAAGTCTTACTCATACACAGATGATGAAATAACCGTTGCCGATAAAAATGTTCAGTACAGAATAGAATCTCATGACGAGGCAGGCAATACCGCCTTTGCCGACACCGATGTCGTGAGCGTGTCAGGTACAATAAAGCCCGTTGCAATGTTGGATTGTCAGTCAACCGTTGTATGCGGAAGCGAGTATATGTTTGACGGTTCTGTGTCAACCGACGACGGAAAAATCGAAAGTTACAGCTTTGACTTCGGAGACGGAACCGATGCGGTAACAAGCACCACAGGCAAGGTAAAGCACATTTACGCAGACAAAGGAAAATATACGCTTAAACTCAGAGTAACCGATGATGACGGCAATATCGGAGAAATGACAAAGGTGATTACAGTAACAGGCAGAGAGCTTGTTGGCAATGTGTATGTTACCGTAAAAGACGATAAGGGAAATGTTCTTCCGGGAACAGATGTTTATGCCGACCTTGGAGAAGAGGGACAACAGCACGCTTATGCCGACTCATACGGCAGGGCAAGTTTTGAACTTCCTGTCGGTACTCACGTGATCGCTTCATACAAAAACAGTAATTATCTTCCTGTTAAGCAAAACGTTGCTGTTACCGGCGGAGATATGCAGCTTACACTGATACTTGTAAATGAGCCGATTGTAACAGGTGAATTTGAAATTCACAAAATGACTTTTGATGAAATTGTTGCTGCCGGCATAGATATTAACGCTGCCGAGAACAGAAATGTTGTTCGTATTGACGTTACTTTAGTATATGAAAAAATGCCGATAAAAACAGAGATTTACTGGAATGGCGTTAACGCAGTTGCCGAGCCTGTCTATGTAAAGTCTTCAAACGGCACGACACGAAAGCTCACTCCGTATGTATTCGGCGGTTCGGGTTATTCGGGTTCTTCCGGCGGTGGCGGAAGTTACGAATCTATTGAAACCCCGACAATTGTTTATATTGATGTTCCGGTTGAGTTTTCGTATCTCAAGGAATTTTTCAGCGTTTCACTTCACATCATTAACCATGCTTCTGAGGATTTCAGCCTGCTTAATAATACAATTAAGTTAAATGTTCCCGACGGACTTTCTGTTGTTGAAACAAATTCGTCTGAGTCAAAAGCAAACGTTTATGTTGATGAAATAAAGGGTCAAACACAAAAGACAATTAACTGGGTTTTGCGTGGCGACAAACCGGGAAGTTATGAAATTTCAGCCGATTACCTTGGAATTATCTCATATTTCAACGAACCTGTTTCGGCAAAATTCATTGCTGAAGACAAAATTGAAGTGCATGACGCTTCAGCCGTAAACGTTGAGGTTGAGGCTGCACAGACAAGTTACGGCGGCAGAGTTTTCTATAATACGGTAATTAAAAATGAGGGCGATTTTGCTCTTGACGCATTTAAGTGGACTCCTCTGATTGAATCATATTATGATGAATATGTTCAGGCTGACGGAACCCGCAGCGAAATGGAAGATCAGGTTACTACTTTAAATCCGGGCGAAAAATTCATCTATCACTACTTTACCGAAACCGGCGATATGTACCGATATATCGGAAATATGGTAAATGACCTTAATTCATTCGGAGCGCAGGTTAATGTTACAATTCACGAACCCCAGTATTTCCTTGAGGCTTTCTATGAAAAGTTCCCGGAGGAATCAGGCGCATTTGTGCTTGAAGTAACCGACCGTCAGGGCAATTCGGTTACAAACGCAACCGTTGAATTTAGTGCCGGAACCACGTATCAAACCGATGAAAAGGGAAGAGTTATAATTGAGGAAGAGGACAGAGACAAAGTAAACTGTGAGTACTTAAAAGTCACTGCGGACGGATATTACAGCTATTTTGACAGAGATTTCAAAAGCGTAAAATTCGGCAAGTCAAACGGTGTTACTCTGTACAGAGAGGGTGAGTATGCCGTTGACAGCGTATTGGTAAACGGCAAAGACGCCACAAAATACAGTACTTCTATTCAGACTAACAAAACCGATTCCGATGATAATCCCGTATCCGTAACCGTTACATCCAAAATTTACGGCAACGTAAAGTCCGTTGATGTTGTTCAAAACGGAAAGGTATTGAAATCTTTAAGTTCCGGTCACAGCGAACTTGAACACACCTATACCGCAACATATTCTGCGGCAGACTTTACAGAGAAAGAGCAGGTTGTTTTAAGGGTCACCGAAAATTCAGGCGAACAGCATACCGAGAAATTAAAAATCAATGCCGTTAAGTTCGACTTGAACCCAACACTTGATCTTCCGGATTCCATAAATGTTTCTCTCAAGGATTCATCACTTGACTGGCTGAGTGATTTTGATTTTGACATTAATTTTTCTGAGAATACAAATGTAACTCAGGCATTTGATCCGGAAACACAAACCGTAACATTCGGCATAAATGTTGGATTGGGAAAAGACAGCAATGATTATTCTTTGGATACCACCTATGAGGATATAATCAAAGAATATGAAGAAGCTTTGGAAGAGACAATCAAAGCAGGCGGCTTTAAAGATGAAATTCTCTCCGGAACTGCGGAGCTTGAATTAGGTTTTTCAATTGGCGGAGCGTTGGTGTTTAATGTAAATGACGACGGCTCCCTTGGTAATATTGTAAAAAGCAAACTGTACCTCGGAGTGGGAGCAAGCTGTGAATATGGAACTAACTTCTGGGTCGGATATATTCCGCTTACAATGACAGTAGGGGTTACTGTTGATGCCAAGGCGGAGACCACCTTTGTATATAACGATACAACATATATGCTTGGATTTGATAATTTTAACCTTAAGCTTTCAATTGAGCTTGAGCTTGATCTTGGCATAGGAATTTCATGTTGTTCATTCGGCGCATACGGCAGTGTCGGAGCTTCAACCGAAATAGTTATTGACAAGTCAATGTATGTTGATAATTTCACTGTGTCCGGTGAGTTTGGTTTTTATGTTAAATTCTTCTTCTATGAAGAAAAGTTCCCGATATTCTCGGGTTCAAAGGAATTATACAAACACAAGTCCTCTAAAAATCAAAGTCTTAAGAGTATGATGGCGGTTGCATATGATGCGGATTCATATTCGGCAAACGGTAACCTGCTTTCGTATAATTCGGTGTGGAACAAGGCAATAAAGGCAAGCAAACAGCCGACTGCTCTGCTTGAAAATGCATATTCGGGAAGCGCACCTCAGTTTGCGGTGTGCGGCGACAAGATTGTGATGGTATATCAGGGAGCTGACAGGAGTGCGGATTCAGCCGCAAATTCGCTTGCATTGTATTACAGCGTCTACAATGCTTCATCGGATTCATGGTCTGTTCCTTCAAAGCTTGATGACAATCAAAATTCGGATATGGCATTCTCTCTTGAAGTTTGCAATGATAACATATATGTAGTTTATACACAAAGCAACAAGTCTTTAAGCAATGATATGTCAATGTCCGACGCATTCAAGAATATTGATGTGTATGCTTCAATATTTGATGCAAACAGCAATTCGTTTGGCAATACACAGCGCCTTTCGGACAACGAAAGCTATGATTCAGCTCCTGTAATTAAGAATATCGGCGGAGTTCCGACAGCAATATGGATAAACAACGCTGAAAACGAACCGTTCCTCAAAGGCGATTCAAATTCAATTATGATAAGCAGGTATGTTGACGGTAATTGGACAGAAGCTCAAACAGCGGTAAGCAATATAACCTCTCCGATAAACTGCAATATGCTTGATTCTTCAAACGGCGGAACAATTATCTATACCATGGATTCCGACGGAGATTTTACAACAACAAGCGACAGAAGCATCGTTTCATATGATTTGAGCGATGGTTCCGCTAAGACAATTGAAAGTGGTGTAGAATCTGATGTTGAGACTGCTGAAATTCTTGGAAAAGATACAGTAATGTGGTACAAAAACGGAAAACTTATGCAGTATGATTCGGAAAGCAAGCAGGTTAGCGAGGCGGCAACGGTAAGATCTTCACTGGCTAAGAATTTTGAAATTGCAACGGATAACAACGGCAATTATGCATTGGTTTACGTTGAAAATGATAATACCGTATATGCAATGTATCTTAATTCAGAAAACGGCAATTGGCAAAATCCTGTAAAGGTTGCGTCATCTAATAACAATATCGAAAATTTGGCAGCCGAATACATCGACGGCAATTTAACGCTTACATATTATGATACCGAGGTTACCGATATGGACACAATGGAGACAGAGTCTTCACTTGTTACTGTTGTTTCAGAGAGTGCTTCAAAGCCTGAAATAACATCGGCTGACGTTAATTATGATAATCTTGTTAATGACGAAATATCAGAGATTTGTGTTGATGTGACCAATAACGGTTCAAACCCGACAGGTGATTTGACATTTAATGTCCTTGATTATAACAACGAGGTTATCGGAACATATACTTCTGACGGAGTATCTCTTGCATCGGGTGAGAGCAGAGAATTTAAAATTCCGTTTGTTGTTCCAAGTGTAATTTATAACAGAGATATTACTGCTACCGTATCAGACTCAGAAAACGCAAATCTGTCTTCATACAAACTGAGCCTTGCAAAAGCCGATGTAACAGTATTGGCAGAGCAGTATCGTATGGGAACGCAGGACTTTATCAGAGCAACCGTTAAAAATAATTGTTGTTATGCAACACCTGCAACACTTGAGGTGTATAACAAGGATACCGATGAAGTTCTGTACACAACGGAAATTTCATCTGTTATCAAGGGCAAACCTGCAACACTTCTTATTCCTTTAAAGGCTGATTACATAGACAGCGACGGCTATGTTTCTGTACGTGTTAATTCAAAATCTCAGGATTATCGTGACTTTAATAATACAGATATGTTTGCGTATTTCGGTAACAACAAGTTTGGCAATTCGGATCTTGTAATCGGTGACGTAAACCGTGACGGAATAATCAATGTATCGGATGTCACACTTATTCAGAAATATCTTTCTAAGGACGTTGAATTGGACGATACTCAGATTGAGCTTGCAGATATAAATCACGACGGATTGGTTACTATTCTTGATGTAACAATGATTCAATGTTGTTTGTCATCTGTGACCTCTAAGAGCGGTTTTTGCGGAAAATTATATGAAGACGTTAAAAATCTTCCGTTAATTAATCCGCCCCAGCCGAGTACCTCACAGCCTGTTTCTGAGACTGTTCAGGAAACTTCCGAAACTCAGCCTGATACCAAGCCGTCGGGTAAGCTGATAGGCGATATTGATATGAATGGCTGTGTAAATATTATAGATGTTACTCTCTTGCAGGGATATATTAATGACACAATAAATCTTGATGACCAAGCCCTTACTGCGGCTGATGTGAATCGAGACGGCAAGGTGAATATTGAGGATGTATCCTTGATTCAGAAATATCTGCTGTCAATTGAGGCAGAAAATAATTATTGCGGAACATATTATTAATTTAGATATGTCCGGATGTGATTAAACAGTTATATTAAATAACCTGTAAAAAACAAAGGGGCTGTGAAACAACACCCCCAAAAAACAGACAGGCACATAACCGAAAGCATGGACGGTTATGTGCCTGTTGTGGTATAATAAGTTTGT
>FMUV01000033.1 GCA_900101355.1 Ruminococcus sp. YE282
TCACGCCAGTGGCACAGCTGGGCAGCTATGTATGGATCGGATAAACGCTGAAAGCATCTAAGCGTGAAGCCGACTCCAAGATTAGATATCCCATCGTTTTAACGAGTAAGACCCCTTGTAGACTACGAGGTTGATAGGCTGCGTGTGTAAGTGCCGTGAGGCATTCAGCTTGGCAGTACTAATAGGTCGAGGGCTTGACCATATTTCTTTGGTCTTTATGTTTTGTTTCTCTTTATTTCTTCTTTATTCAGTTTTCAGGGCGTTTCCTGAGTACGAAAGTACAGTATGCACCATTAGCTCAGTTGGTAGAGCACCTGACTCTTAATCAGGGTGTCCCGGGTTCGAGCCCCTGATGGTGCACCATAAAAGGTATTTCAAGGGGCTTAAAGAAAAGAGCCCCTTGTGAAGACCTCACAAATGGCTCGTTGGTCAAGCGGTTAAGACTTCGGCCTCTCACGCCGACAACGCGGGTTCGATTCCCGCACGAGTCACCAAAGTGCGTAAAAGGCAAGAAGCTTAATATATACAAATTAATAGTTGGTGTTGATGACGCTGAGGGTCCACCTGTTCCCATACCGAACACAGAAGTTAAGCTCAGTAGTGCCGAAAATACTTGGCTGGCGACGGCCTGGGAAGATAGGAAGACGCCAACACTTTGCATTCACCCTTTGGGGTGTTTTGCTATATTTTCCTCCATAGCTCAGTCGGTAGTGACTACGTACATTTAAGTACCTGACACTGGACTGAATTTAGAGGATAAACTTATCTAACTTGCATAAAAAGTTCTTTCAGAAATGTTGGAATTTTGTACATTCCTCCATAGCTCAGTCGGTAGAGCGAGTGTACAGAAATACACCGGAAACTATTGCTTAGTTAGAGGAAACAACCAAATATATTATTTAAGTCCACTACCGGAGACTTAAGTAACAAAAAAGATTACTCTTTGTGCAGTCTTAACAAAAATCTTTGGCAAAACCCAAAGAAAATTGTATATTCCTCCATAGCTCAGTCGGTAGAGCGCATGACTGTTAATCATGATGTCACTGGTTCGAGCCCAGTTGGGGGAGCCATAAGAGCAGTAAGTTGTTTCTTGCTGCTCTTTTTCATTTTTTTACGCATAGATCATATACTATTATAGGGGTGATTTATGTTATGAAGGAGGCAGAAATTATGAGTAATTCAACTAAACTTCTAGATGATGAAAAAATTTTTGTTGAAGAAATAAAAATATATATTGAAGCATTAGAAGAACAAAGTAGATTATCTCAAGAGATTGCTTTAATTGAAGCTAGAAAAGCATTAAAAAGAACAGGAGTTATTGCAAAAAACGGCAAAACTAAAAAGAAAATAGTAACATGGGAGTAAAATTATATGTATAGGAAGTTACCTAATCTTGTATTAGGCTTTCATGGTTGCCATCGTGATGTTTTTAAAAATGTAATTTATGAGGGACAGTCTTTAAAAGCAAGTTCAAATTCATATGATTGGCTTGGAAATGGTATTTATTTTTGGGAACAGAATTATGAGAGAGCTTTTGAATGGGCAAAAAATAGATATGATGAGCACGGTGCTGTGATTGGAGCAGTAATAGATTTAGGTTATTGTCTCAATCTTACAGATAGTTCTAGTGCTGAAGTATTAAGGCAGGGATATAAGATTTTAAAATTCAGGTGTGATTTATTAAATATAGATCTTCCTGTAAATCGAAAATCCAAGAAATCAAAAGATGTTTTGTTAAGAGATTTAGATTGTGCGGTTATTCAGCAAATTCATGATTTTAATACTCAAAATTCTATGCATAGTTTTGATTCGGTTAGAGGAATTTTTACTGAAGGATTACCTGTCTACCAAGGCTCAGAGTTTCTTGAAAAAACACATGTACAGCTTTGCATTTGCAATCCTAATTGTATAAAGGGATATTTTAATCCTCTTTCAAAAAATGATGATTATGATTTACCTTAGTATTGTTAATTCTATTTCTTTTATTGCAGGTAACTGATATTCATAATGAATATTTCTTCATGTTTTGATAGATAGCTTAGAGAAAAATCATATAAAAAACTAGAGTTATAAGTTCTAAGAAGGAAAAAGCATTCACTTAATAAAACTTAATATTGATATACAGAGTTGAAGTTATAAGTATATAATTTCGGCTCTTTTTTTATTTGGCAATCGTTTTAAATTTTTGATTAAAACGGTTGCCTTTTTTTATTTACAAAAAATTTGAAAGGAATGATTGATATGTATTTTACCGACACACCTGAACTCAGGAAATTTGAAAGAGAGATGCGTCAGAAACCTAATTTTGACAAGCGTAACGATGATTGCGATGAAAATAATGAGGCTCATTTCTCTGACAACCAAAAACTTAAAACAGACAGAAATAAAAAAGAAGGAGGTTGATTTTATGACAATAAAAATCAGGAGCCCTACTCAAAAAAACAATGCAATTAAACAACTTAACTTTAGGAGATGCATAACTTGAACGAATATGAAAGACAGCGCAGAATGGCTGAAAGTACAAAGAAATTGTATCCTCCGGGTACAAGAATTGAGCTTATCAGTATGAAGGACCCTTACGCACCTGTTCCGGCAGGCACAAGAGGAACTGTAAAATTTGTTGATTCAATGGGAACGATTTTCCCTGAGTGGGACAACGGTCGTTCACTTGGTGTAGTTCCCGGTGGGGATTCATTCAGAAAGCTCACACAGGAAGAAATCGAAACGGAAAACCAATCCTCATCTGAAGTTGAAGATGAAACTCCTGATGAGGATAACGGAATGACTATGAGAATGTGAGGTGAGTTTTAATCTATAAATCTTCGTTTGGAATGAAGATTTATGGCTATCAAATTTTTTGATATGTTTGCAGGCATCGGCGGTTTCCGTTCAGGACTTGAAGCCATAGGCGGTTTTGAGTGCGTCGGATACTGCGAAATCGACAAGTATGCAAAGCAGGCATATGAAGCAATGTACGATACGGGAGGTGAACTTTACTTTGATGACGCAAGAAAAATTGTACCCGAACAGTTACCCGATTTCGACCTTCTTGTTGGAGGATTTCCCTGTCAATCCTTCTCAATCGCCGGAGCAAGAAAAGGATTTGACGATACAAGAGGAACGCTGTTTTTCGAGATTGCTCGAATTACTGCCGTTAAAAAACCTAAGTATCTCTACCTCGAAAATGTTCCCGGTCTGCTTAACCATGACTCAGGCAAAACATTTGAAACAATCCTCCGTACATTGGATGAGTTGGGGTATGATGTGTGCTGGCAGGTACTTAACAGCAAAAATTTCGGAGTTCCCCAATCACGAAATCGAGTGTTCATTATCGGCTATCTTAGAGGACAATGTGCCGGAGAAGTATTATCTTTCACGCAAACAAGCGGAAAAGCTCTTATACAAAGAAAAGCCAACGCAGGGTGAGCGAATCTACTCATCAAAAGGACTAAGCTGTACTCTTACAAGCGGCTCGGGCGGTTTCGGCGGCCATTCGGGACTTTATCTTATTGAAGATACTGAAAACTTTGGATTGCCGATAAAATCTAAGACCAAAGACGGTTATCAGATTGCATATCCTGGTGACAGCATTGATACTGCTTTTTCTGGACAGAACTCAAGACGAGGTCGAGTAGGAAGTCAGGTAGCGCATACTCTGACAACTTCTGCAACGCAGGCGTATTATTTCATAGACCTGAACCCCGATTCGAAGCTGACTGAAATTGCAAGGTGCATAACTGCAAGGCAGGATTCGGGAATCAGTAACCGAAAGGCTGAGCATTCAGGTGTATTCGTTGAAAGCACAATTTTTACAGATGATGAAAAATTTGCAGTAGCCTTTATTGAGCCAAACGGAGAAGTCCATATCGGAAGAATCAGAAAGCTTACTCCAAAAGAGTGCTGGAGATTACAGGGCTTTACGGACGAGCAGTTCGACAAGGCAAAAGCGACTGGACTATCCGACAGCAGGCTTTACAAAATGGCAGGAAATGCTGTGACAGTAAATGTAATTTCTGAAATCGGTAAGATTATCAAGAAAGTAAACGATAAAAATTAAATAACAACAACTAATATCAATCGTTCCTAACGACTGATATTGGTTTTCATATATAAGCCGTTGGTTGAGTTAAAAACTTAATCAACGGCTTTTTGTCGTTTCAGGGGCGATTGATAAATTCATAAAGGCTTGATTTGGAGGTGGGATTTATTAAAACCCCTGTGAGTTGGATGGGAAACAAAACTTCCGTCCTTCATATTTTGTACGCCCTGTTTCCTCTGAATTACGAAAGGTATATTGAACCTTTCGGAGGTTCGGGTGCGGTGCTTTTAGGCAAGAAAAAACCTGATAAATTTGAAGTGTATAACGATTACAACCACAATCTTGTAAACCTCTTTCGCTGTATGCGTGACAGACCTTTGGCTTTCATAAAAGAGTTGGGATTCTATCCTCTAAATTCAAGGGATGATTTTAATGCAATCAGGGATTTCTTCAGACAGGAGAAGTTTGAGGATAAGTACCTTGATGAAGAATTGGAACTGACGAAGATTATCCTGCCTGACTTGAAAGCAGAAGAAATCATAGAGCTATATGTCAGAATGAAACAGGACTACGATTTGCGCAGAGCCGTAATGTTTCTTAAACTCTTACGATACAGTTATTCAAGTGGCGGAAAATCATTTGCCTGTCAGCCATTTTTAGTAGTGAGCCTGTTTCAACTGATAGAGCAAGTGGGAAAAAGACTTGAAAATACTGTGATTGAAAATCAGGATTTCGAAGTTTTAATAAAGCATTATGACCGAGAAAATGCCTTTTTCTACTGCGATCCGCCTTATTTTTCAAGTGAGTATGTTTATCAGTGCGGTTTCACTTGGGATGACCATCAGAGGCTGAAAAACACACTTGCAAATTCAAAGGGCAAATGGCTTGTGTCATACAACGATTGCACTGAAATCAGAGAGTTATATGACGGTTACTCATTTTTTGATTTCACAAGGCTTCACAATATGAAACAGCGAATCAATCCAGGCGAGCAATTTCCCGAACTGCTAATCAGCAACTACGATATGTATGAAAGGCAGAGAAACAAGCCGTTACAGTTGAGCCTGCTTGATTTAACCACCGAACAACAAATTGATTTAGAACAAATTTTGAAGGAGTGTATTATTAACAATGGAAAATAGAATTTATGTAAGCATCCCGCTTGATGCCCTTATTGTATCAGGAATCACATCCGACTGTGCTGTGCAGATTTCAGCCGTGGACGGAGCAATTCTGATTGAGAGGTGCAATGATGATTGCGAAGAATGTTGTGACTGCATATGCGATGAGTGCAGATCAGAGCTTGCGGAAAGCGAGGTCGAGTAATGCTAAAAATATACAGAGTCCTCGGTAAAAAAGGAAGAATTACAATCCCTTTTGAAATCCGTCAACGAATCGGATTCAGATACAACGACGTGCTGTCGTTTACGGAGCTTGATGACAGCTCGGTAGTTGTCAGGAAAGAGAAAATCTGCGACAACTGCAAATACCTTGAAGAAGATTTTGAGGAAAATTTCACACTTGAAGATTTCATTGACAGCCTGTCCGAGGAAGAACAGAGAAACGCACTTTTACATCTTTCTCTGCTGTGGGCAGAAAAACAGAAATACTAAATCGGAGGTAAATTTATAATGGCACAGAATACAAATTTCAAAGGAAACAAAAACAACAATCAGAAAAGGAAACTGCCGTATATCAAGGTAAGGATTGATAAGCTCGTTGATGTAGAAGATTGCAACACAAAGGCGTTTGCAAGCGTTACTGTCAGCGGTGCGGTGGCAATTCATGGAATCAGAGTGATGAACTCAAGAAAAGGCTTATTTGTTGCAATGCCTGCAAGTAACTATGTTGACGAAAACGGCGAAACAAAGTTCAGCGAGATTGCTCACCCGATTTCAAAGGAGTCAAGAGATATGCTAAACAGCAAGGTTATGGAAGCATATCATCAGGAACTTGATGAACAGCAGAGCGAAGATGAATCCGAGAATATGTCGGAAGATGAATCGGAAAGCTTTACGCAGAGTATGTAAATTGGTTGACCATCGTTTGGGAATAGAGTATAATGTTTCTGTAATCTTCTTACTGTTTGAATTTACAATAATATAAAAGGCAGAAATGACAAATGAATGTAAATAATTTTATTACCTTTAAAAATGTTGTTGAAAAAATTTTTAATGATGAAGCTGGGTATTCTGTAGAGCATAATTCTCCTTGTAATGATACTGGATTTGATTTTGTAGCTAAAAAAGATGAAAATATCTTTTGTGTTGAAGTAAAATATTCTCAAATATCAGATAATGCAATAAAGCAACTACTTTATTATGCGCAAAAAGCTGAAATGAAACCGATGTTAGTAACAGCCTATTGTATTGAAGAAGAAAAAAGAAAGAATTATGAAAGCAAACATCCGAACTTAATACTGCTTGATATAAGCAATTTGTTATTTGCAGTACAATATAATACCGAGTTGCGTAATGAATTAGTTGCTTCTTTATCGTACACCGTAGATAATATTGAGCCAAAAGAAAGTTTTCTTATAAATGATAGTGCTCAGCATAATGATTATACAGAGTCATTAATTAAGGAAATGAATCTCTGTAGAGCAGGATCGCAAATGGCAAGAGATTATGAAATACTTTGTTGTAAGCTTTTAGAGAATATATTTTCGGATGATTTAGCATTATGGAAAGAGCAGCAAACATCAAATAAACGACTTTACAGAATTGATCTTCTTTGCAGAATTAAAGATGGCAATCAAAAAACATTTTGGTCTATTATTGAAAGATATTTTAATTCCAAATATGTGGTTTTTGAATTTAAAAACTATGGAGAGACAGTTACTCAAAATGAAATTTATACAACAGAAAAATACCTCTACTCAAAAGCTTTGAGAAGCGTAGGAATTATAATATCAGCAAATGGTTATGATGAAAATGCTTATTGGGCGGCAAAAGGTTCATTACGAGAAAATGGAAAACTTATCTTGTTATTGGACACGAATGATTTGATAGAAATGAATCAAATGAAATTAAAGCAAAATGATCCATCAGTATATTTATTAGACAAATTGGACGAACTGCTTTTAGAATTAGAAAAGTAAAGTTTGTTAATTAACATCAATTTTCATACTTTATAAAACTCTGGACATTTTAAATTCTTTGGATATACTTGTTGCTTGAAAGGACGGCGATAGTATGAAAAAGAAAATCGCAATAATGTTATCATTGATTTTAGCAACAGGAACATTCACAGCTTGTTCAGCAGAAGAAAAAGTAAATGATGATATTAAGACATCCGTAGTTTCAAAGGCTGCGGATGTTTCTGTATCCGAGGAAACTTCTGCACCGACAAACACCTTATCAATGGCAGAAAAGGAAATAACAGAAACCGCCGAAAAAGCCACAGTTTCTAAAGAAACAGAGCCTTCGGGACAGAATACCAAAACCGAAGAAAAAGCCGACAGCGGGCAAAATTTGGCGGTTGTTTCGGCAACGGATCCAATTAAGAAAACACAAACAGAGGTTCAGAACAACAACAGGAATACAGCGAACAGTAATCTGCAAAAATCGGAATCGACTGCTAAAAAAGAAACTGAAACTCCTGCTCAAAAGCCTGTTGAAAAGCTAAAACAACCGCCAATGAAGAAACCTACAGAAAAGCCAACACAGAAACCTACGGAAAAGCCTACGCAACCGCCTACCAAAGCAAAAACGGTTGATGTTCATTATGCGGTGAGTGCCTGCATAGCCTACGGTCAGCAACTTGGAATGAAATATGATTCCTCACTGAATACAGGCAACGCAAGCTGGTTCTCACCCACAAACGCATCATACTATGACAGCACTTCGGAACTGACGGCAGATTGCTACGGCGATGTTGAGTATGTAGCCTACTACTACCAAAGCAGTGGCATAGCTCCGAGCGACTTATCATTCAATGTAATCACAGAAAACAACAAAATATATGTAGTTTATTGCTAAGTCAAGTTTAGACAGCACTCTTAATCGGGTGCTGTTATTTTTTTGAAAGGAATGATCTCAATGAAAATAAACCAAATAACTCTAACCGATCTCCGCCTTATGAACGGAAAGGAAGGACTCATTTTGCAGGGCTGCGGCGGTGAAACACGGGAATGGGTTGACGGCATCAATAAAATGCTCACGGACAAGGGAATACTTCTTGACGATACAAAGTTTGAGAATGTTTCAGTGTTTAAGAGTGACGGCGTTACCTGTATTCTCTATCCATTTGAAGATGTCCACCTTGATATCGGCAAGCTTGCAATGTGGCGGTTGCAGTCATATACAGCCTTTGCAGGAATGTGGCTGTCCGATTATGTGGACAACAGGCTTGGTGGTTTTGAACCTGAGCAGAACAAAGCTGAAAAGGTCAAACCCGACTGTGCTTTGATAGGGACTAATGGAAATGTGTTTGCCCTACTTGGTATGGCAAGCCGTACACTCAAGCAAAACGGTATGACTGACGAGGCAGAAATGATGTGCGCTCGAATCAGGGGTGCAGAAAACTACTGCGAATCGCTGAACATTATCGGCGAGTATGTAAATATCACAGACGGCAGTGAGCAGTCTGATGATATAGATGAGGATTTTGATGAAGGGCAGGCGATGAAATTATGATTTACTTTATCTGAAAACGGAATAATTTATCAGCAGGCAGAGTCAAAGGACTTTGTCTTATTTTTTTGAAAAGAGGTATTTTTTATGAACAAATTAATGTTAAACAAAAAATTCACAAGAATAACGGCACTTTTACTTGCGGTGACAGTAATATTCGGAACAATGTTTGCACTCCCCGTAAGTGCGGCAAGCGGTGATAAGGTGACAATCACCTTTGATTACTGTTATGACAGCACAGGCAACATAATTAAATTTCAGCAGACAACAGTCAGTGACGGCTACACGGTCGGAACTCCCGGCGAAGAGCTGTGCAAGATTTTTGCAGACGGAAAAGAAGCCTACTGCATTGAACCCGGTCATACGCTCTATTCAGGAAATACGCTGACAGAAAGTGCTTCAACTGTCTGGAAGAATTTAGGCTCGGCAAAGCAGAAAGCAATCAATCTTGCTCTGCTTTACGGCAAACCCGGTTCAGGGAAAAGCTTAAGCGGAACAGAGGATCAGAAATGGGTGGCAACTCAGCTGATTGTATGGGAGTTTGTTTCAGGATGCCGTTCTACAAGCGAAGGCTATAAATGCACAAATACAAAGTTCATTGACGGTATATGTGCAGGCGGAGCAAATCCCGGAGTTAAGTCGGTTTACAATGCAATCTCAAAAAGCCTTGCAAATTACTCAACCGTTCCAAGCTTTGCATCAGCAATTGCTTCAAAGACTGAAACCTATGAAATGAAGTATTCAGACGGAAAGTACACTTTAACCCTTACCGACAGCAACAATATTCTTTCGGATTTCAGTTTCAAAACCACAAGCGGAATTTCCGTTTCAAAATCCGGTAATAAGCTGACATTAACTTCAACTTCGCCTGTCAATGATGCAGTAACATTCAACTCTGCAAAGTCAATGCCGAGCGTAGGAAATACAACACTTATTCCATATGGTGATGCAACTTTGCAGGATGTAATCACGGGTGTTGAAAACGACGCTGACCCGATAAGGGCATATTTCAAGGTCAAAACAAGCTCGGGCAATCTCAAGCTTATTAAAACCTCCGAGGACGGCAATGTTGCAAATATTGAGTTTACTGTCAAAGGTGAAAACTATAGCAAAACTGCAAAAACCAATTCAAAGGGCGAATTTGAATTAACCGACCTTGTTCCCGGAAGTTACACCGTTACCGAAATTACAGACAGTAAGTACGAAACGCAGAAATCGCAGACTGTTAAGGTGGAAAGTGGAAAGACTGCAACGGTGACTTTTGAAAATGTCCTCAAGAAAGGCAGTCTTGAAGTCGTAAAAACAAGTGAAGATAATTACAACGAGGGCGTTAAATTCCACCTTTACGGAACTTCACTCAGTGGTGCAAGCGTTGGTTTGTATGCAACAACAAATGCTGACGGCATTGCAAAATTTGAAAATGTCCTTGTAAGCGGAGATACTCCCTATACACTTGAAGAAGTTGATACTGCCGAAAGATATGTTGTTCCCAAAACACAGACTGCATCTATTGAGTGGAACAAGGTAACGCAGAGGTCATTTGACAATGTTTTGAAGAAGTGGAATCTGACTGTTACAAAAACAGACGCTGAAACAAAGTCTGCACAGTGTGATGCAACGCTTGCAGGAGCAGTTTACGGCATCTATGATAACGGCAAGCTGGTTGACAAATACACCACCGATAAAAACGGCAGATTTACAACCTCTTATTATATTTGCGGAGATAACTGGACTCTGAAAGAAATTGAGCCAAGCGAGGGTTATCTGCTTGACGAAACCGAATACCATATCGGTGCAGAAGCAAAGAAATACACCATTGAAAACAACAGCGTTTCAATGGGTGTTACCGAAGATATACTGAAAGGAAAAATTGCAATTATCAAGCATACCGATGACGGCAGTACAAAAATTGAAACTCCCGAAAAAGGTGCAGAATTTCAGGTGTATCTGAAATCGGCAGGAAGTTACAGCAAGGCAAAGGAAACTGAAAGAGATACTCTTATTTGTGATGAGTACGGCTTTGCAGAAACAAAGAATCTGCCCTACGGAACATACACAGTTCATCAGACCAAGGGTTGGAACGGTACGGAGTTCATTGCCGACTTTGATGTGTTTGTAAATGAGGACGGCAAAACCTATAAATATCTCATCAACAACGCTTCACTTGAAAGCTATGTAAAGATTGTAAAGGTTGACAGCGAAACAGGCAAACAGATTCCGTATGCAGGCGCAGGCTTTCAGATTTATGATCCTGACGGTAAGCTCGTGACTATGACCTACACCTATCCCGAGGTTACAACCATTGATACCTTCTATACAAATTCTGACGGTTACCTTATCACACCCGAAACCCTTCCCTACGGCAAAGGCTATTCAGCCGTTGAAGTGCAGGCTCCATACGGATATATCCTCGACAGTACACCTGTATATTTTGATATTACGGCAGAAAACACAAGCGAAGAAAACGGCGTTACAATCGTAAAAACCGAGAAGAAAAATACTCCGCAGAAAGGCACAATTACCGTAGAAAAAACAGGCGAGATTTTCTCGAATGTAACTGCAATTGGCGGTGGATATACTGATGAAAACGGAAATGATATTACACTTCCGACCATCTATCAGCCTGAATATTCTTTAAGCGGTTTGTCAGGTGCTGTCTTTGAAATCTATGCTGACGAGGAAATTACAACACCTGACGGTACGGTAAGAGCAAAGAAAGACGAGCTTGTCGCAACTCTGAAAACAAACACGAAAGGCACAGCAACAAGCAAACAGCTTTACCTCGGCAAATACCGTGTTGTTGAAACCGTTGCTCCGTATGGAACAGTTATCAATCCCGAACCTCATACGGTTGAACTCACCTATTCAGGACAGAATGAAAAGGTGACTAATACCTCAACCTCATTTACAAACGACAGGCAAAAGGTTGAAATCGACCTTACAAAAATTCTTGAACAGGACGAAAAATTCAACATCGGCAGTAATGACGAAATTCTGAATGTATCATTCGGACTTTACGCTGACGAAGATTTAAAGGCTTCAAACGGAACGGCGATTCCAAAGGACGGACTTATTGAAATAATCTCTTGTGATGAAAAAGGCAAGGCGAATTTCACAACCGACCTTCCGATTGGAAGTTACTATGTTAAGGAAATCAACACAGATAGCCACTATATCCTCTCCGACAAAAAATACCCAGTTGTATTTGAGTATGTAGGTCAGGATACAGCGACTGTTCATATCTCTGTAAATGACGGTGAACCGATTGAAAATGAAATCATCTACGGCACAATCAAAGGCTTGAAGATTGACCGTGAAACAGGCGAAAATATCGCAGGCGCATTATTCGGATTGTATAATGCAGAGGAAAAAGAATTTACAGAAAAAACTGCCATTCTGACATCCGAATCAAATGAGGACGGTATTTTCACTTTTGAAAATGTTCCCTACGGTAAATATATTGTCCGTGAGTTAAAGCCTGCAGAGGGTTATCTGCCAAATGAAGAAAACTATCAGGCGACAGTTTCAGAAGATGAAGAAGTTATTGAAATCACAGTTGAAAACGATAAAATACCTGAACTTGGAACTACTGCAACTATTGACGGCAAAAAGGAAGTCGGCGCAACGGAAGTGTTTACTCTTGAAGATGTTGTAGATTGCAAGCACCTTGTACCCGGCAAGGAGTACACGGTTAAGGGCGTTCTTATGGATAAGGCAACAGGAAAAGAACTGTTGATTGACGGCAAGAAAATCACCTCTGAAGTTACATTCATACCTGATGAACCGTCAGGCAGTGTAACAGTAGAATTCACCTTTGACGCAAGATATATCAAGGAAAATACTGACATTGTCGTTTTTGAAAGCCTTTACAGCGAGGATAAGGAGCTTGCCGTACACGCCGACATTGATGACGAAGGTCAGACCGTAACTATCAAAATTCCTGAAATCGGAACAAAAGCAAGTATAGACGGCAAAAAGGAATTTACAGCTAACGGTGACATTACCATTGACGATGTTGTTTCCTACAAAAACCTCACAGCAGGAAAGGAATACACAATCAGCGGTGTGCTTATGGACAAAGCAACAGGCAAGGCATTCCTTGTTGACGGCAAAGAAATCCGCTCTGAAGTAACATTCACACCCGAAGTAGCAGACGGCGAAGTAACAGTATCCTTTACCTTTGACGGCTCTGCAATTACCAAAGATACAGAAATCGTTGTGTTTGAAACTCTCTATCGTGATAAAACGGAAATTGCTGTTCATGCTGACATTGATGACAAGGATCAGACTGTAACAATTTATCCGCAGCCTGAACCCGAAAAACCGCAGACAGGCGACAATTCAAATCTCGGTTTTTGGATTGGTTTAGGTGCAGTTGCGCTTGGCGGTCTTGTTTCTGTGGTTATCATCAAAATCAAGAAAAAAGATGAGGACGACGAATAATGCACAGGGCGTATATCTGTTCGCCATTAGGCGGTAATGTATCTGCAAATATTGAAAACGCAAAACGATATGCCCGATATGCGTTAGAATGCGGTATGGCTCCGTTCATACCGCATTTTTATGCGCTGATTTTAGATGACAGCAACAAAGAAGAAAGAAACATAGGTATGCTTGCCGGACTTTCGATGCTTTGGGTGTGTGATGCGGTCTGGGTTTTCGGTGATGAAATAACCGAGGGCATGAAAACAGAGATTCGCTTCGCCGAAAAGCTGAACATCAAAGTCAGGTATATATCGGAGAATGATCTAAGAAAATCGGAGGTAAAAAATGATAAATTTAAGAAAAATTAAGTTATTGAAGTGGATAGCAGGAATATCAGTAATACTGTTAATGTTCGGAATATCGGCAGTAACAGTCTTTGCCGCAGGCGATGTATCATCAGCCATTGAAAGCACATGGACGGCGGCTCAAACACAGATAAAAAGCGTTGTAAACAATGTTGTCTTTCCTGCAGTAGATATGATTCTTGCTATACTTTTCTTTGTTAAACTGGCTACGGCTTATCTCGATTACCGCAAGCACGGACAGTTTGAGTTCACCGCGCCGGCAATTCTTTTCGGCTGTCTTGTATTCTCTCTGACAGCGCCGCTATACATCTGGACGGTTCTCTGATAACAATAAAAACAAGGCTGTTGTGTTGAGTCATAACAGCCTTTTGCGAGGTGATTTATATTTTTGATTGGTTAGGAGATTTTATCGGTGGAATCGGCAGTGCCATAGGCGGTGTGTTTGATTACCTCGGTGAACAAATCTCAAATGCTATATGGAACACAATGTTACAGTGGTTCTATGAAACGATTTACAACGCTGTTGCAGACTTCTTCACGATGATGGGAAATATGGGAGCAGATGTGTTCGACCTTGAATGGGTGCAGGCGACAATAAATCTGTTTACGCTGTTCGGCTGGGCATTGTTCGTCGCAGGCACGGTTGTTGCGGTGTTTGATGTGGCTATTGAATATCAGAACGGCAGAGCGAATATCAAAACAACTGCAATTAATGTGCTTAAAGGTTTCTTTGCCTGTTCGCTGTTCGGTGTTGTACCTGTGGAACTGTATAAATTCTGCATCAGCCTGCAAAACACATTTTCAAAGGATTTGTCATCCATAATGGCAGGACAACAAAGCGTTGATTTAGCCGGACAAAGCACAAGCGTATTAGAGGGCAGTTTTGCAGTCGCAAACCAGACAACATTCGGCTTGCTGAATCTGTTATGCCTGATAGCTTTTGCCTACTGCGTAATAAAGATATTTTTTGCGAACATCAAGCGTGGAGGAATTCTGCTCATTCAGATGTCAGTAGGTGCGCTGTATATGTTCAGCGTTCCGAGAGGTTATCAGGACGGCTTTAATCAGTGGATGAAACAGATAGCGGCTCTTTGCCTGACGGCATTTATGCAGACAACATTATTATTTTTAGGACTTCTCACATTTCCGAGTAATATGTTACTTGGTTTAGGAATAATGCTTGCATCAAACGAAGTTCCGAGAATTGCACAGCAGTTCGGACTGGATTCATCGGTTAAGGTGAATATGACGAGCATTGTTCATGCAACTACCACTGCCGTTAATCTGACGAGAAGTGTTGCGAGGGCGGCTAAATAAATGAAAGGAATTTAAAGATTATGACAACTTACCTATATCCGCAAAATCTAAAATCTACCGCCAATCTGTGGCTGTGGAGCTTGCGGGATTTTGCAATTATGAGCATAGCACTTTTATTATCAATCCTGATACTTGCACAGACAAGGATAATAGTACCGCTTGCAGTGACACTCTGTTTCGGGTTTTTGTCAATACGGCTTGAAGATACAACCATTCTGGACTTTATCCGCTATGCTGTGAAGTATTTTATATCAACTCAACAGACTTATTTTTGGGCAGAAAGGGGCAAATAAATGAAAAACAAGCAAAAGAAAACAAAGCAAAAAGGCAAATCAGTACAGGACTTGCTGGGAATAAAAACCTTTACGAAAAACGGCTTAAAGGTCGGCAAGGAAGAACTCATTTTCTATATGGTTCAGCCGACCAATATTTCCGTACTTTCTCACACGAATATTGAAATCAAGGTACGCCACCTGATGATGGTACTTTCTGCTGTGCCGGATATTGAAATTACCTGTACCGATTCCTGCGAGTGCTTCGATACGAACAAAAGCTATATCAAAGGCATAATTGAAGCTGAACAGAATGAAAAGGTAAGGAGAATTCTCGCTAAAGACCTTGACTTTCTCGACAGTATTCAGACCGAAACCTCAACCGCAAGGCAGTTCCTGTTCATTGCAAGGTGTAAATCTTCAAAATCAGAAAATGTTTTGCAGAAAGCAAACAGGGTTGAAAAAATCATTTCAGATCAGGGATTTGAAGTAACCCGAATGAAGAAAGCAGACATCAAGCGTTTTCTTGCAATCTACTTTGAGGCGAGTATGAACGGCGATTTGATGCCCGACTATGACGGCGAGCAGTATTTTGAAAAGGAGCAGACCTATGAAGAAACATAAAGGAAAAATCCAAACGGGAATTGTGATATGCATATTTTCAGTAATTATAATTGCTTGTCTGATTTCGATATTTTCAAGGCTCTATGCCGAAAACAAGGAAAAGGAAGAATTCAGACAGCTTGCAGAAGTCGTTACTGAGGAAACAACAGATGTAACCATTGAAGGAACAATTAAAAAGCCAAATCTGTTAAAAGTCAGTGCTTCGGTTGATGAATTTCAAACTGAACAACCTGTGTATTGCACAACTTACTATCAGCCACACTCTGTTTCCGATTTACTGTCGATGAATTCTGAGTGTTTCGGCTGGATAAGCATATCAGGCACTAATATCAATTACCCTGTTATGCATACACCAAGCAATCCGCAGAAGTATCTGAACAAAAACTTTTACGGAGAGTACAGCTATAGTGGTACTCCGTTTCTTGATGCAAGGTGTTCAGTCGACAGCACCAATCTCATAATCTACGGACACCATATGAACAACGGCACTATGTTTGCAGAACTTTACAAATATACCGATTATTCATACTTTACGGAACATCCGACAGTTGTGCTCGAAACGAAAGACGGAGTATTTGCGTACTCTGTCTTTTCAGTTATGAAAGTAAAATCCGATAATGATTGGTACAAATTTATAACAACAGATTTGGATAAAACCTATCAAAGATGGGTCAGTTATGCAAAAACAAAATCTCTGTATAACACAGAAATCACACCTGTTTACGGTCAGCAGATTCTAACGCTTTCAACCTGTTACGGCTACAATCAGGATGACCGCATACTTGTGTTGGCAGTCCGAAATTAAAGGGGGGTAAAAATTATGGGACTATTCAATAGAAAACCAAAGGTGCTCACACCCGAACAAGCAGAAGAAATCTACACCAAAGATTTCTTTGATATGATTCTGCCGTCAACAATAAAATTCTTGACGGACCACTACATTGTCGGTGACTCATACCGCAGTGTATGGGCGGTCAGAGAATATCCGCCGTCAACTGAAGAACAGGCAATACTCTCACAACTTGCAGACAGAAACGGAGTAACTCTCCGCATATATCACAGACTTGTTGAAAGTATGGAACAGCGTAAAATCATACAGAATGCCACACGCAAAAACAAGCTTAAATCAAGCGGTAACGATGTAAATGAAACCATTGAAGCACAGGGCAACTTGCAGGATGTTGTTACACTTATGGCAAACTTACGAAAAAACAAAGAACCGTTATTGCATTGTTCAGTATTTGTCGAACTAAAGGCAAAAAGTAAACAGAAATTAAAGGAGTTGCAAACCGATATTGCAATGGAGCTGACACGGTCAAAAATTGAAGTTGACCGTCTGACTTTACGGCAGAAAGAAGGCTTCTTGTCTGTAAACCCTATCGGCAGTAACCAGTTTGGAAGTTTGTATGAAAGAGTGTTACCTGCCTCATCTGTTGCAAATCTGTTTCCGTTTAACTTTTCAGGTAAGACAGACCCCAACGGCTTGTACATTGGCAGAGATAAATACGGAACTAATATCCTTGTTGACTTTGACCGCAGAACAGAAGATAAGACAACCTCAAATATCCTTATTCTTGGAAACTCAGGTCAGGGCAAAAGTTATCTTCTTAAATTGATTTTAACCAACATAAGAGAAAGCGGAAAGAAAATCTTATGCCTTGATCCTGAAGCAGAGTACGAGGATCTGACAAACGCCCTCGGCGGTTGTTACATTGATTTTATGTCAGGCAAATACAAAATCAATCCCCTTGAACCCAAAGCTTGGAATGACGGTCAGGCTGAGATTGACAAAGACGCACCGCCTGCATTTAACAAAGTAACCCGATTATCACAGCACATTGCATTCTTGAAAGACTTTTTCAGAACATACAAGGATTTCACAGACGCACAGCTTGATACAATCGAAATCCTGCTGATGAAGCTGTACGCACGATTCGGTATTACAGACGCAACCGATTACAGCACAAAGAAACCGTCCGACTTTCCTGTTATGTCTGACTTTTATGACTTGTGCGAAGAAGAATATATGACCTACGACCACAAGAGAAAGTATCTCTACACCGAAGAAATCCTGCAGGAGGTTTGTCTGGGTATTCACAGTATGTGTGTCGGTTCAGAATCTAAGTATTTCAACGGTCACACAAACATTACAGATGATAAATTCCTGTGCTTCGGCGTAAAAGGTTTGCTTGATACTAACAAAAGGCTCAAAGACGCAATGTTGTTCAATATTCTGTCGTATATGAGCAACAAACTTCTCGGAGAGGGAAACACCGTTGCATCAATAGACGAGCTCTATTTGTTTTTGTCTAACCTAACCGCCATTGAGTATATCCGCAACGCAATGAAGCGTGTCCGCAAAAAGGACTCAGCCGTAATTTTAGCCAGTCAAAACATTGAGGATTTCCTGATTCAAAATGTCAAAGAATACACAAAGCCCTTGTTCTCAATTCCTACTCATCACTTCCTGTTTTACCCCGGAAATATTAATCCGAAGGACTTTGAAGATGCCCTAATGGTAGAACCAAACGAGTATGCCTTAATCAAATTCGGTGAGCGTGGCACTTGTCTTTATAGGTGCGGTAATGAACGCTATCTTTTACTTGTTCAGGCTCCCGAATACAAATCCGAAATTTTCGGCAGTGCAGGCGGTAGGTAAAAATATTAATAGACATTTTTCCTAAAAGATGATATGATGATTTAAAAGATAGCTGATCGGTAAATTAGAATTTTACAGGGGTTATTATGTATAAGTTTTTGATACTTGCTAACAATGGGTCTTTATATTATCGAGATCCAAGGTGGCCCAAATACAATGTTGCATATTTGAATTGGTTCTTATCATTCACGGATTATGATGTCGTAGGTATACTAGACCAGCCAAGGGATGTTTTTGTAACCAAAACGGATGATTTTATTTCAAGTTTATCGCCAGATGATATAACTTTCATATATATGTCAGGCGTTGGCGGTAATCGTAATGGCATAAATGGATTCCTCCCGCATGAATATTCGAATATTGATGAAGGTATAATTGATATCAATGATATTTTAGATAAGTTTCAAGGAAAGCCCGTTATTATTTTCATCGATATCTTTTCACCCAGAACATCTTTTAGAAAATTTGATTTTACAGACTGCACTGTTGAAAATTGCTATATTGCATATAGTTGTTCAAATATGCAGTGGTCAGCTGGTGATGGAACAGCATTCACAGGAAGACTTATAAGGGCAATGTTTGGGCATTCGGGAGCAACCTTGTCTGATGCATTAGATTCGTTCCAAAAGGCGATGAATCAAGAGAGACAAACAAAAAGCAAGATAGCATGTGCACATAATAGTTTGCAGGATGATGTGAAGAAGGTATTCCTTCAGGGAGTGTTTGATAATCAGAATTATCAATTGCAAAAGGGTGAGTCAGACGATTTCTCGTGGATATACAATATGTGGCAAAAACTTAAAGGAGAATAGGAATTCATATTTTAATAAATTCACTTATATATAATCTGACAATTCCAATTTATCTATCAGCTTTATAATTCAATAAAAGCACACAATCCGATTGATTTTCTTAAATGAATTTCAATCGGATTTTTTGCGTTACGGAGGTGATTCAATGAGTGCTACCATAGGTGCGGCACTGAAGAAAATAGCAGTTGCCCTGCTCACAGACAAAAAGGTCATAAAAACAATAGGCGGTATAGTAATCGGCGTAATCATAATTGTGGTTATGCCGATTATTGCTGTTGTGTCAGTTTTCAACGGCAGTATGGATATTGACACCGACAAGCTGGGTAAGTCCATACAAGAAAATATCTCAGCCGAGCAGATGGAAAATCTACAGCTTATCAACGACACTATGACAGAGGTTGAAAATCAACTCAAAAGCAAAAAGCTGTCCGACTGCAACACACAGGCAGAGGTTATCTATCTGTTTTCTTTGTCTGACAAATCTAAGGAGAATGATTTTGTAAAAAACTTCGTTTCCTGTTTCAAGAAGAATCAGTCCGATGAGGATTTGATAAAAGCTGTCAATCAGAAATTCGGAACGGAGATTGAGTATGACGAGTTTCAGAAGATGATGCAGTCAATCAAGGGTGCGGAAATCAGCACCTCAGGCTTTACAGACAAGACCACGAAAAATAATCTCGACCTTGTCAAGTGGTGCGAGAACGCATACAAAAAAGGTTGGGGTTATGTTTACGGCGGTTACGGTCAGGTCTGCACTAAGCAATATCTCGATGGGCAGGCGAGTATGTTTCCCGGCAACAACGAGGCAGGCGGTGAAATGCGACAGGTCGGTGAGAAATGGCTCGGCAAAAGAGTATGCGACTGCATAGGCTTGATAAAATCCTATGCTTGGTACAACGCTGACAGCGGAGAAATTGTCGCAGGCTCAAACGGCTTTACCGACTGCGGAGCAAACTCCATTTGGAGCAATGTCACAGAAAGCGGACCGATTTCTAATATGCCCGATACACCCGGACTTGCGGTCTGGATGGACGGTCACATCGGAGTGTATATCGGCAACGGAGAAGTAGTTGAAGCACAAGGCACAGCCTACGGAGTTGTCAAAACTCAGCTTAACGGTAGAGGTTGGACAAAGTGGCTGAAGATACCTAATATCAAATATATAAATCAAAGCAATAAGAAATGACGAGGTGATTTTTTATGAAGAAAACAAGCGTAAGCATAATGTACGATGATGAAAAGCTGAATGCAATCAGGCTGTATATGTCACAGCGTGATTTGGACTTCAAGGAAGAGCTTGAAAAATTGGTTGACTCGCTGTATGCAAAATATGTTCCTGCAAATGTCAGAGAGTTCATTGATATGAAAGTATTGCAGACAAAACCGCCCAAACCCAAAAAGCCAAAGCCACAGGAAGAAAACACCGAGGTGGTAACTTGAAAAATCAGAATTTCGGAATAGAAATTGAAATGACCGGCATCACTCGCAGTACTGCGGCGAAAGTGATAGCCGGTTATTTTGATACAGAAGCAACTCATGTCGGCGGTTGCTATGACGCATATTCTGTTCGTGATAATGACGGCAGGATGTGGAAGATTATGCGTGACGCAAGCGTTCGTTGTGAAAATCGTTCGGGACAGAATGCAAGCTCTCTGTACTCGGTGGAATTTGTCACACCGATTTGTAACTATGACGATATAGAAACCATTCAGGAGTTAGTCAGAAAACTTCGTGGTGCAGGAGCAAGAGTCAACTCAAGTTGCGGTCTGCATTGCCACATAGACGCGTCAAGACATACCCCGAAAACACTGCGCAACATCGTAAATATTATGGCGGCGAAAGAGGATTTGCTATACAAGGCATTGAAAGTGAATGTTTCCCGTGAACATTACTGTCAGAAGATGGACACACGCTTTCTTGATGAAATCAATAACCGTCCGCCTATGTCAATGGAGCAGATAAAGTCAATGTGGTATGACGGCGAGGATTACAGCTACCGACATTATGATGACACTCGCTACCACGCACTGAATCTTCACAGCGTGTTCTACAAGGGGACAATTGAATTTCGTCTGTTCAATTCCACCTTGCACGCAGGCGAGGTAAAATCAGCGATTCAGCTTTGTCTTGCAATCAGTCATCAGGCATTGATACAGAAGTCTGCAAGACACGCTAAAACTGTATCGGATAATGAAAAGTACACTTTCAGAACTTGGCTTTTGAGGTTAGGTTTGATAGGTGACGAGTTCAAAACAGCTCGTCATCATCTGCTGAAAAATCTTGAGGGCAACATTGCGTGGAAGGATCCTGCACAGGCTGAAAAGCAAAAGGAAAGGCTTGCTCAAAAACGAGCCGCAGAACTTAATAATACAAACGAAAATATAAATATCAACGAACCCGAAGTCAATCCTGTTACAAATGATGAGCAGGAAGATACTTCGGGTTTTGTTATGAGTATGTAAGGAGAGAAATCTATTATGAGTAAAGAATTATACATTGCCTATGGCAGTAACCTCAACTTAAAACAGATGAAATACCGTTGTCCCACAGCAAAGCTTGTCGGCATTGGTGTAGTCGAAAATTATGAATTACAGTTCAAGGGAATGCCCCACTGCTCCTATGCGACAATCGTACCTTGCGTTGGCAAGTCCGTTCCTGTAGCACTATGGGAGCTTCAGCCGAGAGATGAAAAACTGCTTGACCGCTACGAGGGTTATCCCTCCCACTATTTTAAACAGGACTTACCTGTGAAATTGAATAGCGGTTCAGAACTTACTGCGATGGTATATATTATGAATCTGCAACAGAATTTCGGCTTGCCCGGCGCAAGCTACTACGATACAGTATCGCAAGGCTACAAGGATTGCGGTTTTGATTTAAAAGTTTTAAACGAAGCCGTAACTGACAGTGCAGAAAAGTTCTACGAAAGCCTTGAACAGAATAATTTGTTTGATTCACCTGATGATGACGGCGAAGATTTTACAAATGAGATTGGCGGTATGGCTTTATGAACGAGAGAAAGAAATTGAAAAAGCAACTCGCCGAAAAATATATTTTCAAAATGTATTTGTCGATGAACGATGTCAAGAAATTACTTTCCGAAAATCCAAAGGACAAGCACGACACTCTCTTTGCTTCACTCGCAGTCGGCTGTGTAAAAATCAATGCCGTTATATTTCCCACACCCGATAAAATGTTTTTTGGCTTTGACATTCTTGTAAAGGATACACCCGAGGGCGAGGAATGGATTTGCTACGACACTTTAAGTGATGAAATAAAACTCAGCTCACGCAGTATTGAGCAATCAATGTTCGATATTCTGAACCGTGAAGTCAAGGAGTACGGACTGTCATATACCGAGTGCAATTTTGAAGTGATAAACGGTAAATCAATAAAATCAGAATAACGGCGATATTCTCGCCACATTCGCCCTGTGTCGGCTTTTAAAGGAGAAGTCGGGAAAGTATCCGAAATCGAATAAAAGCCGAAATCGGGCGGTTTGTGACAAGGTGTGAAAAATCAAAGTTACGGCAATTCGGGCAGTTTTTCAAGGGTGGAATTTTAAGCAGGATAAAAGCGTATTCCGTTGCAGAGCAACGGTCGCCGAAACACACCGACCGGCAACGCCGTTCGGGGATTTTCAAAGGTGTTACTTTTTTAGCATTGTGTTACCGATTGTATTCTATACTGCCCGATTGTGCCGATTTCAAGAGATTTTTTCTGAATACCCGAAGTGTTACTGAAAGGAAAGGTGAAAAATGGACAACGACTCAAAGAGAATAGGACTGTATATCAATCAAGATTTACTCAAAGCCTGTGACAATATCATAGCGCAAACCAACGCAACATCACGAAGCGAATTTATTTCTGATGCAATAGAATTTTACATTGCGTGGCTAAACTCAAAGAATGTAAGTCGTGTGCTTACTCCTGCACTTGAATCTGTCATCAGTTCAAAAATTCTTGATACAGAGGATAGGATTGCAAGAGTTCTGTTCAAGCAGGGTGTAGAGCTTGCAATGCTTATGCATGTTGTTGCGGCGACCAATGATATTACCGAAGGACAGCTGAGAGATTTAAGAAAAATATGTGTTGATGAGGTCAAACGCAACAGCGGTAAATATAAGTTTGATGATGCAGTCAGATTTCAGAAAGGGTAAGCTATGCCGAGAATTATTATGAAATCACCGTACATCAAACCGAATTCAAAAACTCACATCGGAAATTATGTTTCCTATATTGCGACTCGTGACGGTGTTGAAAAGGCTGACAGCACACAAAAGTTTATGGAAGCGACAGAAAGACAAAAACAGATCATTAAGAAATTGCTTTCTGATTATCCCGACTCAAAGGACTTGTATGAGTATCAGGATTATCTTGATAAGCCGAACAGAGGTAATGCAGACGAATTGATTTTGCGGATTGCCGAAACCCATGCAGAGTTATTCGGTGACCGAGAAAAGTATGTAAGCTACATTGCACAGCGACCTAGGGTAGAAAAAGTATCTTCACACGGCTTATTTACTGATGACGGTGTGCCGATAGTTTTATCCAATGTGCAAAAAGAAGTTGCAGAAAGCAAGAGTAATGTGTGGACTCATATCATTTCTCTCAAGCGAGAAGATGCGGAACGGCTTGGCTACAACAATGCAAACGCTTGGATGAATCTCATTCGCTCACAGCGAAATATGATAGCGGAGAATATGAAAATCGCTCCTGAAAATTTCAGATGGTATGCGGCATTTCATAACGAGGGACATCATCCGCACATTCATATGATTGCATATTCCACAAAGCCCAACGAAGCGTACCTGACGGAAAAGGGCATTGAAAATATTAAATCAAATCTTGCAAAGATAATCTTCCGTCAGGACTTGATAAGTATTTATCAGAAGCAAACAGAGCATAGAGATAAGCTCCGAGCCGAGGCTCGTGACATTGTAGAGGATTTGGTTTCAAAGATTAACTCCGAAATATATATCAGCGCATCAATTCAGCATAAGCTGTTGGAACTTGCCGACAGACTTTCGAAAACAAGCGGCAAAAAGGTTTACGGTTATCTGAAGCCTGATGTAAAAGCACTTGTGGATTCTATTGTTGATGAGTTTGCCAATGACAGCAGAATTAAAAAGTTGTATGACCTTTGGTATGAGCAAAAGGAAAATACAATCCGCACCTACACGGATGAAATGCCTGACAGAATTCCTTTAGTCAACAACAAGGAATTCAAGTCAATCAAGAACGCTGTAATTAAGGAAGCAATGAAATTAATTCCTAACGAAGATGAAGTGGAATCAAGCGAGAATATTGATGACGAAGATGTTTCGGAATCGCTTGAAAATGAAGAAAACACCTCTGCCGAATCAGTCTTTGATTCAGGCAGAGGTGTTCTGTATCCTCGTTATTCAATTAAAACCAACCGAAACAGCGTTTCAGTTTCCTCTCTTTATCTCCTGCGCTACCTCTGCAATATAATCCAAAGTAGGCTTCGATTTGAAGAAAAGCAGAAAGCGCAAAGGACAGATAAAAAATTACAGCAGAAGATAAATGAGAAGAAAAGAGATCAGGGGTTGAAGATGTAAGCTTGATAAATTGGAAATCCACAACTTGCGAAACCTTTATTTCTTGTTTAGATGATCCTCGTAATCAGCTCTTGTAACAAGATATTTGTTCGAGTTATTAATAATTGTTTGGATAGTATTTTCGCTCATCCCTGCATTTTTCATAGCCGCAACAATTGCAATCTCCTTATTACTTTCACCAATTTCTATACCCTGAAAAATGATATCTCTAATTTGTTCAATCATTTTTTTATTTTCGATTTTTGATGCAGACGATGCAACCTCTTTAACTTTTGCCACCATTGAGTCTAATAATTTAGGTAAATTGGCATTAATGAAATCATTTCCCCAATTTGTCGCTGCTTGTTCGCTTGTTTCCTTAAAGGAATTGAACATTTTATTTCCTTTTTCATTTTCCATAAATCATTCTCCCATTTCAAATTCTATTTATCCATCAGTTGTTTTGCAATTATTATACCAAATATAAGTAAAAATGTCTATCAAAAATCAGCCTACCGCCAAGACATAGTTATGCCTAACCGCTGACAGGTGCCACCTGTCACAGTGATAAGAGAAGAACTACCCACTATAAGATATTACAGCAGAAAAGAAAAATATACACAAGGAAGTGATTACAATATCAACCTACATTCATTTTACAAAAGAACAGCGAGAGCAGGCAAGGCGAACAGACCTTGCCGCTTTTTTAATCGCACAAGGCGAAAAGGTCAAGCGGTCAGGTTTAGAATATGAATGGCTTGAAGGCTCGCAAAAGGTAACAATCAGAGGTCACCTCTGGTATCATCAGTACGAACAGAAAGGCGGAGATGCAGTTGACTTCGTCCGCAGATTTTATAACAAGGATTATGCCGGAGCGGTAGAAATGCTTTTGAATAACTGTGGCGGTCAAATCATAACATCACCACTCATAGAAAAAGAGCATAAACCTTTTGAACTGCCGCCGAGAAATGACAGAATGAGCAGACTTTTTTCTTATCTGCTGTTGACTCGTGGCATTGATAAAGATGTGCTGTATGAGTTCGTGAGAAACAAAATGATTTATGAATCTGCCGATTATCACAATGCGGTATTTATCGGTTACGATTCAAACGGTAAACCTCGCCACGCACACAAGAGAGGAACTGTGACGAGTAATCCATATAAGGGAAATGTTGCAGGCAGTCAACCTGAGTTCAGCTTTCATTGGCACGGTACAAGCGACAAGATATTCTTGTTCGAAGCTCCCATTGATATGCTTTCCTACATTTCAATGCATAAGGAAAATTGGCAAGAACACAGCTATGCGGCATCCTGTTCCGTTTCGGACAGGGTGCTTTTTCAATGTCTGAAAGACAATCATAACATCAGAAAAGTGTTTCTCTGCTTTGACAATGACGAGGCAGGACAGACAGCAAACAAACGCATAGCCGAAAAATTAAACTCAATGAATATCCGAAATGAAATCCTCATTCCAAACTACAAGGACTGGAACGAGGATATTTTAAACGGTGAAAGGACTGATGAAATATTCCCTCAGGTATTATAACTCTGATTATTGTAGCAGGTTCAATGTTTGCACTGTTCATAATAATTTCAACGGTCGGCAATTACTATTCCCTGAACCGCATAAAGAACAAGACGGTCGGACAAGGGCAATATGGTACAGCTCGTTGGGCGACTAAAAAAGAGATAAAGAGAACCTACAAGTACATAAATTTTCAGCCGAACAAGTGGAGAAAAAATCCGAAAAGCAGACCTACACAACAGGGAATCGTTGTCGGTTGTAAAAGCAGGACAATAGGTAGATTGATTAACCTTACTTATAAGGCAATTTATGCTTTCAGAAAATTCAGAAATCTGTTCAGGAAAAAGAAAAACAAAAAGGTAATCACACGAAAAGAACCTGTCAGCACCACAACAGCTATGGTTGATACAGGAGATGTTCACGCTCTGATGATTGGTGCGGCAGGTGTCGGTAAGACAGCATACTGGCTCTATCCGTGTATTGAATATGCCTGTGCAACGGGTATGTCATTTTTATCAACCGACACAAAGGGTGATGTAGTTCGGAATTATGGAACGATTGCAGAAAAGTATTACGGCTACAAAATTTCAGTAATAGATTTGCGTAACCC
>FMUV01000017.1 GCA_900101355.1 Ruminococcus sp. YE282
TTCGCAGGTTGCAAAATGATAGGACAGCCATTTTGCAAAGGTTTCATCGTCAAATTCTTCGAGATATTCACGGATATATCTGCTTGCGCCGTCGGTTGCAACGAGCTTGACGCGCTCAACAGGAACAACTGCGTTTAGGCGCTCAATATCCTCAATACGCACCATTTCAAACAGGTCTTTCGGCTCGCTGATGCATTTCCAATCGTCGGTGAGCATATTCAAATCCATTACCGATTTCAGCTGATTACAGCCGAAAACATATTGAATGACCGTCGCTTCGTTCATACAATAGGCGACCAAGATATGACCGCCGGGCTTTGTGATCCTGACCGCTTCTTTCAGTGCGGTGATTTTATCCACATCGGAATACAGATGATACATCGGTCCGAGCAGGAGCGTAATATCATAGGTGTTATCCTCCAGCATATTCAAGTCAAGCGCATTACCGAGAAAGGTTTTGATGTTCTCGCTACCATCGAGCTTGCTTTGAAGAATATCAAGATTGTGTTGTATCAACTCTACGTCGGTAATATCGTACCCTTCTTTTGCAAGTGTGGCGCTGTACCTACCTGTTCCTGCGCCGATTTCCGCTATTTTGCATTCAGCGGTCAACAGCGGATCTAAATATCTGCGTGTAGTAAGATATTCTACTCTGCCGAGACGGTTGTTTTCAAGTCGTCCATCCTCGTCGTATTCGTTGTAAAAGTTTTCTAAGAAGGTGTTATTACTCATTGGCTAACCTCATAATTACAATTTATACTGCATAAAGTTGTCATTCTTCTCAAATCCGAAATCAGAATATAAAAGCACTCCCATATCGGAAGCGGTGATTTGAACAGTACTGCATCCCTGCTTTCTTGCTTCGTCAACTACCTTTGAAAGCAATGTCTTTGCGATGCCTTTTCTTCGATAGGCTTTATCTGTAAACATACTTGACAAAATTCCGATTTTACCGCTTGGGCAACCGAAATACGGCGGCTTTTCCACGATAGACATTCCGCTTGTACCGATAATCCTATCGTTATCTAAAGCAAGCCAAGAGATAAACGTACCGTCTGACAAATGACGAAGATAATAATCTCTTAAAGTAGGCTCAAGGTCAATTTCATCCTTTGCACCTTCCTCACGCAGTTGATGAATGCGCATTTTGATAAATATATCAAGGTCATTATCTGTTAGTTTTCTGTATATAATATTCATATCTTTACCTCAAATTTCAATCCAATACCGTTTTATCTCTGTCCCGTCAACAATAATTGTCTTTTCATAAATGCCATCATTTGCAAGTATCGTTCTCTCGCTTGCAACATTATCTGAATGACAGGTAACCAATAGTTTCTCAATACCAAACTCTTTTGCGTTACCGAGATTCTGTCGAAGCATTTCCTTTGCGTAACCGTGTCCTCGTTCGGAAGGGCGAACAGTATAACCACAATGACCGCCCCAAGTTCCGAGGATAGGGTGATTGATATGGTGGCGCAAATCAATGATACCAACCAACCGATTATCTTTTTTGCGTATAGCAAAGTAGGTAGTTGAAGGAACATCAACGCCTGTTTGACCGCAAGTTTCTTCATTAGTCCTTAATTGACACAAGCGTATCCATTCTTCGGCAGAAGTTGCTTCATCAAGAGATAAACAGCCTGCAAATTGACTTTCGCTGTTATTATCGTAATCAAAAACTTCCTGACGGAATTGCCATACTTGCTCTGCATATTCAAATGTAGCTTCAATCAAATATATATCAGTCATTGGATATTTATCTCCTTTGCGTCTTTAGGCAAATTCTTTACAGCGTTTAGGAATTTCATACAGTTTTCCGCTTCTTTATCATTAAATGGATATTGTAATTCTTCGGCAACCCAAACAGCTGTTTCTTTGAACAAAGAGCACATTTCATCTACCGACTGCCAAATATCATTTATATCAGCTCTACAATATGTTCTCAAGTATATTTTCCATTCCTGATTCGAAAGCCATTTATACATATACTTTGCTGACTTGCCAACACTGACCGAGTAATCGGTTGTTATGCCAACCTTCCAAGACAACATTTTCTCTAACTGCTTTCTGACAACATAATTCAGCATATCTTGAACATAAGGAATTTCCTCACGCCACAAACCTTTTGCAACATTGTTTAGGCACCACCAAAACTCCGTACAAGTGCAAACAAATTGCGCTTTTGAGGGTTTAGCTACCCAATACGTCCTGTCGGAGGATTCGGGAATATCGGGCAGGCATTTATCTTTATCCAATATAATTTTGCAAAGGCTGTCGTTTACTATATTTGCCCTTGCGTGTTCAATGCTTTCAATGTGCAAATCAATTCTGTTGCCATCTGTAAACTGCATTAACCAACCGTAGAAATTATCCTTATCGCTTGGATAATCAGGGTGCTCGTCAGGAAATTGCATAAACAGGATTTCGCCGAATCGGTTGATCCAATCTTTATCCACAATAAATTGCTTTGTTTCAGTGACTACATATACAACATCATAATCTTGAAAAATATCTTTCGGCACATTCGGATTTGTTCTTGAACCATTGAGATAAACGGCTCGTATCCTTTCGTCGCTTTGAGCAATGCTTATGATTAAATCATACATTTCTTTTTCCGTTCTCATCACTAAACCTCCACCGCTGCGTACATTGCTAAATCCATAGCCAAAGCAAAATGACGATTACCCCAATTTCGTATGTCGTGCGCTTCAATATTCGCCAATGAATCCGCAGTGAATAACAGCTGACCGAATGTGATGTTACGAAATTCTGCACAAGCGGCAAGTGAAGCGCACTCCATTTCCACCACCGAATAACCCTCTGCTTTGCGATACTCTACCATTTCTTTTGTTTCACGATAAAAGCCGTCTGTAGTCCACGTTTTACACTTTTTATAGCGGAAGCCACGATTTATTAATACGTCAGCTATCGCATTAATCGCCTTATCATTGAGAGTCACTTCCCGTGAAGGCGGCAAATAATGATAGGATGTTCCTTCCTGCCGCAATGCGGAAACAGGAATATAAAAGTCTCCTTCATTATCTGTGAACAACGCACCGCAGCAGCCTGCGGCTATAATCTTTTTCACACCGCCTGCAACCAACTGTTCCATACTTTGTGTAGCCGCCGCACCGCCTAAAGGAGCCTGACAAACGGCAAGTTCAACACCGTTATGAATCGTTTTATAAACATTAAATGCTTTTGTGACCGTGTTGAATTGACCGATGATCTCGCAATCATTTTCCAACGCATAATGATCCACTTCTGTATCCATAAATAGCATAACCGCTCTTTCGGGAAAGTGAAAATCAGTACTGTGTCCGGGCATAATGATTGCCTTGCTCTCGGTGTCATATTCTAAAATGGGATAGTCATTTTTAATTAAGCTCATAGCGATTACATCCTTTTCATTTTATAGAATTTTACCACAAAAATGCAGATATAGCAATAGCCACCAAGCAGGAGGTTATCCCGCTTGGCGGCTGTACTTGTTAGGTATAAATCAACTCTGCATTTACAATCTCTTCCGCACGGTTACGGAGATTGTTCATTCGCTTCACCCACAGCATTTGATTGTCCGCTTTGAGCTGTTCGGTTACACCTTCCTTTTCGGCAAGTTGTTGTACCAACCGAAAGAACATCTCCTCTGCCTGCTCGTCAATGTCGGCGAGATATGCGGTGAGCTTGCAGCTTGTCAGCAGATTGGTATAGCGGATTTTGTGGTGCTGCTTGATGTAGCGCAAATGCCGCTTGCCCCAAATGCCGATTTCAACCTTCGGCTGTTCGGGAAGCTTCAAACACGGCAGATAGTAATCGCCTTGCAGCTCGTAGTAAATACCTGTTTTCTTGTCGTAAATTCTCTTTTCCATTGTTCATCAACCTTTCATAATATATTAGCGTGCGTCACGCTGTTTTGACTTTTTGAATCCTCTCGCCTGCTCGATAATCTCATTGAGCTTGTGCTTTCCGAAAACCTTTTCCAACAAGCGATAGGCTTTGTTTTGTTCACGGAGCATACCGTTGACCTCTTTGAGCTTGGTGTTTTCATATTTCAGATGTTCGTTCTCACGGTACAGTCTGCCGTTCATATTATTGATACGGTGGTAACTCTCCCAGCCCTGATAGCTTCTGGCGAGGACTGTTCGGACAAGGTTTTTCAGGCGCTTGATTAGCGGCTCCACAAACTTTTTCTTATAGCTCTTTGCCGTCATCAAGCCCTGCGGCTCAGAGAGTTGCAGTTGCGGATCTTCGTCAAGCTGTTTTTCGACGTCGCCGATAAGCTCCTTTGCTTCCTCGATTTTCTCAACCGTCGCTTTTAGCCCCTTGACCTCCAACTGCTTTTCTTCAATCTCCCTGTCAAGCTCGGCAACCTCTTTGGCTCGTTCCTGCTTTTTGTAATCAAGGACGGATAGGTGCTGCTCGTGAGTACCCTTCTGCTCCCACTCGATACCGTGCCGCTCCATAATCTGAGCGAGGACTTTCTTTTCGGAAAATATCCAACGATTCAGCTCGTTGTCGCTCTTTCCCTCGCCTTTGAAACCCATATTGAGCATTGCCTGTTTCAGCGAAACTCGTTTCTCCAAACCTCGCTTGCTTCCGGTGGTGAATGGTACAAAGTCGATATGGATATGCGGCGTCGCTTCGTCCATATGAAGGTGAGCGGAGAACACTCGCAGATAGGGATTGCGCTCTTGGAAGCCTTGATAGTATTCGTCGAGGATTGTCCTCGCAAGCTCGGCGTGTTCTCCTGTCGCTGACATATCGTCCTTGTTGCCGATTTGGAAGATGATTTCGTGGAACAGCTTTTCCTGTTTACCGGACTCGATATGCTTATAGTAATCGGGAATTTTTCTATCCTTGCGTTTCTGTTTATCGTTGTACTGTTTCAGAGCTTCATCAAACATTTCGTGATACACTTTTTTGATTGGCTCGTTGCAGTAATCTATATTCAAATGGGTACGCTCGCTGTCCACGTTCTCCGCCGTAAACGCTCGGCTGTTATGCGTGACGGAACCTTTACCCACCATTGCGCTAATCGTTCTCTTCATTTATCTACCTCAAATCTGTATATTAATATGGTTATCTCACTGAATTTTCTCTAACTCAGGTTCTGTTACTCTTGCCAAGAGTAACGCAAAAGCACTTTTGACAGCAGGGCTATCAAAAATGCAACCTGCGAGCAGGTTTTGCGCTCACCGAGGGGCAGGGATTGCTTTTTGAAAAAAGCACCCTGCACCCAGCAAAAACTTTAGTGCGTGTCAGTCCGTGTCAGCTGTGTCGGTGTTTCACACACCCCACAATCGCTGTCACAGTTGTCACGCTTTGACACGCTGCCCTCATAGGTCAGCGTGATTCTGCGCCCTTCGTGAGTGCGCTTGTAGTGGTAGGCAATCTTGTGCTCGTCCATCAGACGGTTGACATTGACATTCAGCTTTTGTGTGATAGCGTTCGGCTTGATGTCAACGGCGAGATATTCGCACAGCTCCGTCGGGGTTCCGCACCATTGCGGATTGTCGGCAGTCACCCTTTCGGCGATTCTTTCGAGCAAAGGCTCCGGCGGGGCTTTCCAAAGCTCTGTTTCGATTTTGTCAAGCTCCCACACCAGTGTTTCCGTGTTCTTCTTCAAGTACACACGCTGGTCTTGCTGATCTCTGCCCGATACCTCAAGCGTGGCGTTGTTGCTTGTGCGCTTATCTTTAGAAAGAACAAATCCTCCGTCAGCAGCGCCGAGCAAGCCGTTGGTGCCGGAAATCATATCAAACTTATCGTCAGCCGATTGCTTACGTGTATGGTGGACAACCAACATACAAATGTTGTGGTTGTCGGTGAAACTCTTTAGCTTCGTGATGATCTGGTAGTCGTTGGCGTAGCTGTAATTCTCGCCGCCGACCTCTCTGACCTTTTGCAAGGTGTCGATAATCACAAGCGAAGTATCTGGGTGCTTCTGTAAGAAGCCGTCGAGCTGTTCGTCCAAACCATTGCCGAGCTGATGAGCTGATACCGAAAAGAACAGGTTTTCATTTTCGGATGTTCCGAACATACGGTACAGCCGCTTCTGCAATCTCGGATAGTTGTCCTCCAGAGCAAGGTACAGCACCTTACCCTGCCGCACATCAAAGCCCCACAGGTTTGTGCCTGTGCTGACGTGATAGGCAAGCTGTGCCATCAGAAAACTCTTGCCGATTTTCGGCGAGCCGGCGAAAAGATATGTTCCCCGGTAAAGCAAGCCGTCGATAATCGGCGGCTTGCTCTGATAGGCACTGTCAAACAGCTCGGTCATTGAAACCGTGTGTAAATACGATTCGTCTATATCGCAGAGGTCGTTAATTTCATCAAACCTATTGAAATCTGAATCGTTATCGTTTATAATAGTGGTGTTAGTTTTTGTGAATGGCTGTCCTGCTTCTGCGCCAACAGAAGCGTTGAGGGCAGTCATTTCATTTAAGGCATCCATTCGCATTCCTCCTTCATTCCGTTAAGAGTAACGGTGATTAATCTGATATTGTCGAGCAGCTCGTCATCAACGCCTGCTCCTGCTTCTATGCGTTTCAGTTCATCCAAGACTAAGACGAGCTGATTTTTCAAAGCCTTATATACTCTCGGATTGCCCTGCACGATAATATCCCTGTTTAATACCCTGCTGATTAAAAAATCCTGTTTGGTGTGACCGGAAAGCTTAACAGCAAAATTGATTTGATCGTTTTCTTCGGGCGATACATTAAAACCTACCGTCTTGCAACGCCAGCGGTTTTTTCTGTCTCTGTTTTTAGCTGACATCCTCTATTCCCCTTTCCACATTCAGTTTTGCAGCCATTTCATTCTGCGCCGTAGGAAGCATATGAGCATAGCGGTAAGTGATGTCTATACTCTCGTGTCCTACACGGTTTGCTATAGCTACCACCGAAAAGCCCATTTCTATTAACAACGAAACGTGGCTGTGGCGCAAATCGTGTATGCGTATGCGTTTTACGCCAGCTTCTTGACTGCCGCGCTTCATCTCCCGATGCAAATAGCTTTTTGTAATCAAAAATATTCTGTCATCGGGCTGTACGCCATAAATGGATTTGATGTAGTCCTGCATTTCTTCGGCGAGAAAATCAGGCATTGTTACTGTGCGAATACTCTTAGTCGTTTTCGGATCGGTAATAACGTCCTCGCCGTTTATACGCTGATAGGATTTGTTGATTCTTACCGTCCGCTTTTCAAAATCGAAATCAGCAGATGTTAGTGCTAACAATTCTCCTAATCGTAATCCGCACCAATAGAGCATTTCAAAGGCATAATATGAAACGTTTTTATCCATCATTGCTTCGGCAAATTTGAGATATTCCGCCTTTGTCCAAAACAGCATTTCTCGGTTTTGTTTTTTGCCCATACTGCCCGCTTTCTTGCAAGGATTTTCTTTCAGGTTATAAAACCTGACAGCGTGATTAAAGATAGCTGAAAGCTGATTCTGGATAGTTTTCAAATATACCGGAGAATACGGTTTACCGTTATCGTCCTTGTAGTTAATCAGTGTATTTTGCCAAGTGATAATCTGCTGTGGCGTAATATTACACATTTTCAGCTTTCCGAAATAAGGGAGCAGCTTTTTTTCGATAATATGCTCTTTAGTTGACCAAGTGTTTTCCTTGATCCTTGACTTCATATCCTCGGTGTAGTGTTCAACAAAGCTTTTAAACGTCATATCCAAGTCGCCGCCGAGCTTATTGAGCTGTTCACGCTCCCAAGCCTGCGCTTCTCGTTTGGTTTTAAAGCCCCGTTTTTGTGACTGTTTACGTTCTCCGTTCCAGTCGGTGTAGCGATATATTACTCGCCAGGTGTTTGTCTTTTCTTCTTTATATACTGACATATTTACCTCTCTTTCTTTGTCACACCGTAACAGGTGCGCTCAATAAAATACTGTTTATTTACTCGCCCCGAAATCGTTAAATAGCCTTCTGCCTTAAGTTCAGCGTTAAGCTGATGTACGATTTTATAGGCGTAGGATTTAGAAACCCCCAGTGTCTGAGCTACCTCATCAACACTCATAAAGCTTGTACCGTCCATTCAAATTCCCCCTTTCTGAAAAATATAATTATTGTTATTTAGTGTCGGATACTTTCTGACCGCATTCCGATTCGCCCGAGCGGATACGTCATTACCGTGGCGTACAACGGTTAAACCAATAGCTTAACGCTATTTGTTTAATATCATTATACTAAACATTTTTGCTTATGTCAAGTGCATTTGAAGAAAATATTTAACTTTTTTGTTTTGGTTGTCTTGACAAATGCTAAACATATATGTTATTATGATTATATCAAAATAAAAAAGGGGCAATTAATGATGGCTATTGGTGAAAGAATTAGATTTTTCCGAAATCTGCGTGGAATGACACAAAAATATTTAGGCTGTTTAGTAGGGTTTCCTGAGAAAACCGCAGACATCCGTATGGCACAGTATGAATCAGGCACAAGATCGCCGAAAGCAGATTTAACAAATAAACTTGCGGAGGTATTCGGCATATCTCCCGACGCATTAAACGTACCTGACATTGATTCCTATATCGGTCTTATGCACACTCTATTTACCTTAGAGGATATTTACGGGCTGACGATTGAAAAAAGAGACGGCGAGATAATTATGCGTGTTGATCCATTCAACAGCAGAGAAGCACAAAATCTTTTAGACGAGCTTCACGTTTGGTGTGCTGAACGTGAAAAATACCGCAATGGCGAAATCAGCAAAGACGACTACGACAAGTGGCGTTATAACTATCCAAAGTACACCAATGTCAATTATGCGAAAGCTCCTTCACAGGAATTGAATGAAGCTATGGCAGAAGCATTCAAAGACAAACTAAATAAAGATTAAAAGCAAGGCAAAATAATAAGAGCTATCAGACTTACAGAAAATCTGATAGCTCTCTATTTTTACAATAATTCAAATAATGTTGCCATTCTGTTGCCAATGAGGATAACAACACAGCAGAAACCGCTTGTTTATGCGCTTTTTAACGGTTTGGGGATTACTCCCACTCAACTGTTCCGGGGGGTTTTGAAGTTATATCATAAACAACGCGGTTTACGTGGTCTACCTCATTGATTATGCGGTTTGACACCTTACCGAGAATTTCATAGGGGATTTTTGCCCAATCAGCGGTCATAAAATCATCTGTCACAACTGCTCTTATTGCAACAAGTTCATCGTATGTGCGTGCATCACCCATTACGCCTACGGTTTTTACGCCCGGAAGTACGGCAAAAAACTGGCTCATTTGTTCAGCATAGCCACACTTATCCATTTCATCACGCAGTATTGCGTCTGCTTCTTGCAGAATTTTTACCTTTTCTGCTGTAATTTCACCGATTACGCGAACTCCGAGTCCTGGACCCGGGAACGGCTGACGCCATACTAACTCGTGAGGCAATCCGAGCTTTTCACCGACAACTCGTACTTCGTCTTTAAACAAGTCCTTAAGCGGTTCAATTATATCTTCAAAATTGATATCTTTTGGTACACCAACTTGGTTATGGTGTGTTTTAATTTTGGCTGCGTCGCCTTTTCCGCTTTCGATTCTGTCAGGATATATTGTTCCCTGAGCAAAATATCCTGAGCCGTAGCTCTCGCGAATTTTATTCCAAAATACCTTGTAAAATTCTTCTCCGATTATCTTTCTCTTTGCTTCCGGTTCAGATACGCCCTTAAGCTTTGAAAGAAATTCATCTTGGCAATTGATACGGACAAAATTCATATCAAAAAGTTTTGTGAACGTTTGCTCAACGTAATCGCCCTCGTCCTTACGCATAAGACCTTGGTCAACAAAAACACAGGTAAGCTGCTTACCAATAGCTTTGCTTATCAGGGCTGCAGCAACTGATGAATCAACACCGCCTGAAAGACCTAGTACGACACCCTTATCCCCTACTTTTTCTCTGATTTGTGCAACAGTAGTGTCGATAAAGCTGTCCATCTTCCATTCGCCTTCGCACCCGCAAACATTATACAAAAACGACTTGAGCATCAAATTTCCGTTTTCGGTATGATTTACCTCAGGGTGAAACTGAACGCCATACAGCTTGCGCTCAGGGCATGACATTGCGGCAACCGGACAAGATGAAGTGGTAGCGGATATTGAAAATCCATCCGGAGCCTTGCTGATATAGTCACGATGACTCATCCACGAAACACCGGTCTCGGGTAAACCGGTAAATAGAACATCATTTGTGTTATAAGTTGTTATAGTTTTGCCATATTCACTTGAAGACGAATCAACGGCTGAATTAACAACACCACCCAATGAATATGCCATAAGCTGACAACCATAACAAATACCTAAAATCGGGATACCAAGTTCAAAAATTTCCGGTGTATAGTGCGGAGAAGTTTCATCATATACGCTGTTTGGTCCACCGGTAAAAATAATACCTTTCGGAGAAATTGCCTTAATCTTTTCAATATCAACTGTATACGGCAAAATTTCACAATAAACATTATATTCGCGCACACGTCTTGCAATAAGCTGATTGTACTGACCTCCAAAGTCAAGGACAATTACGGTTTCTTTGTTATCCATTTCTCCACCCTTTCTAAAATCAAAGAATACCGCACAAAAATGTACGGTATTCTGTTTTTATCTGTAAATTATATCATTTCTTGACGGACCGTTTGAAACCATTGTAATCGGCACGCCAATTTGTTTTTCTGCAAATTCAATATATTCTCTGCATTCCTTTGGAAGCTTGTCATATTCCTTAATGCCAGAAATAGAGCATTTCCATCCCTTTAATTTTTTGAGGATAGGTTTGCATCTCTTAAGTTTTGTAGTAGACGGGAAGTAATCAATTTCTTTACCGTCAAGCTCATAGCCTACGCAAACAGGAATTTCATCAAGGTATCCAAGTACATCAAGCACTGTAAATGCAACCTGAGTTGCACCCTGAACCATACAACCGTAGCGTGTTGCAACAAGGTCAAGCCAACCCATACGGCGAGGTCTTCCGGTAGTTGCACCAAATTCACCGCCGTCGCCGCCGCGTCTGCGAAGCTCATCTGCTTCATCTCCAAAAATTTCAGAAACAAATTCACCTGCACCAACAGCACTTGAATATGCTTTTACAACAGTAATAATTTCTTTGATTTCATACGGTGGAATTCCTGCACCAACAGCGCCGTAACCTGCAATTGTATTCGATGAAGTAACCATCGGATAAATACCAAAGTCAGTATCTTTTAATGAGCCGAGCTGACCCTCAAGAAGAATATTTTTTCCTTCTTTTAACGCATTATGTATAAACATAAACGCATCGCCAACATATGGAGCAAGAAGTTCTCTGTATTCCATCAACTTACCAAAAATCTCCTGCTCTGATATTTCAGGTTTATTATAGAGATTTTTAAGCATTGCATTTTTAATTTCAAGAGCATGATGAATTTTTTCTTTCAATGAATCAGGGTCATCATATAACTCGTTTATTTGAAAACCGATTTTAGAATATTTATCAGAATAGAACGGAGCTATGCCGCTTTTGGTAGAACCGAAAGAATTTTTGCCCAAACGCTCTTCTTCATAGCAATCAAAGGCTACATGATAAGGCATTACAATTTGTGCTCTATCGGAAATTATTATATTTGGCTCAGGCACGCCGCGCTTTTTTAAATCATCAATTTCCTTTACAAAATTCTCAACACTGAATGCAACACCGTTTCCGATGATGTTTGTAATATTTTGGTGAAATACACCTGACGGAAGCTGATGTAAAGCAAACTTTCCGTAATCGTTAATTATGGTGTGACCGGCATTTGCTCCGCCCTGAAAACGGATGACAATGTCACTGTTGTTTGCGAGAACATCGGTAATTTTGCCCTTGCCCTCATCGCCCCAGTTGGCGCCTACAATTGCTTTTACCATAAGTTAAACTCCTTTTTTAAGAAAAATAATCAATTGCTGTAATCACAATTTAAATTTATTAGACGTTAATTTCAGGTTTATCCGATTCAATATCTTTATATTTTTCAAGAACAGGATTAACATAATCAGAAAGAAAATCTTCGGTCTGTTCCTTTGCCCTGCCAGTATATTTTTCAGGCTGCAAAATATTTTCAAGCTCTTCAAGCGTTACTCCAAAAGCTTCGTCATTTGCAATTCTTTCAAGAAGGTCGTTTTCTCCGCCTTCTTCTTTTATAACCTTTGAAGCTGCCATTGAATGAACACGGATCCTTTCATGAAGCTGCTGTCTGTCAGCGCCTCTCTTCTTTACTGCATCCATCATAATGTTTTCGGTAGCCATAAACGGAAGTTCCTTTTTAAGGCGCTGTTCGATAACCTTAGGATAAACAACCAAGCCGTCAGCTACATTTGCATAAAGTGAAAGTATTCCGTCTACTGCCAAAAATGCTTCCGGTACACTCAAACGCTTGTTAGCGGAATCATCAAGGGTTCTCTCAAACCATTGTGTAGCTGTTGTAAAATAGGTATTGAGAACGTCACACATTACGTATCTTGAAAGTGAACCGATACGTTCGCTACGCATCGGATTGCGCTTATATGCCATCGCAGATGAACCTATCTGATGTTTTTCAAACGGTTCTTCAACCTCTTTCAAATGCTGTAAAAGACGTATGTCATTGGAAAACTTTGCAGCCGACTGTGCAATTCCTGCCAAAACATTGAGAAATTGAGAGTCAAGTTTTCTTGAATAGGTTTGACCGGATACCGGGAAACAAGATTTGTAGCCCATCTTTTCTGCGATTTTTTTGTCAAGCTCTTTGCACTTCTGATGGTCGCCGTCAAACAACTCTAAAAAGCTTGCCTGAGTTCCCGTTGTGCCCTTTGAGCCGAGAAGTTTTGCCTTTGAAAGCTGATACTCAACGTCCTCAAGATCCATCAAAAGTTCTTGAAGCCACAAAGTTGCACGTTTGCCTACTGTTGTAGGCTGGGCAGGCTGAAAATGCGTAAATGCAAGAGTTGGCAAAGCTTTATAAGTTTCTGCAAATTTTGAAAGATTGCGGATAACCGTTATCAATTTATTTCTTATGAGCTGCAAGCCTTCTGTCATAATGATAATATCTGTATTATCACCTACATAACAAGAGGTTGCGCCTAAGTGTATAATGCCCTTTGCGTTCGGGCATTGAACACCGTATGCATAAACGTGCGACATAACATCGTGGCGAACTTCTTTTTCTCTTGCCTGAGCAACTTCGTAATTTATGTCGTCAGCATGAGCTTTAAGTTCATCAATCTGAGCCTGCGTTATCGGAAGTCCAAGTTCCATTTCAGACTCTGCAAGTGCTATCCAAAGTTTTCTCCAAGTTTTAAATTTTTTATCCGGAGAAAAAATATACTTCATTTCCTTGCTGGCATATCGTGATGACAATGGGGATTCATATGTGTCTTTAATCATACTGTAATTCCTTTCATATACAAGTCAGCACTTGCTTTTATTATCAAAATTCATTCCGCCGCGTTCCTTGCCTTTGAATGTTTCCTTAGTAGTAGCAGCAGGATATTTGCCTGTAAAACATCCGTCACAAAAGCCTATCGGCGCATAGTTAATCATTTCATGGAGAGAATCAACTGGCAGATATCCGAGAGAATCCGCACCGCTTAATTTGGTGATTTCTTCAATCGTGTGATTGCAGGCAATAAGCTCGCCTCTTGACGGAATATCCGTGCCGTAATAACACGGCCACATAAACGGCGGAGAACTGATGCGCATATGCACTTCTTTTGCTCCGGCATCACGAAGCATAGTAACGATTCTGTCAACTGTGGTACCGCGCACAATACTGTCGTCAATCATAATAACACGCTTGCCCTTAACCTTGTCGGCAATAGGGTTAAGCTTTATTTTAACACTCTTCATTCGCTCGCTTTGACTTGGCTTTATAAAAGTTCTGCCAATGTAGCTGTTTTTAACAATTGCCTTTTCATATGGTATTCCGGATTCTTCGCTATAACCTATTGCAGCGTCTATTCCCGATTCGGGAACACCGATTACCATATCGGCGTCAACAGGATAAGTACGTGCAAGTATTCTTCCCGCTTGTTTGCGGGCTTCATACACGCTTACACCGTCAATAAAGCTGTCGCTGCGAGCAAAATATATGTACTCAAAAATACAAAGTGACTTTTTGGTTTCGCCCAAATCAGGTTTAATTGAGCGAACTCCTTCTTCGTTTACAACAACAATTTCACCGGGTTCTATATCACGCACAAATTCTGCGCCGCAAGCATCAAGTGCGGCACTTTCACTTGCAAATACAATAGAGTTATTGTATTTGCCCATGCAAAGCGGTCTGAAACCATGAGGATCACGAGCAGCAATAATCTTTCGCGGGCTCATTACAAGGAGCGAATATGCACCCTCAATAACCTGCATAGTTTTTGCGACAGCCTCTTCCACAGAATGACATTTCAGTCTTTCACGTGCGATAACATAACAAATAACTTCTGAATCAATTGTAGTCTGAAATATAGCGCCGCGCTGTTCGAGCTGACGGCGAATTTCAACCGCATTAGTAAGGTTACCGTTGTGTGCAACCGACAATGTTCCCTTTACATAACGCATAACAAGCGGCTGTGCATTTTCAAGTACAGAGCCGCCTGCTGTCGAATATCGAACGTGAGAAATTCCCATCTGTCCGTTCAACGAATCAAGAATATTATTGTTAAAAACCTCGGTTACAAGTCCCATATTTTTGTGATAATCAATTACACCATCGTCAGATACAGCAATTCCACAGCTTTCCTGACCTCTGTGCTGAAGTGCAAGAAGACCGTTATAACAAGCATAAGCGGGGTTGATTGTGCCGTCGCTGAACACGCCGAAAACTCCACACTCTTCGTGAAGCCCTTCTGTTGCAAAATTATCGAAAGAACTTTTCAAAATTACACCGTCCGATTATTATTTTTTAGATTAGATATCTATAAATTATGCAAGACCTATGCGCTTCATCATCTCTGCATAAGCTTCTTCAACTCCGCCCATATCACGACGGAAACGATCCTTATCAAGCTTTTCCTGAGTATCAATATCCCAGAAACGGCAAGTATCAGGTGAAATCTCATCAGCAAGGATTACCTGGTCCTTGTATCTGCCAAACTCAATCTTAAAGTCGATAAGGTCAACCTTGCACTCTTTAAAGAACTGAATCATAATTTCATTGATTTTAAGAGCCATTTCGGAAATCTTGTCAATTTCTTCTTTTGTAGCAAATCCGGCAGCTAAAATATGATATTCATTTACCATAGGGTCACCGAGATCGTCATCTTTATAGCAGAACTCAAGAACCGGAGTTTTCATTGGAGTTCCCTCAGGAAGACCGAGGCGCTTTGAAAGGCTTCCGGCAGCTTTATTTCTTACGATTACCTCAAGAGGTACAATTTCAGCTTTTTTAAGAACAGTGTCTCTGTCATTGAGTTCTTCAACAAAGTCGGTCGGGATTCCTTTTTCTTCAAGCATCTTAAACATAAAGTTGCTCATACGGTTATTAACTACACCCTTACCGATGATAGTACCCTTTTTTTCTCCGTTAAATGCTGTTGCATCGTCTTTATAAGAAACAATGCAGTAATCAGGATTTTCGGTTGCGTATACTTTTTTTGCTTTTCCTTCATAAAGAAGCTCTTTCTTTTCCATTTCAATTCCTCCATATTGCGACAAAATGTCAAAAGAATAAATATCAATACAACATATATTATAATATAGATTTTAAAAATAAGCAACTAAAATAGAATTAAAATAATATTTTTACAAAATATACAGAATATAGTTAATTTCAGCAAAATATTTGAGAAATTTATATTCTTTTGCCTAAATTAATTTAATTTTCAAAAATCACTTGATTTTTTACAAATGATAATGTATAATAAGTTTGTTACGCCGGCGTGTTGGAATTGGCAGACGAGGTGGACTCAAAATCCATTGCTAGCGATAGCGTGCGGGTTCAAGTCCCGCCGCCGGCACCAAAAGCTGTAAGTTCTCTTGAACTTACAGCTTTTTTGTTTTAAGTAACTTAAATTTAAAATTAGATATATTACACTTTAAATAATTTTGATGTATAGATGTATAAAAGCAGGTGAACAAAAGCTCATGTTCACCTGCTTTAAGTTTTATCTTATTTTGTTTTGCCGATATCATGGCGATAATGAGCACCGTCAAAATTGATTTTATCAACTGCCGAATATGCTTTCTTTAGTGCCTCGTCAAGTGTCGGCGCAACTGCTGTTATACCGAGAACACGTCCGCCATTTGTATAGAACTTACCGTTTTCATACTTTGTTCCTGCATGATAAACTATTGCATCATCAACCTGACCTTTATCGTCAAGGCCTGTGATTTCAAGACCTTTGTTATACTTTACAGGATATCCGCCGCTTGCCATAACTACACAAGCTGCTGCTCCGTCATACCATTCAATATCAAGGTCTGAAAGAGTTTCATCAATTACAGCTTCACAAATATCTACCAAATCGGTTTTAAGTCTTGGAAGTACAACCTGGGCTTCGGGATCACCGAAACGTGCGTTATACTCAATAACCTTTGGTCCGTTTGGAGTTATCATAAGCCCGAAGTAGAGGCAGCCCTTAAACGGTCTTCCCTCTTTATTCATAGCTTCGATGGTAGGTTTAAATATAGTTTCCATACAAACATCTGCAATTTCATCTGTATAGTACGGATTAGGACTAATAGTTCCCATACCGCCGGTATTAAGTCCTTCATCATTATCAAAAGCGCGTTTATGGTCTTTTGAACTTACCATAGGCTTTACGCACTTGCCGTCAGTAAAAGCAAGAACCGAAACCTCAGGACCTGTCAAAAATTCTTCGATAACGATATTATTACCGGAATCTCCGAATTTCTTATCTTCCATAATTTCCTTAATTGCTTCTACGGCTTCATCAATTGTCTGAGCTATGATTACGCCCTTTCCTAGAGCGAGTCCGTCAGCTTTTACCACAACAGGAGTCGTATTTTCAGCTTTTACATATTCAATTGCCTTATCAGGGTCGTTAAACACCTCATATTTGGCGGTAGGTATATTGTACTTCTTCATAAGATTTTTTGAAAAAACCTTTGAAGCCTCAATAATTGCGGCGTTTGCATTAGGACCGAATGCTCGGATTCCCTCAGCCTGCATAGCGTCAACCATTCCGTCAGCAAGCGGATCGTCAGGAGCGACAAAAACAAGGCCAATATTATTTTCTTTAGCAAATTTGACCATGTTTTCCTTATCCATTACTCCTATATTCACGAGTTCGGCATCACGGGAAATACCGCCATTGCCGGGAGCACAATAAAGTTTTGTGCATTTTGGACTTTCAAGCAGCTTCTTTATAAGAGCATGTTCTCTGCCGCCTGAACCTATCATTAAAATTTTCATATTATACCTCGAAATTAGTGGTGGAATAATCTTATTCCTGTAAAGCACATTGTCATATTGTACTTATTGCAGGTATCAATTACATTGTCGTCACGAATAGAGCCGCCGGGCTGTGCCACATACTGAACGCCTGAACGTTTTGCACGCTCTATGTTATCGCCAAATGGGAAAAATGCGTCAGAACCGAGAGACACGCCGTTAAATGTTGCAAGCCATTCTTTCTTTTCCTCTTTTGTGAGAGGTTCAGGCTTAGTTTTAAAGAATTGCTGCCATATTCCGTCGGCAAGCACATCTTCATAATCGTCTGAAATATAAACGTCAATTGTATTGTCCCTGTCAGGACGACGAATATCGTCAACAAACGGCAAGCTCATAACCTTCGGATGCTGTCTGAGATACCAAATATCGGCTTTGTTGCCTGCAAGTCTTGTGCAATGGATTCTTGACTGCTGACCTGCACCGACGCCGATAGCCTGTCCGCCCTTTGCGTAGCAAACCGAATTTGACTGTGTATACTTAAGCGTAATCAGAGCAATAAGCAGGTCACGCTTTGCTTCCTCTGTAAGATTCTTATTTTCGGTTACGATGTTTTGCATAAGCATTTCTTCGTCAATTTTGAGCTCGTTTCTTCCCTGCTCAAAAGTAACGCCGAATACATCTTTGTGTTCAATAGGATTCGGAACATAATTCGGGTCAATTTTAACTACGTTGTATGTGCCGCGTCTTTTTGTCTTCAGTACTTCAAGAGCTTCGGGAGTATAGTCAGGAGCAATAATGCCGTCTGAAACCTCACGCTTTAAAAGAAGAGCTGTTTGAACATCACATGTATCCGAAAGCGCAACCCAATCTCCGTATGATGACATTCTGTCAGCGCCACGTGCCATAGCATAAGCTGACGCAATAGGAGAAAGTTCCAAATCATCAACAAAATATATCTTTTTAAGTGTATCAGAAAGCTCAGTGGCTACTGCCGCACCTGCCGGGCTGACGTGCTTAAATGAAGCTGCAGCCGGAAGACCTGTTGCAGTTTTAAGTTCTTTTACAAGCTGCCATGAATTGAATGCGTCAAGAAAATTAATATAACCCGGCTTGCCGTTCAAAACTTCAACAGGGAGGTCTTTTCCGTCCTGCATAAAAATTCTTGACGGTTTCTGATTGGGGTTACAGCCGTATTTTAAAGCGAGTTCGTTCATCTTATCGTCCCTTTCGTATTACTTGTTTTTATTGATTATTCTTGAATCCGAAGTATTTGTTGCTATATCAATATAGCGTACGAACAATGAAACCTTGTTATCCGCATTAAGAGAATTCCAAATTTTCTCTGCAAAGGTATCTATATCATCATTACCGATGTCTACCAATGTAGGTTCACCCTCAAAACTCGGAAGCGGATTTCCGTCTCCCATATATGTATGGATAAATCTTCCCTTTCCTGCAAGCGGTGTATCATAAGAGAATGTGTAACGCTCACAGCAATCGGGATTTCCGTCGGCACTTTTTAAAATAGACATTGCATAATTCATATTTCCGTCGCTGCATTTAACAATGCCGGAAATTCTCGGTGTGTAGTTAGGCTCGTCAGGCTCAAACTGGCGGGTGCGAAGTGATTGCTCAAATGTGAGCTGCTGATTCATAAGGTCATAAATTGTATCAGTCTGGTCACCGTTGGTTACAATAGTTTTGTTACCAAGAGTACGAACAGGTGCATAAATAATCAAAGACGGGTCAACAAGCTTTGACGGGTCAAATGCCTCTGTTTTGATACCGTCTTCAGTTTCTACAAAAACTCTGTTTCTGCTGTTTTCGCTTCTGCCCATAATAAAATAAGCAATTACTGCTTTTTTACCATCCGCACTTTTTCCTATTACAATGCCTCTGCCGGGATAAGTGGTAGATGAAATTTCTTTTTCGAGTGATACTGCTTTCATTGTTACCTCCGATTAATTGAGAATTTCGGTTTTTGAGCCGATTACCTTTATTTTATCATCACAGAATAAAGAAACAGCCTTAGGCAATATTTTCCATTCAGCCTGTTCCATAACTCTTTTCTGCAAAATTTCAGGGGTATCGCCGTTTTTAATTTCAACTGCTTTTTGAATAATAATCGGTCCGCCGTCACATACCTCATTTACAAAATGTGCCGTTGCCCCTGTCACCTTTACACCTCGTGCAAGAGCTGATTCATGTACGTGCAGCCCATAAAACCCCTCGCCGCAAAACGACGGAATAAGCGACGGATGGATATTTATAATGCGGTTTTCAAAAGATTTAATGACGATTTTGCCAAGTATTGTCATAAATCCCGCAAGAACAACCAAATCTGCATTTTTGCTTTTTATTAGATTTGTCAATGCAATATCATAGTCTTCAAAAGCGTCATAATCTTTACGCTTTATAACTGAGGTGTCTATTCCGTTGTTTTTTGCTCTTTCAAGCGCATAGGCGTTTGGATTTGAAGAAATAACACAAGTAATTTTACCGTTTTTTATTTCTCCTCTGTTTTGTGCATCAATAAGTGCCTGTAAGTTTGTTCCTCCGCCCGAAACAAGAACTACGATATTTTTCATTAAGCGAACACTACTCCTTCGTTGCCTTCGATAACTTCACCGAGAACAACTGCATCTTCACCGTTTGCCTTAAGAACTTCGATTGCCTTGTCAACATCTTCTTTGTCAACAGCTGTAATCATTCCGACACCCATATTAAAGGTATTAAACATATCGTGTTCAGAAATATTTCCGACTTTCTGCATAAGTTTAAATATCGGAAGTACCGGAACTGCGGCTTTGTCTATTTTGGCGGTTAGACCGTCTTTTAACATACGCGGAATATTCTCATAAAATCCGCCGCCTGTAATATGAGAAACAGCCTTTACCTCTACTGCATCCATAAGTGCAAGAATAGGCTTTACATATATTTTTGTAGGAGTAAGCAATGTTTCACCAAGAGGCTTGTCAAGTTCGTCGTATGTATTATTTATAGTAGTTTCGTTTATGTCAAAAATCTTTCTTACAAGTGAAAAACCGTTTGAATGTACTCCTGAAGAGCGAAGTCCGATAAGCACATCACCTGATTTAAGCTTTGAGCCGTCAATCATCTTTGGCTTATCAGCAATGCCAACGCAGAATCCTGCAACATCATATTCATCAACAGGCATTAATCCGGGGTGTTCGGCAGTTTCACCGCCGACAAGAGCACAGCCAGACTGGACACAGCCCTCTGCTATTCCGGAAACGATTTCTGCTACTTTTTCAGGAATATTTTTACCGATTGCAATATAGTCAAGGAAAAACAAAGGCTTTGCTCCGCAGCACACAACATCATTAACGCACATTGCAACTGAATCAATTCCGATTGTATCATGCTTATTAAGCAAAAATGCAAGTTTAAGCTTAGTGCCTACGCCGTCAGTACCGCTGACAAGAATCGGTTCTTCCATATCCTTAAAATTCGGCGCAAACAATCCGCCAAATCCTCCGATACCGGAAACAACACCGTCAATTTTAGTGCGGGCAACGTGCTTTTTCATCAGTTCAACTGACTTATAGCCTGCCGTTACGTCAACTCCTGCCGCCTTGTAACTCTCTGAAAAGCTGTTCATTGTAATCCTCCGATTTTTAATTTTTGATTTTTTTTGCGTATTTATCTATAAATATGGTACGTGGAATTTCAGCGTTATAAGAACCACTGAAACAGCCGTCGCACAGACCTATATTCGCATTTTCAGCAATTTTACGAACACTGTCTAAGCTGAGATACCCAAGCGAATCCGCGCCGATATATTTGCATATCTCGTCAACAGACATTTTATTTGCAATCAAATTTTCTTTATCCTGAATATCAATTCCAAAATAACACGGACATACAAAAGGCGGTGAGCTTATAAGCATATGAACCTCCTTGGCGCCTGCGTCACGCATTAGCTTGACAATATGTGCCGAAGTTTTGCCGCGTACAATTGAATCATCAATAATAATTACCCTTTTGCCCTGAACATTTGCTTTCAGTGCAGTAAGTCTGGTTTGCATAAGGCGTTTAATTTTGTTTTTGCCTGTTCCTGCTCCTCGGGGAATAAACTTGTTTTTCATAAAGCCCATTCCAAACGGAATACCCGAGGCAGAAGCATATCCCTCAGCCGCAATTAATCCGGAATCCGGAACACCGCACACAATATCCGCATCTAAAGGATACTCTTTGTAAAGTAATTCTCCCGCCTTAAAGCGTGCCTGATGTACGCTTACGCCGTTAATTACACTGTCGGGACGAGCAACATAAACGTATTCAAACAAGCAAAAAGAGGTCTGTTCAGCAGTAAATCTTGCCTTGTAGCTGTGAAAACCGTCTTCATCTATTACTACCATTTCACCCGGCTCCACGTCACGTACAAATGCTCCTCCAAGACTGTCGATAACACAGCTCTCGGAAGATAAAACGTAGCTGTTTTTAACCTTACCTATGCACAACGGACGAAAACCGTACATATCACGCATTCCGATAAGTCGTGACGGAGCACAAATTACTGTTGAATATGCACCCTTAAGTTTGTCCATAGAACGAAGAACCGCATCTTCAAGATTATCTGTAAGGCAACGTTCCGAGGCTATTACGTACGCCATAAGCTCTGCATTGGAATTTGACTGGAATATCGCGCCGCCACGTTCAAGCTCTGTGCGAATTTCAGGAAAATTGGTTATAGAACCGTTGCTTGCAATTGCAATTGAGCCTTCTTTATATCTGAGTACCAATGGTTGGTTAGAGGCACGGTCGAGCGTGTCACTCGAAGTATATCGAACGTGACCGACAGCGATTTTCCCATTCTTGAGACGTGATAACGCCTTTTCGTTAAAAACTTCGGAAACCATTCCGAGTTCTTTAACCGTTGAAAATTCACCGTTACAATTAACTGTAATTCCGGCACTTTCCTGACCGCGGTGCTGAAGTCCGTAAAGAGCGTCTTGGGTAATTTCAACAACATCCAAATCTTCATCATTACGGTAAATTCCGAAAACTCCACATTCATCAAAAGCCTTATCCTGCTTTGAATCTATGTCAACATAATTCTTAATCAAAGTTCTGCCACCTTAGTCTGCATTACCTTATCCTTTTCGGCAACGCCTTTTTCCATTGTAATTTTCATATCTTCAAGTTTTTGTGAAAGAGTATCATCTGAAAGTGCGAGCATTTCAACTGCAAGTATTGCCGCATTCGCCGCACCGTCAACTGCAACAGTAGCAACCGGAATACCGGTAGGCATCATAACTGTTGCCAAAAGCGCATCCATACCGTCAAGCTGAGCAGACTTGCATGGGATTCCGATTACAGGTAAAGTAGTTTTTGCGGCAAGAACACCAGCAAGATGAGCAGCCATACCTGCTGCGGCAATGATTACACCAAAGCCGTTTTTCTTTGCATTAGCAGAAAACTCAATTGCGGCATCCGGTGTTCTGTGTGCGCTCATTACATGAACCTCATACGGAACATCAAATTCCTTTAATTTTTTGACAGCCTTTGAAACAACAGGAAAGTCACTGTCGGAACCCATTATGATTGCAACCTTTTTCATAATTTACTCCTTTAATGTCATAATTTATTATTTTATATTATATTAAAAAATTTAATTTTTTGCAATACAATAAAAGAATTATTCAAAATTATATATGATTATTTAGTTTATCAGATATTATTCTATAAAAGAAAATCAGCTGAATAATATTCAGCTGAAATTTAAAATTATTGATTTTTCGGTGCAGGCTGCTTTGTAATTATAGGAGAATTATCCTTTTTATCAGATATATCCTCAATTTCGGTCATGTGAGGAAACAAAAAGTTCATCTTATCATCGTTAAAACTTACATCAAGGTAGTTTTCAAAATAATTTGAAGCCGGCACATCGTCAATGCGCTGTTGCCACCTGTAAACTGCGGAAATACTCATAAATGAATCAAATATCATAAATATAATCAGAACGGTGGTGAGAATTGCACCGACTTTTACAGGTATTTTTTCAATCAGTTTTGAAGCAAACGGATACATATAGCGCACCCAAACAAGTCCGAGGAATCCCCAAATCAAAGCATACATAAGATTAGTGCGACCGTCAAGATTCAAAAGAGTGCCGGTGTAATCCCATGATACTGTTCCGAAAACTTCTTCCTGAAACCACGAACAAAAATATTCAAACATTGCGCCGACAACCGCACTGATTATAAATATAAGCGTGTCGCTCAGCTTGTACAGCTTATAGAGAACAATTGTTAAAAAGCATGCGCCGCCGCCGTAGACCGGTATAAATGGCCCGTAAACCATGCCCACACGCATTTCAAATTGTCCGTCTGCACATATTGCCCAGATAGTTTCAAGGACGGTGCCAATAAATGAACCTATTACGAAAAGATAGAAAAGTTTAGTAAAGCAAAATCCGAAGGCAAAAGGTTTTTCTTCCTTGTTATCATATACAAGGGTGTATTCCTTCATATTCTCGTTACGAATTTCATATAACTTGTCAGCAATTTGTTTAACATAGGCTGTTGTTTTCAGCTCAGGAAATGCAGATACAAGTCTGCGTCTTATAATATTGTCGGTAAAAAGTTTATTATAATTGTGCTCAAGTTCTTCAGCCTTGTCCTTTGGTACATCATCTCCGAGGAGTTGTGAGATATTATTTAATTTTCTTATTCTGCGCTTTAATCTTATAGTTGTAACAATTGACAAAGAATAGTCAATGAATATTAATCCGCAAATTGACAGCACAACAATAAGGCTTATATTAAACGGAATTAAATCCAGCACTGTGTTAAGGACAGGGATAATTACTCCGACCAGCAATGTACCGGAAACACCGAGCAACAGTGCATATGGCAAAGTTATATAACTGCCGATACTAAACTTTAAGTCAGAATAATCCCAAGGTTTACAGCCAAGAAGCTTTTCGGTAAATGTGCCGATTACTACCGACAACGCAGATAAAATTATCGCGCTGCCAAAAAGCAGTACAATTTTGTTTGAAACAAACGGTCTTAAAGCAAGATCACAAATAATTGCACTAAAGCCGTACGTAGGACAAAAACAAGAGGTAAGAAAGCCTTTATTATAAAATTTATGCTCTAAAAATAAATTGCGTATTCCATTAAATAACCAACCTAAAAATGAAAAAATAACAAAATACCATAAAATATTTACAAAAAACATCCTACCCTTATCCTTTAACCCACTATATAAAATTAATCAGCCTGTTGTTCATCAGCATTTGATTCTTGAACTCCAACCTGTTGTTGATTATCATCTTTCCAAATCTCTTTGATTGTGGCAACGCTGCCAGCCAAACCCTGAATATCAGACGGAATTATAATCTTTGTAGCCTTGCCGTCTGCTGCTTTTCCGAATGCTTCAAGAGATTTTAGCTGAATAATACGGTCTGTCGGAGCTGCTTCATTGAGCATTCTTAATGCGTCGGCATTAGCTCTCTGTACGGTAAGTATTGCTTCAGCTTCACCCTTTGCCTCGCGGATTTTTTTCTCTTTAACAGCGTCGGCTTCAAGAATTGCAGATTCTTTTAAACCTTCGGCAACAAGTATTCTGCTGCGCTTTTCACCTTCGGCGTCAAGTATCCTTGCACGACGTTCACGCTCTGCTTTCATCTGTTTTTCCATTGCATCCTGAATTTCGCGAGGAGGCAAAATATTTTTAAGCTCAATTCTGATAACCTTAATACCCCATGCGTCCGTGGCCTCATCAAGAATTATTCTGATTTTACCGTTAATAGTATCACGGGATGTCAGGGTGCTGTCGAGTTCCATATCACCGATGATATTACGCAAAGTGGTTGCCGTTAAGTTTTCAATAGCTTCCAACGGTCTCTCAACACCATAAGTATATAGCTTTGGATCTGTAATTTCAAAGTATACAACGGTATCTATTTGCATGGTAACGTTATCTCTTGTAATAACAGGCTGAGGTGGAAAGTCAATAACCTGTTCCTTTAAAGAAACACGCAAAGAAATTCTGTCAATAAACGGAACTTTAATATGAAGTCCTGTTTGCCAAGTTGTGTAATATGTTCCGAATCTTTCTATTACATATGCCTGTGCCTGTGGAACTATCTGCACATTTCTTATTACTACTATTAAAACTAAAATTGCTATTATTGCAAAAATTGCAAATATAATTACTGCCGGCATTACTTTCTCTCCTTACTTATAGGCTCTACAATCAGTTTAACTCCCTCAATTGCAAGCACTTTTATCCTATTGTCTTTTAAAATCGGTGCGAAATCCGAGCGTGCAGACCAAGTTTCTCCCGCAACTTTGACTTGTCCGATACTTTGTTCGTCATCTATATCCGTGACAACTACACCAACCATACCGATAAGCCTGTCGGCATTTGTATTTTGTGCGTTGCCATTATTGCGAAGCTTTTTTACAAGAGGCTTTGTAACAATTAGCGCAATAAAAGAAACTGCAAGAAAAACCGTTGTCTGAATAATTATTGACGGTGTAAAAATAGTTGTAATTGCGGCGCATATAGCACCAAGCACAAACCATATTGAAACAAGCTGCGCAGTAGCCGCTTCACACACAGCCATAACAATCGCAAGACCTATCCATATAAATGGCATAATTTGCATTATATCAAAACTCCTTTCGTGCTTTTATTCTAACATATTAATTAATTGCCGTCAATTTATTTGTAAAATTCACTTAAAATATACACTTTTTATTTATTATGTGTTATAATAAAATAAATATTATATGATAGGTGATTTTATGACTTTAGATACAGAGACTTTTGACGAGGGTATTGCTCCGGGCGGAGTAAGAAGCAAAAGCGAAATTAAAGTTTTGATTTGTTATTTATATAATTCCGTTTCTGATAAGATGAGTAAAGAACTTATATTGGATGCTATTATGCAGGATGAACTTGCCAATTACTTTGAAACAAGTGCTGCTTTTGAAGATTTAATTGCAAACGGCAACCTAAAGGAAAGCGGAAAAATAGACAATGAAGCCGCATATGAGCTTACGGAAAACGGTAAGACCATTGCAAGCCAGCTTGACACAACACTTGCGTATACCGTTAAGGAAAAAGCTTATTTATGTGCTGTTAAGCTTCTTGCAGAAAGAAAAACCGCAAGAGAAAACAAGGTAGATATAGTAAAGAACGAGAACGGATACGATGTTGTGTGCAAAATTTTGGGCGGTGATGTGATACTGTTCTCTTTCACTATCTATGCCCCTGATTATGATCAGGCAAAAATTATAAAGACCAACTTTTTAAGTTATCCCCAAACCGTCTATAAAACCATGCTTGCTCTTATGACAAAGGATAAAGATAATGTCGGAAGCGCACTGGAAGAACTTTACGGTATTCTTTGATAAGCAACCTACTAAACTGTTAAAAGAACAAATTAAGCGTCAGAAGCAAAGTTACTCCGGGCACACCGCCGATAACTGATACAAGCACTGACAATAAACTGACGGGAATATATACTCCTGTTATCCCCGATAAAAGATTTACGCCTGTAAGCGTTGCCGCTCCGATACACATTGATATTAGCGCCCGTTTAAACGGGCGTTTGTTTTTGCTGCAAAAATGAATAATAGAAAATACAATGAACGTAGAAATTATAATAAGTAGAATTCCCCACCAAGGCATATTAACAACTCCGCAAAAAAATTAAACCGTCGGACATCCGACGGTTTAATAATATGCTTGTTTATTATAATTTATTACTTAATCAAAGTATGTTAAAGTGTGCAAGAACATTAAGTGCAATTACGAAAATTACGAATATTGCAGCAAAAACTTTTGTCCAGCGTGCAAGAAACGCATCAATTGAACGTGCCTTATTCTTCGAGAAATATGAATCAGCAGCACCTGTTACAACGCCAAGTCCCTGATCGTTACCTTCCTGAAGTATAATTACAATGATAATTGCAATAGCTACAATTCCGAGCAAAATTCCAAGAATAATTCCCCAAACGCTCATCTGTATCTTCCTTTCATTTATAGATTAACACATAATTTACAATATTTAACTCACTTATAATATCATATAAAATACTAAAATTCAAGTGATTTTAAAAAATAATATTTGCATTTTTGTTTTATTTTGCCACCTAAAACAGTTTAAGTCTTTATTATATCAATGTTAGCTGCTCATCGGAAGCGTCATCGTTTGACGGCAAAGCACCAAACGCCGGCAACGAACGGGTTCTGTACCTCTGAGGTTTTGCGAATGTTCCCTCTTTGTATTCTTCCACATCAAACAAACGCTGACCTTTTTTTAATTTCATAACAGCAACGCCCTGTGTTGAACGTGTCGATTTAAGTGACAGAACGCCTGTGTGCACGAGCAACATACGAGCAGAAGATGACTTGAACAAAACTTCTTTATCTTCTTTAAGCAACAACATTCCTGCAAGCGGGGATTTATCGGAATAAGCTCCTGTAAGCTTCTTTCGGTTAGTCTTGGTTGCATAAGCCTCAAGAGGAACTTTTGCGACTTTTCCGTTTTCAAAGGCAAACAGAAGAACGCCCTTGTAGTCCTTTGTCGCAACCATATAAACTACGTTCTCTCCCTCATCCATAGACAATTTTGCTGCAACATAATCTCCAAGCACGCTCGCTTTGGTATCTGAAAAATCAGAAGCTTTGGCTTTGTAAACCTGACTTTTATCACTGAAAAACAGCAAATCACAATTGTTGGAAAATTCGATGGTCTGAGTTATTTCATCGCCCTCTTTTAGCTTTTGAGCACCGCTCATACGCAAGGACTGAGGAGTGATTTTTTTGAAATAGCCCTCCTTGGTAAAGAAAAATGTTACCGGATAATCCGGAATTTCCTGAATTTCTTCTTCATACTTAGAAGTATCGTTATAAATAATTATACTCTTTCGAGGCTGACCGTATTTTTCCGCAACTTCTTTAAGTTCTTTAACGATAATCGTTTTGATTCTCGACTTGCTTTTAAAAATTTCGTCCAAATCGGCAATCTCTTTTTCAAGATTTTCAATATCTTTGGTGCGTTTTAAAATATACTCGCGATTCAAATGTCTGAGCTTAATCTCAGCAACATATTCCGCCTGGATTTTGTCAATACCAAAGCCAATCATGAGGTTAGGAACAACCTCAACTTCCTCATCTGTTTCACGAATAATTTTTATTGCTTTATCAATATCAAGCAATATTTTTGCAAGACCGTTAAGCAAATGCAATTTTTCTGCTTTTTTGGTTCTGTCAAAGTATGTTCTGCGTTTAACGCACTCTATACGAAATGCTATCCATTCTTCAAGCAAGGCTTTTACGCCCAAAACTTTTGGCACTCCGTTTATAAGCACATTAAAATTACAAGAATACGAGTCTTCAAGCGTTGTAAACTTAAACAGCTTAGCCATAAGTTTATCAGGATCTACGCCACGCTTCAAGTCAATTGTAATTTTAAGTCCGTCGATACCTGTTTCATCACGGATATCTGAAATTTCTTTGATTTTCCCCTGCTTAACAAGTTCAATTATTTTCTCAATAATCACTTCACAGGTTGTGGAACTTGGAATCGCAAGTATGTCGATGCAGTTTGCGGAACTGTCATATTCATACTTTGCTCTAAGCTTTATACTTCCCTTGCCTGTTTCATAAACCTGATTTATTACTTTTTCATCGTAAATAATCTGACAGCCGCCTATAAAATCAGGTGCGGGAAGAGTTGATTTTATGTCATGCTCCGGATCACGAATCAGCGCAGCCGTGGTTTCGCAAATTTCTTTTAAATTAAATGAGCAAATATTTGAAGCCATACCTACGGCTATACCGGTGTTTGCATTGACAAGAACCGACGGAAAAGCAACAGGCAGCAATGTAGGTTCTTTCATTGTATTGTCGTAATTGTCAACAAAATCTACTGTATCCTTGTCAATATCCCGAAAAAGTTCATTGCAAATCGGTGCAAGCTTTGCTTCGGTATATCTCGAAGCAGCCCAAGCCATATCACGGCTGTAAAACTTACCAAAATTACCCTTTGAATCAACGTATGGATGCAAAAGAGCTTCATATCCTCTTGATAAACGCACCATAGTATCATAAATTGCAGAATCACCGTGGGGGTTTAATTTCATTGTTGCTCCGACAATGTTTGCGGATTTTGTGCGTCCTCCGGTCAAGAGTCCCATTTTATACATTGTATAAAGCAATTTGCGGTGAGACGGCTTAAATCCGTCAATTTCAGGAATTGCACGTGACAAAATTACGCTCATTGCGTAGGGCATAAAGTTTTCACGAATTGTGGAAACTATGGGCTGTTCGACTATATCTCCGGCTCCGTTAATGACTCCGTGAGTTTTAGCAGATTTTGGAGATTTGGATGTATTTCTTCTTTTTGCCAATATCTTCCGCCTCCGATCAACTTACATCAAGATTATCTATATATTCGCTGCCATGTTCAACAATATAATCCTTTCTTCCCTGCATATTATCGCCGAGAAGAATATCAAAAATCCTTACAGTCTGCTCCATATCATCAGGCATTACCTTTATCAGACGACGTGTGCTTGGATTCATTGTTGTAAGATTCATCATATCAGGTTCGTTTTCGCCAAGACCTTTTGAACGCTGAATGGTAAACTTTTCTTTTCCTATCTGCTCAATAAATTTATCTTTTTCAGCCTCGTCATATGCAAAATAAACATCGTTTTTTGAAGTTATTTCATACAACGGAGACTCGGCAATGAACACCTTTCCGGCTTCAATAAGAGTCGGAGTCAGGCGGTAAATCATTGTGAGCAGCATTGTACGGATATGGAAGCCGTCAACATCGGCATCAGTACATAAAATAATTTTATTCCAGCGCAGCAGGTTCATATCAAAGCTTGAGAGGTTTTTGTTTGCCTTTGATTTAACTTCAACTCCGCAGCCAAGTACCTTAAGCAGATCAGTGATTATTTCACTTTTGAATATTTTGTCATAATCCGCTTTAAGACAATTAAGAATTTTTCCGCGGATAGGCATAATAGCCTGAAAATCAGGGTCGCGCGCCTGCTTACATGCACCGAGAGCAGAGTCGCCCTCTACAATAAACAGCTCACGACGTTCCACATCTTTGCTTCGGCAATCAACAAACTTGGCGACACGATCTGCCATTCCAAGGTTGCCCGAAAGCTTTTTCTTTATGTTAAGTCTGGTTTTTTCAGCATTTTCACGGCTTCTTTTATTTACAAGCACCTGTTCGGCTATCTTTTCAGCCTCAAGCGGATTTTCTATAAAATAGATTTCAAGACTTTGGCGCAAAAATGCTGTCATGGCATCTTGGATACCCTTATTGGTAACGGCCTTTTTAGTTTGGTTTTCATATGAAGAAACGCTTGAAAATGATGATATAACACATACAAGGCAATCCTCAACATCATCAAACTTAATTTTGCTTTCGGTCTTGTTATATTTATTATTCTGCTTTAAGTAACTGTCAATCTGATATACAAAAGCGTTTCTAACCGCTTTGTCAGGTGCACCGCCGTGTTCAAGCCAACTTGAATTGTGGTAATATTCCGTCAGGCTAACCTTATTTGAAAAGGCAACGGCTATGTCCATTTTGCATTTATATTCGGGTTTATCGTCACGGTCACGGGTTTTAACCTCGGTTGACCAATGCTGGACAGATGTTAAACCGTCTTCTCCGATAACTTCGGCAACATGGTCAACTATGCCGTTAACATAGTTAAATGTAGAGGTGTCAAACGCCTTTCCGTTCTGATTTTTAAAGCAAAACTCAACGCCGGCATTTACAATAGCCTGGCGTTTCATTATATCAATAAAATATTCCGGTTGTATATCAATATCGGTAAAAACCTCAAGGTCAGGCTTCCAGGTGATTTTTGTACCCGTATCCTTTTTTGAATATGGTTCTTTTTTCAGTCCGCCGATATTCTCGCCCTTTTCAAAGTGAAGAGTATAGCGGTAACCGTCACGTCGAATATCAACATCCATATATTCTGAGCTGTACTGGGTTGAACAAAGTCCGAGTCCGTTCATACCAAGCGAAAATTCATAACTTTCGCCCTCATTATTATTGTATTTACCGCCTGCATACATCTCACAAAAAACAAGTTCCCAGTTGTAACGCTGCTCTTTTTCGTTAAAATCAACCGGTATTCCTCGTCCGTGGTCTTCTACTTCAATTGAGCCGTCGGAAAATCTGGTTACAGATATTTTTTTACCATATCCCTCACGTGCCTCATCAATTGAGTTTGAAAGAATCTCAAACACCGAGTGTTCGCATCCGTCAATACCGTCGGAACCGAATATTACCGCAGGCCTTTTACGTACACGGTCGGCGCCTTTTAGAGTTGTTATGCTGGAATTGTCGTATTCGTTTTGTTTTTTTCTTGGCATATGTTTTTCCTTCGATTTATTCAATAATACAATTAGATTACATTTAGAGTCAACTGCAAATTTAAGCAGTCAATTATACATCAATAATTATAAGTTTAAAATATTCTATTTATCGCCACGTAATTTTTTTATCTTGTCACGCAGATAAGCAGCGTGCTCAAATTCAAGCAATTTGGCCGCAGCCTTCATTTCTTTTGTAAGGCTGTCTATCAGCTGGAGTTTTTGAGCTTTGGTAAGCTGTTTTGTATACTTAAAGTCACTGTCTTTATGAGAAGAAATCTCCAGAACCTCGCTGACTTTTTTAACTATTGTCTTAGGAACAATTCCGTGTTCCTCGTTGTATTTTTGCTGAATTTCACGGCGGCGATTCGTCTCGGTAATTGCAACACGCATCGAATCCGTTACGCTGTCCGCATACATTATTACCGTGCCCTCGCTGTTTCGGGCGGCACGACCGATTATCTGAATAAGCGAACGTGTACTGCGCAAAAATCCCTCTTTGTCTGCGTCAAGCACGGCAACAAGCGATACTTCCGGAATGTCAAGTCCTTCTCTCAAAAGATTTATTCCGACAAGCACGTCGAAATTTCCAAGTCTAAGGTCACGCACTATCTCCATTCGCTCTACGGTATCAATATCGTGATGCATATAACGCACCTTAATTCCCATTGTATCAAGATATGCGGTTAAATCCTCAGCCATTTTTTTTGTAAGAGTAGTGACAAGTGTTCGCTGCTTTTTGGCGGTACGCACATTTATTTCAGACACCAAATCGTCAAGCTGTCCCTCAGTCGGTCTTACGGAAATTTCGGGGTCAAGAAGTCCGGTCGGTCTTATAATTTGTTCGGCAACGACCTTACTCTTTTCAAGCTCCAAGTCACCGGGAGTAGCGCTGACAAACACAGCCTGATTTATTCTCTCGTAAAACTCATCAAAGTTAAGAGGTCTGTTGTCATATGCAGACGGCAGACGAAATCCAAAATCGACGAGGCTCTTTTTTCTTGCATGGTCACCGGCATACATTCCTCTGACCTGAGGCAGGGTAACGTGGGACTCATCCACAAATAAGAGAAAATCCTTGGGGAAATAATCAAGAAGCGTAAACGGTGCAGAACCGGGTTCTCTGCCCGATAAAATTCTGGAATAATTTTCAATTCCTGTGCAAAATCCTATTTCCTGAAGCATTTCCATATCATAATGGGTTCGCTGTTCAATGCGCTGAGCTTCAAGAAGCTTTCCGTTTGAACGAAAATACTCAAGCCGCTCCTGAAGTTCTTTTTCAATTTGCGCAAGTGCTACCTGCATTTTATCACGTGAAACTATATAATGAGAAGCAGGATAAATTGCCGCATGCTTAAGCAAGGCTTTTAATTCACCCGTAAGAGGGTTTATCTCAGAGATTCTGTCAATTTCATCTCCGAAAAACTCAACCCTTATTATTGAGTCATTTGACGCAGCCGGAAATATTTCCACCACATCTCCTCGTACCCTGAACTTATTACGAATAAAGTTGACGTCATTGCGCTCGTATTGAAGCTCAACAAGCTTTTTTACAAGCTCATCTCTGCTTTTTTCCATACCAGGGCGAAGAGAAATCACCATATTTCGGTAATCAATCGGGTCACCAAGGCTGTATATGCATGAAACCGAGGCAACTATTATTACATCTCTGCGCTCAGACAACGCAAGTGTTGCAGAATGTCGGAGTTTATCAATTTCATCATTTATCGAGCTGTCTTTTTCAATATAGGTATCAGTTTGGGCTACATACGCCTCAGGCTGATAGTAATCATAATAAGATACGAAATATTCTACGGCATTATCCGGAAAAAGCTCCTTAAACTCAGAGCAAAGCTGAGCGGCAAGAGTTTTGTTGTGGGCAAGCACAAGCGTTGGGCGCTGAACACGCTCAATAACGTTTGCCATTGTAAAGGTTTTGCCCGAACCGGTTACGCCTAAAAGCGTAGTTTCTTTGTTGCCGTCGTTCAAACTTTCAACTATTTTATCAATTGCCTGTGGCTGGTCGCCGGTAGGCTTATATTTTGAATGAATTTTAAACTGCATAAGTCAATTCAGTCCATATAAAATATTTTTCCCGCATAGGAGCTTTCTCTTAACGAAACATAATCCTCATCGGTTATGATGTAATGGTCTATTAAATTAACCCCCACACCGCGTAAGGTTGTAAATATGATATGAGTGGTTTCAATGTCTCCCGAAGACGGGAGTGAAGAACCGCTTGGGTGATTATGAGCAATAAAGGCAGTCTTGGCATTATGACGAAGTGCCAAATCGACAATTTTGCGTATTGGCAATTCGGTAGAATTGATAGAGCCTTTGGAAACAATATCAAAATATATCATTTTTCCTTTTGCGTCTCCAAGGATTAAAGCAACCGCTTCGCTTGTTCTGCCGATAAATTTAGCCTTAAACTTATCTCCAAGCGTATCAGGATCAATAATATAATCATTTGATAATTTAGACTCGTTATACAAACGAGACATTTCGGGAAGCATTTTAAGGTATACCGCAGCTGACCACGAAAGTCCGAAATCTTTTATCAATTCATCAATCGGCGCATCGCAAACTCCGCCTATTGTCAGGTATCTGTCAAGAAGCCTGTGTGCAAGAAGATTGGTATCCTTGCGGGGAATTGCATAAAAAAGATACATTTCAAGCGCTTCGTGAGGCTCAAATATATCAAAGCCGTTTTCGACGAACTTGTTTTTCAGTCTCTTTCTGTGACCGCTGTGTTCATTACCGTTTGACTGAGCCATAACTAACCCCTGAAATTACTTTACTCCATATTTTTCGTAATATTTGTCAATTGCTTCCTTAAGCTTATCGTCGATAACAACTTTACCCTTATATTCTTTATTGTAAAGATGCTCAACAACTTCTGCCATAGTTACGATTGCGGTAGTCTTAAGACCGTATTTTTCCTCAATTTCGGCAAGAGCGCTTTTTTCACCCTGTCCTCTTTCCATTCTGTCTACTGACACAACCAGACCCATAGGTTCTACTTTTCCCTGAGCCTTAATAATAGGCAGAGTCTCTTCAATTGAAGTGCCGGCCGTTGTAACATCTTCTATAATTACAACCTTATCTCCGTCATTAATCGGGCTGCCGAGTAAAATCCCCTTATCTCCGTGGTCTTTTACCTCTTTGCGATTTGAACAATAACGGATATCCTTATTGTATTTTTCACTTATTGCAATTGTGGCTGCAACCGAAAGCGGGATTCCTTTATAAGCAGGTCCGAACAGCACGTCAAAGTCAAGTCCGAACTTATTATTGATAGTTTCGGCATAATATCCGCCAAGCTTTCTCAGTTGCGCTCCGGTGCGGTAAAAACCGGTATTTACAAAAAACGGTGTGTTACGTCCGCTTTTAGTTACAAAATCGCCAAATTTTAAAACCTGGCAGTCAACCATAAATTCAATAAACTCTTTTTTGTACTGTTCCATATTAAACCTCCAAAAATTCGCATAATATTTCATTATATTAATTTTGATTTTATCACAACATATGGTCTTTGTAAATTAGAATTACACAAATGTAATCAATATGCAGTAGTCGATAACAACGATTATCATAATATTTTTATTGACAACTTAGAACAGATGTTCTATAATTATATAAAACATATGTTCGCTTTGGGTGATAGATATGAATATACAAAATGCCGTTGATAAAAATAAATATAAACACGACAGGATTATTTTGCACAGTGACTGCAACAGTTTTTATGCAAGCGTTGAGTGCCTTCATAATGCAAAAATAAGAAGTAAACCCGTTGCGGTAGGCGGCGACGCCGAAAACAGGCACGGAATAATTCTTGCAAAAAATGAGATTGCCAAAAAGTACAATATTAAAACTGGCGAAGCAATATGGCAGGCAAAGCAGAAATGTCCCGAACTTATAGTAGTTCCCCCACACTTTGAACTGTACAAAAGGTTCTCAAAAATGGCAAAAAGAATTTATCTTGAATATACCGACCGTGTTGAATCTTTTGGTCTTGACGAGGCGTGGCTTGACATAACTGGAAATTCGGAGCACTCTGACGGATTTAAAACCGCCTGTGAAATAAGCAGGCGAATTAAAGAGGAACTCGGAATCACCGTAAGTATAGGCGTGAGTTTTAATAAGATATTTGCAAAATTCGGCAGTGATTATAAAAAACCGGACGCCATAACCTGCATCACAAGAGAAAATTACAAGGATATTGTATGGAACGCTCCGGCAAGTGATTTGCTGTATGTTGGCAGAGCAACAAAGAAAAAGCTTAAAGATATAGGTATATATACAATAGGTGAAATTGCAAACACGCCGCTTGAAATTCTGAGGAGTCACCTTGGAAAATGGGGAGATTTGCTTTATGGTTTTGCAAACGGCTATGATTCGTCTCCCGTTACACGGTTTGACGAACACAGCGAAGTAAAATCAATAGGCAACTCAACAACAACCCCTAAGGACATTAAAACATTGGAGGATGCCAAGATTGTATTATATGTATTGTGCGACAGCGTATGCAGACGTATGAGACAACAAGGTTTTATTGCAAAAACAGTGTGTATAAGCGTTCGCGACACCAAACTCAATACATTTAACCGTCAACATACAATGGATGACTATACAAATCTTACGGCGATTATTACAAAAAACGCTTACGAGCTGTTTAAAGCAAATTGCAGAATGGATATTCCGCTGAGAAGTATCGGCGTTGCGGTAACCGATTTTGCACATGAGGATATACCGCATCAAATAAATATGCTTGTAAACGAAGAGAGATTAAGCCAAAATATAGAGCTTGACAAAACCCTTGACAGACTCAAGCAACGTTTTGGAAACTATGTTGTTCGTCCCGCGGTACTGCTTAGTGATAACGCATTATCGGGATTTAATCCAAAAGACGACCATATAGTGCACCCTGTAAGCTATTTATAAAGAGGTATAGAAATGAAAAAGTATATTAAAGTAACAGCTACATTTGACTGTGACGGAAATCTTTTACCCGAATTAATTTACTGGGATGACGGAAGAAAATATCCCATTGATAAAATCACTGATGTAAGATATGCCGCCTCGCTTAAAGCTTGCGGAGCGGGAATAAGATATACATGCAAAATTTTGGGCAAAGAAAGGTATCTGTTCTTGGAAGAAAACAGATGGTTTGTTGACACTAAAGAAAAATCTGCGGTTTAAATTTTATTTTCAGTAAAGCCAAATCAGCAAAACTAACGAATACAGTGTGTAAAGATTGTGAATAATCACCAAGAAATTTATTGAAAAAATTTATAAAACAGTGGTATAATTTTAATGAATATTTATTTTAGGTGCAAAATATCGAATAAATATTCAAATTTCAAAAAAGAGGGAGATTTTTATGATTAGGACTCAAAAAGTCAAAAGCAAGGCATTGAAAACAATATCAATGGTACTGGTTTTAACTATGGCATTGTTTGTTATCAGCCCTGCTGTTTCCGTAAGCGCAGCAACCGGAAACGCACTAAACTCAGAAAACGAAACAATTTATTATATAGACGATGATTACGCCGAAGCCATCGGAGCATTACCCGACGGCTACAACACATCGTTTCAGTTTTCTTTAAGCGGAACTTACAATACAATTAAATGGTCCGTCAGCCGTGGCAATACTGTAACAATAAGTGAAAACGGTTTGGTTGAGCCTGTAATTGAAACATGGTATTGGTATAATACAGGAAACGGATACTCTATCGGTATGACCACAAAACAAGACGGAAAAGAACCTGACAAAATAACTCATAAGTATAAATCGGGAGAATCAACAATCTGCTGCACTGCAGACGGTAAAAAATATTATGCTACCGTAAATGTATCGGATTATTCGGATATATACGTACAAAATGAAATCAATAACTTTTTGTCTGAAAAAATCAATGATTCAATGTCTACATACGATAAAGTAAACGCAATTTGCAAATATGTAGCAGGTTTTAATTATGATTATCATTACTCAAGCTACAAAGCGATGGTTATTTGCAAAGGCGGAGATTGCTGGGCATCATCTTACCTGATTTTACATCTTTGTGATAAACTCGGTATTAATGCTAAGCTCCGTTACGCTGCGCATGATTCAGGTGCCGGAAGCGGACACAGAAATGTAATTGTTGATGTAGACGGCGAAATTTATGTAGCAGACGCAGGTTATTATACATCATCACCAAGATATTACGTATTTCAAAAATTCAACGACGGTTATTCACTAAAAAGCACAAACGGCGGATATTCAATCTATCAATATGACGGTTTTGACCAGGATGTAACTATCCCAAGCTCAATCAACGGAAAGAATATAACCGCAATCAGTGATCTTGCATTCTATTACGGAAGCCCAAAACCTACATCAATTTATATTCCAAAAACAATTACTTCTATTTCTGATCAGGCACTTTCATTTGTAAGCACATTGCAAAAGGTAACTGTAAGTGCTGATAATCCAAATTATTGTGATATTAACGGCGTTGTTTACACAAAAGACAAATCTACTATGATAGCCCTTCCCGGAGCATACGAAGGCAAATACAAAATTGCAAACGGCACTAAAACCATAGGTTCTTATGCAGTGTTTGGTGTAGACAACCTCACTGATGTTTTTGTACCAAACGGCGTAACAACAATCAATGCTAACGGTATTGTCTATTCTGATAAACTTGAAACAATATCACTTCCGCCAACTGTAACAACACTCGGTGAAAAGGCATTTTTCAAAAACAACAATCTTAAATCAATCTATATTCCTGATTCCGTAACATCAATCGGCGACAGTATTGTAAATAAAAACACTGTCATCTACGGTGGCAAAGGCAGTGCGGCTGAAAAATATGCGAATGAAAACGAGTGCTCATTTGTTGAAACAAAATTGGGAGATGCGAATCTTGACGGTAATCTTACAATAGCAGATACATCTAAAATTCAAAGATATATTGCACAATTTGATTCTTCACTTGACAAAATGCAATTACAGCTTGCTGACTACAATCATGACGGTGTTGTTGATATTCACGATGCAACAGACATCCAAAGAACATTAGCCGGAATTAAATAAATAATCACAAATAAAATAACAATGGGCAACTGCTGGTGCGGCTGCCCATTATTTATGATAAAATAATTTATGTAATGCTTTTTATACAAATAAATATGTTTATAATTAAACATTTGAATCCATATTTTTTACCATAGCAGTGCTATGAGGTGTCATAATGAAATTTAGCGAACAACTTAACGAATATATTGAAACAATTGAATGTACAGCAAAGGAACTGTGCGATATATCAGGTCTTTCGGCGGCAAGTATCAGCCGTTACCGCTCAGGAGAAAGAATGCCTGAAATTGAAAGCGAAACATTTGACAAAATCAGTTTTGCAATTAGTGAAATTGCAAAACAAAAAAACATTGAAAATATAACTGAATTTTCCGTAACAAATACATTTTTGAAATGTTCTGACGTGGTCATTGCCAACAGGGAACAAATAAGGCAAAACTTCGATGTACTTGTTTCAACACTTAATATAAACGTTGCAAAACTATGCCAATATACCAACTATGACACATCAACAATATTTAGATTTCGAAACGGTTCACGGCGGCCGTCGGATCCAAATCGCTTTATTTCAGATGTTGCAAGCTATATATCAAATGAATTTGGCAGTATTTCGCAGAAAAAAACCATGGCAAAACTCTTTAACTGTAATGAAAGTGACCTTTGCAATCAACAAATGTGCTATAACATAGTGAAGGAATGGCTATTTAACAACCAAATCAGAAATAACGACAACATTTCTGATTTTTTAATAAAGCTTGATGAATTTGATTTAAACGAATATATTCAAGCAATAAAATTTGACAAAATCAAAATTCCTACTCTTCCCTTTCAGCTTCCGACATCAAAAACATATTTTGGGCTAAAAGAAATGATGGACAGCGAACTTGATTTTCTAAAGGCAACTGTTCTTTCAAAATCAAACGCATCCGTTATAATGTACAGCGATATGCCTATGGGTGAAATGGCAAAGGACCCCGAATTTCCTAAAAAATGGATGATAGGAATGGCTATGATGCTAAAAAAGGGATTGCATTTAAACAAAATACATAATCTTGACAGAACATTTGAAGATATGATGCTTGGTCTTGAGAGCTGGATTCCAATGTATATGACGGGGCAAATTTCACCCTACTATTTAAAAAATGTGCAGAACAATGTATTTATGCACATTTTAAAAGTATCCGGTACAGCAGCATTGTCGGGAGAAGCAATAGCAGGATATCATTCTAACGGAAAATACTATTTAACAAAATCAAAGGACGAAGTAGCATATTATAGAGAGCGAGCAAGTGAGCTTCTTGAAAATGCACAACCGCTGATGGATATATACCGAGCTGACAGAGCAAAAGAATTTACTGCATTTATTCTGGCAGATTCTCAAAGCGAAGGCAACAGAAGAAACATTTTATCTGCACCGCCTATATATACTATGAATGAAGAATTTCTTAACAAATTTTTGAGCAAACGAAAAATTGATAATGAAACAAAAAATAAAATTATTGCATACTTTAAACTGCAAAAAAATATTACGGAAAATATATTGAAAACCGGTGTCATTACAGATGAAATCCCATATATTTCCGAAAATGAATTTAATAGTTGCAAGATGTCATTATCGCTTTCCGGAATGTTCTGCGAAACAGATATTTTTTACAATTATAATGAATACATGGAGCATTTAAATCAAACTAAAAACTTTTAGAAAAAATATAATAATTACTTTATAAATTTATCTTTAAATCGTGTATTTAATAATCTTCAAATTCTTATACACGAAAATGAGTGTGTCATAGTTTCAAAAAATAAATCTCCGGCTATACATTTTATAATACATCATCCAAAACTTAGAAATGCAATTGAAAATTTTATTCCGCCGATAACAGAAGAATAAATACAATTAAAATTAACAAAACTCCTGCAAACGGCGGTTAAGTAACGCAACAGGAAGTCCCACAATATTAAAATAGTCGCCGCAAATTTGCTTGACAAGGAGTGCGCCTTTACCCTGTATTCCGTAACTTCCCGCTTTATCATACGGCTCGCTTGTATTAATATAATTTTCAATTTCAGAATTTGTAAGAGGATAAAATTCAACTTCAGAAATCTGAGAAAAAGCCACTTCCTTTTTCTTTGAAATTATACAACATCCCGTTATAACTTTATGTATTTTACCCGAAAGCATTTTTAACATTCGTCTTGCATCGTCACTGTCTTTTGGTTTGCCAAGCATCATATTGTCTGCAAAGACACCTGTGTCACAGCCGATTACAATATCATTGGAATGACCATCTTGGAAAACGTGATTTGCTTTTTTTCGTGCAAGATATTTTGGATATTCAAAAAGCGGAATATCAGACTCAACTGTTTCTTCAACCTGAGCAGGCTCAACCCGAAAATCATCTGTAATAAGTCTTAATAATTCTTTTCTGCGCGGTGAATTTGAAGCAAGAATAATCATATTAAAAATTCCTTTCGTTTTTCTAATTTAAATAATCGCACTAACGCCCTGTTTTAAATTTCAGCGAAAGATTATAGGTCACATTGAAACTCTGAATGTAAGCCTCCATCTTTGAAGCAGAGCAAATCTGAAATACAGTTATATTAAAACTATTTTAATATTGAAGTCGAGATAATTCAACTAAAATTACTCAATTTATATAATTACATACAAATTAGGTGTAGTATTCATAGGCATTTTATGTTATAATAGTCAAAGAACATTCAATGGAGATATTATTATGAATTTATTGCATATGAAATACGCCGTAGTTGTGGCAGAAACAAATTCTATTAATAAAGCCGCTGAAAAACTCTTTGTCGGACAGCCTAACCTAAGCCGAGCAATTAAAGAGATTGAATCAAACCTTGGTATAACATTATTTGAGCGAAAAGCAAAAGGTATGTTTCTTACTCCTGACGGAGAGGTGTTTATCAGATATGCCAAAAATATTCTTAAACAAATTGATGAAGTAGAAACACTATTTAATAAAAACAGTTACAGTAAAAACAGGTTTTCAATTTCTGTTCCACGTGCAAGCTACATAGCGGAAGCATTTGCAAAATTTACAGAGTTGATTGAAAACAATATAAAAGCAGAAATCTTTTATAATGAAACCGATTCAATGAGTACTATTAAGAGTGTTTTGCAAGATGACTACAAATTGGGAATAATCAGATATGCGGAATCGTTTGACAAATACTACAAATCAATGATGGACGAAAAGGGCATTAAATACGAAATCATAGCTGAATTTAAATACGTTTTACTGATGAATAAAAACTGCCCTCTTGCATCGGTTGGTAACATAAAAAACGAGGATTTGCAAAATTACATTGAAATTTCCCATTCAGACACCTATGTGCCATTTCTTCCGTTTGGTGAACTCAAAAAAGTTGGGCAACAGGATGGAAGCCAAAGAAAAATTTATGTTTTTGAAAGAGCAAGCCAATTTGAAATTTTGTCTCAAAACAAAAATGCTTATATGTGGGTATCACCTATTCCTAAAAACTTAGAAGAACGATTTGGCTTATTGCAAAGGTCAACTGAGTTTAACACGAAAGTTTACAAAGACATGCTGATAAACAAAAAAGAATATTCTTACACTCAGCTTGATACGATGTTTGTTGAGCAACTAATCAAATCAAAAAGAGACACTATCGGCAAATATTAAAAACAAAATATTGCTTTATTCTATTAATTAATCGGTTGGAATTTTCCGGCCGATTTTTATTTTAACATATATCAAGTAATACAACATTGGTATGTAAAAGAAGCATTACTAAAATACAATAAGTTATGTTATTATATATTTAGTGAAAAAAATATTATAATTTTCATTAGATTATAGAGAAAAACAATAAGAATTTAGGAGGCTTATTATTATGGCACGTTTTACGTTACCACGTGATTTGTATCACGGCAAAGGAGCGCTTGAGGCTCTGAAAACATTTGAAGGAAAAAAAGCTATGGTCTGTGTAGGCGGCGGCTCAATGAAGCGTTTTGGCTTTCTTGACAAAGCTGTTGAATACTTAAAAGAAGCAGGTATGGAAGTTGAACTTTACGAAGGTATTGAGTCAGACCCATCTGTTGAAACAGTTATGAAGGGCGCAGCAGCAATGGAAAAATTCCAACCTGACTGGATTATTGCTATGGGCGGCGGATCTCCGATAGACGCTGCAAAGGCAATGTGGATTAAATATGAGTACCCTGACGTAACTTTTGAAGATATGTGCAAGGTATTCGGTCTTCCAAAGTTAAGACAAAAGGCGCATTTCTGCGCTATTTCATCAACCTCAGGTACTGCAACAGAAGTTACAGCATTCTCAATTATCACAGACTACTCAAAGGGCATTAAATATCCTATTGCCGACTTTGAAATCACACCTGACGTTGCCATTGTTGACCCTGAACTTGCAGAAACAATGCCTAAAAAGCTTGTTGCACACACAGGTATGGACGCATTAACACATGCTATTGAGGCTTATGTTTCAACAGCTAACTGCGATTATACCGATGCACTTGCTATGTATGCAATTAAGATGATTCAGTCAGATTTAATCGGCTCTTATAACGGAGATATGGAAAAACGCGATAATATGCACAATGCTCAGTGCCTTGCAGGTATGGCATTCTCCAACGCTTTGCTTGGTATTGTTCACTCAATGGCACACAAAACAGGTGCAGCATTTGCAGATTATGGTGCTCACATCATTCACGGTGCAGCTAATGCTATGTATCTTCCAAAGGTAATTGCATTTAATGCAAAGGATGAAACCGCAGCTAAGAGATATGCAAAAATTGCTGATGATATGAAGCTCGGCGGCGACAGCGTTGAAGAAAAGGTTAAATTATTAATAGAAGCTGTTCGCAAGATGAATGATGAGCTCAATATTCCACATTGCATAAAAAATTACGGTGCTGACAGCTATCCGACAGAAAACGGATTTGTACCGGAAGATGTATTCCTTGAAAGATTGCCTGAAATCGCAAAGAATGCTATTGCTGATGCATGTACCGGTTCAAACCCACGTCAACCAAGTCAGGAAGAAATGGAAAAACTTCTTAAATGTTGCTATTATGATACAGAAGTTGACTTCTAATTCAGCTTTTACCCTCCAATTTTAATTAAACAAGAAGATGGCACTCAATACGTTATGTTGAGTGCCGTTTTCTTGTTTAGTATATTTTCTGAATATTGATAAAATAAGCAGCAACTTTTATCACCGCTTACTAAGTAAATTATTGACTTTAAATAACTTTAAAAAGAAACACCCACTTGTTAAAATTAAACAACGTCTAACACATAATTTAACAAGTGGGGAATCCATTGTAACCATAGTAGTAACATTACATATGTAATTCATTTACTTGAAAATTAATTACATACGATAACAAAGTTGCTACCAAAGAGTGCATACCAGGTACTCTCTACTGGCTCAAGTTCTTCAACATCATTTAAGTCAAACATAAACTCTTTCATTGCTAATTCTCCTTTCAAACATATTTATAATTAAAAAAATAATAACATAGTTATTATTTTTTAATCACCAAATCAATTTGCAAAAAGTTGCTAGAATCATAATAAAACAAATAAAATAAAAAGTAAATTTTATGATAATAAAAAGCTTGTTTTTTCGATATTTATAATCATTAACATTAAATATAATATTAATCCAAATATGATAACCGTCAGTTTTTATAGCTCCATTAGGTAAAAAATTCAATAAAACATTTATTAGAATAAAACTATTTACATATGTATATTTTGGAAAAAAAAGAATAACTATAGACATTAGTATGACATTCACTACTAATCCATAAACATATACAAATAATCTTCGAAAACGGGGAAGTATGTATGAGTCTGATGTATCCACACATACAGGCAACCCATAAAATTTTGTGTAAATAATAATCCTTCAAGCAATAACAGAATACAGGATTGCGGTTGCAATCAGGCTTTCTGATTTGCCCCGTGTCAACTTTTCATTCCTGTCTGCGGAATGTTATGCATGCCAAAGCGTGAATAACATTTTGCAGACAGGAAATTCTATTCACAGGGGCAAATCAAGCAGGTATTCTGGTCTCAAATATTATTGATAACTGGCTTAAAACTACATCCCAGTTTCGACATCTTTGTGTCCAGCGTTCGACAATTTTTTGAGACGCTAAATACAACATTTTGCGCAGGCTGTCATCGTTTGTGAAT
>FMUV01000007.1 GCA_900101355.1 Ruminococcus sp. YE282
CCATTGGTCGGCGGCTTTGAGCGCTTCGGTTACGCCTTCCTGCTTCGCCATAGCTTTTACAAGGCTATCCATCCGCTCGGTACATTCTTTCTCAACCTCTGCCAAATGTTCGGACAGTTTGCAAGAGGTAAGCAAGTTGGTGTAGATGATCGGGCGGTGCTGCTTTAGGTATCTCAACCGCAAATGCCCATACTTACCAATCACATATTCCTTTGCTTCGGGTAAAGATAGATTCGGGAGCAAATAATCTCCCTGTTGGCTGTATGTACCGCCAAGCTGTTCAAAAATAGTTTTCTGTTCCATAACAGGCTCCTTTCGTAGTAATAGGTTTACAGTGCGGATTGTAGATTATACTCCTTTCCTACAACTGCTTTTCAGTTTACCACAAATGAGCCGCAGTCATATATGTATTAGGCGGCAGAAACCACCCTTTACATATTAACTCTTGATTGGCAACCGAGTTGCTGTCACCTTCCACGCCGTCATCACGGGACAGGCGGCAGTACAAGGCGGTAATGCCTGCCTTATCCTGTTTCTTCTTCGACTGCAATGTTGTCCTCCTTTCCGGCAGCCGAACACACATTTTCTGCTGCCATAGTATCATTTTCCTCAGTGATTATCAAATGTGCGAAATCGCTGTTTATAATCTTTTTAACGCAGGTCGGGAAAGAGGTGTTGTCCTTTTTCCGTCCTGTGTGCTTGAACGCCGCCGACACAATGTAGGTAGCGCCGCCAATTTTGTATTCGTGTTCTTCGCCGTAAAGCGACTGAATGATGCTCATTATCGTTCCTCCCTGCTGCGCTGCCTGCGCCTATAATCGTCCTGCGCTAATTTGAGTAAGCGCTTGTAAATATCCTGTGGTGTGTATTTCTTCGGGAAATACTTGCTTATTTCATTGAGTTGGAAACTAATTTTCTCACGCTGATTTGGTTTTTCCTCGGATATGATTTTTGATATGGTTTCGCTGTCAAGTTTGCCTGCCTGAGAGAGCTTTTTCATTTGGATTGCCTGTGAGAGCGAGGGCGTTTTGTCCTCCAACTCTATTACTTCAAACAAATCCTGCTGCTCATTTTCGGTTAGATAAGATAGCTCCACGCCGACACTTAAAGCAATACGCTGTTCATCGACCATTTTGAGAATATCGGGGATAAGTTTTGTCAGACGGATGTAGCGATGAATCTGTCTTGCACTTTCGTTAGCCGACTCTGCAACTTGTTCTACGCTCCACTTCTCGCCAACTCGGCGAGAAGCACCTTGATGTGACAGGGCTTCCATCTTTAGCTTATACGCAAACGCCTTTTCCGACGGCAGCAAATGCTCTCTGTGAAGATTGCTGTCTACCACCATAATCGCCGCATCGTCACGGCTGACGGGACGAATAAAGGCAGGAACTTCTGCAATCCCTGCCTTCTGTGCCGCACGAAAACGGCGGTGTCCCGATATGATTTCATACTCATCTGTTGTGCCTTCAAGCGGTCGTACAATCAGCGGCGTCATAATGCCCTGCTGCTGAACGCTCTCGATTAAGCTGTTCATTTCTTCGTTGTCGAGCACCTGATACGGGTGGTCTCGGAATTCGTGTAATTTGTTGATTGATATATTGGTCATCGTTCATAACTCCTTTGTTTCGTTTTATTTTGGTGATAATATTTGTACTTGTATCTGCCTTGCTCCAACTGCTTTTCCTGTTCGATCAAAGCACGGAGCCGAGGCACTTTGTTTTCAATGCGCTCGCAGATAATGAGTTGCTTGCGCAAGGGTGTTAGCTTCTTTGTGATTTCTCTGCATTGTTCTTTCAAAGAATTATCTTCTTCAGGCGTTTTCGCCCTGCGGATTCGGTTGCGGATATGCTGACGCTCGGTTTCATAAGCATTGATTTGCTCGGCAATTTCCTTTCGGCAAGACACAAAATCCTCTGCGCATTCCACATTGTGGTCACGGAGGAAATAGTATTCCGCCAGCGTTCGGTCGAGATTTCTGATTTCTGCCCGCAGCTCAGGTGATACTGGACGGTAATCTCTCTTATGAACGTTGTTGCCCGTGATAAGCTTTACAATCGTGATAATCAGGTCGAACAGCGCAGTGATAACATCGGGCTCTGTTCTTTTCTCAAAATCCCTGATTCTCACTATCAGCGGTTGGCGCTGATAATAAGATTTCGGCGTATAGGAATAGAAATCCACAAAGTATTTATCCTCACGCTGAGATTGCAGCCTCCTGAGTATCGCTTCTCTGGAGTAATCCTTGCCAAGACTGCTTAACCTGACAGGCTTCCGCCAGTCGGGAGCGATCACGGAAGGATGCTGATATTTGAAAGTCCGCACAAACTGATAGCCGAGCGAGCGCAGATATAATTCAAAATCAAACGGCTTGATCGTATTGGCTAAGGCTTCATCAACATCGTGCCGCAGCATATCCTTGTGTGGTATTCGTCCGCTCCTGCGTACCCAATACGCCTTGTCACCGCCGTAGAACGGAGCGTTTTCAAGCACAGATTTTCCATATTCACGACAGATCTCGTCGGAAATCTCACGCAGCTTGTAATGGTCGGAAATGTGATTTTCAAACTTTCTCCCGGTGCGGAATGATACACTATTTACGACGATATGATTGTGTAGGTTTGCCGTATTTAGATGCGTCGTTACAACTATCTCATAGTCATCGCCCCACATTCGCTTGGCAGTTTCAATGCCGATACGGTGCGCTTCTTCGGGTGTGACTTCGCCTGCCTGAAAGCTCTGATAACCGTGATACGCTACGTTACCGCCGAGTTTACCGTAACGCCGCTTGGTAGCCATCATCTGCTCATAGGCTCGCTTCTTCGTGCAGTTGATACCGCTGACATACATTGTCTGATCTGTTTTGCTGCTGTTCTCAACGTAATTGAGGGTAGCAGCTAAGTCATCATCAAGATATTTGCGCTCGATTGTTTTATCGGGGTTCTCTGCGTAATTGATAACATCCTTTAACCGTCCTTTGACGGGCCAGAAGCCTGTTGTCGCCACGTCGCTACCTCCTCACGGATTTGCTTGGCGGTAGATTTTACTGGCAACAAAAGCTGTCGTTGAATTTCGTCTACGACTTCAAGCAGGCTTTGCTCAGTATCCGGAGATACCTTATCGGCGACCTCGTCACACAAGCGGCAGAGCATTTGGTAGAATTGAAAAAAGACATCAGGCAGCACCGTCCTTGGTGCGTAGCCTAATGTCCTTTGTCTAACATATTCAGATTGAGATAAGCCGCAGCTCTCGGCGAGCCGGGCTATCTTCTTTTTCTCGGACTGCGTAACACGCAGCTCGATTCTTGCGTTTTTATCTGTCATTTTATTCCTTCTTTCTTCGGGTGTTAGGGTTTCCCTAAAGATTTACAACAGCTTTGGGCTGTTGTATTTGGAATTTGCCGTACAAATTCCCTGCTTGCTACAGTATAAGACAAACCCGCCCTGCGGTGATACAGGACGGATTATGTTTGCCTTATACTTTGTATAGCGCTGTCTTGATATACTCAAATATCTCGGTGACAAAAGTGCAGTCAATCTTTCGACAAATGTCGCCGTAAATATCGGGATTTGTACCGTATAATAAAAGCGGTGACATATTGCCTGATAATTGGCTATCTTTTGACAGCAAAAGTGTGCCTAAAAGCTATCGAGGAACTCAAGCATATTTTTTTCTGCAGCACTGTCTTTTTTCTCCGAAACAGTAACAGCCTGCTGTGGCTGTGCAACAGGCTGAGTAAGTGTAAGCAAATTCAGCAAAGGCGTGAGCGCTTTCAGATTGTCCTGAATCGTAGCGGTAACACGGTCAAGAAATCTGTCCTCATTCTTTCGTTCCTCTATCAAATCGAGATACTCATTGATAGAATGTACCGCTTCCTTACTGATAGAGCGCTCGGAATTTTGAAGATAGTCATATACCCGTCTCTCCGCTTCAACATCCAAGTTGAGTCGGAGCTTTAAGTTCTTAATCATACCGCACCGCCGTTCTTGCTGAGCTTGGTGTAGGCGATATACTCATAGCCCTTTGCAGTTGCGCAAATATCGGAATTGACAAATACTCTGTCTTTATCGTACTCTCCGAAATGGCGGATCAGACAACCGCCGCCACCGACAGCATATAGCTTCATCAGCTTTGGGTTGTAGTCGTGTTCACGGAGCTTTCGAAAAATCTCGGCAGTATAGACTTTCGCTGCCGTAATGATTGTCTTAAGATATTCACCGTCAATATCCGCCGTTCCTTTCTTGAGAACTTCCGTGATGATACTCTCGTCAAGGTTAGTGTGGTGTTCTCTCATCATCGCTTCACGGACGGCGAGAGTACATTGATATACGCCGTATTTCTCGGTATACATATTGAGCATATCGGGCTTACGGTCGGAAATCTTCAAGAGATTCATCGTACCGTTACCGATATCGCAGAGCATTGTCGTACCCTTAAATTCACCGAGCCTTTCGGCAATCGCCGCAAAGCCCTGCGGAAATACGTCAGCTCCGATGATTTCAATATGATAATCAGTCTTGCGGAAGTTGAAATCTACCGTTCGATGTTGAAGCAGGTATTTCTTGAATTCCTCTTTTTGCCGTGTTACCCAAGTCAGCGGAAGCCCGGCGGCGATAAATACCTTTGTATCGGTGATACGTTCACGGTTAAGCTCTCTGGCAATAGCGGCAAGAGTGAGGATATAGTAATCCTCATCAGTGAACTTGTCCGCCGTAAACTCCTTGTGCCCAACGCCGATAGAATAATACTTGTTATTCCAAATGAGTAGGTCGTTGGTAAACGGCGGCTCGTTATCACTCGCAATCACGCCTGTGGGGAAACAACAGTTTGCGGTTTTCATATTGCCGTAACCGTGGTCGATACCGATAATCTTAAAATCGTTTAGTGTTTTCATATAATCATCCTTTCAGTTTTTCGTTGTAGGCGATTATGTCGCCGTAGAGTTTTGGAAAAGCGGGCAATACGCATTTCAAAAGATAGTTGCAGTAAATGCCGTACTTGCTGATCAGCTGCACACAGCTGTGTTCTTCGCCGTCGTCGAGTAACAGGCAGTTGTTGTCAACGCAGTTGCAGCACGAATGACGAACAATGCGGTTTACCCTGTCGGACAGCTCTTCGGTAATTCTCAGTACCATAGCTTGTACCTCCTTTCGTGTATTTTTGAGGGCTTTTCGTCCCTCTACTGTATTAAATACACGAAAAAACGGAAGTTAGGGGTTTTAAGAAAACATAGTAAAAACGAAAAAGAAAACACTAAAAAACGGCTTGAATACTGAACAATCAGAATTCAAGCCGATATTTTTATACTACAGAAAACAATATTTTGAAATTTTTTTCAAAAGTTTTCTCAAAACCGGAGCAAAGGGCGTTTTATGGGACACCTGTTTTGGTAGACTTGATAGTGAGGAGGTGTTGATTTTGGAAAAAATCAGCTTTTTCAGCGCCGATTTTCGTGACGGAAGAATACGGATCGGCAATAAAACTTATCCTGCGGGAACGTTCGCTACGCACCTTTTGAATCAATATTATAAGGACGATACGGCGGCTCGGTTGGCTGTATACAAACAATACAGTTGGCATTTATACGATACGATCTCTGCCGGTTATCTTGATAACAATGATGTTTTACGATCCGGGTGGGAGATCCAACAAATCTTAAAAACCTTACCCAAGCTGCAACCGTTCACAAAGCTGGATGTTGAAGCAGAACGTATAAGAATATCTGAACTTTTTACAGAGGATAACGCAAACTTTATCCGAGATTATTTCAATGCAAAGGCTCAGATTTTAGCTATGGGAATCAATGAATCTGCTTTGGATTTACTGCCGATAAGGATTGACAAGGAACAGCAAAATAAAGCAGATAAGCTTATAGATGATATGATGACGACACTGACTTTCTATGATCGTATCAGCAACGATATGAGAGAAGCGTTTGAGGGATTAACCGAGTTCTGCGACAGACTTGACGAAGCTGAGCGCTTTGACGAGGCGCACTTGCTCCCGATAGCTCTGGATATATTCGGCAATGAAAAGCTTGATGTAACATCCGAGTATGTCGCTATACGAAAGACAGCAAAGAGCAAAACAATGGTTACAGCGAGAAGGATGTTTTTTGATAATTACTACAGCTTTGTTCTGACGGACTTTTTCGTGGGCTTGCATTACGGGCACTATCCGAGAAGGTGTCCGATCTGCAAGCGATATTTTTTGATGACTTCTGCAAGGCGGCAAGTATATTGCAACGGAACTGCTCCATACACGCTGAAAGGCAAGCCCATTACTTGCCGAAAATATGCGGCGAGGATGAAGGAAAAGGAACTTTCCGAAGGCAATCCTATCAATCCCATTTACAAAAACCGCTGTTCCGCAATTCGTGTAGAACAAAAAAGAAGCACCATCACAGCAGAGTTTGCTGCAATGGCGCTGAAGGTCGCTAAAGATTATTGGCAAAAAGCGAAGTATGATGACAACTACGCTAACGGTCAATTCAAAATTGATATGAAGCGTGAGAATTTGTATAGAGAAACGGACAGGAGAATTAAGCAAAAGTGAGCCATATCGGAAAAAAGAATTTGAAATATACCGCATTACGCCGCCACCTCCTGAAATGGATTTGCAGGAGTATATTCGTCAATATGTACAGAGCGGAGACGACAAATATTTCTATTGGTTCTTACACTATTACGAGCCGACGCTAAATGAAAAGGCGAAGTCCTTTAGGAATAAATACTCAATGGAAGATCACTTTGCCGATATAAAGCAAAGCCTTGTAACAGGCTTGTGTAAGGCGCTGATCAAATACGATATTACCATAGCTCCTTTTCTGCCGTATGCTCAGAGGTATATGGAGTGTGAGGCGCATAACTATATTCGCACAATGCGGACGGGCTATTCAGTGCAGAGCGAATTTGAATACGCCCGGCTTCGCAGAGCTATGGCAATTTACAAGGATTTAGGCGGTGATTTTACAGAAGAAACCATTTCACAGGTTGCAACGCAAATTAGCGAAAGCTATGAGAAAACAAAGTTTATCATCGAGGGCGGTATTCTTACTGAAAACTATGTAGATGTTCAGAGTAATGATGAGGACGATGAACAGACAATAGACTTTCTTCTTCCGGATTCCTCGCTCAATCCTGAAAATATTTATTTTAAACAGGAGCTTTATGATAAGCTGTATGAAGCCTATGACAGCTTGGAATATACGGAAAAGATAATGCTCGCCCAACATCTCGGCTTTTGCCCGGAGTGTTTCAGTACTCGCTACGCTGACAAGAATGATTTAGATGAAAGCGGCAAGCCAAAAGAAAAGCCAATCAAACCGCTTCCTTATACCGACATCGCCACCGATCACGGCTTTAGCGATGCGAGTACAGCAAAGAGAGTTTGTGAAAGAGCGATTACAAAAATCAAATTTCTTGTATGAAATTCATCAAAATTGATTGAGTTTTACAAAAAGCTGTGATATAATTTTCATATATTTATGAATTTTCTATCAAGGGGGTTGTGATTGTGGCTGTTAGTTATAAAAAGCTTTGGAAATTACTCATTGACAAAGATATGAAGAAAAGCGATCTTGAACGTGAGGCAAAAATCACTCATTATTCTCTGAGTAAGCTTTCACAGGGCAAGGATGTTTCTACTGAAGTCTTAGGCAAAATATGCGAAACGCTTAATTGCACGATAGACGACATTATGGAGTTCGTACCGGAAGAAAAATAATGGTTTTTATATCAAAGAATCATCTTTATTTGGTACGATAAAAAAGGAGTTATATAAATGAACAAACAGCAATTAGCGTCATTGATTTGGGACACTTGTAACGATATGCGCGGATCAATTTCCGCCGTTGAGTATAAGGATATTATTTTAGGTTTTATCTTCTACCGTTTTGTATCCGAAAATGAAGTCTCTTTCCTAAAAAAGCAGGATTGGACAATGGAGATTATGGCAGAGGAACTGACGGAAGAAGATAGTGAAACCGTCAAGCAGTGCAAAGATCACCTCGGCTATTTTATTGCTTACAATGACCTTTTCTCTACTTGGAAGGATCACACGGCAACATTTACGGTGTCTGATGTAACTGACGCCCTAAATGCATTTGTCAGAAATATTGGCAGCAATCCCGATCATCAAAAGCTTTTCAATGAGATTTTCAAATCCTTGTCTGAAAAGCTGAGCAAAATGGGTTCTATCAGCAATCAGACCTCTCATATCAAGAACATCATAAAGATAGTCAGTCGTATTCCTATGGACGAGAATCAGGGCTACGACGTACTCGGTTTTATTTATGAGTTCCTGTTGAAGAACTTTGCGTCCAACAGTAAAAAAGACGGAGAATTTTACACGCCTCACGAGATTTCGATATTGATGTCCGAAATCGTTGCTCATCATTTGCGTGACCGTGAGCAAATAAATATTCTTGATCCAACCAGCGGATCGGGATCTCTGCTTATCAACATCGGTCAGAGTGTGCAAAAGTATTTGCAGGACAGCGGCAATATCACTTATTATGCGCAGGAGTTGATTCAGGAAACCTTCAACCTGACACGAATGAATCTTGTTATGCGCGGCATCAATCCGTCCAACATCAAAGTACGTCGTGGTGATACATTAGCGAACGACTGGCCGTATTTTGATGATAATGATGAAAACAGCTACGAGTATGTCCCTGTTGATTGTGTAGTATCTAATCCGCCGTATTCACATAAATGGGATGCAGATAACCACACAAACGATCCTCGTTATAAAGAATACGGAATTGCTCCGGCTTCAAAGGCTGATTACGCTTTTCTATTGCACGATTTATACCATCTGAAAGACAACGGTATTATGTGTATCGTAATGCCTCATGGTGTATTATTCAGAGGAGGCACCGAAAAAGATATCCGCACTCAGTTGGTAGAAAACAATAATATAGAAACTATTATCGGACTGCCGTCAAACTGCTTTTACGGCACCGGCATATCAACCATTATTATGGTGTTGAAAAAACACCGTGAAGCCAGTGACGTTTTATTTGTTGACGCTTCAAAAGAGTTCTTTAAGGACGGCAACAAAAACCGTCTGTCCGGTCATCATATCAAAAAGATAGTAGACGCAGTTTTGAACAGAGAGAACATTCCACATTTTGCATCTCTTGTTTCTAAACAAACGATTAAAGATAACGACTACAACCTCAATATTCCCCGTTATGTTGAATCGGAGGAAAAGGTTCCTGTTGATTTACACGCAACCGTATTCGGCGGTATTCCGAATTATGAGGTTGAGCATCTCAAAAAGTATTGGGAAGCTTTTCCTTCATTATGTGATGAGCTGTTTACACGCATTAATGAACACACCTCAGAATTATCCTGCGATTCAGTTATTGATGCTATCAAACAAAATGCTGATGTTATCGCATTTGAAGCGTGCTACAAAAGTGCTTTCCAAGCACTGGAGGCACAGCTCTATGAGCTTTTGATTGACAATCAGGTAGAAAATGTTGCGGCTTTGAAAAAAGAAATCACTAATCGTATTTTTGAACTATGTCAGCAGTTTGGCATTGTGGACAAGTATCTTGTATATAAAGCCTTTGATGATATTTGGGAACAAATCAGCCTTGATTTGGAAGCGATTCGCTTGCAGGGCTTTGACGCCGCACGTAGTATAGAAGATATTGAAGTATATGATAAAAAGGAAAAAGACGCCGTAACCAAAGGAAAAGAAGGCAGAGTTATTCCCTTCACTTTGATTCAGAAACATCTTTTTGCCGATGAATACATACAACTGGGCAGTTTGAATAAAGAGCTGTCCGGCACAACATCGGAATATGAATCTTTCTGGGAAGAACTCGACGATGAACTCAAGGACAAACTGAAAAAGACAGATAACGGCGATGAACAATCCGAAGCAAAGCTTGATACAAAGCAGCTAAAAGCAAAGTATCAGGAAGTTTTGGCAACGCTCTCTGACGATACAACGAAGATGTATGCGGAATACGCTGCGCTGAAGCCGAAGCAGAAGGTGGAGTTTCAGGAAAGTCACCCAGAACTCGTTTGGCCCGATGATTCGGAAAAAGTTAAAAACGGCACCTATAAACAATCGGCTATCAATGCGATTGTTGAGCAAATCAAAAACAACATCGAAATTGACGAGGAAGAAGATGATTATAAGATTCGTCATTTATATCTACTCGGTCAGCAGATTTCTGCTCTGAAAAAGCAAATCAAAGAGCTCAAAACCGACCTTGATATCAAGGCACAAGAAGCGATTGTAAAGCTGTCGGATGATGAAATTAAAATGTTGCTAAAAGAAAAGTGGCTGACGCCTGCGATGGAAAACATCAACGCCATCCCGAATGCCATAATTTCCGAGATAAACCATTCCGTAAATGGTATTATTGCAAAATACGATAATCCGCTTCTTACCCTGGACACCGATATAGCAAAAACAGAAGAATCGTTATCCGTAATGCTGAACGAGTTAACAGGTGACGATTTTGATATGGCGGCAATTCAGCAATTCAAAGCACTGTTGGGAGGAAATGAAAATGAATAAAACTCCGGCAGTTAGATTTAAAGGATCTACGGAAGAGTGGGAGCATCGTAAGCTGGGAGAGCTGGTTCGCCTGAATGGTCGAATTGGATTTCGAGGTTATACACAAAATGATATAATAACGAAGGACGAGGGAGGTATTCTTACATTTAGTCCAACAAATATTATTAATAATCAGCTGATTCTCAATGTCAAAAACACTTATATTACTCAAGAAAAATACGACGAGTCCCCTGAAATAAAAATACGCAATGATGATATCTTGTTCGTGAAAACTGGCTCAACACTTGGAAAAAGCGCTTTAGTTACAGGACTTACTGAACCTGCATCAATAAACCCTCAGATTGTTGTTATGCGGACAAAGCCAGAGCTAAGACGTTATCTTTCCGCTCAGCTTACATCCGTTTTTATTCAAAAGCAAGTGACTGTCGAAAAGATTGGTGGAGCCGTGCCGACTCTGACGGAGACAAAAATTAAAAATTTCGATGTTTTTATACCAGTAGATTCAAAAGAATCAACAAGTATAGGGGATTGCTTTTCTAATATCGACTCTCTTATCACCTTTCATCAGCGCAAGTATGAAAAGTTGAAAAACATCAAAAAATCTATGCTTTACAAAATGTTCCCGCAAAACGGTAGCAAAGTACCCGAAATACGATTTGCAGGTTTTACCGACGAATGGGAACAGCGGAAGTTAGGTGAGCTTGCTGATATTGTAGGTGGCGGAACGCCTAACACTTCAAATCCCGAATATTGGAACGGCAATATTGATTGGTATGCTCCTGCTGAAATTTCCGAGCAAATTTTCGTTTCATCAAGCATAAAAAGAATCACTAATCAGGGATATGACAATAGCTCTGCAAAACTGCTTCCTGTTGGAACTGTGCTGTTCACTTCTCGCGCAGGCATAGGAAAAACAGCGATATTATGTAAAGAAGGCTGTACCAATCAAGGTTTCCAATCAATCGTTCCGCACGAAAAATTGCTAGATACATACTTCATTTTTTCAAGGACAGAGGAATTAAAAAGATATGGAGAAATAATGGGAGCTGGCTCAACATTTGTTGAGGTTTCTGGTAAGCAAATGTCCAGTATGGAGCTCATGATACCTAAAACAATAGAGGAGCAGAAGAAAATTGGAGCATTTTTCTCTCGGATCGACAATCTTATCACCCTTCATCAGCGTAAGCTGGAAAAACTAAAGCAATTAAAACAAGCAATGCTTCATAAAATGTTCGTGTAAAAAGCGGAGGCAACTATGTCATACAAAAACGAAACAGAATTTGAGAACGCCTTGATTGCCAAGCTGACGCAGCTCGACAATCAGTGGTCAAGAGAGATTCTGGAATACAAAACCGAAGAAGAGCTGATTGAAAACTGGGCAAAAATCCTTTTCAGCAATAACAATACAACCGATAAGCTCAACGGCTGTCCTCTGACCAAAACGGAAATGGGACAAATCATATCCCAAATCAACGGCGAAACTCCCTTTGCCATCAATCGCCGATTGAACGGCAAATATATCTCTATCATCCGTGATAACGCCAAGGATACACAGCATGTCGGAAAACGTGTGGACCTGTTCCTCTTTGACAAGGATGAGATTGCTGCAGGAAGAAGCGTGTACCAGATCGCACGTCAGCCAAAGCTCCCCATCTCGTCGGAAATTCTCGGCGACCGCAGAGGCGATTTGATGCTGTTGATCAACGGTATGCCGCTGTATCATATCGAGCTCAAAAACAATCCCGTACCCGTTGAACAGGCGTGCAATCAAATCAGCAAATATATGCAGCACGGCGTATTTACCGGCTTCTTTTCACTTGTTCAAGTGTTTGTCGCAATGACGCCGACCGAAACGCTGTACTTTGCGAATCCCGGACGTGAAAGAGCTTTCAACTCCGACTACTATTTTCATTGGGGTGACTTCAACAATAAGCATATTGACGACTGGGAAGAAGTTGCGGAAAAGTTCCTTTCTATTCCGATGGCGCACAGACTGATCGGTTATGGTACGATTGCGGACGGAACGGATAACATTCTCAAAGTAATGCGCAGTTATCAGTATCACGCTGCTTATAAAATCTATTCGCAGGTGGTCAAGCGAGTAGATTGGGATGATGACGGACAAAAGGGCGGCTATGTGTACCACACTACCGGCAGCGGTAAAACAGTGACGAGCTTTAAGTGCGCACAGCTGATAAAGTCCTCCGGTAAAGTTGACAAGATTGTTTTCCTAATGGATCGTGATGAGCTTTGGAAACAAACTTATGATAATTACCGAAACTTTTCGGACTGTGATGATATTGAAGATACCGCAAACACAAACAGCCTGCTCTCAAAGTTGGAGAACGACACGCCCGACTTGCTGATTGTTACGTCTATTCAGAAGATGAGTAACCTGACAACCGTCAATTCTACTCCGAACGCTGCTCGCATTGCAAAGGTGCAAAAGAAAAAACTGGTGTTTATCGTTGATGAAGCCCATCGTTCTACCTTCGGCACAATGCTCCGTGATATAAAGCTGACCTATCCGAGAGCAATGTTCTTTGGCTTTACGGGTACTCCTATTATGCAGGAGAACGCGGTTGACGGTATTACGACCGACGGCTTATTCGGCACGTGTCTGCACAAATATACAATCTCAGAAGGAATCAGAGATAAAAATGTTTTAGGGTTCAAGCCTTCAAAAGTCGTAACATTTGACGAGGAAGATTTCAGAGAAAAGATTGCTCTGATGAAGCTCGGCAAAGATAGCGTCGAAGGTCTTACCGATGAAGAATTCAAAAAATATCACGCTCTTGCTTCCCGAGATATGGACAAGGTGGAAGCAGACGTCAGCAACAGTCTGTATGCAGACGGAGATACCGGAAAAGAGCATCGCAAAAATGTGGTTCAGGATATTCTTAATAAATGGGAGCGAATCAGCTTTCGTGGTAAATTCCACTATATTCTTGCTACATCCTCCATTCGTGAAGCGATTGAATACTATCGTTTATTAAAAGACAATGACAAAGACCTGTTTGTCACTGCTGTTTTTGATCCGCATACAGATAACACAAACGATGATATCTTCAAAGATAAAGCAGTAGAAGAAATCCTAATTGACTACAATAACCATTTTAACTTTAAATTCACAGTCGGCGCTTATCGTCGATTCAAGGATGATGTTTGCTCTCGTCTTGCGCACAAAGAACCTTACAAGGATATCGACACAAGAAGAGAGGAAGCGGTTAATATCGTTATCGTTGTTAATCAGCTGCTTACCGGATTTGATTCAAAATGGATTAATACCTTGTATCTGGACAAAGAGATTGATTACGAGCAGTATATTCAGGCTGTTTCAAGAACAAATCGCCTTAATGGTTATGAAAAGCAGTACGGAATCATCGAGTATTGCAGAAAGCCGTACACGATGGAGAAAAACGCGGAAGAAGCTCTGCGACTATATGCGGAAGCTGGTTATCAAGATGTATATGTTCCGTCTTTAGGACAGAACATCATCGGAATGAATAACGATTATCAAAGCATCATCAAACTGTTCGAGAAAAACGGTATTGAGCATTTCAGTAAGCTCCCCGACAATCAGGGCGACATTAAGCTGTTTGCTGACTTGTTCAATAATATCAGCAACTACTATTATCGCTCTATTCCTCAACTGTTTACTTGGACGAAGAAAACATATATCACAGAGGATGCCGGAGAGGTAACGGTTGACCTCGACGAAAAAACCTACGAGATTCTTCATCAGAGGTACAGTGAAATACCAAGTACTGTTCAGCCCGGCGGCGATATGATATATGATATTAAGGCTTTTCTTACGGAGGTATCATCAAATGAGATTAACCGTGCGTTTATGGAATCTCAGTTTGCCGAAGTATTGAAAGACCTTTCCAATGGCGCAAAACCGGAAGAAATCAAGGCATTGCTCGATGATTTGAAATCCAGTTTTGCTCAATTGCCGGCGGAGGATCAGATTACTGCCGAAGCTATTTTGGAAGATATTTACTCCGGCGCGCTCAAAGATTTTGACAAAGGTAAAACTCTTGCTGAGTACATCGAGATTTATAAGAGAAATAACCTGAAAGCAAATATCAAAGCATTCAGCGAGGCGTTTGGTTTTGATAAAGATAAGCTGGCAAGAATTATGGTTTTCCACCTTAAGGAAGAAAAGCTGTATGAAGGCGGGCTTTTTGATCAGATAATGGAAACACTTGACCGTGCAAAAGCGAAGGAAACTATGGAAGCACTCGAAGGCTGTGTTGTCCGCCAACACCGTGTAGTTCAAAAAGCAGAAGGATATCTGAAGAAGTTTATCCTATCCGGCGGGGATGTTAGCTTTATGGAGAAATAGTATTTGCTGAATCTGAAAACTGTTTATGACTATTGATAAGAAACGAAAGAGGATATTATGCCAAAGAATATAACACAATATGAATTATTAATCTCTTGTCCTGGAGATGTTAAAGAAGAGTTACAAGCTATAAATAGGTGTGTGGATCGATTTAATGAAATGTACAGTAAAGCACTAAGCATTAATATTTTAACTCGGCACTGGAGTAAAAGCTCATACTCACAATCAGGTGACAAACCGCAGAATATTCTCAATGAACAGTTTGTAAATGATTGTGATGCTGCGGTAGCTATATTTTGGACTCGTTTTGGTACACCAACTGATCAGTATGGTTCCGGAACCGAAGAAGAAATTTGCAAAATGCTGGATTCAGGAAAGCAAGTGTTTATGTATTTTTCCGATGCACCCATTTCTCCATCTATTATGCAATCTGACCAGTATAAAAAGGTCTGTGACTTTAAGAACAAATACAAGGATAAAGGGTTGTATTTTACATATAATTCTGTTGATAATTTTGAAAATCTCTTTTTTGCACACCTCTCGAAGCACTTCTTAAGCATCGAAAAAGTAGCTGAAATCAGGAACGAGAGAGTGCCTGTTTTAAAAGTTCAATCAATAGATGAAAGTTGCAAACTTAATGATCAATTAATTGTCAATCAATTCATTCCTTGTCATAAATCTGTTAAAGACTTTGTTACTGAAGTTGAGAATAACATATCAACAATTAATTCTTTGCATTTTTCAAGAGTAGATAGCTCTAATAAAAACATGTTGATATTAGGTTCAAAAGTTGAAATAGATCAAACCGAAAAAGAGGTTTTAGAGATATTTGCAGAGACAAATAAGATAGATTTGAGCAATGATTTTTTTGACTTAGGTAATCTTAGAAATAGTGTAATTCCTTCATCTTTGGGTGGTAAGGGTATTGAAGGGACTCCCCAGGAAGAAGAAAAGTATATACTAATATCAAATACAATAAAACTAATTTACAACTATATGCTTTGGTCAGAAGTTGAAAATGCACTCTCTGGGTTATCTTGTATTAAAATGGCATTAACAAATGCCGGTACAACTTACGATGAAGATGTAGAGATCTCGTTGACCATTCCAAATGAATACTATGTAGAACTTTCAGATGTGTTTCAGTTTAATAATTCAGTTATGGGTTATCTTCTCAATGATTGTGAAATATCAACTCTGTTTGGAATAAAAAGCACAGCAGAATATTCAGATTATGAATCATCAAGCAAAACTCATCCTCCTATCATTCATTCTCCGAATCTTCCGTTTATTAATTCGGAACCAGATTATAACGACGATTTTTTTGCAGAAATAAATGACACTTTTTATTATGATGTCTTTGAGAAAGGAAACGACAAAGTTATTAAAATCAAATTCGACTATATAAAGCAACACACATCTACTGCATTCCCTTCAATAATTTTCGTAAAAGAAGGGCTAAAAAGTATAGCGTATAGAATTTCATCAAAACACAATCCAGAAATTGTTGAGGGTATTATTCGTACCGCAAATGAATAAGTGTAATAAACCTGTCGCACAAAGCACATTTTGGTTTTTATTGAATTTCTAAACGTGTGTGCTATAATGCACATAAAGAAAGAAGCAGTATGAACTATAATTCAAATCAAAAGAAGAATATACTTTGGATATAAACAAAACGCTTGAAGATATAGATAATCCCTCACATACTATAATACAACAGGGATTTCCAGCGCTGACTATTTCAAGCAAAATATTTTTCATTAATGAATGGTGCAAAGATCAAGTAAATCTTTTTTATGAAATTTCTAAACCGCAAACTTTCTTTACTATCTATGACCGTATCGCAAGAAAAATTCATTTGACTTTTTAAATTATTTTTTGTTTTCTACTTGACAAATCCTCTTAAATATGTAAAAATATATTTACAAAATTTAATTTGGAGGTAACTTCCTTGAACAACTATTCAATTAACAAGAAACTATTAAAGAGAATAGTCTATTCTATCAATAAAGCAATCACTCAAGATATTCCAGAATATTTAACTGAGAGCGCTAAGGAAACAAATAACGCCGTCATCCATCTACGTGGGGATTATATTAATCACAATTTAAGAAGATATGCCTTGTACAATAATGAAATTGATCTTATTCCTTTTCGTAGGTTCTTTTGGCAAGGAAGAATACTTCTTGATAGTACCAACAAAATAACTTATAGCATTTGCAGCTCAACAACATTGCATAGAATTCCTAAAAAGAAGGACAGATCAAATCCGCATTTTTTACAATCTATCTTGGCTGTAGAAAACAGTGAGTGCAAATGCGAATATGTTCAGGACTCTTTGTTTCCTATTGATGCTTTTGATTATGAAACTTTGGAAGACGATTACAAGAATACTTTTTCACTTTTAGCCAATTCCGAAGAAGGATTCACTCATTATGTTATTTCGTATGAAGCGAATAATAATCAGGTAATTTCAATAAATTTGGAAGTTCTCGATCCGCATTTTAATGTAGTGTTTGAAAGGTCATTAAACGATTATATTGTGCCAGATTTTGCTGATTTGACACAACCTTCCGATACGTCTAATAATACGCAAACAGAATCTGAAAGCACAAAATCATTAATTGGATTTAAACCAGGAATTAGACCTTCCCTTATTGAATTTGAAAAAGAAGGATAACGTTAGGGAGAGATAACAATGGATAAAAGCGAGTTCAGAGGAACAAGATTAAAAAGCGCACGATTATTCCGTGGGATGACTCTTACAGGATTATCCTCTGCAACCGGAATAAGCAAACAGTCAATTTCACTTTATGAAAATGATAAAAACAAACCTGAGTTTGATAATATTCAAAAGATCTCAAATGCGTTGATGTTCCCCACTGAATTTTTTTTGCAAAAGGATTCTTGTAAAACATCTACAGAAGTAACATATTTTAGATCTCTTGCAAGTGCAACAAAAATGGATAGAACATCTCAGAGTATAAAATTGGAATACGTTGCTAAGATATATGAAATTCTATCCAACTATATAGATTTTCCTTCATTGAATCTACCAACTGTGGATTTCACAGATAGCTTTAGTGATAGTTTTGAAGAGAATAACAAATTACTATGCAACGAGATTGAACGCATTTCCTCTACATTAAGAAACTATTGGGACATTGGTGATGGTCCTATCGGTAATCTACAGTTTATTCTTGAAAAAAACGGTATTATTGTTACCGGATTCGACACAAATGAAAATGCAATTGATGCTTTTAGTCAACATACTGTATTAAATAACGGCGATGTTTTTTTTATTTCGGTAGATCAAGGCAAAAAACCAGAAGGAAGAATCCGTTTTGATTTATCTCATGAACTGGGTCATATTCTTTTACATCCGTGGAGTGAAAGTTTAGACCTAATCGATAAAGACGAGTTTAAACTAAGAGAAAAACAAGCTAATATGTTCGCAAGTTCTTTTCTATTGCCTAAAAGTAGTTTCGGTAAAGAAGTCCAAGCATACCCAACAAGCTTACAATATTATGAAATGCTTAAAAAGAAATGGAAAGTTTCTATTCAGGCTATGATATATCGTAGTTATCAACTGAATATCATTTCTAATAATCAGTTTCAATATTTAATGAGACAAGTTTCAAAAAAAGGTTGGCGACAAAAAGAACCGGGCGATAAACCTTATTTTTTGAATGCGAATATTTTTCAAGGTGCTATTGATTTATTAATTGAAGAAAAAATACTATCTCCCGAAGGATTAATGCGGCTTTTTAGAAAATATGGTATTACAATGTATTCTAAAGATATTGAGTGTTTGTTATCTTTGAAAAAGGGAACGTTATCATCAAAAAATGAATTACCGCCGATTATTCAGTTGAAGTCGTATCAATAATGAATTGAAAAATAGATCCTTAACTCACAAAAACGCCTGAGTGATTCTCAGGCGTTTTTCCACTATTCGACTATCTCATTAAAACAATCAATAATATAATCTAATTGCACCACCCCATTTTCTTTATCAATCTCAATCGTTCTATTTTCTTCAGTTTTTTCTTTTGTGTCAAATGACAAAAGATAGTCCATAGACATACCTTCATAAAAACTGAAATCTTCTATGAATTTATTGATAGCATTTCTCTTTTCTGGATTTCTTTCATAAAGTACCGCCAATCCCTGCGTCATTGACAAAAATGGATGCTTTCGAATACGATCAGCACTAACTTGCCCTCCGAATCCTAATTGTTCGCAATCAAAAATACGTCTCAATATCCATTCTACAGACACAGCTTTGCCTTGCGAAAGCATAACTTGCTCTCTTTGTTTTTCATTCAACATAATAATTAACCTCCTAAAAAAATATATACTTGAAAATATATTATATACTTACAAATATATTATATCATTATCTATAAAAAAAGCAAATGGAAATAATTAATAGTCAACAATACACATATGAATTATTATATAGCTTTCTATTGAATACTATCAGCAGATAATAATCCCACTTGACGGCTGTGCAAATCAGGTGTAAATCATTTCTGCGTTGACTATCTCTATTGCTCGGTTGCGGATATTATTCATTCTCGCAACCCAGATCATCTGGTTATCTGCTTTGAGCTTTTCGTTGACGCCTTCTTGTTTTGCAAGTTGATTTACTAACCGAAAAAACATATCCTCTGCCTGTTTGTCAATATCGGTGAGGTAGGCGGTGAGCTTACAGCTCGTCAGAAGGTTAGTATAAATGATGGGATGATGTTTTTCGAGGTATCGTAAATGTCGCTTGCCCCATATACCAATCTTAACAGTTGGCTGTTCGGGCAATTTCAAATCCGGCAGCAAGTAATCTCCCTGCTGTGTGTATGTAATCTTTGTCGCCATAATTCAGACCTCCTTGAACTTAATCTTCTTTACTTTAGCTTTCGTGAGCTTGATCAACAGCTCGTCAATGACATCGGTATATTTGCCCCGTGAGATGAGGTCATTCCTCAAATCAATCAGGCTGTTGATTACCGTACGCCGCTCATCGGGCGTTAAGTAAATGTGATATTTTGGATTTCTCATAGTCATTTCCTCCTTGACTTAAATTTACATTCACATTATAGGAAGAAATTGAATAAACCACAAATGTGCGAGCGAGAAATGTGTGTAACTGCCGATAAAACCTGTATTTTTTCATAAGTCCGTTATAAACACTCGTACCAGTAAAGGTGGCCTTTTAAGCACCTTTTATTTTTTGTAATTTGAAAAATAAAATAATGAATAAAAACAGGAGTTCAAAATTCATTCAGTCTGAATCTTGAGCTCCTGTTGCCTTATGTTTAATTAAATTGCCGAAACATTCAATTTACAAAATTGTATCACTAATTTTAACAATCATTTATTTTTGAGATTTGAATGAAGATGCTTTTTAAGCGCACTGAAAGTTTCATTGCTAATGACATGCTCAATTTTGCAGGCGTCTGCGGTAGCGATGTCTTTATCTACACCTAAGAGTTCAAAAATTTGCGAAAGAACAGTATGACGCTCATATGTTCTTTCTGCAATTTCAAGTCCTGCTTCTGTCAGTTTCAAGGCGCCGTCTTTGCCAACGGTAAGGTAACCGCCTTCTTTTAAAATCCCCACAGCTCGGCTCACACTCGGCTTTGAATAATTCATTTCTTCACAAACATCAATAGAACGAACATAAGGGGATTTTTTGCTGAGAACATATATAGTTTCCAGGTACATTTCACCTGATTCTTTTAATTGCACAAAATCACTTCCAAAATATACTTATATAATAATAATACCACATTTTTGCAAGATAATCAATATTAATAATTTTTAATAAAATAATTTAGTTATCTCTGAATTGCTGAGCTAACCATATTTTTTATATTTTTGCAAAAAAACTTGATTTTACTTGCATATTGTTATAAAATAAGTTTTAATCAATTAACTATCAGCAAAGGAAGATGTAGTATGCTTACACTCGACAAAATCTACCATGCGTCATATGTTCTTAAGGACGTAATCAGACCGACACACATTGTAAAAGCACCTGCAATTACAGAGGATTGCGAAGTTTATCTTAAACCCGAAAATCTCCAGATTACGGGTTCATTTAAGGTTCGTGGAGCAGGCTACAAAATTTCCCAGCTTTCCGAAGAAGAAAAGGCAAGAGGCGTTATAGCCTGTTCTGCCGGTAATCACGCTCAGGGCGTTGCCCTTGCCGCAACAAAATACGGAATTAAATCATTGATTTGTTTGCCTGACGGCGCACCGATTTCAAAGGTAGAGGCTACCAAGGGCTACGGTGCGGAAGTTTGTATGGTAAAGGGCGTGTATGATGACGCCTATAATGAAGCTTTAAGGCTTCGTGACGAAAAGAACTATACTTTTATCCATCCGTTTGATGATGATAATGTAATGGCAGGTCAGGGTACAATCGGTCTTGAAATTCTTAATGAAATGTCCGATGTAGACGCCGTTGTCGGAGCAATCGGCGGAGGCGGACTTATGTCCGGTGTTGCCTGCGCAATCAAAAATTTGAATCCTAATATTAAGGTTTACGGCGTTCAGGCAGAAGGCGCTCCGTCAATGCTTGAATCAATTAAACACGGCAAGCCTGTTTGCCTTGACAGCGTTTCAACAATTGCAGACGGCATTCAAGTTAAGGCTGCCGGAGAACATACATTCAAATATATTCAAAAATATGTTGACGATATAGTAACTGTAAGTGATGATGAAATTTCATCTGCAATTCTAAAACTTATAGAAAGTCAAAAAATGATAGCAGAGGGTGCCGGTGCGGCTCCGCTTGCAGCTGTAATGTTTAACAAACTTCCGGTAAAAGGCAAAAAGGTTGTTTGTATTGTTTCCGGCGGTAATATTGACGTTACAATTCTTAACCGTGTAATCAAAAGAGGTTTGCTTAAATCGGGAAGACAGCAGACATTCTGCATTGAACTTCAGGATAAGCCGGGACAGCTTGTCGCTGTTTCTAAAATTATTGCCGACAGAGGTGCAAACGTAATATCAATTCACCACGAACGTGCAAGTGAGGGAACAGATATTACTGCTTGTTACCTTAGAATTGTGCTTGAAACAAGAAATTATGAACACGTAAAAGAAATCTCTGACGCTCTTACAGACGCCGGATTTAAACTTATTTAATATCTCGGAGGTAATTATTATGGAAAAGATTTATACTAAAAATGCACCGGATGCAATCGGTCCGTATTCTCAGGCAATAAAGGTTAACGGATTGGTGTTTACTTCGGGACAAATTGCAATTAATCCTGCAAGCGGAAATGTTGAAGCAAACACAATTGAGGGTCAGACAGAGCAGGTTTGCACAAACCTCAAAAATCTTCTTGAGGCTTCGGGCAGCTCACTTGAAAAGGCTGTAAAGACTGTATGCTTCCTTAAGAATATGGAGGATTTTGCAGCCTTCAATGCTGTTTACGGTAAGTATTTCACAGAGAAACCGGCACGTTCCTGCGTAGCTGTAAAACAGCTTCCAAAGGACGTTTTGGTTGAAGTTGAAGTAATTGCAGAAGCTTAATCAGTATTTTAATATCGGACTGTGTTGTTAATCGACACAGTCCTTTTTTATTTATACGAAGTATTATTAATACAATCGCAATACTGCTTTCACACAAAAATAACCGCGGCATAATATGCAGTATAGCAAATAGTCTTGATACTAATCATCTATCAATAGGCAAAACAGAATCATGGGATTAGTATTAATTGTCTGCACAAACAAAATGAGATTCGGTATGGGTTTGTCAAGTTAATATATTGGTGTGGTGTGGGTATGGTTGACGGTAAAATAAAAACTTTCGGCATAATCGGCGGAGATAAACGCCAGCTTTTTCTTGCAAAAGCAATTTCAGACAGATGTTATGAAGTCCTTCTCGGCGGTTTTGATAAATTGGAAAGCTTTGGTGCTTTGCAAATTGCAAGTTTAAAAGCAACAATTTCTAATAGTGATGCGGTGATTTTTCCTTTGCCGTCCGTCAGGGCAGATAAATCAATTAACACTCCCTTTTCAGATGAAAAAATAATACTTGATGATGACGATTGCAGGGAGTTGTGCAAGAAACCTGTCTTTGTTGCAATGCGTGAAAAATTCTTAAAAGCATATCCGATTTTAAAAGACGGCAGCGTTTTTGATTATTCGGCTCAAGAGGAGTTTGCAATACTCAATGCACTTCCGACTGCTGAGGGTGCGATTGAGTGTGCAATGCAAAATTTTGAGGGAACAATTGCAGGAAGCCGATGTCTTATTACCGGATTTGGAAGAATAGGCAAAATTCTTGCCAAACTTCTTAAAAGCCTTGGCGCTGACGTCACGGTAACCGCACGCAAAAAATATGATTTTGCCTATATTTCAGCCCTGGGCTATAAATCCAAAAACACCGAAAAGCTCAGAAGCGTGAGGGGTTATGATATTGTGTTTAACACAGTTCCCGCATTGCTTTTTGACAAGCACCTGCTTGCAAGCACCGACCGCAACACATTGATAATTGACCTTGCTTCAATGCCGGGCGGGGTGGATTTTGAAGCGGCGCACAAACTGAAACTTGACGCAGTAAGAGCCTTGTCGCTGCCCGGAAAGTGCGCCCCTAAGACAGCGGGGAAAATAATTGAAACAACAGTATTTAATATAATTGAGGAGGTTTACAGGTGACAAAAGCAACCATAGGATTTGCAATGTGCGGTTCCTTTTGCACCTTTTCAAAAGCATTTCCGCAGATGCAAAAGCTTGTAAAACTTGGATATGACGTTTTACCAATAATGTCGCAGAACGCATATTCAACAGATACTCGCTTTGGAAAAGCAGAGGAAATGATAAAAAAGGCAGAAGAAATTACGGGGCACAAAGTTTTGCACACATCAGTTGAAACGGAGCCTCTCGGACCGAAACAGCTGTGTGACTTGCTTGTAATTGCACCTTGCACAGGCAACACACTTGCAAAGCTGTCATTGGGAATAACCGATACTTCGGTGACAATGGCGGCAAAATCACACCTAAGAATACTAAGACCGGTGCTGTTATGTGTAGCAACCAATGACGCACTCGGTGCTTCAGCGCAAAATATCGGAAGACTTCTTAATACCAAGCATATTTATTTTGTTCCGCTTAAACAGGATGATATTGAGAAAAAACCAAATTCTCTTGTAGCGGATTTTGAAAAAATACCAATATGTGCAGAGTATTCTCTGTCTGGAAAACAGTATCAGCCGATTTTTGAATAACTTTTAATTTTAATAAATGGCAAATATATATAAAATTTTTATCAACTTTAACGGTGAGGTATTGCTCTCACCGTTATTTTATGTTAATATTATATCATCAATATTAGGAATGGTAACAAAATGAAGTATTGTAAAAAATGCAAACATATTCATAATGACGGAGACCAACATTGTCCTGATTGCAAAGTGCAACTTGTCGATGTTTCAGATAATAACACACCCGTTTATCTTTTATCGGCTTCGGGTTTTGAACTTGAACGTGTGAAATCTGCTCTTAATGACAGCGGAATCCCAAGTGATGCGGTTTTAAAAAAAGATAGTTCTGCTGATGCAGGAATGGGCTGTGATTTTTCAGAATATGATTTGCTTGTGCCGTTTCAGGCATACGAAAAGGCATATGATGTTTGCGTGGGAATCGGAGCAATCAAAGAAGAAAACGAAAAAATTCTTGATGAAGATGTTACAGTTCCGACAAACAGCGGTGTTAAACCTGCTGATGAGCAGTTTGAAGAGATGAGCGGTGCAAAACGCACTACCGTTAAGGTGGTTTCTGCAATTCTGTTTTTGCTTTTAGTTGCAGCAGTAATATACGGTACTGATTTTATTACCGGATTTATCAAGAATTTATTTGGATAATTGAGGAGAATTAATTATGAAAACGGAAACAAAATGTCTTCATTCGGGATACGAACCTAAAAACGGTGAACCAAGACAACTCCCGATTTGTCAAAGTACAACTTTTAAATATGATTCAAGCGATGCTATGGGCAGGCTCTTTGACCTTGAAGACAGCGGATATTTTTATACAAGACTGCAAAATCCTACAAATGATGCGGTAGCGGCAAAAATTGCCGACCTTGAGGGCGGAGTTGCTGGAATGCTTACATCAAGTGGACAGGCTTCAAACTTTTTTGCTCTGTTCAATATTTGTGAGACAGGAAGCCACATTGTTGCTTCATCTTCAATTTACGGCGGTACATACAATCTTCTCGGAGTAACAATGAAGAAGATGGGGATTGACTGTACATTTGTTGACCAAAACCTGTCGGAAGAGGAACTGGCAAAGGCTTTTAAGCCAAACACTCGTGCCGTATTTGGCGAAACCATAACTAATCCCACCGTTTCGGTGCTTGATATAGAAAAATTTGCCCGCCTTGCACATTCACACGGTGTTCCGCTTATTGTTGACAATACATTTGCCACCCCTATAAATTGCAGACCTATCGAATGGGGTGCCGATATTGTAACTCACTCTACAACCAAATATATGGACGGCCACGCAATCGGTGTCGGCGGAGCTATTGTTGACAGCGGCAACTTTGACTGGCTTGCACACTCAGACAAATATCCCGGACTCACAACCCCCGATGAATCATATCACGGAATAGTGTATGCTGAAAAGTTCGGTAAGCTTGCGTATATTACCAAGGCCACTTCCCAGCTTATGCGTGACCTCGGTTCAATTCAGTCGCCGCAAAATGCGTTTTATCTTATGAACGGCCTTGAGTCACTTGACGTAAGAATGGAAAGACATTGTAAAAATGCCATTGCAATTGCAAAATATTTAAAATCCTGCGACAAGGTCGAATGGGTTGATTATCCCGATTTGGAGGACGATAAATATAACAGCCTTGCAAAAAAATATCTGCCTAAAGGTTCATGCGGCGTAATGGCATTCGCCGTAAAAGGAGGAAGGGAAAAGGCTGTTGAGTTTATGGATAGTCTAAAGCTGATTACCATTGTTACCCATGTTGCAGACGCACGCACATGCCTTTTGCATCCTGCAAGTCACACACATCGCCAGCTTACTGATGAACAGCTGAAAGAGTCAGGTGTTGCTCCCGACTTAATTCGTTTATCGGTAGGTCTTGAAAGTGTAGATGACCTAATTGATGACCTCAAGCAGGCTCTTGAGAAAATCTGATTTTGGAGGAAGTTATGTCAGCATATGTTTCTGCAATAATTGTTGCGGCAGGCGGCTCTGTAAGAATGGGGATTGCCGACAGCAAGCAGTTTATTCCGCTTTTGTCACACCCGGCAATTGAATACACGCTTACAGCGTTTCAGAAATGCCATCTTATAAACGAAATTATAGTTGTATGTCGAAATCAGGACGCAGACAGAATTCGTGAAATATCCGACAATAACGGATTTACAAAGGTTAAAAAAATTGTTGACGGCGGTGATTCACGTGCTGAGAGCGTAAGAAACGGAATCAATTCCGCCGATGAAAAAGCAAAATATTTTGCAATTCATGACGGAGCAAGACCGCTTATTACTGTTGACGAAATACAGCGTGTGGTTGAAGCCGCATTTGATACGGGTGCGGCAACGCTCGGAACTTCTGTAACAGATACAATTAAGATTGTTGACGGATTTAATAAAATTGAGAGCACTCCTTTGCGTTCACAGCTCAGAGCAGTTCAGACTCCGCAGGTTTTTGAAAAAGATTTGTACAAATTCGCCTTAGATAACGCCGGAGATGATGTTGCAAACTTTACCGACGATTGTTCTTTAATAGAAAAAATGGGCGGCGAAGTTGAAGTCGTTAAAGGCAGCAGAGAAAACATAAAGCTGACTACTCCGATTGATGTTATTATCGCTGAAAGTATTTTGAATGCAAGAAATTCGGAGGTAAAATAATGCGTATAGGTCACGGTTATGATGTTCATAAATTTGCAGAAAACAGAAAGCTTATAATCGGCGGAGAAGAAATTCCGTTTGAACTTGGATTGCTTGGACATTCCGATGCCGATGTTTTGCTGCACGCAATTATGGATGCTTTGCTCGGTGCCGCCGCACTGGGAGATATAGGCAAGCTTTTTCCCGATACGGATGACCGATTTGAAGGGGCAGACAGCGTTGTTTTGCTAAAAGAGGTTTGCCGTGTGCTTTCCGAAAATAACTATAAAATAGTCAATATTGATTCAACCGTTATTGCCCAAAAGCCAAAGCTCAGAAACTATATTGACGCAATGCGCAGGAATATTGCCGATGCTTGTAACATAGATATTTCTTGTGTGAGCGTAAAGGCTACCACCGAAGAAAAGCTTGGTTTTACAGGCAGGCTTGAAGGAATTTCGGCACATTCCGTGTGCTTAATTGATTAATAGGCTGAAATTTGCTTATTGTATTACCCGTTACTCTAAGCAATTTAAATTTTACGGGTTGAAAGGTTAGGGAAATGTAATTATGAAAGTATGTCCAAAATGTAATACTCAATGTTCTGATGAAGCTATGTTCTGCACATCTTGCGGAACATCCTTTAACGAGAATGTAAATCAACAGGATCAAAATCCAAACGTAGGCGGACAGCCTGAACAGCAAGGCGCACCAATTCCGCCTGCACAGCAGTATTCAGACCCTTGTGACCATACTGCTGAGTTTAGTGATGCAGAAATTCATGACAATAAAATATTTGCCATCTGCGTTTATTTGTTTGATTTTCTCGGTGTTATTATCGCATTGCTTGTAAGAATTGCAAACAGGTCTTCATATCTTGACTTCCACATAAAACAGCAATTGAAAATAACAGTTGCTGAAGCTTTGGTGGCAATTATTTCCGGTGTCCTTTGCTGGACTTGTATTGTTCCGATTGCCGGCGGCATTTGCCTTATAATTCTTCTTGTACTAAAAGTAATATGCTTTGTCAGAACTTGTTCCAACAGATCGGCTGAAGTTCCGATTTTAAGCAAGTTCGGATTTATGAAATAATCATTACACATTAAATTTATAAAATCATACTTTATACACCTTGTTCATATTATTGAACGAGGTGTTTTATTATGTTAAGAAAGGCAATAATATCGGCAGTTTTGTGCATATCGTTACTTCTGCCGTCTGCTATTCCGGTTGCGGCTTTAGGTGATGACAGCGTATCGGCTCCGTCTGCGGTGCTTATGGAATCTTCTACGGGCAAAATTGTATACGAAAAAAATTCTCACGAACAGCGTCCCTGTGCTTCCGTAACAAAGGTTATGACCCTTTTGTTGGTATTTGAAGCAATTGACAGAGGAAAACTAAGTTTGGAGGATACCATAACTGCGAGCGAACACGCTGCTTCTATGGGAGGAAGCGACATCTGGCTTGAAAACGGTGAGACAATGTCTGCTGATGATATGATAAAGGCAACCGTAGTGGCTTCGGCGAATGATGCCGCAGTTGCGCTTGCAGAGCACTTGAGCGGAAGCGAGGACGCATTTGTAGAACAGATGAATAACCGTGCAAAGGAACTCGGTATGAATGACACGGTGTTTAAAAACTGCAATGGGCTTGACGAAGAGGGGCACGTTACCTCTGCAAATGACGTTGCAATAATGTCCCGTGAACTTACTAAACACGAAAAAATCTTTGACTATACGGCAATATGGCTTGACAATTTACGTGACGGAAAAACCCAAATTGTTAACACCAATAAGCTTTTAAAAACGTATAACGGCATAACCGGGCTTAAAACAGGCACAACCGATGATGCAGGTTGTTGTATGTCCGCCACGGCAACAAGGGGAGATGTATCGCTGATTTCTGTTGTTTTAGGCTGCGAAAGCGGAAAACAAAGATTTGCGGACGCGGCTGCCTTACTGGATTACGGTTTTGCAAATATTGCTGTAAAAGAATTAAAAATTCCTGAAGAAATGCCGCAGTCGCTTGATGTCGTTGGAGGTATGGAGAAAACCGTTGATTTGCAATGTGACGTCGATTCAAATGTTGTGGTTGATAAGAGTGCCGATGCCGACATAAAAACCGAGCTGGATTTACCTGAAAACCTTGAGGCTCCGGTTGAAGAAAATCAGGTTGTCGGTTCGCTTAAATTTACGGTCAACGGAGAAACCAAGATTTTTGACATAACTGCACGTCAACAGGTTGAGGAAACATCTTTCGGTTCAATATTTAACGTTGTTTATAATTCTTTGTTAGCGTTATAATCGAACCGTAAATGCTCACGACATCTGAAACAGTGGATTACATTCGGTATTTTAAGTTGAGATTTAATATTCAACTCGACCTATGATAAGGCTGACGTTCCCTTTGCACTTATTGCAATCTGTCGCAAGTTTGCCCCTTAAACGTCGCTTCAATTTAAAAAAATGACGAAATTATCTTGCAAAAAGCCTCGTGTTATAGTATAATAAAACAACAAACATATAGATTTTGTTAATAATTCTGAATTAGAATTTTGGAGGAATTTAAATGGCAACAACTCTTACAGACAAATATTTGAGAGGCTTTATCGGCGAACACGAGTATGAAGGTGTTGCGGCAGAAGTTAAAGCTGCACACAAAACTCTTCACGAGGGCTCAGGCTTGGGCAACGATTTTCTCGGATGGCTCAATCTTCCTACCGATTATGACAAAGATGAGTTCGCAAGAATTAAAGCTGCAGCAGAAAAAATCAAGAAAAACTCCGATGTATTCATTGTTATCGGTATCGGCGGTTCATATCTCGGAGCAAGAGCTGCAATCGAATTTTTGAATTCTCAGAATTACAATCTTACCTGCAAAGATACTCCGCAGATTTTCTTTACCGGAAATTCTATCAGCTCATCTGCACTTGCAGAGATTATGGAGCTTTGCGAGGGCAAGGATGTTTCAGTTAATATGATTTCAAAGTCAGGCACAACAACTGAGCCTGCTATCGCATTCCGTGTTTTCCGTGAAATGCTTGAAAAGAAATACGGCAAAGACGGCGCAAGAGAGCGTATTTTCTGCACAACTGACAAGGCAAAGGGTACTTTAAAGGCTCTTGCCGACGAAGAGGGCTACGAAACATTTGTAGTACCTGATGATGTAGGCGGACGTTTCTCTGTGCTTACAGCAGTAGGCCTGCTTCCGATTGCTGTTTCAGGCGCCGACATTGACGCTCTTATGCAGGGTGCTGCAAAGGCTCAAAAGGAATTTGATAATGATAATTTGGCAACAAACGATTGCTACAAATATGCCGCAATTCGTAATATCCTTTACCGTAAGGGCAAAGTAGTTGAAATTATGGTTGCCTATGAGCCTGCATACACAATGATGGCAGAGTGGTTTAAGCAGCTGTTTGGCGAGAGCGAGGGCAAAGACAACAAGGGTATTTATCCGTCAAGCGTTGTATTCTCAACTGACCTTCACTCACTCGGACAGTATATTCAGGACGGCAGACGTACAATGTTTGAGACTGTTGTTTTGTTTGATAAATGTAAAAAAGAAGTTACTCTTGGCACAGAGCCTGCAAATGTTGACGGCTTGAACTTCCTTTCGGGAAAAACTATGGATTATGTAAACCGTAAGGCTTTTGAAGGCACAGTTCTTGCTCATAATGACGGCGGAGTTCCTAATGTAGTTTTGAATGTTCCTGAAATGAACGAAACAGAACTTGGCTATCTTATCTATTTCTTTGAAAAGGCTTGTGCAATTTCAGGATATATGCTTGGTGTTAATCCGTTTAACCAGCCGGGTGTTGAAAGCTACAAGAAGAATATGTTTGCTTTGCTCGGAAAGCCCGGTTACGAAGACCAGAAAGCTGCTCTTGAAGCAAGATTAAAGTAATTTCTAATTATAAAGTATAAAAATGGAGGACTGTAATATGGTTACTTTACTTATCGGTAAAAAAGGTACAGGAAAAACAAAAAAGCTTATTGCTCTTGCAAATGAGGCTGTTGCAGCATCAGAGGGCAATGTTGTTGTAATTGAAAAAGGCTCAAAGCTTACATATGATGTTACACATAAGGCAAGACTTATTGATACAGAGCAGTATTCTGTATCAGGCTATGATATGCTTTTCGGTTTTGTAAGCGGTATTTGCGCAGGTAACTATGACGTTACCGACATCCTCGTTGACTCAACTTTCAAGATTTGCCCAGAGGGTATAGAGGGACTTGAGACATTTACAAAGAAACTTCAGGATCTTTCAGAGGCTTCTTCAACAAATATCGTTCTTTTGATTTCTGCTGACGAAAGCGAAATTCCGGAATCAATCAACGCTGTTTGCCAGAAAGTATAATTTCTTATTGAGAATTAAAACGGTGCAGTCTTTTGATTGTGCCGTTTTTTAATGTTTAAAAATTGGTTTTATGGGTAATATCTGATAAATACTCTAAATTGTTTGCAGAATTAAAATATATCCGTAAAATGCTTTTATTTGTGGTGTCAATATGAATAATGAACAACTTGAGATAACTTTAGATGCTCTTGATACTCTTGACAGTCAAAGTTCAATGATAATAGATATCCGTGACGAATTTTCTTTTGAGTACGGCAGTATTCCGAATGCTGTCAATAATCCATTAGACAAGCTAAAACAGGATTTTTCTGTTTTGCCAAAGGATAAATTGCTTGTAATCTGCTGCAAAAGCGGACAGATAAGTGATACCTTAGCCGAAAAACTTCGTGAGAACGGATATAATGCCGTTAACCTAAAAGAAGGATATTACGGTTGGTTAAAACGCAAAATGACTGATGAAATTTGCGCTGATGAAGTCGAAAAGAGCATACGAAAAAAGTTCAGCAAAACAATATGGAGCCGTTTTACTGCCGCCGTTGTTGAATATGAACTTGTAAAGCCGAACGATAAGATAGCTGTTTGCATTTCGGGCGGAAAGGATTCCATGCTAATGGCTAAACTGTTTCAGGAGTTAAAACGGCACAACAAGTTTCCGTTTGAGCTTGTGCATCTTGTAATGGACCCGGGATATAGCCCAGTCAACCGCAGTGTAATTGAAAGTAATGCACGCAAACTGAATATTCCGATTACTGTGTTTGAAACCAATATATTCGAGTCGGTTTACAATGTTCAAAAATATCCCTGCTATTTATGTGCAAGAATGAGAAGAGGGTATCTTTACAAACAAGCTAAATTACTGGGCTGTAACAAGATTGCCCTCGGTCATCACTATGATGATGTAATTGAAACTATTCTTATGGGAATGCTCTACGGCGGTCAGGTGCAAACTATGATGCCCAAACTTCACAGTACCAATTATGAGGGAATGGAGCTGATTAGACCGCTGTATCTTGTTCGTGAAAATGAGATAAAGCGTTGGCGTGATTATAACAACCTGAACTTCATTCAATGCGCCTGCCGATTTACCGATAACTGTACAACCTGCAATAACGGCAACACCGGCTCGAAGCGACAGGAAATCAAACAACTAATAGCCAATTTAAAAAATATAAACCCACAAATTGAAAGCAACATATTTCACAGCGTTGAAAATGTGAATCTTGAGACAATAATTTCATATAAACGCGGCGAGGAAAAGCACAGTTTTCTTGATGATTACGACACCGATTGATGTCTAAACACAAAATTAATTCCTGCAAAGAATTATGCGTCAGATTAACAGGTTTTAACAAAAAATAATGCCGATTTTACCGCAATTTTTAGTTGACAAAGCCTTAAACCTTTTGTATAATAATAAACAGCGTTTTAATATGCGTTTATGCGGTCAACTTCGAGGTGCAGTTATGCTGTTTGAGCTTAAGTCCGTCTTTCAGAATGACGGCGAAACAAAAGAACTAAGCTATAAACTTGATATTGCAGACATTGATATTGACGGCGTTTTTCCATTCAAAACACCGGTTAATGTTACTGCAAAGGCTCATAACAGAGCAAGCCTTGTTACACTTTATCTTGAGTGCGGTTTTGATTATGTCAGAAACTGCGACAGGTGCGGCGAAGAGTTTACAAAGCATATGAAGATGGAGTTTTCTCATAAGCTTGCACAGACTCTTGTTGACGATGGCAATGACGATTATATTGAAACACCGGATTTCAAACTTGAGCTTGACGAAATTGTCGTAACCGATATTCTTTTGTCTTTACCTCAAAAGAACTTGTGCAAGGACGATTGCAAGGGCTTGTGCCAAATTTGTGGTCAGAACCTTAACAAAGGCGAGTGTTCCTGTGATAAGCGACAAATTGACCCAAGACTTGAGATTCTTAAACAGTTTATTGACTAACATATATTTATAAGGAGGTCTTTGTAATGGCAGTACCTAAGAGTAAAACATCACACGCAAGAAAGAGTTCAAGACGTTCAACAGTATGGAAGCTTGACGCTCCGGCACTTACAACTTGTCCAAACTGCGGTGAGCTTACAGCAGCTCACAAGGCTTGCAGCAACTGTGGTATGTATAACGGCAGACAGGTTATCGTTAAGAAAGATGCACAGTAATCATTTTTGCATTTAAGAACACTATGGGCGGCAGGCATCTGTACGCCCTTTTGTTTTGTCTGAGAATAATTTGGCATACTATTATTTAGCGGTTGCAAAGGCAAACGCATTAATAATATGCTTATAATATAGAAAGGTAATGTGGTTATATGAACAAACCCGTAATAGCCATAGTGGGACGCCCAAATGTGGGCAAGTCAACGCTTTTTAACAAACTTATCGGTCAGCGAATGTCTATTGTTGACGATACCCCCGGCGTTACCCGTGACAGAATTTACGGCGAGGTTGAGTGGTGCGGAAAAAAGGCATTTGTTGTAGATACAGGCGGTATTGAGCCTAATTCTGATGATATTATTTTATCGCAAATGCGCCGTCAGGCTCAGCTTGCAATTGATACGGCAAGCGCAATTATCCTTGTTACGGATTTAAAGTCTGGACTTGTTGCAACCGATATGGAGGTTGCTCAAATGCTTCAGAAGTCGGGAAAGCCGGTTGTTGTCTGTGTAAATAAATGTGACGGAGTTGGTGAGCCTGACCCTGATTTTTATGAATTTTATAATCTCGGACTGGGTGACCCCGTTCAGGTATCTGCCGTTCACGGTCACGGCACGGGTGATTTGCTTGACCGAGTTTTTGAGCAGATAAATTTCGGTGACGAGGAATTTGACGATGATTCAATAATCAAGGTTGCGGTAATTGGCAAGCCGAATGCAGGAAAATCATCGCTTATCAATAAAATTACCAACGAGGAACGCTGTATAGTTTCTGACATTGCAGGTACCACAAGAGACACAATTGATACCATTGTTGAAAACAAGTTCGGTACATTCAGCTTTACAGATACCGCAGGTTTGCGCAGACAGAGTAAAATTTACGATAATATCGAAAAATACAGCATTATTCGTGCAAAAATGGCAATTGAACGCAGTGATGTATGTGTTATTATGATTGACGCAACCGAGGGAATAACCGAACAGGATACCAAAGTTGCAGGTCTTGCTCACGAGGCGGGCAGAGCTTGTATTTTGGCAGTAAACAAGTGGGATGCCATCGAAAAGAACGATAAGACGATGCAGGAGTTTCGCAAAAAACTTGACGCAGACTTTGCGTTTATGTCTTATGCTCCGCAGGTGTTTATTTCTGCCAAAACAGGAATGAGGCTTGATAAGCTGTTTGAGCTTATCATCAGTTCAAATGAATCCGCCAATCGCCGCATAAGAACCGGAATGCTTAATGAGCTTTTAGCACAGGCTACCACAAGAGTTCAGCCTCCGTCAGATAAAGGAAAAAGGTTAAAAATCTTTTATATGACTCAGGCATCAGTAAAGCCGCCTACCTTTGTTTTCTTTTGCAATGACGCCCAGCTGTTCCATTTTTCATATCAACGCTATCTTGAAAACAGAATCCGTGAAACCTTTGGGCTTGAGGGTACTCCTATAAGAATAATCATCAGAGAACGAGGAGAAAGATAATGGATTTTTATTTAACCTTTTTTGTCGAAAATTGGTGGAGATTTTTATTAGCTGCAATTTCAGCCTATCTTCTCGGCAGTATTAATACCGCAATCGTAGTCACAAAGATTGTGACAAAGGGCAAACAGGACATCCGTCAGCTTGGCAGCGGAAATGCAGGTTTTACCAATGTTTTAAGGAGCATTGGTAAAGTTCCCGCAATTATAACAATAGTCAGCGACGCACTCAAATGTATTATTGCTGTTTTAATCGGCGGTTTTATATTTTCTTCCATTTCGGCAGATACCCAGATGTTACAGGGAGAATTTATAAACTGCGGCAAGTATGTTGCCGGAATTTTCTGTATTCTCGGTCATTCATATCCTGTCTATTTCCACTTTAAAGGCGGTAAGGGTGTCGTAGCTGCAGCGGCGTTAATGGCAACTGAAGACTGGCGAGTGTTTATTTTAATAATAACAACCTTTTTGATATTGTTTTTTGCCACAAAGATTATTTCACTTTCAAGCATAATTTGCTCAGGTCTTTATCCGATTTACACATTCTTGATAACATTTATATTCGATTATCTTAACTCTGATTATTCAGTTTCATATGTTGTCCTGTCAACGCTGGCAACGTTAATTATCGGCGTGTTTGTAATTGTTAAACACAAGTCTAACATAGGACGGCTTATAAGAGGAGAAGAAAAGAAAATCACAGCCAAAAAGAAATGATATATTGACCTTGTACAATATTAGTTGTAGAATATATACGGAATATTTATGAAAGGAAGATTAGCTTGGCTGATTGTATTTTTTGCAAAATAGTTGACGGCTCAATTCCGTCAAAAAAGGTTTATGAGGACGATAAAATCCTTGCTTTCTATGACCTTGAACCACAGGCACCCGTTCATGTGCTTGTTGTACCAAAACAGCACATTTGCTGTGCAAATGAAATTAATGAATCAAATGCAGAAATTGTTGCATACATATTCACAAAAATTCCGGAAATAACCAAAAAGCTCGGACTTGACAATGGATACCGTATTGTCAATAACTGCGGCGAGGACGGTTGTCAGAGTGTAAAGCATCTGCACTTCCATATTCTCGGAGGTAAAAAGCTTAACGGTGCTATGTGTTGAGGAGAGTTGAAAAGATGAAATCATATAAAATGAAAATTGCCGGACTTGAGCGTGAGCTTGAACTTTTTCCGGTAGACGACAAAATTGACATTGCGGCATTCATTATGTTCGGCGATGTTGAAATCACCAAAAAGGTTGCGGAAGAACTTTTGAAAATTTGCCCCGAACACGACGTAGTTGTTACAGCCGAGGCAAAAGGTATTCCGCTTTGCTACGAAATGGCACGCCAGGGCTGTCAGAATTATGTTGTTGCCCGCAAAGGCTTAAAGGTTTATATGCGTAATCCTATCGAAGTTGAGGTTAATTCTATTACTACCCTTAAAACGCAGAAACTCTATTTGGGCGAAAATGACGCCGAGTTCCTTAAAGGCAAGCGTGTACTCATAGTTGATGACGTTGTATCAACAGGAGAAAGCCTTAACGCTCTTGAAAAACTTGTAAAACTTACCGGAGCCGAGGTTGTGGGTAAGGCTGCTGTTCTTGCCGAGGGTGACGCTAAAAACAGAAAAGATTTTGTTTACCTTGGTGAACTTCCTCTGTTCTTTAAATAATTGCTACTAAATTATAATAAAAAGTATTACTTGTATTAATTGTTGATTTAATATTGGAGAATCACTATGAAACGACCGCTTGGATTGATTGGAATAACCTATCTGTCTGTCCTTGCGGTCGTTTTTTACTTTTATAACAGCGTGATTATTATTGCAGTCTTATGTCTGTCTGCCTTATCTGTAATAGTTGCGTTTGTTTTAAAACTTCGCAGTTATAACAAAGCAATTTGCAATTCCTTAATTGCAGTTGGAATTACTTCACTTTGTGCAATAGCTGCAATTACCCTGTATACAAACTTTGTTTATAACCCTATTATACAGGAATATTCTGATAAAGAAATAAAAATCAGCGGCTATGTGTGCGACGAAGTGCAAAAGCGTGAAAAATCCTGCACATATACAGTGCACGCTGATGAAATAAACGGCGAAAAAGCAAATGTAAAAATTAACTTTATCTCTTACAGTTATTTGGATATATCGGAATTTGACCGCATTACCGCAACGGTCACGCCGCAGGCAAACGATACATCTTACCTTTTGAGTAAAGGTATATATTTTTCGGCATATGAGGATAGTTTTGAAATTTCAAGTACAGGCGAAAAACAATTTTCATTGTACGGTTATGCAGTGAACGCACGCAAAGCCCTTAATAATTCACTTGACAGCCTGATGTCCGAAAGTCCGTCATCACTATGCAAAGCGGTTTTGCTTGGCGAAAAGCAAGCACTTTCCTATGATGTTAAAGACATTTTTTCAAAAACCGGAACTTCGTTCTTAATTGTAGTTTCCGGAATGCATTTGGCTATTGCGATGGGACTCATTTTATTTCTGATAAAGATAATCACAAACAATCAAATCGTACATTGCGTTGCGGTTCTGCTGATTGTTACTGCGTATTCTGCTGTTACGGGATTTACTCCGTCAATAGTGCGTTCGGGTATTATGGTTGGACTTACGTACTTGGCTCCTGTCTTTTTCAGCCAATCCGACAGTCTTAATTCACTTGGCATTGCCGCAATTATTTTAACGGCGTTTAATCCTTATTCGGTCGGAGATATAGGAATATTACTTTCGTTTTCTGCAACTCTCGGAATAATATTGTGGGCAAAAAGAATTTATGTTTACATAATAACAAAATTTAAACTTAGACGGAGAATATTAAAAAACTTGGTTAAAGCAATTGCTGTTTCACTTTCAGCTACATTGTGGGTAATTCCGATAACTGTTATCGCATTTGGCACAATTTCTCCGCTTACTGTATTTATTGCATTTATTTGCGAGCCTTTGGTCAGCCTTATACTTGACTTTGCGTTGATAGCTTCGGTTTTGTATATTTGTCCGATAATATCGTTTTTGGCTTATCCGTTTGGTTTGGCGGCAGGCATAGTCAGCAAATTTGTTATACAAATAATGAAGTTGTTTGCCAAGGTTCCGTTTTGCACCGTGCAGGCTGATAAAATTTATTTTTATGTTTGGCTTGCAGTTTCTGTTGTGCTGGTTATAGTTGGCTATTTGATTAAGGTAAAAATATTCTACATAAGAACTTCGGTTGCTCTGTCGGCGGTCACACTTGTGCTTGGCTGGGCATTATATTCGATAGTTGATTACAACAGCGTAACTTTAAATGTTTATTACAGCCAAGGTGTTACTGCGGTTGTCAGGAACGGAAACAATGCCACAATTCTGTCTTGCGGCGGAACAAATAAGTATCGATATGCTGTTACTCAGTCCTTATCAACCGACTTAAGTTCTGTTGATAATATAATAATTCCAAATCAGAAAAATAAATATTCTAAATATCTTCCGTCATTACTTGATGAATTTGACGTATCCAATGTTTTGGTATATGATAAGAACAGCGAAAATCAGGAAATGCTTGAAAACTATGACGGATTCAGGCGCAGCGTCTTTGGGGACAATGTCAGTTTTTCGCTTAGGCTCAACTCTAATACTAACGACACGATATACGCTTTTGACGGAATAACCGTGCAGTATATAGTGACAAACAATTCCTCAATATTATTCCTACCGTCGGGTGCCGATATATCTAAATTGCCCGAAAATATTTTAAGCGTTGATTATATCTTGACGGACGGAGTATCTGAAAATTCTGACCTGCTTAACTGTCAGAGCATAATTTTTGCGGGTAAAGAAGAAGATTTTGAAAAATCAGAGTATGAGCTGAGTTTGATTTCAGAAAATATTATAACGGCGTTTGATGATAAAACCGAAATAAAACTTTAACGGAGGAAAAATGGCTTCTATAACCGAAACTGAACTAAAAAAACAAATTAAATCAAAACAATTTTCACCCGTTTATCTTATTTACGGTTCCGAGCAAATGTTTGTAAAGCATTACACGCAAAAGCTTGTCGATGCGATAGTCGGCAAAAAGCCGTCCGAGTTTGGATTTCATCAGTTTAGCGGACAGATAAATCTTACCGATTTTGCGGTAGCTGTTCAGGCTGCGCCGTTTTTCAGCGAGTATAATTGTGTTCTTGCGACAGATGTGTTTTTTGATTTGATGAAACCGTCCGAAATTGACTATTTTAAGGAGATTGCCCAGTCAGTCGGCGGCGCTTCGGTTTTAATAATTTCTATGCCGTCCTATGTTCCGATAAAGCAGGCAAAGGCATTTCAGTCTATTGTAAAATCTGTTGAAAAGCACGGTTCGGTTTGCAAATTTGATAAGCTCAGTCAATCTATGCTTGAGCGGTATATTGCCAAATGGGCAAACGAAAACGGTAAAACTATTTCGCATATCAATGCTTCAAAGTTGATTTCTTACTGCGGACAGGATTTGAACCTGTTGAAAAATGAAACCGAAAAAATAAGTGCGTATGCCTCCGGAGCGGAGATAACGCTTGATGATATTGATAAACTTGCAACTACAACAAACGTTGAAATTAAGGTATATGCAATGTCTGACGCCGTTTTGAATAATGACGGACAAAGAGCTTTCACAACTCTTGACAATCTTATGTATCAACAGGAAAAGCCCCAGATAATCCTCAGCGCGCTTTCTTCGGCGTATGTTGATGCATATAGAATCAGGGTTGCCGACGAGTGCGGAGTTTTGCAAAATGAGCTTGTCTCCGATTTTGACGGCTACAAGTCACGGGCGTTTGCTCTTGGAAAGGCTCGAACAGCCACCAGAAGAGTGTCAACCGAAGCTTTACGCAAGAGTCTTGATGTGTTGGTTGAGGCTGATACAAAAATGAAAACAAGCCTGAAAGATCAAAAAACAACTTTCAGACCATTTATGGAACAGCTCATTGCTCGGCTTTTGCTTATTGCAAAGGAGGGCAGGGTGTAGATGATAAAAATTAAAGAAGCGGTAATTGTTGAGGGTAGATATGACAAAATAAAACTTTCATCAATCGTAGATGCGCCGATAATTGAAACAAACGGCTTTAGGGTATTTGCGGATAAAGAAAAACAAAACCTGATTAGGCAAATTGCCGAGGCAAGAGGTATTCTTATTCTGACCGACAGCGACGGCGCCGGGTTTGTCATCCGCAATTTTCTTAACGGTGTAGTTGATAAATCAAAAATTAAGCATTGTTACATTCCTCAGATTGCAGGCAAAGAAAAACGCAAAGCACAAAAAAGCAAAGAGGGCTTTTTGGGAGTAGAGGGGATAAACGATGACGTGATTATTGATGCAATTCGCAAAAGCGGAGCAACGATAATCGGCAAATCCGAATCTCCAAATCATAACATTGAAAAGGCTGATTTATTTTATCTTGGACTTACCGGTTCGCAGAATGCTGCCGAAAATCGAAAAAAGTTATTAAAACACCTTAACTTGCCAAGCTATCTTTCTACCAATGCTATGCTTACCGCAATTAATTGTCTGTATACATATGACGAGCTGAAAAATATGCTCTGTGAAATTGGTATCAATTGATATAATCTGATTTTAAGATTGTGGGGAATATTACGTCTTTTAATGTAAGTTGTAATCTTCCGCAGGAACCAAAAGAATCTAACGCTCACTTTGAATTTGCAAGCGTTTTTTGTTTGCTATAAGCAAAGCAGAGTGTTGCTTTAATTTGAATATTTAATGCTTAACGCATAAAAATCACCGACTTTTGAAACACTAAAGTCGGTGATTTTATGATTAAATTAAAAATTAAGCATACATTAAAATTGTTTGTATTCGGAGGTACAGGCTACGGATTGCTTGAAATTCTTTGGAGAGGAAAAACGCATTGGTCAATGCTTATTACCGGCGGAATGTGTTTTGTGTGGCTTACAAGCCTGTTCAAAAAATGCGCAAAGATGAAAATGCCTAAAAAATGTTTGCTTGGCAGTGCGGTGATTACATCAGCAGAATTTGTCTGCGGATGTATTGTGAACCTAAAGTATAAAATGAATGTTTGGGATTATTCCAAGTGCAAATTTAATATCAAAGGACAGATTTGTCCGTTTTACAGTATGTTGTGGGCATTGCTATGTATCCCGATAAGCATGGTTTGTACCGTTGTTTCCAAAAAAGAAAAAGGTTGACTTATTCGTCAACCTTTTTTTCATCATCAATATCTTTTGGATTTTGGTCGTCGTTTTTAATTTCCGTTTCTGTGCCGTCAAGCTTTTTTACAACAACACGCAGGATTCTTTGGTTCTTAACTTCCATAACCGTAAATCTAAATCCGTTGGCATCAAAGCTTTCACGCTTATGCGGAATTGTTCCGGCACGCTCAAGTATAAATCCGCCGACAGTAACCGAATCGCTTTCTATTGAATCTTCGTCCATATCAAACAATCCGAGCAAATCGGAAAAATCCATATCTCCGTTAACCAAAAATTCATTTTTGCCGATTTTGTAATAGTTATGTTCAATTTCTTCGTCTTCGTCCCAAATATCGCCGACGATTTCTTCAATAAGGTCTTCCATGGTTACAATTCCCAAGGTTCCGCCGTATTCATCGGTAACTATGGCAAGATGAATTTTGGTTCGCTTAAAAGCACTTAAAATTTTTGATAATTGCTGAGATTTAAATACAAAATACGGCGGCTGTATGATGTCACGAAGTTTCGGAGCCTTGCCGTCCGCCAATGATTCAAGGTAATCCCTTGTGTGAAGGATACCGATAATATTGTCGATTGTATCTTCATAAACCGGAATACGTGAATATCTGTTTTCTATAATTATTTCTTTAATCTTTTCTTCCGAATTGGCAATATTTATAAATGTTACATCAACTCTTGGGGTGAGAATTTCTTCTGCCGTGGTTTCGTCAAAATCAAGTGCGGAACGAACCATTTCGCTTTCGCTTTCCTCAAGAACGCCCTCTTCTTCAATGCTTTCAACAATGTATTTAAGCTCGTTTTCGGTAACCGACGGCTTTGCATCCTTGCTTCCCGCAATTTTGAGTGCAAGGGTTTTCAGATTTGAAAATATGAATATTAACGGCGTGAGTATAATTGTCAAGGTTTTTAAAAAACCGGCTACTTTCATTGAGTAAGAATCACAATGTTCTTTTGCAACGCATTTTGGAATAATTTCACCAAAAGTAAGAACCAACAGCGTTGTAATACCCGTTGCAATTGCAGAACCGGCGTCTCCGAAAAGATTTAAACACAGCACGGTTGCAATTGAGGATGACGCAAGGTTTACAACATTGTTGCAGATTAAGATTGCAGTAAGCGCATTGTCAAAGTGATTGATTATATACAGCACATTTTTTGCCTTTTTATCACCGCTTTCGGCGCGTTGTTGAGTACGAATTTTGTTTACAAACGAAAATGCCGTTTCTGTCGCCGAAAAAAATGCCGATAGAGCAACAAGAATTGTGATGATGATAATCATAACAGCTTCTGATGACAAGTAAATATCACTCCATAAATTTATATATTTTCTTTTATAGTACAATAATTCTTTTAAATAATTATTACTTATTAGAAAAAAGAATAAAAAGATTGAAAAATACTGCCATAAATGGTATAATCAATTTGTAAACATTCTTAATTGTATTTAATTGTTGTATTTGTTATTCTGTATGGTATAATCATATTAAATACATTTTATCGCACTTTCGGGAGAACATATATTTCGGAGGTGCATTGTTATGAAAAATAAGCAGTCAAAGGCACGAGGTTCGATAAAAGAGCGTGATGATTTTGTAAAAAATCCGTGCGAGGGCGATGAATCCGCTTCTTCGGAAAATGATATTTCAAATTCCGACAGAATTGAAAATACAGGTTCTGTTCTTACCTGCCATAAAGACAGTGTTATTTATTGCCTTACAATCATCGGTCAAATTGAGGGCCATTATATTTTGTCTCAACAGAATAAAACAACCAAGTATGAGCACGTTATTCCGTTGCTTGTTTCAATTGAAGAGGACGAAAGAATCGACGGACTCCTTGTTATGCTTAACACAGCAGGCGGAGATGTTGAAGCAGGTCTTGCAATTGCCGAGCTTATTTCGGGAATGAAAAAGCCTACTGTTTCGCTTGTGCTTGGCGGAGGCCATTCCATCGGTATCCCTCTTGCCGTTGCCGCCAAAAAGAGTTTTATAGCCAAAAGTGCGTCAATGACCGTACACCCGGTCCGCACAAGCGGCCTTACTATCGGCGTGTCACAAACCTTTGATTATTTTAGAAAGATGCAAGACAGAATCACAACATTTGTTTGTGAAAATTCCAAAATTTCAAAGGGACGTTACAACAAACTTGTTCTCAACACAGGAGAATTGGTTATGGATGTAGGAACAATTCTTGAGGGACAGGAAGCTGTTGACGAGGGACTTATTGACAATGTCGGCACGGTTTCTGATGCAATTGACGAACTTTATTCGATGATAAAGAGCAATAAGTCAAAGCATGCAAAAGCCAAAAGAGCATCCGATAACTCAAAGGGTGCGGAAACAGACAAAAATTAGTGATTTATTTAACTGAGATAACATAAAATTTAGAGAGCTTGACCGTTAGTTTATGTGGTTAACGGTCAATTCTCTCTGTTAAAATAACATAATATTCTAATCAGTAATATCTTTATCGGTATGAAAAATTAGGTTTAGAAGGAGTACATAATTATGACAATTTTAGACGCAATCATCCAGGGCATAGTTCAGGGACTTACTGAATTTCTGCCTGTTTCTTCAAGCGGACATCTTGCAATTACACAGCATATTTTAGGCACAAGCGGAAACAGCAATTTGTTTTTTAACGTAATGCTTCACGTCGGCACCCTTATTGCTGTTATTGCATTCTATCATAAGCTTATATGGAACTTGATTAAAGAGTTTTTCAGTATGATTAAAGATATTTTTACAGGAAAATTCAAGTGGAGTCAGATGAATTATGAAAGAAATCTGATTGTTATGCTGATAATCGGACTTTTGCCGCTTTTCCTGTTATTCCTGCCGATTCCCGGAACGGACTTAAAGATAAAGGACTTTGCGGACATTCTTTCTGAAAGTCCTGTGCTCACAGTTACCTCGGTAGCACTCATCGTTACAAGTATTTTGCTTGCGGTGGGCATATACTTTAATCGCAAAAACGTCGGCAAATTCAGACACCTCAAAAATTCTTCTGAAGAATCAAACGGTCGTGAAAACTATACGGTTCTTGATGCTGTATGCGTTGGTCTTACTCAGGCCGTAGCTGCGGTTTTCCCGGGACTTTCACGTTCAGGTTCAACACTTGCAATCGGCGAAATGCGTGGTATCAACAAGCAAAAGGCACTCGATTATACCTTTGTACTTGCAATTCCGTCAATTCTTGCCGCTGCTCTTTTAGAGGGCGTTGATGCGGTAAAATCACCTGAGGCAATAAATATTGATCCGCTGATGATTATCATCGGCCTTGTTGTTTCGGCAATTGTCGGCTATTTTTCAATTGTTATCTTCAAGTGGTTCTTAAAATCCGATAAGATGATTATTTTTGTTGCGTATACAGCTATTGTAGGCGTTGCATTTTTGATAATTTCAATCATAGAGATGACTACCGGCTCTAATATTTTTACAGGCGCACCGATAGTATTTAATTAATAGGAGTGAATTTTCTTGCCAGCACCAGAAAAAAAAAAGACAGCTAAAAAGCCAGCTTCTCAAAAAAGGCCTGCTAAAAAGGCTCCGGCAAAAAAAACTGCTCCGAAATCTGCTCAAAAATCAGCAAAGAAACCTCAGAATACTCCAAAAAAAACCAAAGCAAACAACAATTCTGCAAAACAGCCGAAAGCAACCGTAAGCCCAAGAGTAAGGGCAATATGGTTTGCTACTCTTGCGGCAATATTTACGGCGCTGATTTTCTTTAAGGGTCAACATGTTTGGGCTGCAATACGCAGTTTCTTCTTTGGATTGTTCGGACTTGCAATAGTGCTTGTTCCGGTTTTCTTTGTGTATCTTTGCATAATTACCGAAAAAGAAAAAAATGTTGCAAGATTTAAAATTAAAGTTATTCTATGTATACTTACTGTACTGTTCTCAAGTGCTTCGGTATATTTGATAGACGGCGCAGAGTTTAATGACGGTACTAAAAATTTCTTTTCCTGCCTTAGCGGCCTTTATTTGCAAGCTTCCGGTGCTTCGCCGTTTATAAACTTCAGTTGCGGAATGATTGGCGGAATCTTAGGTTATCCTATGGCAGAGCTTTGCGGAAGCGGTGTTGCGCTAATTCCGTGTATACTGCTTACTGCGGCATGCCTTTCAATTGTAGCCGACATTTCAATCAAAGACGTAACGGCAGTGGCTTCACGTAAAATGCATATTGAAGCGGAAAAAATAGCCGCAAATCATAAAGCACGCCGTGAGATGAGGCTTCAGCAGCAAAATCAAGGACAAATTCCAAATGGAGCGGTTAATCAGCAGTATCAAAACCCTCACCAAAAGCAAAATCAGAGAATCATGCAAGATTCAAGACAGGCCCAAAGTGAACATCCTGAACAGCAGCATCAGTATCCCACAAAAAAGCAAAGTCCAAGGAAAATGAAAAAGCAAATGCAGAATCAAATGCAAAAGCAGTTGCAAACTCAAAATTCGGTTTCTAATGTACCAAATGTGCCGAATTTCAATCCGGGAGAGTTTTCTGGTCATATTGATATTCCGCTCGGAGACGTTAAGAAAAAACGTAACAAAAAGCAGGCAATTAATAATGCTGTTGTAGGACTCGACGTTGATTATACAGAATCCAATGAGCCGAATGCAGAAGATAAAGATTTGTCTGCGGATTTAATAAATATTATCAACCGTGCGAGCAAACCTGTTGAAAAGCAGGGCGAGTCCACCGTTGAAGATATTGCAGGTGATATATCCCAAGAAAAAATATCGGGTATACTTGTTAATAACGTGAACGGTTTGAATGTTTCAGAAGCCGAAAGAAAGTCAGAGGAGGATTCCGCTGACAAACCCGCAGGGCTTGAGAATGCGGGATATATGGCGAATATTTCCAATGAAGAAAAAAAAGAAGAAAAAGTATACCGTTTCCCGCCAATTCAGCTTTTAAAACCGAGTAACAATAATAATGACCGTTCGGCTATGGAAGAAATGCAGAATAATTCCAAAAAGCTTATTGAGACGCTTCACAGCTTTGGAGTTAATGCAAACATAACCAATATTTGTCGCGGACCTTCGGTAACAAGATACGAGCTTCAACCTGCTCCGGGTGTTAAAATCAGTAAAATTACAAATCTTTCGGACGATATAGCCCTTAACCTTGCTGCCAACGGCGTAAGAATAGAGGCGCCCATTCCGGGCAAAGCCGCAGTCGGAATTGAGGTTCCGAACAAAGTTGTTAGTATGGTTTCAATGCGTGAGCTTATTGACTCTGAAAAATTCAGAAGAGCCAAAAGTAAGCTTACCTGCGTTCTCGGACGTGATATAACAGGTGACATAGTGGTTACCGACCTTGCAAAGATGCCTCACTTGCTTATTGCGGGCACAACCGGTTCAGGTAAATCGGTTTGTGTAAACTCAATACTTATGAGCATACTTTTCAAAGCTACGCCCGATGAGGTAAAGCTTTTGCTTATTGACCCTAAAATGGTTGAGTTCTCAAAGTATAAAGGTATTCCTCATTTGCTTATCCCCGTTGTATCCGACGCCAAGAAAGCGGCAGGCGCTCTTTCTTGGGCGGTAAACGAAATGCTTCAAAGGTATAAAATTTTCTCTGAATTTGACTGCAAAGACATAGATTCATACAATGCATTGATTGATAAAAATCTTGAATACATTTCATACCATCCTCCCGTTCAAAATGAAGAAGGGGAAATGATTCAACCGGTTATGGAAGTTAACGGACTGCCGGTTGCAAAAGAGAAAATGAGCCGTGTTGTAATAGCAATCGACGAGCTTGCCGATTTGATGATGGCGGCTCCGAGTGAAGTTGAAGATTCAATCTGTCGTCTTGCCCAGATGGCTCGTGCCGCAGGTATGCACCTTATTCTTGCAACTCAGCGTCCTACCGTTAATGTAATTACAGGTCTTATTAAGGCAAACGTTCCAAGCCGTATTTCCCTAAGAGTAAGTTCAAATATGGACTCAAGAACAATACTTGACCAGGGCGGCGGTGAAAAGCTTATCGGCAGAGGCGATATGCTGTTTTCACCTGTCGGCGCACCAAAACCGATGCGTGTGCAGGGTTGTTATGCATCTGATGCAGAGATTGAGGGAGTTACATCATACATCAAAAAGTCTTATTCGGCTCAGTATAATGCTGATATTGAAGAAAAAATCAAACGCATTGCAACCGAAGAGATTGCCGCAGGTAAAAAGTCGGGAAATAATTCTGATGATGACGGACTTGACGTTGATTCAAAGATGGACGAAGCTATTCAGTGCGTTATTGAGGCAGGACAGGCTTCAACGTCATTGCTTCAGCGCAGGCTGAAAGTCGGTTACGCAAGAGCGGGAAGAATGATTGACGATATGGAACAGCTTGGAATTGTCGGCCCTCATCAAGGCTCAAAACCGAGAGATGTTCTTATGACATACAATGAATGGCTTGAACGAAGAAACGTACTTCAAAACAGGTCAGAATAATCTAAGTGCAAATGTATCTAAATCTAAGACGGCGGATTCTATTCAGTTTTTCGGCAGAAATATAAAAATAATAATTTCTGCCAACTGAAATTCTAAGAAGTTAATGCTAATTGCACTGATTGCAATCCGTCAAAGGCTTTGCTTTTTGCAAGCAAAGTATTGCTACGATTTAAATTATTAAAAATATTGTAAGACAGGAGGGTGAGTTATGGCTTTTTTGCCAATGAACAGGCAGGAGGTTATTGAACGAGGCTGGGACAGCGTAGATTTTGTCTACGTTTGCGGTGACAGCTATGTGGATCACCCTTCTTTTGGTGCCGCAATAATAACAAGAGTGCTTGAGGACTGCGGTTGCAGAGTAGCTTTTCTTGCACAGCCTGATTGGAAAAACGACAATGATTTTACCCAATTCGGCAAGCCTCGGCTTGGATTTATGGTGTCGGCAGGAAATATTGACAGTATGGTTGCTCACTATACGGTAGCACGCCGCAAACGACACGATGATGCCTATACTGCCGGCGGAAAAAACGGAAAACGACCCGACAGGGCTGTTACTGTATACTCAAATATTATTCGCAGACTTTATCCCGACAGCCCAATAATAATAGGCGGCCTTGAAGCTTCTTTGAGACGATTTGCTCATTACGATTATTGGAACAACAGCGTTATGCCGTCGGTGCTTTTTGACAGCAAGGCGGACATTATTGTGTACGGAATGGGCGAACTTCAGACTATGGAGATTGCAAAACGCCTGAGTGAGGGTAATCCTGTTGAGGCATTATATGACATCAGGGGAATTTGCTGCAAGATAAAAACGAGCGACTATGTTCCAAAATCTGTTGTTGAGCTTCCAAGCTACGAACGTGTTAAAGAAGATAAGCGTGATTACGCCATAGCTTCACGCAGAGAACTTGAGGAAGCCGACGCTGTAAGAGGGAAAACTTTGATTCAGCGTCACGGCAATTATATTCTTGTGCAAAATCCGCCTATGCCGCCGCTAAATACCAAACAGCTTGACTATGTTTACTCTTTGCCGTATGAGCGTTGGTATCCAAAGTGTTATGATAAACTCGGCGGTGTTCCGGGAATTGAAGAAGTTCTTTTTTCAATAACACATAACCGTGGCTGTTTTGGAGCGTGTAACTTTTGCTCGCTTGCTTTTCATCAGGGTCGAGCTGTAACAGTTAGAAGTGAACAGAGTGTAATTGATGAAGCAAAAAGCTTTTTAAAAAATCCTCGTTTTAAAGGTATTATCAGTGATGTCGGCGGACCGACAGCAAATTTCAGATTGCCGTCATGTGAAAAGCAAAAGCGACTTGGATTGTGCAAGTCAAGAAGATGCCTTGCGCCGACCGCCTGCCCGAATATGCAGGTGTCTCACACAGAATACCTTGATATTTTGAGAAAGCTCAGAAATATTGACGGAATTAAGCGTGTGTTTATTCGCAGCGGAATACGTTTTGATTATCTTATTGAGGACGAAAGCGACGAGTTTTTGCAGGAGCTTGTTAAGTATCACATAAGCGGTCAGCTCAGAGTTGCTCCTGAGCATTGTTCGGCGGCAGTTCTTGACAAAATGGGAAAACCGCATATTGAAGTATACAAAAAGTTCTGCGATAAATTTTATAAATATACAAATCAGGTTCATAAAGACCAGTACGTTGTTCCGTATTTAATAAGTTCGCATCCCGGTTCAACACTTAAAGATGCTGTTGAGCTTGCCTTGTTTTGCAAACGAGAAAATATACATCCAAAACAGGTGCAGGATTTCTATCCCACTCCCGGAACAATTTCTACGAGTATGTTTTATACAGGCCTTGACCCATATACGCTGAAAGAGGTTTATGTACCGAAGACCGAGAGCGAAAAAGCTATGCAAAGAGCACTCTTGCAGTATTTTATTCCCGAGAATAAGCCTCTTGTAGTTAAGGCACTTATCAAAGCCGGCAGACGTGATTTAATCGGAAATGACAAACGTTGCCTTGTAACTCCGCTTGCCGGACAGACGTCGGGCGGATACAAAAAGTCATCAAACACAAAAGGCGGCAACGGCAGAAAGAATAGGGATAAGTATGCAAAATACAGGAGGAAAAACAAAAAGTAAAATAAAGACTGTTTTTATTACTGTAATTGCATCTGTATTGTTTATATTTACTTTGTTTATCACATTCGGAAAAAGTTTTGGCGCTCCGAGTTGGAGCGATGTTTATTCGCTTTTCGGTGTAAGTGAGAATTTAAACGCTGATTTTTCGGCGAGTTTTTTAAGCGTTGGCAATGCTGACACTTGTTTTATACAGTGTGGAGATAAAAATCTGGTTATTGATACCGGGCTGAGAGCTGATTATGACAAACTGTCGTCATTTTTCCATAGGCATAATGTAACCCATTTTGATGCAATGATACTTTCACACGCCGACAGCGACCACATCGGCGGAGCCTCTGATTTGCTTAATGAGTTTAGCGTGGATACAATTTATATGCCGCAGATTCCAAGTGAACAGTTGCCGAACAGCGCTGAGTACAGCAATCTGGTTAATTCTGTTAAAGAAAATAATCTTGATATTACATATCCAGAGTTTGGAGACAATATAGCAATCGGAGGTTTAAGCATTGAGTTTATTATGCCCGATAAGGTGTATGACAATATTAATGATAATTCGCTGGTTTTTAAACTTACGTATCAAGACAATTCTTTTTTGTTTACAGGCGACATATCAAGCAAAGTTGAAGAAGATATGCTTAATTCTGCTAAAGAATTAAAATTTGATGTTCTTAAAGCGGCGCATCACGGAAGCAAAACTTCGTCAAGTGAGGAGTTTTTGTCAGCCGTTAGTCCTAAAATCACAGTCGTCAGTTCGGGAAAATCAGACGGCAGTCTGCCCGATTATACGACTATGGCTCGGCTCAATAAATTCAGCTCTGAGCTTTATTCTACGGCTGATGACAGGACCGTGGTTATAACATCTGACGGAAACAATCTTAAAGTTTCTACGGGATATTAGGGCTTGACCTTATTAAAAATTAATATTATACTATGTATTGACTGTATAATGTTTTAACAGTCAAAGGCGGCAAAGCCGCTTAACGTGTAAAAAACGGTTAGAAATACCGTTTTAATATCATCCACAAAGAAAGGAATAGATTGATGGGAGTATATGAAGAACTTGTGGCAAGAGGACTTATTGCCCAGGTAACTGATGAAGAAGAAATCAAGGAGCTTGTGAACAATGGCAAGGCTACGTTCTACATAGGTTTTGACCCAACAGCCGACAGCCTGCACGTTGGTCATTTTATGGCACTCTGTCTTATGAAGCGTCTGCAAATGGCAGGCAACAAGCCGATAGCACTTATCGGCGGCGGAACTGCTATGATAGGTGACCCGTCCGGAAGAACAGATATGCGCCAGATGATGACAAAAGAAACCATTCAGCACAATGTTGATTGCTTCAAAAAGCAGATGAGCCGCTTTATTGATTTTTCGGATGGCAAGGCACTGATTGTAAACAATGCCGATTGGCTGCTTGACCTTAATTATGTAGAGCTTTTACGTGATGTTGGAGCGCATTTCAGCGTTAACCGCATGCTCACAGCCGAATGCTATAAACAGAGAATGGAAAAGGGTCTTTCATTCCTTGAGTTTAACTATATGATTATGCAGTCATATGACTTCTATTCACTCTATCAAAAATACGGATGCAATATGCAGTTTGGCGGAGACGACCAGTGGAGCAATATGCTCGGCGGTACAGAGCTTATCAGAAGAAAGCTTGGCAAAGACGCATATGCAATGACAATTAATCTGCTTCTAAATTCCGAGGGCAAGAAGATGGGAAAAACCCAGTCGGGCGCAGTATGGCTTTCTGCCGAAAAAACTTCACCTTATGAGTTTTACCAGTACTGGAGAAACGTTGATGACAGCGACGTTATCAAGTGCCTTAAAATGCTTACATTTTTGCCGCTTGAAAAAATTGACGAACTTTCAAAACTTGAGGGCAGCGAGATAAACAAGGCAAAAGAGATTCTTGCTCATGAGCTTACAGAGCTTATTCACGGCAAAGAAGAAGCCGACAAAGCACAGGAGGCTGCAAGAGCACTGTTTGGCAACAAGGCTGACACAAACAATATGCCGTCAACAAATCTTGCTTCCGAAGATTTTACCGACGATGAAATTGCAATTCTTGATTTGCTCAAAAAGTGTTCGCTTATTCCGTCAAATAAAGAGGGAAGAAGACTGATTGAGCAGGGCGGTATTTCGGTTGACGATGAAAAAGTTACCGATGTTTACGCTAAAATCAATAAACAGTCCTTTGAAAAGGGTTATGTAATAATCAAAAAGGGTAAAAAGGTATTCCATAAGGCAATTTTGAATTAATCAAAATCAAAGAGGTGTTTAAGGTGAAAAAGTTTTTTAATGAGTTTAAAACTTTTATAATGCGCGGCAATGTGCTTGACCTTGCAGTCGGAGTTATTATCGGTGCGGCATTTCAGGCTATTGTAACTTCACTGACAAACGATATAATTTCGCCGATACTCGGTATTTTTGGCGGAATGAATTTTGACAATCTTTCAATTGACATCAACGGAGCTACGCTTGCATATGGAAAGTTTATCACCGCTGTGATTAACTTTTTGATTATGGCGTTCATCATTTTCTTAATTGTAAAGCTTGTCAACAAGGTTATGTCTTTTGGCAAAAAGAAAAAAACAGAAGAGGCTCCAACAACCAAAACTTGCCCGTTCTGTATGAGTGAAATTGACATAAAAGCAACCAGATGCCCACATTGCACAAGTGAATTGCCGACAGATGCATCTGACAACAAATAATAATTCTTAATAAGAATAAACGGCGGTCTGAATTTCAGACCGCCATTATTTATATTGTTCTATAAACGAATTATTCTGTGCGTTATATTACAAAAAGAAAAATAACGCCGCACAAAATTGATATTACAGCTCCGACGATTACATCGCTGATATAATGCACGCCTGCAAAAATCCTTGATAATGATATCAGCAAGGCAATTATAATATAAAAAATTCCTGCGTATGTGTTTATCGAAAGGACTGTCATTGCAATTATAAATGCACTTGCAGTGTGTCGGCTTGGCATACTGTCGGGTTCTGATTTTTTGGGTATTACCGGTGCAACGTCAAAGCAATCATAAGGCCGTTGCCGTTTGATAATTTTCCTCAAAACTGTTATCAGCGTAAAAACTGCCGCAGGAACCACAAGCGTTTCTAAAAATGCACTTTTTCTCCAAAAGAAAGTGTAAAAAAGCAGAATCGGATAATTTGCAAACACATAAAGAGGCAATACAGTATGTATTATTTTTAGGCATCTGTTGGCTGTTTTGTTGTTTTTAAAATAGTCAGTCATTTTAATATACTGTTCACGATTGATTTTTTACACCTCCTAGTTTTTGAAATTAAAGCAACGCTCGGCTTTACTTGCGTAAAAAGATATGGGATAGATTGCAAGCATTGAATAGATGCGTTACCTATTTAGAGTTACGTTTAAGTATTATAATTCCAATTGAAATACTTAACATTCTTTATTGTTTTAAAGGCTGGAAGCACCTGCTCTTATGTTATATTCAAATATTAACACAACATCTATATTATTTCAATATTGTATTTTTCAAACCAGTAATCTATCTCAATAATATACGCCAAAATCTGAGGTGCCTGCATCAGCTGTCCGTACCATGGCGTCGTGATTTTTTCGGGATGTTCGATTATGCTTTCCACTGCCTTTGGGTTTAGCATCTCTGTCAATGCATTTTTCTTTTTAAGAATTTTCCTTACCTTTTTTGCACATTCGTCAAAGTATATAGGATTGTGCGTTTTGGGGTAAGGACTTTTTTTTCGCCAACATATTTCATCAGGCAAAATATCCTCAAACGCTTTGCGCACAATGCCTTTTTCTCTGCCGCCGTAGGCTTTTATGTTCCAGGGCATATTGTATGCATATTCAACCAGCCTGTAATCACAAAACGGAACTCTGACTTCAAGCCCATTATACATTGAACATCTGTCTTTGCGTTCAAGCAGGCATTGCATAAACCAATAAAAGTTCAGAAAGAACATTTCGCGCATACGTTTGTCAACTTTGCTGTCTGATTTTAGTTTCGGTGCCAGTCTAATTGTATCAAGGTATTTTTGTCTTACATATTCTGCGCCGTCTTTAAGAACACCGTCTTTGAGAATATAGCTTCTAACGTCCTGACTGCGCGACCATGGAAAACAGTCTTCAAACAGAATATCGTGGTTATGATACCAAGGATAACCTCCGAAAAGTTCATCGGCACATTCTCCCGAAAGTGCAACCGTAAAGTCTTTTTTGATTTCTTTGCAAAACAACAGCAGGGAAGAGTCAACGTCGACATACCCAGGCAAATCTCTTGCCTCAACACTGTCGTACAGCGCCGCCGCTACCAATGTGTTTTCCAAAATTATTTCTCTGTGTTTTGTGTCGGCGTTTTGAGACATTAATGATATAAATTCATAATCGGGCGTAGGCTGAAATAAACTTTTCTTAAAATATTTTTGGTTGTCACGGTATTCAACCGAGTAGGTGGAAATTTTCCCAAGTTTATGCTCTTTATGATAGTTTGACGCTGTTTTTACAATAATACTGCTGTCAAGACCACCTGAAAGGAAGAAGCACATAGGAACATCGCTTATAAGCTGACGTTCAATGGCGTCCGTCAGAAGAAAACGGGTTTTTTCAATCGTTTGCTTTTCATTGTCCGTGTGTTCAGCGGCTTGAATTGAAAAGTATTTGCCAATACGCATTTCACCGTCGATATACTTTGCGTATTCTCCGGGTTTTAGCTCTTTTACACCTTTAAAAATGCCGCAGGAAGGTGTTCTTGCAGGTCCCAAGAAGAAAATTTCATACAGTCCTTGTTCGTCAATTTGCGGTTTTACAACTCCGCTTGCGAGCATTGACTTAATTTCCGAAGCGAATATAAACCCACCGTTATATTTATAATAGAACAACGGCTTTACTCCGATTTTGTCTCTGCATAAAAAGATAGACCTGTCATCTGAATTAAATATGGCAAATGCAAAGATTCCGTTGAGCTTTTCAGGACATTTTTCACCGTATTTGATATACGTTTTTAAAACAACCTCCGTGTCGCTGTGTCCTCTGAACCTGAATCCGTCGGCTTTAAGCTCCTCACGCAGGCCTTCGGTGTTGTATAATTCTCCGTTATATACAATCACATAAGTTGTGCCGCCGTGTGAAACAACCATAGGCTGTTTTCCGTTCTCTCTGTCAATAACCACAAGTCTTCTGTGTATTAATGCAGTATCTTTATTAATATAAATTCCGTTTTCATCGGGTCCCCTTCTGTCAAGCGTTTGCGACATTTGATTAATTGTTTTTAATCTGTCAGCCATATTGCTGCCCTTTTCAATCCATCCTGCTATACCACACATAAAATACCTCCATAAAATCAGTTTGTTCTATATGATTTGAGTGTAAACAAAAAGCATATTGCTACGCAGATAAGCACAGCACCCGAAATGATGCTGCCATTGAACACATCGGCATTTTCAACGGAAGAAGTTGAAAATACCGCCGTTTCGCCGATAAACAGCATTAATCCTATATGTGTGAGCAATGCTGTAATTGCCCCTTGTATAATTCTTATAATGAAAAAAATCAGTTTGTTTATTTTAATATCTCCAAGTGCAGAGAATATTTGAAAGTGTACGCACAATCCGCCAAAGCCGATTGCAAATGCCACAAGTTCAACCGGACTGTTTTGAGAAATATTATTTACCGCTGAACAAACCTCAAGCAGACAAAATATCAGGTTTTGTGTTAAGTTATCATTAATAATCTCGCCGAAAATTGCCGTGTATGCCGAAAATATTATTACAAATGAGCATATCCCGAGCATACCTTTTGAGCTGTCGGCGGCGGCTTCAACAAGTGCCGTTGAAAAAGGAAGTGTATTCTTTTTTGCTATAAAAAAATTATTATTGCTGTTCTTTCTGTCAAACAAATTTATCAGTATTCCGAGAATTATTACTGAAATAATTTGTGAAATCAGAATTATCATGCCTATGGTTTCATTGTGATATAATGAAACGCCTACAAAGTTAACAATGAATCCCGGACCCGCGCAAACAGCAAACATTGCAGCTTTTTTTACTTCGCTTTCACTTGCCGCCCCATATTTTTTAAGTGCGGAAATCCCTCTTGCTCCAACCGGGTACCCTCCAATCATACTGAGAATAATAATCGGAGCAAAATTTCCGTTTAATCCGAAAACAGCTTTTGTGATTTTAGCAAACGGTTTACCGATTTGTTCGGATAATCCGCTTTTAATCAAAAAACTTGAAGCTGCCATAAACGGAAAAAGCGACGGAATAAGCACAGTAAGGCAAAATTTAATGCCGTTTTGCGCTCCTCCTGAGCAGCTTTCTGAGAACAGCAACAGCAGTGCACACAGCATTATAACAGCAAGTGCTTTTACCACAATTTCAAATTTATGCAGAGCTGCATTAACATACATATCAATCACCGATAATATATATGATTGATTTTGCATAAAAATAAATATGAATTTGAATTTGGAGGCGATTTTTTGCAAAAAAATAAAAACAAAGACAAAGGCAAAGTCTCACCTCGCCAGTCTGTCGGATTAGATATGGGTTCAGCTCCGCTTATTGAAATGCTCGGCAACAGAAGAATTACTCTTGAGGGCTCAACCGGAATTTTGCTGTATGAAAGCGACAACATAAAAATAAATACCAATAAAATGGTTGTTTCATTTTTTGGCAGAGGTTTGTGCGTTCGTTGCATTTCAAGTTCCTGCGTAGAAATAGAGGGATTTGTCGGGAAAATAGAATTTTTGACATAACAGGGTGATAGAATGCTTGTAAATATTGTAAGATACGCAAAAGGTTGGGTTGAATTTAAAGCCACAGGAAAATTTCCTGAGCGGATGTTAAATATTACATCTCGGTTTGGAATTAATTTGTGGGATGCACACCCGTGTGACGGCGGACTCAATGCTTCAATGTCGATTAGCGATTACCGAAAAATCCGACCGATTGCACGCAAGTCAAAAGTGAAAACAAGGATTACTCAAAAACACGGTTTACCGTTTTTTGCAGAAAAATACAAGCCGAGAATAGGTATTCCAATCGGCGCGGCTGCGGGCTTAATGCTTTTGCTTATCCTATCAAATTTTGTTTGGTCAATAAGTGTACAGGGAACGAAAAACGTGAGCGATACAAAGCTGCTTGAAATTCTTGCAGAAAGCGGTGTGGAAACGGGAGCTTATAAAGATAAGCTTGATGTGAAAAAAATTGAGCGGAATGCCTTGCTCAAAGTTGATGAGATAGGGTGGATGAGCATAAATATTACCGGCAGCCTTGTGTCTGTCGAGGTCAAAGAAAAGGCACAAAAGCCTCAAATTGATGAGATTCTGAATCCGTGTAATATTAAGGCAAAGAGCGACGGTGTAATTACAAAAATCAATGCAAAAAACGGAGAAACCGTTGTAAAGATTGGAAGCGGAGTTACAAAGGGAGATTTGCTCGTAAGCGGAACAACACAAACTAAGCTTGAGACCACCCGATATGTGCACGCAAAGGCGGAAGTTTTTGCTGATGTAAATTCTGCAAAGGAATTATCAATTGCAAAGAAATATAGTTATTTTTCTTTAACAGAAAATAAAACCGACAGAAGAAGATTGCAATTTCTGTGGTGGGATTTTCCTTTTTCTGTTTCATTTAATTCATATGAAAACAGCGCATATACTCACAGTTCCAAAAATCTGTGTGTAAATAATGTTGTTTTGCCCCTTGGAATAAAAACAGAAACCGATTTGGAAGCCTTAAAAACCGAATTTGTTCTGAACGACGAAATAGCAGAAAAAGCGTTTGTAAACCGTCTTTTACTTTATGAAGTGTTTGAAAAAAGCGAGAGCAGTGTTGTAGGCAGGAACATAAATATTAGTTCCGATAATGAGAATTATTATTGTACCTGTGATTATGTGTTTAATGAAAATATTGCCGAAACCGTTGATTTCAGCGTGACAGAATAATATCTTTGTGTTAAAATAATAACTAAGAATGTAAAAAGCAGGTGTTTTGTTTGAGAATATTGTGTATAGGTGATGTTGTCGGAAGTATCGGATGTGATTTTTTACGCTCCAAGCTTCCCGCCCTGAAACAAATAAAGGGTATTGATTTTGTAATCTGTAACGGAGAAAATTCTTCAGACGGCAACGGAATAACACCGTCGTCCGCAAAATTTTTGTTTGACAGCGGAGTAGATGTTATTACCCTTGGAAATCACACCTATCGCAGAAAAGAAGCCTACGACTTTATTGATGAAAATCCTTTTGTGGTTCGACCGTCAAATTTTCCCGAAAATCTTGCTCCCGGAGTGGGTATTCGCAACATTGATACAGGGCGCAGAATCATCAGCGTAATAAATGTTATGGGAAATATGTGTATGGACAACAATCTTGACAGTGCTTTTGACAGTATTGATAAAATGCTTTCAAAGGCAGAAAGCAAAATCATCATTGTTGATTTTCACGCCGAAACCACAAGTGAAAAACGTGCTATGGGTTATTATCTTGACGGAAAAATTTCAGCAATGTTCGGAACCCATACACACGTTCAGACATCTGACGCCCAGGTTTTGCCGAATGGCAGCGGATACATTACCGATGTTGGAATGACGGGAACGATTCATTCTGTTTTAGGTGTCAAAACCGATATAATAATCAACAAATTCAAAACCCGACTTCCTGCAAGGTTTGATTTGGCAAGCGGCGACTGCAAGATGGAATGTGCTGTGTTTGATATTGATGACAAAACGGGCAAATGCATTTCAGCGGAAAGCTTAAGGATTGAATAATTTTATTAAACTATTGCAAAATAGAAACAAAGATTGTATAATGGATTATGTCTGAAATTATATCTTTAAAAAAAGGATGTGCGTTTATGATAAACGGCGAAGTGTTAAAGCAGGCAATTATTTCCAGCGCAAATAATATAAATTCTCAAAAAGAAAAAATTAATGATTTAAATATTTTTCCTGTTCCCGATGGTGACACCGGAACAAATATGTCAATGACAATTTCTGCCGCAGCCGCCGCACTTGAAGAATATGACGGTGCAAATGCCGGTGAGGTTGCCGGTATTGCAGCTTCTGCAATGCTAAGAGGTGCAAGAGGCAACTCAGGTGTAATTACATCAATTTTGTTCAGGGGCTTTGCTCAGGGACTTAAAGATATGGAAGAAGTAAACGGCAAAAATCTTGCCGCAGCTCTCGGTATCGGTGTTGACGGTGCTTACAAAGCAGTAATGAAGCCTGCTGAGGGCACAATCCTTACAGTAGCAAGAATGGCATATGAAGCAGGTGTAGAGGCAGCAAAGGAAAACCCTGAGGTTGAATTTGTTTGGCAGGCAATTTGCGACAAAGCAAATGACGCCCTTGCAATTACTCCTGAATTGCTCCCAGTCCTCAAAAAAGCAGGTGTGGTTGACGCAGGAGGAAAAGGCTTGTGTGCGATTTTTGAGGGTATGCTTTCCGTGATAAAGAACGGAGTTGTAATAGAATACAGCGGAGCTCGGGAAAAAACCACAATCGAAAACTATGAGAGTGCCGCAGCCGAGTTTGACGACGATATCCGCTTTACATATTGTACTGAGTTTATCGTTGGCAGAGACCCTGAAGTTACCGCTGACCCGGAAGAACTGAAGGATTATCTCCAAACAATCGGCGACTGTGTTGTTGTTGTAAATGACGATGAGATAATCAAGGTTCACGTTCATACTGAAAACCCGGGCTATGTTCTTACAAAGGGACTTGAGTATGGTCAGCTTCTTACGGTTAAAGTTGAGAATATGAAAGAACAGCACAAGAACGCCAAGGCTTCAAACACTACCAAAAAAGCCGAAAAAGAAACTTTTGCTCCGGCAGAACCTACCGAAAAATTCGGATTTGTTGCAGTTGCCGCAGGAGAAGGAATGAAAAATCTTTTCAAAGATTTGGGTTGTAATAATGTTGTTTCAGGCGGTCAGAGTATGAACCCGAGCACGGATGACATCTATGAGGCAATCCTTGCCACACCGGCTGAATATGTTTTTGTTTTGCCAAATAACAAGAATATAATTCTTGCCGCAGAGCAGACAATTCCGATGGTTACCGACAGAAAAGTTATTATTGTTCCTACCCGCACAATTCCTCAAGGTATGACCGCAATGATAAACTTTGACCCTGAAATTTCCGCAGAAAGTAATGCCCAGCTCATGATGGAGGCTGCACATAATGTGGGAACAGGTCTTGTTACATTTGCCGCAAGAAAAAGCGAGTTTGGCGGAATGAAGATTAAAGAGGGCGATATAATTGCTCTTGAAAACGGAAAACTCACTATTTCAGAGAAAAATACTTTTAAGGCGTTAATAAAGCTTGCCAAGAGTATGGTAAAAAGAAATTCGTCATTCATAACGCTGATTTACGGTGCGGACGTTACTGATGAAGAGGCTGAAAAGGCATATGAAGAACTTCGTGAAAAATTTGGTTCTCATACCGATATATCTCTCATAAAGGGTGGCCAGCCTGTTTATTACTATATATTAAGTGTAGAATGATTCTTTACAAGAATTAAATATTTAAATGTCGTGGGGGTCGGCATCCTTGACGACCCTGATGAATTTGAATTTTCAGGGGCGCCTTGGGTGTCGTCCCTTTGAATTATTAAAGGTTTTATTATGGCTTCACTATTTAATATGCCAATTACAAGCCTGAGCGGAATAGGCTCAAAACGTGCCGAGCTTTTTGCAAAGCTCGGCGTAAAAAGCGTGGGCGACTTAATATGCTTTTATCCTCGCACATATGAGGATTGGAGTTCGGTTGAAAAAATTGAAAATTTGCAGTACGGCGGAATCTATTGCATAAAAGGTATCCTTGCCAAGCCGATTGTAGATTCAAGGATAAAGGGCGGAAAACTCTTATCAAAAACCACTGTTTATGATGAAACAGGTTCCTTGCAAATAGTTTTTTTCAATAACAGATACATAAGTTCAATGCTTTCCTGCGGAACTGAATATTTCTTTTACGGAAGAATAACTATCGGTGATTACGGTGCACAAATGATTGCACCGACATTTTCTCCTGCAAGTGCAGGATTGAGAATCACCCCCGTTTACAAGCAAACATCAGGACTTGTAAGCAAAACTATTGCCAATTGTGTGAAGCAAGCCCTAAGACTTCTTCCAAAAAATATTAACGATACTTTCCCTGAACAGGTGAGAAAATCTTTTGATTTATGTGATTTGTGCTGTGCTTTAATCAATATTCATTTTCCGGAAAATATTGAAATGCTTGAAACTGCAAGGAAACGGCTTGTTTCGGAGGAATTGGTCGTTTTAAATCTCGGAATGAGAAATTTGCGTGAACACACCAGGGGCGTTTGCGGAATAAAAATAATGCAGGACTATTCAAAAGAATTTGAATCATTGCTTCCGTTTACCCTGACTAACGCTCAAAAAAGAGCAGTGTCTGATTGTTGCAGAGATATGGTTACAAAGACCTCTCCTATGAACAGACTTATTCAGGGCGATGTCGGTTCGGGTAAAACTGCCGTTGCCGCTTCGGTATGTTATTCGGTTATTAAAAACGGCTATCAGGCTGCATTTATGGCGCCTACCGAAATCCTTGCAAGACAGCATTACAGTACATTTTCAAAGCTTTTTGAAAATTCTGATATCAAAACAGCCCTTTTAACTGGCTCTTTAAAAGAATCAGAAAAAAAGAAAATCCGTCAAAGTTTGGCTGACGGCGAAATAGACCTTGTAATCGGAACCCATGCATTGATTACAGATAACACCGAGTTCTTTAATCTTGGAATTGCCGTGACTGATGAACAGCATAGGTTTGGTGTAGCTCAGCGCGCCAAGCTTCTCGGCAAAGGTCAAAACCCTCATCTTCTTGTAATGAGTGCCACGCCGATTCCGCGCACACTTGGATTGATTGTGTTTGGCGACCTTGATATTTCTGTAATTGACGAACTTCCGCCGTCAAGAAAACCGATAAAGACGGTTTTGATGAATACGTCACAGCGCGCAAGAATATATAATTTTATACGCAGCGAAATTTCGGCAGGGCGTCAGGCTTATATTGTATGTCCCCTTGTTGAAGAGGGAGAGCTTGACAACGTAGCGGCGGCTGAAGAATATGCCGCAGAACTGATGTTAAAGCAGTTTTCCGATATTCCGGTCGGAATAGTTCACGGCCATATGAAGGCGGATGAAAAAGAAGCTGTAATGTCCAAATTTGTTGCAAATGAATACTCGCTCCTTGTTGCAACAACCGTGATAGAGGTTGGAGTGGATGTTCCGAATGCATCGGTTATTGTAATCGAAAATGCCGAACGTTTTGGTCTGTCTCAGCTTCATCAGCTCAGGGGCAGAGTGGGCAGAGGAAAATTTCAATCCTATTGTATTCTTGTAAGCGACAATTCCTCGGCAATCACACGGCAAAGACTTGAGGTTATGTGCCTGACAAACGACGGTTTCAAAATTGCGGATGAAGACCTAAAAATGCGTGGTCCCGGTGATTTCTTCGGAGAACGCCAGCACGGATTGCCGCAGCTTTCCATTGCTGATTTTGCAGATACCAAAAGCCTTGAACTTTCACAAAAAATTGCAGATTATATTATGTTTACATATAAAGATATAAGAAGTGATGAGCTTCGACCGCTTAAAGCCGAAATTGTTAAGCTGTTTGAGCAGGGCGGTCATAATACATTAAATTAAGGGGAGATATTCGGATAATGAAAAAAGCAGTAAAATTTTTGTCTGTACTATTAACGCTTTGCGTGATTATTTCGTCATCTGTTATAGGTTCGTCGGCAGTGTCGTATCCCAATAACGTCAAAACAATGTCGGATTCTATTTTGTTAGTTAATATGGATACAGGCGAACCTGTTTATGAAAAGGATGCAGATTCAAAACGGTATCCTGCTTCAACAACAAAAATTATGACATACATAGTTGTTGTTGAAAATATTGATGACCTTGACAACACAAGGGTGAGTATCAAAAAATCAATCATAGATCAGCTTAAAGATACCGGAAGCTCACTTGCAAATGTTGGAGATCACGTAGGCGAAACTATGAGCGTCATTGATTTGCTTTACAGTATGATGGTTCCGTCAGGCAACGATGCGGCTATGGTGCTTGCCGACTATGTAGGAGACGGAGATATTTTAAAATTTGTGCAGATGATGAATGATAAGGCAAAAGAACTTGGCTGTGAGAACACCCATTTTGCCAATCCCGACGGTTTGCACGATGAAGACCATTATACAACAGCACGTGACCTTTACAAAATTTCTACTTATGCGTTGACCCTCCCTCGATTTTCCGAAATTTCCAATACCTGCGAATACACCTGTGAGGGTGACGACCAGCCGCTTGTTACTACAAACTATTTGATTGATGCCAATCGCGGCGGAGAGTATTATTATATGTATGCAAAGGGAATTAAAACCGGTACTACCGACCAAGCCGGAAGATGTCTTGTAACAACAGCTTCTGCCGACGGCTATTCCTATATTGCAATTCTGCTCCACGCTCCGTACAAGGAGGGTGAGCAGGAAGAATACTATACATTCACCGACGCAGCCGATTTGTTCAGATGGGCGCTTACAAGTCTTAAACTAAAGACGGTAAAGACATCCAAAACTCCTATTTGCGAGCAAAAAATAAAACTTGCATGGGGCAAGAGTTCAGTAAACCTTGTTCCCGAAAAGGATATTACCGTACTTGTTCCGTCCGATATAAATGATGAGAATATCACAATTGAGCCTGATTTGCCGGAGGTTGCCGAAGCGCCTCTGTCAACCGATAAGTCAGTTGGAACGGCAACCGTATATTATATGGATTCCGACGGCAATAAGCAGGAAGTGGCAAAGGTTAATCTTGTGCCTGAAGAAAATGTTGAGCGCAGCGGAATACTGTTAGTTCTTGATGTTATCGGCACTATTCTTCAATCCTATTGGTTTTTAGTTTTAATCGGAATAATAATTGTTATTTTGATAATTTACTTTATCTATGCCAAGATTAGTAAAAACCGCAGAAAGAAACGCAGAAATGTAAAACATTACCGCAATTTCTAACAATATAAACTCGGCAACACAGAGATTGTGTTGCCGTTTTTTGTGAAATATATAATATTATGCAGGCTAAATGTTGACTTAATTGCGAAAAAAGGGTACAATTAATACGATTGGAATGATATATATGAATAAAGTAGTAAAAACAAGATTGCTTCTGTCATCGTTATCCGTATTCAGAGGCATACTTAACAGAAGTGTACCAAAGGCTTTTTTGGAACTTTTAAATTCTCTTGAAGAAAAACCGGAAGAATTTCTTGAGGCTTACGGCAGATTTTATTCGCTTATAAGCGAAAGAAACTGCAGTGACAGACTTGCATATTCTTTTACCGAGGCTGCGTTGTTTGATGAAAATTGTTTTACACGTGCGGCTGCTGCAGGAAAATACAATGATTTGCCCACCGAGGTTCTTAAGGCTGTAAAGCGTGATTGCGAGGCAATTCTTATGGCTTCGTCATTAACATCGAAAGAAGTTTTAAAAAGCTATAAGCATTACGATGATATAAAAGAAGTAGCCGAAACTCTGCCTGTTTGGCTTTCAGGCGAATGTGCCGAAAGCTTTAAAATGTTTGACGGCTCTCTTAAAAATGTTGCTCAGTATTATAAGGAGAACGGCTGCGGAATGTTTGCACGTTACAAGGCGTTTGTATGGCGTGACGGTGATATTCAGCCTGTACTACACTATGATACAATTGATATGGATGAGTTTACAGGATACGAAATTCAGCGTCAAAAGATTGTTGATAACACTAAGGCATTCCTTGAAGGAAAGACGTGCAACAATTGCCTGCTGTACGGAGATATGGGAACGGGTAAAAGTTCAACGGTTAAAGCGGTTGCAAATCAGTTCCGCAAGGACGGTTTGAGAATCGTTGAAATTCCAAAGGAACGACTTATAGACTTTCCGATTCTTGTTGACAAAATAGCAACTTTGCCGATGAAGTTTATCATATTCATTGACGACCTTTCTTTCCAACACCAGGATCAAAGCTATACAACTCTTAAAGCAGTGTTGGAGGGCGGTGTTTCTGCACGTCCTGACAATGCACTTATTTATGCTACATCAAACAGACGTCATTTGGTAAAAGAACATCTGTCTGATCGTTCGTTTGCCGTTGATGATATTAATACACGTGATAATATGCAGGAGAGCCTTTCGCTTTCAGACCGTTTTGGTCTTGCTGTTTGTTATTCAATACCAAGTAAAAAGCAATTTGTAGAAATTGTGTGCGCTATGGCAAAAGAAAGAGGAATAAACAAAACCGAGGAGGAGCTTGCTGCCGGAGCCGAACAGTTTGCACTTGCAAAAGGAGGACGTTCGCCTCGCTGTGCAAAGCAATACGTTGAATCCCTGTTTTGTTGATTTATGGAGGAGATTATGAAAAATAAGATTATTTCGGTGGCACTTGTTTTGATGCTTGCGCTTTCATCGGTGCTTGTATTTTCAGGCTGTGGTGACGGTGAATACCCGGTTGAAGTTGCCAATATTAAAATTAGCAGCGAGCCAAAAAATATCGTTGTTCTTGATGCATCAACTGCCGATATTATTGAGTGCATAGGTTATGAAGTTAAAATGGTTGGCAGAAGCGATGAGGTTAATCAAAAAAGCTTGTCTGCTGCTCCAAGCGTTGGTTCGGCGCAGTCACCTGATATTAACAAAATAATTGATACCGGAGCTGATCTTGTTTTTGTTAATGATTCCCTTAGCGATGAAAGCAGAGCAAAGCTTGATGAAAACAAAATCAATGTTGTAAATATTGCGGTAGCCGGCTCTCAAAAACAGCTTGAGACCACATACACTACTGTCGGAAGAATTCTCGGCGGAAATACCGTAGGTGCTGCAAAAGGCGAAGAGGCATACTCAAAATTAATATCCCAGATGGAAGACATAAAGTCAAAAGTTACTGCTGTCGATAATAATGCTGCATTGAATACAGTTTGCTATATGTACAGCGTAAACGGAAAACTCAGACTTACAACAAGTGGGACATACGGCGATATGTTGCTGGGCTACACAGGATGCGTTAATGTTGCGGTTAATATTGATGAAAACAAAGTTGAAGTAAATACCCTTAAGGTAGCAAATCCGAATTATTTGTTCTATTCCGATGAACAGACTCTTCAGGCAATTAAGGATGACAGCGTGCTGTCAGGTCTTAGTGCCATAAAGGACGGAAAAACCTTGATGATTTCTGCCGATGAAATGAACCGCCAGGGATTGTCTGCTATTAATACTCTGAACAAAATGGTTGGATTTATACATCCCGAACTTGCTGTTAAGGATTCTGATAATGGAAGTTCCGATACCTCTGCAACAGAAGCTGTCGTTAAATCAGTAGCCGATGATTATAAAATCAAGCTTGACGATGATCTTTCTCTTGCACCGGATGACGAGAATGACAACGTAAAGGCCATGCAGCAGCGACTTTTCGATTTAGGCTATATTGATGATGAGGAGAATGTAACCGGTTATTACGGCGAAGTTTCCAAAACAGCGGTTTCGGATTTCCAGAGTAAAAACGGTTTAAAGGACTCCGGTGAAGCTGATAAAGAAACTCTTGCAGCTTTATTTGCTGAAAACGCCAAAAAGAAATAATGTATACAATTTGTGAATTGCATTATGAGGTATCCAAAACCAGGGTACCTCATTTTTGTAGAAAGAGTTTGTTTCCAAATGGTGAATTTTTGTTCTCCAAAACAGTATTGTTAAATTTAAATTAATTTTTAACAATTTAATTATTTGTTGCAAATACCTATTAATTGAATTTTTTTACAGTATTTACATATACTATTTTTATCAAAATAGATAAAACCCTTTGTGAATAGTTAGCACAGCTATGGAATTTTGACGAAAAAAGGAATATAATAATTACGTGTAATACTTAAAGGAATTGGGTGTGGGGTTATGCCAAAAAGAAAATGCAGTAATGTCGATGTTAGCTTTGGAGCTAATATAGCCGCCTATCGTAAAATGTGCGGATTTACCCAACAGCAGGTTGCAGATATGCTTAATCTGAATCGCACTACCTACACAAAATATGAAACCGGTGTTTCTGAGCCAAGCATTGAAATAATGAAAAAAATCGCCAATATTTTTGGTGTGGACGTAAATGCTTTGCTGGGAATTGAGCCGTTTGAAAAGGCTCTTGCAGATTTTGAAATGCCGATATACAGCCTGACAAAAGATGAGCAGGATTTGGTGGGGATTTACAGATTGCTGTCGGTTGAGGAAAAGCAAAAGGTAATGGAGCTTCTTGTTAAGATAAAAAACGATATAAACGATCCGTATAAGTGATTTTCTTAAATTTAATTCTTAAAATCACTTTACATTTTGCATATGGTATGCTAAAATATAACAGTTGACCTACGCCTCGGAGCAGGGATTAAGCCGCAATGCGGAATTTCACAGCCCTGTCCTGAGACATAAGGCAAATTTATAAAAAGGTGGAATAAAAAAATGTTAAAAGAAGAAAAGCAGGCAATTATTGCCGAATATGCTACTCACGAAGGAGACACTGGTTCTCCTGAGGTTCAGATTGCTCTTCTCACAAAGAGAATCAATGACCTTACCGAGCACCTCAAGGTTCACAAAAAGGATCACCACAGCAGACGCGGTCTTCTTATGATGGTTGGTCAGAGAAGAAGCCTTCTCGGTTACCTCAAAAAGGTTGACATTGAAAGATATCGTGCAATTATTGCAAGACTCGGTATCCGTAAGTAATTTGAAAATCAGGGCAAGCGTAAGCTTGCCCTAAATTCGATTTTTCCGGGATTTTAGTTGCTGCCTTTTAGCGGTAAAACGATTAAATAAAACTTCGTTGTTTAATGGTTTTATTGCTAAATCGGCGTAGAATCCCGTGAAATATTAATGTGAAAATAATAATTTCAGAAAGGATTTTACAATGAACAGAATGATGACATTTGACAAATACAGAGTATTTGAAACTGAATTTGCCGGCAGAACTCTAAAAGTTGAAACCGGTAAAATGACTCAGCTTGCAAACGGTGCGTGCCTTGTACATTACGGTGACACTACCGTACACGTTGCAGTTACCGCTTCACCAAAGCCAAGAGAAGGCGTTGACTTCTTCCCACTTTCGGTTGATTATGAAGAGAAGATGTATGCTGTCGGAAAAATCCCGGGTTCATACCTTAAGAGAGAGGGCAGACCTTCAGAAAAGGCTATTTTAACAAGCCGTGTAATTGACCGTCCGGTTCGTCCTCTTTTTGATAAAAGTATGCGCAACGATGTTTCTATTGTTTGCACAGTTATGAGCGTTGACCCCGATTGTCAGCCTGAAATCGTTGCAATGATTGGTGCTTCAATCGCTATTTCAATTTCCGATGTTCCGTGGAACGGTCCTATTTCGGGCTGTTCGGTTGGTATGATTGACGGTGAATATATTATCAATCCTAACGAAGAACAAAGAAAAATTTCTCAGATGGCTACAACTGTTGCTTCTACAAGCTCAAGAATTGCTATGATTGAAGCAGGCGCAAACTGCGTTTCCGATGATGAAATGTACAATGCAATTATGGCAGGTCATGAGGCTAACCAGAAAATTATTAAGTTTATCGAAGAAATCAAGTCAGAGATTGGCAAGCCTAAGTTTGACTTTGCAAGTCTTGAACCTGACCACGATATGTTTGAAGCAATCAAGGCTTTTGCCGAAGAAGATATTAAAGTTGCTCTTGATACAGATGACAAGACAGTTCGTGACGAACGCTTAAAGCCGATTTATGAGGCTGTACACGAAAAATTCGATGAAGTTTATCCTGAAAGCGAAGCTCTCATTGATGAGTGCCTTTATAAGACTCAGAAGTTTATTGTTCGTCGTTGGCTTCTTGATGAACAGAAACGTGTTGACGGCAGAGGTATGGATGATATTCGTCCGCTCGCTTCTGAAGTTGGCGTAATTCCGAGAGTTCACGGCTCAGGTCTGTTCACAAGAGGACAGACTCAGGTTCTTACAATTGCTACACTCGGACCTGTTTCCGACAAGCAGCTTCTCGACGGCATTGACGGTGAAACAGAAAAGAGATATATACATCACTACAATTTCCCGAGCTATTCGGTTGGTGAAACAAAGCCAAGCCGTGGTCCCGGCAGACGTGAAATCGGTCACGGTGCGCTTGCAGAACGTGCGCTTGTTCCTGTTATTCCTTCGGTTGAGGAGTTCCCATATGCTCTTAGACTTGTATCTGAAGTTCTTTCTTCAAACGGTTCAACATCTCAGGGTTCAATTTGCGGTTCAACTCTTGCTCTTATGGATGCCGGTGTTCCGATTAAAGAACCTGTTGCAGGTATTTCCTGCGGACTTATTACCGAAGGCGAGCGCTGGATGACAATGGTTGACATTCAGGGCCTTGAAGATTTCTTTGGTGATATGGACTTTAAGGTTGCCGGTACTCACACAGGAATCACAGCAATTCAGATGGACTTGAAAATCAGCGGTCTTACACCTGAAATGGTTAAGGAAGCACTTGCTAAGACTCACAAGGCTCGTAACTACATCCTTGACGAAGTAATGCTCAAGGCTATTGCCGAGCCAAGGGCTGAACTTTCTCCTTACGCTCCAAAGATGTTTACCACAACAATCCCTGCTGATAAAATCAGTGAAGTTATCGGTAAAAGCGGTAAGGTTATTAAAGAAATTCAGGCTGAGTGCGATGTTAAGGTTGATATTGAAGAAGACGGCGAAGTTGGACAGGTATTTGTATCCGGTCTTGATACAGACAAGTGCAAGCGTGCAATTGAAATAATCAATACAATTGCCGTTGACCCTGAGCCGGGCGCAATGTACCTCGGTAAAGTTACAAGAATTATGGACTTTGGTGCATTTGTTGAAATCGCTCCGGGCAAAGAAGGTCTTGTTCATATTTCTCAGCTTGATGTAAAGCGCACAGAGAATGTAACCGATGTTGTAAATGTCGGTGACATAATCCGTGTTAAGGTAATGGAAATTGATGACAAGGGCAGACTTAACCTTTCTCGTCGTCAGGTTCTTATTGATGTTGACGGCCTTACACCCGAAAATGAACCTGAAGATTCAAAACCGGCTCGTCCGCGCAGACCAAGAGGTAATTTTAACCGCGGCGGCAGAAGATAATTAAATTCTCAAATAATATTGCAGTCGATTATAATACATTTAAGAATAATTTTCTTAGGTGTATTATAAATCGGCTGCTTTTTGTTTTATAATAAATAAAATATTTTTTATAAATAAAAAACCACCAATAAATCAATTTTAAAATTATTTAGTATTTAGCTTTAAGATATTTTGGTATATACTTAGTTTGTTCTTAGGAACTGCGGGGATTGTATTAATGTAAACTTTTTAATGCATCACCTATCCGAACGGCACAGCCTTTGATACTTCAATTTGTTACTTTAAACGTTTTCCGAATTTTGTCATTATAAATTTTCAGTATATTCTGTTCTGTGATCCAAACTCAACAATGCTGTTAACGTTAAAGTATTCATAGTTAATTGTGTTTGTTTTGAAGTTGTAATTATTTGATGTCAAAGGCTGTGACCCCATATTATTTTAAGTAAACATCCTCTTTATTATAAAAAACATCTCCTTCTATCCAAAAACATCTCGCATCAATTGTAATTGTTGTGCCGAGGTGCTTTTTTGGTTTTAGTAAGTATTTTTGTATGCTTTTATTATTATTGTGTTTTAGTTTAATTAAAGTATAATTATATCAAAATTGCATTATTAAAAATTGTTAATATATTAAACTTTATATTTTTTAGTATTTAGAAATTCTATGTTATGAGATATAATTATGCACAGTTAAGAAAGACTTAACTTGCCAAATATAAATTGTGTAATCAATAACAAAGGAGTTACTAATATGAACAAAGCATCACTTAAAACAAGAATAGTAGCCGGTGTCCTTTCTGCAATAACATTAGTTTCAGTGGCTACCGCTACAACCTCAACAGCATTTGCTGCAACACATACTAACGAGTTAAGTGTTTCGGCTGAGTTACAAGATGATTCAAATGATATTTTAACTGGCTTGGCAGAAAAAATTCTTAAAGGAGCAAGTGCAAAATTATTAGAGATGTTAAAAAAGAAGACGATAAACTATGTAGTCAACACTGATGTTGCTAAGATAATTACTTCTCTTCTTGATATATCTCCTGAAACAAAATTATCAGATATTAAGGAGGCACTTAACGAAGTATCATCGAAAATGGATAGTTATCATGCCAAAGAAATGAAAATGCTTAGTAATATCATGACTGAGCACAAGAAAGATACAATTTATGATAAGCTCGATGAAATCAAAGTGAAAAATAAAGAAGTGCTTAATGTAATTGCCAATAAGCAGGGAAGTCGTTCAACCACAGACATGAATGCTATTATAAGAAGGACAATTAATGATAGAATTTTTGAAACTGATTTACAAAGATTAGAAGGATTCTTTTATCCTAGTGAAATTGCAGAAAAAAAGACTGTGTTAGAATTTTGTCTTGATTGTTTAAATAGCAACACTATTGATGCTTCTAAGGCGAAAGCACAAGCTGAAAATATTGCCAAAACTTTTATTGACCAGTATAAATTTGCTTTTGATTCTTTTGTAGTTGGACATAAAGCAAAAGTTCAAAAAATGCTTAATGAATATAATGAGGCAAGAAAAACCGGTAATCAGGAAAAAATAGAAGAAGCAAAAAGGGCTTGGGAGCTTGCAAAAAGTGATGCTAATAATGAGATAAATATATTGATAGAAAAAGCACAAGGCGTACAAGAACAATATGATAAATTATTAAATTATATTAAAAGTTCTGAACAGGCATATGTTACCATTGACGGAAATACAACTCAATTTGCATCATTTGCCGACGCATGGTATCATGTTAACACACAAAATAAGAATGCGACAATTAAACTGAATAAGGATATTAACCTTGATTCAATCAAGAAAAAACTTGCGCATTATGAACACTATACTGACATAAATAATTACTTTGGAGAGAATAATATAAATCTTTTGTCTTCAAAGAAAATAACAATTGACTTAAATGGTCACAATCTTACAAATAGTGGCGGAAGTGCGGCGATTGAAGCCACTAAGGTTGATGGCGATTATAACCTTACTATAATTAATTCTAATTCAAAAGACAGTAACAATAATTTGCAGGGTACTCTTGGCGGTATAAAGCTTGGCATAAAGTCCAGCTTAAAATCAGGCAATGTATCTATAAATGATGCTATTATTTGTGGCGGTGGTTCCACAGGTATTTACAGTTCAGATGATTGTCAATTTGGTAAGCTGAAAGTTACAGTTGACAATTGTATTATTAAGGGTTATACAAACTCAGCTGTTTATTTATTTCAAACCAGATTTACTGCAAATAATACGAAATTTGAGGGTAACAGTTCCAATTACGGCGGAGCAATTAGTAAGAGTTGTGACTTGTCAGAGATTAATTTGAATTCATGCGAATTTATAAACAACCACGCAAATAGTTGCGGAAGAGCAATTTATTATAATGGTGGCAGCTTAAAAACAGAAGGATGCACATTTAAGAATAACTCTGCAGGCTCAACAGGTGGCGCTATGTATGTCAGCTGTAGGCAAAACGGATCTAACCTTAAAATGTATGACACAACAATTACTAATAATACTGCCGGTAAAAATGCAGGCGGAATTTATTGTGACCTTGATAGTCAAAACCTTTCAACTTGTGACCCGGTTATCGGCGGCAAAATGACAATTACAAATAATACGGCAAACGGAAGAACCAACAATGTATTTTTGAAATCAAATTTTGTAACAAAAGCTATATTGAAGGTTGACAAAAATCGTCCAGTTACATCTTATTCAAGAATTGGTATAAGCAGCGACACAGATGATAAAACACTTGATGTTGTAAAATGCAGTGATAAAAATTCATATAATCGTGCCGCAAATGTTTTTAGTTATGACAACAGTAAGTATCATATCCATGGTTAAAGTCATTTTTACAACACAAACTATTGGTATGAAATTGTTAAAAACTAGTAATTTTTAATACCCCCTTTTTAATTTTCAAAAGCATCTCTTGTCATTTGATAAACAGAGATGCTTTTGATTTTGTAGATGAAATTTAAAATATGATAATTTTAGTATAATTACAAGTTAAAAATACTTAAATTTTAGTTTATTTTTTTCGATAAAATATTTCATTTTATAAAATAATATGTTATAATTAATATATAGATAATAAATTTAAGATAAGGAGTGTTAGGAATGGCAAGAAGTGCAACAAGATTAAGTGAGTCTGAAAATGAATTCTTTCATAAAAATTACAGTTATATGTGGCAAAAACTTAATACAGCACCTTATTATGTGTCGGGTTCGGGAGAATGTCCTCCAAATATACGCGGAACAGAGTATTTGCCATCTTATGTAAACCTTTCCAAATGCAATAAACCTGACTATGTACCGAGTACCAAAATTTTGAATAAAATTGTACAGTTTTATAATGCAAATATTGAGCCGGAAGTCACAGCTTTTCAGTTTATCAAAGAGGATCTTTCCCTTTCCGATGCAGAAAGACGTCCTATGGCTTCAAAGTTTGATGAAAGATTTATGGGAACTTATTTTGGCTAATATTATTCGGAATCTGATTCCAAAAATATAATCGGAGTGGTTATAAAGATTTATGAAGAACACCATACAATGCGTTGTACCGCAATTTCAGGTATTTATTCTGAAGAAACTATGTTTGGTTTGCCGCTGAGGCATTTGATGGCAAAAGATTACATAAGTTTGTCTGAATATTCAAAATTTCGCAGTTCCCTTAACATTGCACATCAAAGAACAACAATGTACCAGGGCGGCGTAATTATGACCGACAGGTTTTTGATTTTGCAGTTGCGCGGCGTTGATAAGAAATCCAAAAATCTTGCAATAACACTCAGCATTGAGGGATTTAAAAGGAATGCTCAATATCTGGGTGGTCTTTCATTCTCAACTCTTATCAGCGACAGATTTGACATTCAATTTTTTATGATGGCTATTGCAAGGGGAGACGACAAGGCCCTTAAACCTATTTCAATGAATGATGAACGGCTCAAAAGTATTCTCGCAATCAATAAACTTGATAATGAACACATTATTCTTACGCCTCGAGATGACATGCGTTGGTATGAAATGATAATTGAAAACGGAAATAAATAATATAATTTCTTTATTCATAAGATTAGTTACATTTAGCAGACAGCCTAATTTAATTGGCTGTCTGTTTTTTTCTGAATTTTTACTGTCTTACATAAACTATTGCAATATAGAGCTTATATAATTTAAATTTATCAATGATTTATAGAAATTTGATTCGGCGTTCGCAGGTTCACAACTTGTAAAATATACCTTTTACTTGAATTTGGCTTATTTGCAATGTATAATATTTCTATATGGATTGGAATGATTTAGATGAGTTTAAAAAATATATATTATGAATTGTCAAAACATTACGACGCCGATTATTATACAAAGCTTGCCAAATCCAATGCTATGGTTGTACCGGTTTTAATTGATATAATATCTGATGAATATTTTGAATTTGATAAAAGGCAGGCTGAAATGATTCTTGAAAACATCAGCCAAACCGATTCGGAACTTGTTTATCCTTATTTTGACTATCTTTGTGATATGGTTGATAGAGAAGAAAACCCAATATTTTGGAGCATGTTGAAAATCATTTCAAATTTACTTTCTTGCGATTATCTTGATAAATGGAATAATAAAAAAGAAATTTATTTTAATGCGTTAAATTCAAATGCAATTTCAAAGTTTTCAATAGCTTGCAGCTGTGCTGCGAATGTAGTTAAGCATAAGGCTGATGATGCAGAAAGGGTAATAAAAGTACTTACACAAGCGAAAGAAAAATTGTTTAACAATAATTCTGATTTTGTAATGATTGCAAGTGAAATAGCAGATGAAACCCTTAAAATAATAGAAAATGAAATATCACTGTAAATTCAAAGCGGGCAAGTGTTTGTCCGCTATTGTTATATTCACGATTTTATAATGACAAAACATAATCAAAATTATTTACAATTTATTCTTGACATCTGAATAAGGCAGTGCTATAATAAACCTATAAAACAAGTAGGTTTTATACATATTAGTGTATGAAACCTAAATAATTTGCAAGGAGAGAATTTTATGAAAATATCTGACAAAATCACAGACTTAATTGGCAAGACCCCTCTATTAAAACTTAATAATTACATTAACGACAATAAGCTTGATGCAGATATCGTAGGAAAGCTTGAGTATTTTAATCCTGCAGGAAGCGTAAAAGACAGAATTGCAAAGGCAATGATTGATGAAGCCGAGGCAACCGGAGTTTTACAGCCGGGTTCGTTTATCATTGAGCCTACAAGCGGTAATACAGGTATCGGTCTTGCTGCGGTTGCAGCTTCAAGAGGCTATAAAATTATCCTTACAATGCCTGAAACAATGAGTGTTGAACGCCGCAATCTTCTTAAAGCATATGGTGCAGAGCTTGTTTTGACAGACGGTTCAAAGGGTATGAAAGGTGCAATTGAGAAAGCTCAGGAACTTTCCGAGTCAACTCCAAACAGCTTTATACCAAGTCAGTTTACAAATTCAGCCAACCCTAAGGCTCATTTTAATACAACAGGTCCTGAAATTTGGGAAGATACAGACGGAAAGGTAGATATTTTTGTTGCTGGTGTTGGTACAGGCGGCACAGTTTCAGGTGTAGGAAAGTATCTTAAGAGCAAGAACCCAAATGTAAAGGTTGTTGCTGTTGAACCTGCAGGTTCTCCTGTGCTTACAAAGGGCACTCCGGGACCTCACAAAATTCAGGGTATCGGTGCAGGTTTTGTTCCTGAAACACTCGACACCGATGTTTATGACGAAGTTATCGCAGTTGAAAATGAGGATGCTTTTGAAACAGGCAGAACTCTTGCAAGAAAAGAAGGCCTTCTTGTAGGTATTTCTTCAGGTGCCGCAGTTTATGCTGCAACAGTTCTTGCAAAACGCCCTGAGAACAAAGGTAAGGTTATCGTTGCACTTCTTCCGGATACCGGCGAACGTTACCTTTCAACTCCTATGTTTGCTGATTAATTGTTATTGTAAAACATATGCCATAAAGCGACAGCGCAGTTTTGAACTGCTCCAAATTGTACGGACAGTACAAAAACAGACCAAATGGTAGAAAATATTAAATTTTAAGCAACATACTGACATCGCTTTTCAAGTGGTGTCAGTTTTGTTTTGAGTTGAATTCTATGGTTGTTGTAGAAATGAATATACTCACTTAAGATGAGGCGTGCCTCCTCATAAGTTTTGAGCTTGGTTCTGTAAATACATTCGGTTTTGAGAATTGAAAAGAAATTTTCTGCTAAAGCATTGTCATATGGGTTAGGCAACCCATAAAATTTTGTGTAAATAATAATCCTTCAAGCAATAACAGAATACAGGATTGCGGTTGCAATCAGGCTTTCTGATTTGCCCC
>FMUV01000006.1 GCA_900101355.1 Ruminococcus sp. YE282
CACTGCTGCGAACGAACCGCTCGATACAAGCCGAAGGCACCTTTGGCGTCATCAAGTATGACCGTTGGTACAAACGAATGGTGCGAAAAGGTCAGCAAAGGGTTAAACTGGAGATTTATCTGGTTTCTATCGGGTTTAACCTCCACAAATTCTATAACAAGCAAAACAGACTCCAAAAGGCTGCGTGATATTCAAAGAGCTGTTCCTTTGGGGTAAGGGGAAACGTGCGGCTTTTTCAACATTTTTCCGCATAACTGCTGCAAAAAAGAGGGCGCTGTGAAGTCGGAAGCTTTTAGCTTCGTTTCTTCACAGCGCCTTTTGTATGCAAATTTATTTTCTTAAAATGAATTATTTAATTGCGTTTATAAGTTCTTCAACCTTGTCGGTGTCTTCCCAGCGAACTCCGAGCTCTTCTCTGCCCATATGACCGTAGGCTGCAAGAGGCTGATATTTTGTTTCTTTAAGTTTTAACTGTTCTATAATCGAATTTGGACGGCAGTCAAATACCTTTTCAACTGCTTTTGCAAGTTTATCGTCGTCATATTCCGAGGTGCCGAAGCTGTCAACCATAATTGACACAGGCTTTGCAACGCCGATTGCATATGCAAGCTGAATTTCACATTTTTTGGCAAGTTTTGCGGCAACAATATTCTTTGCAATATAACGTGCATAGTATGCAGCACTTCTGTCAACCTTTGTCGGGTCTTTGCCGCTGAATGCACCGCCGCCGTGACGTGAGAATCCGCCGTAGGTGTCAACAATAATCTTTCTGCCTGTAAGTCCTGAGTCAGCAGCAGGTCCGCCGATTACAAATCTGCCTGTCGGATTAACAAAAATCTTAGTGTCATTGTCAAAAAGATTGCTTGGAATGATTGGTTTAATTACATTCTCAATAATATCTTTTCTGATTTGCTCAAGAGTTACCTTTTCGCTATGCTGTGTTGATACAACCACCGTGTCAACTCTTACGGCTGTGTCGCCGTCATATTCAACGGTAACCTGTGTCTTGCCGTCGGGGCGAAGATAATCAAGTGCGCCGTCCTTTCTTACCTTGGTAAGCTGCTTTGCAAGTTTGTGTGCAAGTGAAATCGGCAGCGGCATAAGCTCGGGAGTTTCGTCGCAGGCATATCCAAACATCATACCCTGGTCGCCCGCACCGATTTGGTTGTTAACATCGTTTTCACCGTCTTTAAGCTCATAACTTTCGTTAACGCCCATAGCAATATCAGGCGACTGCTGGTCAATAGAAGTAAGAACAGCGCAGGTTGAGCCGTCAAAGCAGCAGTCTGCATTGTCATAACCAATCTCGTTTATTACATTTCTTGCAATCTGAGCAACGTCAGAATAGCAGGTAGTAGAAATCTCACCCATAATGTGAATCATTCCGGTTGTAGCCGTGGTTTCGCAGGCAACGTGGGCATTCTTGTCTTGTTCAAGAATGTTGTCAAGAATTGCATCTGAAATTTGGTCGCATACTTTGTCAGGATGTCCTTCTGTTACGGATTCTGAAGTGAAAAAGTGCTTTGCCATAATTTTGTACCTCCTTAAATTTAGCAAAAAATTAACGCCTTTCAACCGAAAGGCGTTCAAATTACTCATCTTTCGGTAAAACCGCAGGATTTAGCACCTTGCATTCGCAGGTTGCCGGACTTCATAGGGCCTGTTCCCTCAGTCACTCTTGATAAGATAGTATTTATTTTTACAAGGCTATTATATACTATATTTTTATAAATTACAATAGAAAATTGAAAAAATTCTTTACTTGTGGTAAAATAGCTGTAAAACGAGGTGTCTAAAGTGAGTATTGTTATAAGAAAATACGAACAAAAAGATATTGAACAGATGAATTGTATTTGGAATGAGGTCGTGGATGACGGTATTGCATTTCCGCAGCTTGAGATTCTTGACGATAAAACAGGGGAAGAATTCTTTTCTTCTCAGACTTACTACGGCGTTGCCGAGGATGACGAAAGCGGAGAAATTGCCGGGCTTTATATTTTGCACCCAAACAATATCGGACGGTGCGGACATATTGCAAATGCAAGTTATGCCGTAAGTTCAAAATTCAGAGGACAAAAAATAGGCAGAATGCTTGTTGAGGATTGTCTTAGAATGGGTGCAAATTACGGGTTCAAAATATTACAGTTCAATGCTGTTGTAAGCACAAATACAACTGCACGAAAGTTGTATGAAAGTCTTGGCTTTGTTATGATTGGTGTTGTACCGAAAGGCTTTTTGATGAAAGACGGACATTATGAGGATATTTGTCTGTACTATCACAATTTGTAAGGAGATAATTATATGGTATTTGATTTAAAAAACGGAGAAGCTGTAACGATTGATAATTTCAAAGGCGGCGAAAAATACATCTCCGCAAAAATGCATTTTGACGGTAAAAATCGTATTTTGCACGGCGTTTTAGTCAGCGGAGCAACAATAGGACTTCACACCCACGAAACCAACAGCGAAATAATATATTTCTTAAAAGGAAAAGGCAAGGTTCTTTATGACGGTGAATATGAAACGGTAGAACAGGGAATGTGTCATTATTGCCCGAAGGGACATTCGCACAGCCTTATAAACGACAGCGATGAGGACTTGGTGTTCTTCGCCGTTGTGCCAGAGCAATAATTTGAAATCTTACATAAGCTCTGCTCTTTGCAATCAAGTTAAATCATTGTTCTGATTAAAAAAGACTTTCGCCTTTGTGTGTTATCTGTTAACCGCACATTAGCGAAAGTCTTTTGTTTATTATCTTATTTTATAGTGTTACATATAATATGAAGCAATATTTCTCAGCTTCTTTCTTGCTGCGTTGATGTGTCGTGATACCGTTGAAGCGTTTACACCGAGTTCCTTTGCAATCTCTTTGCCTGTTTTTCCATTGAGGTAGTGCTCGACAATGCAATGCTTTTGCAAATCGGTGAGTTCACTGGAAATTGCCTTGGAAAGAATTTTTTTCATCTTATTTCGGCTTTGCTCGTTTGTTGAGCCGTTTGCAATATGCTTCATAAATAAAATTTTATTTGTGTTTTTGCTTGTAAAATGTACCACTTCGGTTCTCATTAAGCAACTCCTTTATGCCTTTGCAAAAGATGGTTGGCAATTTGCATACATTCATTATATATTACCTTGTAATTTGTAATTCTTAAATCAAGCTCTTTTTTCTCCGAAAGAACGGCGGATTTTCGTCTTAATTTAAGCCTTTCAATAATATCAGCGATTTTTTCTGCCGTGTCATAGTATTCCTGCGACCATTCAAAATAGTTCATTAACATTCCTTCCTCTTGTAAGATTGTTATTCATTCTATGAAACGAGTGGGGCAAAATCGTTTCTTTAGTGATGTTGGTTCACTAAAAGGCTTAATTTTTACTGCCTGATTTAATTATAATGTATTTTTGTTCGAACATCAAGAACAAACGTTCGATAAATTGCATAAAACTATGCATTGTCCTATTGTACGGACTTTTCTTTTTTATCTGTATTTTTGTTAATCAAAGGAGTTTTTAGGTCGAAATTTAAAATGCACAAGTTTAGAATTTAATTAAAATTCGTCAGTTTGACTATTACAAAAATTTTGCGTTTGTTGTATAATAGTATCAAATCGTGTAGCTATGAAAGCATAAATCCGGATTGCTTTCATAGCTGCACTTTTTTTGTGCAAAAACAGGAGGTTATTATGGAAGATGCAGCGAAGAATTTTGAACAAATAAATATTATGGGAATCGCCGACGTCAAAAAGCTAACGTTGACTATGGGATTGCCGATGATTATTTCGATGGCACTTCAAGCGGTTTATAATATCGTTGACAGTTACTTTGTCAGTTGTATGCCGTCAACCGATGGAATTTCCAATTTGAGTGACCTTGCGGTTAACGCCCTGACGCTTGCATTTCCTGTACAGATGCTAATGGTTGCCATAGGCGTTGGTACAGGAGTGGGAATAAATGCTATTCTGTCACGCAGTCTTGGAGAGGGTGACAGGGAAAAGGCAGGGAAGATAGCCGGCAACTCAATTTTTCTTGGACTTTGTATGTTTGTTTTGTTCTTGTTGTTTGGCTTTTTTGGTGTCAATGCATATATAAAATCGCAGACGAGCGACCCTGTGATAATAGAAATGGGGGTTTCCTATCTGCGAATATGCACCGTAGGTTCACTTGGCGTGAGTATGTATATGACATACGAAAAACTCTTGCAGGCAACAGGAAAAACAATGCAGTCTACGATTGCCCAAATATCGGGAGCAATAACCAACATTATTCTTGACCCGATAATGATATTCGGTCTGTGCGGTTGTCCGCAAATGGGAATTGAGGGCGCGGCATATGCGACGGTTATCGGTCAGTTTGTTTCGTTTATTCTTGACGCAATATTTCATCATAAGTATAATTCAAAGGAATTTTCAACAAGTCTTAAATACATTAAACCCGAGCTTACAATAATAGGGCAAATTTATCGTGTTGGTGTGCCGGCAATTATAATGCAGGCTTTAATGTCGTTTATGACTTACGGCGTAAACGTAATTTTTGCCCTTGTTTCAACCGAAGCCGTAACGGCATACGGCATATACTATAAAATACAGCAGTTTGTATTTTTTGCGGCTTTTGGTATGAATAACGCTATGATACCGATTATTGCATTTAATTACGGCAGAAGAAACAAAAAGAGAATCAATGACGGAATTAAGTATGGAATGATATATACTCTGATTATTATGCTTGCAGGCGCAGTGTTACTTCAGGTTCTTGCAAATCCGATTCTTTCTGTCTTTACTTTGTCTGACAAAACCCGTGAACTGTGTCTTATTGCCGTTCGCATTGTAACACTGGGGTATCTTTTTGTAGGTGCAAACATTGCATTTCAGGGAATCTTCCAGGCTTTGGGCAACGGTGTAAGCTCACTTGTTTTGTCAATAGTAAGATTGATAGCCGTGCCTTTGCCGCTTGCATATGCACTAACTTTTGTTTCAAATGCCGAAAGCTTGATTTGGATATCATTCCCGATAGGAGAATTGTGTGCATTTGCAGTGTCTTTAATACTTATGAAGCGCATACGAAAGCAGAAAATTGCTCCGCTTAAGTCTTAATTAAGTACAAAAGAGTAGAAAATTTGAAATCTGATTTTGTGTCTTTTGCTATTTAAATTTGCATTTTAGAATTATAATTTAAGTATTTTAAAATTTTGAAGAAAATGTTGCACAAACTTTTTTAAAAAATATTGTACAAAGTGTCGTTTTGCCTGTCTATTAAAGACAAATTGGACGTTTTGACCTTGAAAACGTCGTTTTTTAATTGTATAATTAGGTCAATGAATGGGATTTTATGTCCGTTTGTTATTTATTTAGGAAAAATGCAATGCTTCGTTTTTGAAACATTCATTTTCATAAAACACACAATTGCAAAACAGACCGTCATTTGGCGGTCTGTTTTGCTTTTTACTATTATTTACTTGTGATAAATTTGGGTTAATTTGAAATGCGTGAATTTAGATATTTCTCATAAAGAAATATGATTATTCTTTGCAAACCAAACCCTTTTAACTTCAAATTCTTTTCCGTTAAGATATTCTAAGTTTCCTGCCGCCTCGGTAAAATTAAATTTTATCTTATAGCTGTAAAGTGCCTGATACTTAAAACCGTCAGGTGCTTTTTTGTTGCTGTATTTTGTGTCTCCGACAAGTGGATGACCGATTGAAGCCATATGTGCCCTAATCTGATGCGTTCTTCCCGTAAGAAGTTCAATTTCTGCCAGACTGTATTTTCCGTTAAAGTCCAAAATTTTGTATTTTGTACGGATTTCTTTTGAACCCTCAACTTCTTTTTTAAATACGGAAACTTTGTTTTTGGCTTCGTTTTTGGTTATATAACCTTTTAGTATGTCATTGTCTTTTTTCGGCTTGCCGTATAACAAACACAGATAAAATTTCTCGAGTTCCCTGGTTTTCATCTTTTGATTGAGTATGCGCAGGCTTTCGGCATTCTTTGCTGCTATTACAATTCCTCCCGTATTTCGGTCGATTCTGTTTACAAGTGCGGGTGAAAACGACTTGTCCTCTTCCGGATTGTATTCTCCCTTGTCATACAGATAGTGCTGTACCCTTGCAACAAGTGAATCAAAATGATAGCTTTTGTCCTGATGAACTATGATTCCGGGCTTTTTGTCTATCAAAATTATGTTTTTGTCTTCGTACACAATGTCAAATTTTGCGGGAGCTTTCATAAATTCATAAGTCTTTGGCTGTGCGTTTTCAAAAAATTCGTCTTTAATATAGAAAGTCAGCACATCGCCCTCATTAAGCATTGTTTGAATCTCACATTTTTTACCGTTGACTTTAATGCACTTTTTTCTGATGTATTTATACATCAGTGATTTTGGCAGAGTTTTAAAACGCTTTTGCAAAAATTTATCAAGCCTTTGACCGGCGTCGTTTTTATTTATTTCAAGTGTTCTCAAGATTTGTACCCCGCTTTGTTTTTTTGTCTATACAATATATAACACCTAAGTGCAAATGTTCTCCGACCTTAAAGCGTCGGGTGTTGTATGGGCATTTCAGTCGGATTATAATTTCTCACCGAAACCTGAGGAGCAGACGCATTTTTGCACCGGTTGTAATTAATCGCAGGCTCTGCTCTTTGCGGGCAAAGCGTTACTTTTATCTAAACATATTAATCTTATATCAAACGGCATTAAAATTCAAGTTGTTTTCTTCACACAATTCTATTAAGTGTATAGACTGATAATGGGTGGTGATACGGTGAATTGCTACACAAACAAAATTAAATGGGCGGTTGCGTTCGGACTTGGTATGCTGATAGCAACGGTTTTGCCGACAGAGTGGGTACTTATTATAGCCGCCGCCACACTTGTAATAGTCAGTATTTCATGTATTCGGAGGTAATTATGAAAGTTGTACTTATCGAAAACCCAAAAATAATCGGACCTATATTGCGTAAAATCTATGGAATTAAAAAAGAAGTTAAAAATAATTAATTATGCTTTCGGGTTGTCTTAATGGGCAGCCCGATATTTGTTTTTACAGTATTTGATATACAGATATATGGATATATAAAAACGTACCTACCTGCTTTGATTGAATATTCCGTAATTAAGAATTCAGTCATAAATTAATTAGAGGAATAATATATTTAAATATAAAAATCAAAGGAGAGATAAATATGGAGTTTAATCAGGATAACCGTTCATTCTGCACCCCTGTAACAGTGCTTGATACGGTTGCCGAACAGCTTGCAGATGTGGATTTGACATTACCCGATTATTGTCCGGATATTGAAAAAATTTTAAAATGCACGCTGACGCCAAAAATTCAGTCAAAATCACTTTCGGGAGGTCAGCTTCAGGTTGACGGCTATTGCGTAGTTACCGTGCTTTATGTTGAGAGCATAAACAAAACCATACGCTGCTGCGAACAGAGTGTGAATTTTTCGCAGAGCTTTTCGGTAAAAGAAACCCCCGATAATCCTGTCATTGTTACAAAGACAAAGCCTGAATACATAAATTGCAGGGCTTTAAGTCCCCGACGTCTTGTTATGCACGGGGCTTTTTCGCTGTATGCAAAGGTATTCTCCTGTAATACTACGGGAATATATTCAAAAGCCGACGATGATCTTGAGGCATTAAAGATGACCGTGCGCTGTGCCGACCTAAAGTCGTTTTGTCAGGAACAGTTCAATGTGTGTGAGGAAATCTCGGTTGCTGACAAGCCGCCGATTGAGACAGTGCTTTATTCAAATGTAGATGTAAGTATAACCGATACCAAAGCCGTAACCGGCAAACTTATGGTTAACGGCGAAATTAATCTTAAGATGTTTTATCTCTCTGACGTTGAGTCCGGCGAAACGGGAAAAATTGATTATTTGCTCCCGTTTAATCAGATAATAGACTGTGAGGGAATTGATGAAGATACAATAAACTGTGTAAGCTGCGAGGTTATGTCTTACGATATTCGCCTAAAAAACGATATGCTTTCCGAAAAACCCGCTGTGGTGCTCGATATTAAATTGTGCGTAACCGAGGAAGGATATATCATCAATGATGAAGAAGTAGTGGCTGACGCATATTCCGTGCATTTTGCGTCAAGTCCTCAGTTTGAACAGCTGAGATTTCAAAGCGAAGTAACTCCCGTTAGTGAAAGTTGTATGGAAAAGTTATCAATTAAAGTTGATGACGGAAAAATATCAAAAGTTCTTGATATTTATGCCGATGTTGTGAGCACCGATTGCCAGACTACCGAGGACGGAGTTAAAGTTATGGGAAAAATTAATATTTGTATGCTTGCGCTAAACGAAGATAATTTTCCTGTTTTCATTGAGAGGTCGTCAGAATATGAGCATCCGATAAATTCTGCCGGTGAGTGCAATATGTTAAAATCTCTTCGGGTTCGTGCCGCAAGCCTGAGCTTTAGGCTTGCAGACGACAGTACCGTCGAAATTCGCTGTGAGCTTAAAATTACAGCCTGCGCAATAAAGCAGGAAACTTTAAAAGCGGTATCCGATGTTGAAATTTTTGAAGATAAACCGATTGTATCCGATAACTGTGCGCTGACTCTTTATTTTGCAGGCAGCGGAGAAAGCCTTTGGAACATTGCAAAATCACACAACACCCGTCTTGATATGCTTTTGTCGGAAAATTCGGTCGACGATATGGTGCTCGACAGTTCCCAGATGCTTTTAATTCCAAGAGTGTAAGGAGGAATAATAATGGAGGAAAGAAACGTATATCAGGACATTTCTCAGCGAACCGACGGCGATGTCTACATAGGAGTTGTCGGCCCTGTACGAACGGGTAAATCAACCTTTATCAAAAGATTTATGGACGCCCTTGTGCTTCCGAATATTAAAGATGAAAGCATTTACAGACGCACGGTTGATGAATTACCCCAGTCTTCGGCGGGAAAAACAATAATGACGACCGAGCCTAAGTTTATCCCGGAAGAGTCGGTTGAAATAAACCTTGGCAATAACGCAACATTCAAGGTGAGAATGATAGATTGTGTAGGGTATATTGTTGACAGCGCAATAGGCTACAATGAAGAAGATATGCCCAGAATGGTAAAAACGCCGTGGTCCGATACTGAAATACCGTTTGACGACGCTGCCGAAATCGGCACAAAAAAGGTTATAACCGACCATTCCACAATCGGGCTTGTAATAACAACGGACGGCTCATTCTCAGAGATTCCGAGAGATGATTATGTTGAGAGCGAGCAGAGGGTAGTAAATGAACTTAAGGCTATAAACAAGCCCTTTATCATACTTTTAAATTCAATGGAGCCTGAGAGCGAACGTACGCTTGAGCTTGCGGAGCAGATGTCAAAACAGTATGAGGTTCCGGTTTTGCCTGTCAGCTGTATGGAGCTTTCAGAAAATGAGATAAAGAGAATACTTGCACAGCTTTTGTTTGAATTTCCGATTCGTGAAATAAAGGTTGATATTCCAAAATGGGTGGTTCAGCTCAAAAAAGACCATTGGCTCAAATCATCTGTATTTGACTGCATTAAGAATTCCGCAAAAAAGGTTGAGAAAATTCGAGAGGTTCAGCAAACGCTCAGAGAAATTTCCGAATGTGAATATGTTAACTACGTCAGACTTAAGAACCTTGATTTGGGCAGAGGGTTTGCAACAATTTCGGTGACGATTGACCCAAGCCTGTTTTATAAAATTTTGTCGGAACAGACAGACCTTGATATCAGCGATGAATGTGCGTTGCTCAAGTGCATAAGCGATTTGTCTCAGAAGCAAAAAGAGTTTGACAAGATTGCCCAGGCATATGAACAGGTGAAAGAAACAGGATACGGAATCGTTATGCCGACAATCGAAGAACTGTCGCTTGAGGAGCCTCAGATAATAAAGCAGAGCGGTAAGTACGGAATAAAGTTAAAAGCAAGCGCTCCGTCTATCCATATGATGAAAGTTGAAACCCAGACGGAAGTTACGCCTATTGTGGGTTCGGAACAGCAATCACAGGAACTGGTTTCATATTTGCTTAAGGAGTTTGAAGAAAATCCGGAAAAAATATGGGAAAGCAACATTTTCGGTAAGTCGGTTCACGAATTGGTGAATGAGGGATTGCACAATAAACTTTACAGAATGCCCGCCGACGCACGCAGAAAGATAGGAGAGACGATAGAGAAAATAATAAACGACGGTTGTAACGGATTAATCTGCATAATATTGTAGTTAGAATTTTTTACAAACTGTCAATTTGTAACTTAATAAAATTTGGTTATTTCACCGAAATAATTTTCACCCCATATTTGTTATTGAAAAAAAACGCATAATAACGTATAATAAACACGTATGTAATAACAAATATGGGGGTTGTTTTATGAATATTTCCAATTTAGCTTCGTTCGTAACTTCTGCCGACCTTTCATTGTCTGAAAAGGGTATTGAATCGGCAAAGGTTATTCTTACAGGCTTTGTGGTGGTTTTTGCCGTACTTCTGTTGCTAATTCTTATAATAAAGCTTTACGGTCTTATTATAGAAAAGGCTCAGGGAGCTGCCGAAAACCGCAAAAAGAAAAAGCTGAAAGAAAGCAGCGAAGTTCCAAAAACATCATCGGCTCCCGTGCAGCCTGCAAAAGTTGTTGCCAAAGCACCGAGCGTTGACAGCGGAATATCCGATGAGGTTGTTGCTGTTATCTCGGCTGCGGTGTCTACAATGTACGGCTCCTCTCAGGGCGTGAGAGTGAAAAGCATAAAGAAGTCAGATACAGAACGTTCGGCGTGGGCTAACGCAGGTGTGCTTGAAAACACCCGTCCGTTTTAAGGAAGAGAGGAAGCGGAATTATGCAAATTATTAATGGCTTTGTCGAAGCAATACAGGGCTTGTTTTTAAGCTCCGGATTGTGTTCACTTAACTGGCAGAACTATGTTATGATAGGCGTATCAATCGTATTGCTTTATCTTGCAATCAAAAAGCAGTATGAGCCTCTTTTGCTTCTGCCGATAGCATTTGGTATGTTACTTGTAAACCTTTATCCTGCAATTATGGCTGCTCCGTCTGTTGAACTTTTGACAGAGCAACAATGTGCGGCGCAGAATATTGATTTTGCAAGTCATGCAAAGACGGTAATTGACGGCGTTACTTATGCCGAAAATCCGACTTACGGCGGTTTACTTTATTATCTTTATCAAGGTGTAAAGCTCGGAATTTATCCTCCGCTTATATTCCTTGGCATAGGATGTATGACAGACTTTGGTCCGCTGATTGCAAATCCAAAGAGCCTTATCCTCGGTGCTGCTGCACAGATTGGTATTTTTATCACATTTTTCGGTGCTATCTTCCTTGGATTTACTCCTGCAGAGTCAGGTGCAATCGGTATCATCGGCGGTGCAGACGGTCCTACTGCAATTTATGTAACCACAAAATTGGCTCCGCACCTTCTCGGTTCAATAGCAATTGCCGCTTATTCTTATATGGCGCTTGTTCCGATTATTCAGCCGCCTATTATGAAGGCACTCACAACAAAGAAGGAACGTTCGGTAGTAATGGAGCAGCTTCGTCCTGTTTCAAAGCTTGAGAAAATTATGTTCCCTGTTATCGTAGTTATTCTTATTGCAATCTTCCTTCCTGACGCAGCACCGCTTGTAGGTATGCTTATGCTTGGAAATCTGTTTAAGGAATCGGGCGTTGTTGACAGAATAGCTAAGGCTGCTCAAAATGAGTTGATGAACATCATCACAATTTTCTTGGGCACAACCGTTGGTGCAACAGCATCAGGTCAGAACTTCCTGACATTAAGCACAATTAAAATTATCATACTCGGTTTGTTTGCATTCTGTATGGGTACTGCGTTTGGCGTAATCTTTGGTAAGATTATGTATAAACTTTCAGGAGGAAAGGTTAATCCTCTTATCGGTTCTGCAGGTGTATCTGCGGTTCCGATGGCAGCGCGTGTATCACAAAGGGTTGGTCAGCAGGAAAACCCGGGTAACTTCTTATTAATGCACGCTATGGGTCCTAATGTTGCCGGTGTAATCGGTTCTGCTGTTGCAGCAGGTGTTCTTTTGAACGTTGTATAATAATTATTGACAAGCTTTTTAGGGAAGCATTTTGCTTCCCTTTTGTATTGTTTTGTTTTTTAGTTGCGATTATGACAATCTTTTCTGTGATTTACCTACACTATTTTATTAATAATTCTTATTTGTAATTATTTATAAATTTTATTATATTATAATAAAAATAAATAATATGCAAATTCCAAAATAATATAAATTAATCATGGAAAAGTATCATGGACTTAAAAATTATTTTAATTGTTGTTGCTGTATTTTGTGTTATTGGCGCAATGCTGAGTATTGTAATTGAAGGAGTGCCGCTTATGGCAAAAAATATTTCAATACAGAAAATCCTCAATGTCCTTTTGCAGAGATTAAAATTTATAATCCTGTCAACCTTAGTCGTAGGACTTTTGTTTTTTTTGTATTCAAAGATTGTAATTACGCCGATGTATGTTACCTCGGCAATGATTTATATACAGAACTATAATGCGAGTAATGCTGATAATAATCAGAATTCTATAAATGCAAACGGAGAGGTCTCCGAAGGTTCCAATAAACAGGCTCAAAAGATTTATAATTCCGATATCAGCGGTTCTGCCAATCTTGCAAACATTTGCGTGAACTTATTTCAGAATTCAGATGAAATAACGGCTCTTTATGACGGATGCCAGGTTAACATAAGTGTTACAAAAGATACCTTTTTCATAACAATCAGCGTTGACGGTACGGATCCGGAAAAATGTGCAACAGTTGCCAACAATATTGCGGAAACCGCTCAGACAGTATTCCATGACCATTTTGATTACGGTCAAATAGGCACAATCAGATCTGCTAAAGTACCTTCAGGACCTTACGGACCGGATAACTTTAAGAATATGTTAATCGGACTTGCTGTCGGTCTTGCTGCATCATGTTTGATTTCTATTTTGCTTGAACTTATTGATACAACAGTTAAACCTGACGATGATCTCCAGCAGATGTACGATCTCCCTGTATTCTCTGAGATTCCTAATTTTGACCCGCAAAATAGGTGATGAAGTATGAAGATTAAATTATTTAACAATGATAAATCAAAGCAGAATAAAAAGTCCAAGCAAGATGCGAGCAATAAAACGACCTCAAAGCACAGTTCTTCGGAACATGATAAGTCAAAACAATCTAAGTCGGGCTCATCGTCGATGGCAATATCTGATAAGAGCAAATTTGCGATTGTTGAGTCATACAAGCTTGCAAGAACAAATATAATGTTTTCACTTTCTGCTTATGACAAAAAAGTCTTTGCCGTTACCAGTCACTCTAAAGGTGAAGGTAAAAGTACCGTTTCGGCAAACGTTGCAATTTCATTCTCTAAGCTTGAAAAACGTGTGCTTTTGGTTGATTGCGACTTGCGCCGTCCTAACGTTCATAATATTTTTAATGTTGACAACAAAACGGGACTTTCTAATATTATCGGTAATATGGTAACTTTTGAAGACACTGTTCACCGTAATGTTTTGCCAAACCTTGACGCTATTTCTTCAGGAACAATTCCGCCAAACCCATCTGAGCTTTTATGTTCACCGCGATTTGTCAATATGATAAAGCGTCTTACTGACGAGTATGATTATATAATTCTTGATACGCCTCCTATCGGTGTTGTATCAGATGCGTTGTTACTTAAGGATTTGATTGCCGGGTTTGTAATCGTAATCAGAGAAGGTTCCACTACCCACGGTGATATTCGTGAGTTACTCGACAGTATTAAACTTGCCGATTCAAAAGTCCTCGGTATGGTAAAAGTAGGCTGCGATGTCAGCAAGCGTAAAAAGGGCAGAGGCTATTACTATTATCAGTATTATTAATTCTGAACATCAGAATGACAACAGACTTACTAAGTTTTATTATTATAATCTTAGCAAGTCTGTTTTTTTACACAAAAAATGCAGGATTAGCAAAAAAGACTTGCATTTATGCTTGCTGAGTAGTAGAATATATTATGGTATTAAAAGTAATTTTGCAATTATAAATTAAGGGGATAGCAAAAATGAGTTATTTGAATTGCAGCAAACAAGAACTTGAAAAAGAATATTCTTCTTTGGTAAAACAATTTGAAGATGTTAAGAGCAAGGGATTAAATCTTAATATGGCAAGAGGTAAGCCGGGCAAAGAACAGCTTGATTTATCACTCGGTCTTCTTGATGTAGTAAACAGCAGTTCGGATTTTGTTGGCGCAGACGGTATGGATTGCCGCAATTACGGTATTTTAAAGGGAATAGAAGAATGCCGCAAACTTTTTGGTGAAATGCTTGGAGTTGACTATAATAATGTTATGGTCGGCGGAAGTTCCAGTCTTAATATGATGTTTGATACAATATCATGTATGATGACAAAATCGGTTGTTGATGGCTGTAAGCCGTGGTATGAAGTTAAAAACAGAAAGTTTCTGTGTCCTGTTCCCGGTTATGACCGCCACTTTGGAATAACAGAGTACTATGGTTTTGAGATGATTCCTGTTCCAATGACATCAAACGGTCCGGATATGGATATAGTTGAAAAGCTTGTTGAAAATGATGATTCTATCAAGGGTATTTGGTGTGTGCCGAAATATTCCAATCCTCAGGGCATTACGTACAGTGACGATACTGTAAAACGTTTTGCTGCACTGAAACCTGCCGCTAAGGATTTCAGAATTATGTGGGATAATGCATACTGCATTCATGATATCAGCGATACTCCTGATTCACTGCTTAACATTTATGATGAATGTGTTAAAGCAGGCAACGAAGATATGCCAATATTGTTTTGCTCAACATCAAAAATTACATTCCCGGGTGCAGGCGTAGCTGCAATGGCTGCTTCTGATGCAAATATGAATGTTTTTGCCGAAAGATATAATTATGAGATTATCAGTTATGACAAGCTCAATATGCTTCGTCATGTAAAATATTTTAAAAATTATGACGGTGTATTAAAGCATATGCAGCTTCACAAAAAAGTTCTCAAACCTAAGTTTGAAATTGTTTTAAATACACTTGATAAAGAGCTTACACCAACAGGAGTAGGCGAATGGACAAATCCAAACGGCGGCTATTTTGTAAGTGTTGACGTACTTTCAGGAACAGCAAAGAGAGTAGTTTCACTTTGCAAGAAAGCAGGTTTGATTTTAACAGGGGCAGGCGCAACATATCCGCTTGGTAAAGACCCTGAGGACAAAAATATCAGAATTGCTCCTTCATTCCCACCTAATGATGAGCTTCAGACGGCAATGGATGTATTTTGTATCTGCACCAAACTGGCTGCTTGTGAAAAGTTGCTTGGCTGAGTATAGTTTACATCAAAAATTCACAATATTTGATAAAGTTAAATATTTTTTTATCAAATATTTGTGTTTCCATTGACTTTTTTGCAAAAAAATTTTATAATAACTCTGTTATGTCTGTACCTATACATTGTAACAGAGTTGTTTTTTTGTGTAGATTCAGACAATTATGAACGGAGGTTTCAAAGGGATGAAAAGAGTTCCAAAGCCAGTGTTCTTCATTGTTGCTTTGCTGATACTTGCCTTTACGTTTACTTCTGTATTCGGAATATCTTATTACAACGGAGATAACAAGAATACAGTATTTAAGGGCATCGGTGACATACGATGGGGAATCGACATCAGGGGCGGTGTTGAGGCGACGTTCAAGCCTGCCGACGGATACGACGCAACTGATGAGCAGTTAGAGTCTGCAAAATCAATCATTGAACTTCGTATGGTTTCACAGGGTATTACAGATTATGAGCTGTATGCTGATAAGGGCAGCGACAGAATTATTGTTCGTTTTCCGTGGAAATCAGACGATACCGAGCATAACGCAGTAGAAGCAATTAATGAAATTTCTTCAACCGCACAGCTCACATTCAGACCGGGCAAGGAGTACGAAACAACCGATGTTGACTCCAACGGTGAATATGTTTATAAAACTCCTAAGGGAGACACAGAACAAATACTTATGGACGGTTCATCGGTTAAGTCTGCCGAAGCTCAGGTTTATCAGGACAACAACGGTGAAGCTCAGTATGTAGTAAGTCTTGAACTTACCGATGACGGTGCCAGGACTTTTGAGGAAATTACCACAACATATCTTAAACAGACAGTATCAATTTGGATGGATGATATTATGCTGTCGGCTCCTACCGTTCAGGCAACTATTTCTAACGGTAAGGCACAGATTTCCGGAAGTTTCACAGCAGATGAAGCCACTGCACTTGCAAATAAAATTAACGCAGGTGCGTTGCCGTTCCAGCTTGAAACAGCAAACTACGGTCAGGTCAGCCCAACGCTTGGTGAAAATTCACTTACAGCAATGGCAGTTGCCGGCGTAATTGCTATGATTATAATCAGCATTATTATGATTGTATTCTACCGTTTGCCGGGTCTTATAGCCGTTATTTCTCTTTGCGGTCAGATGGGTCTTACTATTGCAGCCGTATCAGGTTTCTTTACAACAATCCCGTCATTCACAATGACATTGCCTGGTATTGCCGGTATGATTCTTTCAATCGGTATGGGCGTTGACTGTAACGTAATTACAGCTGAGCGTATCAAGGAAGAACTTAGAACAGGAAGAACTCTTGACGGTGCACTTGAAAAAGGTACTAAAAATTCACTTTCCGCAATTATTGACGGTAACATGACCGTTGTAATCGTATCCATAATTCTTATGCTCGTATTTGGTCCTGCAAATGTTCTCTCAATTATCTTTGGTGAATCAACAACAGGTACAATTTACGCATTTGGTTATACACTTCTTATCGGTGTAATTTCCAACTTTATAATGGGTATATTCTTAACACGTTTGATGCTCAGAAGCGTATCCGGCTTTAAGTTTGTGCGTCATAAGTGGTTGTTTGGAGGTGCAAAGAATGACAAATAATGTTCAGACTAAGGCTAAAGAACAACTTACCAATGAAGAAATCGCCGAGAAATATAATAATGGCAGAAAAGTAATTGACTTTGTAGGTCACAAGAAAATATTCTTTGGTATTTCAATTGCAATTATTCTTATAGGTATTGTATGCAACTTTATTTTTGGCACAACGCTTGATATTCAGTTTTCAGGCGGTGCTACACTGAAATTCAGTTATGTCGGTGACCTTGACCAGAATGAGTTGTACGACTTTATTCAGGATAAAACAACCGACAGAATTACAACATCGTTCTCTTCAGACCTTATGGGCTCAACAGGAAACAATGTTTCTGTTCAGTTCTCGGGCAACGATGCTATTGCAACCGATATTCAGCAGAGCCTTGAAAAGGATTTGCAGGAAGAGTATCCTGACAATGAATTTACTGTACTTGAATCATCATCTGTTGATGCTTCAATGGGTGTTAAGTTCCTTCTCAAGTGTCTTTCAGCCGTTGCAATTGCAAGTATACTGATGGTATTGTACGTTACTATCAGATTCAAAAAAATCGGCGGTTTGTCTGCCGGCGTTATGGCTCTTGTTGCTTTGTTCCACGATGTAGCTATGATTTACTTCATGTACGTAATTTTCCGTATGCCGATTGACTCAAACTTCATTGCTGTTGTACTTATGATTTTGGGTTACTCACTTAACGATACAATCGTTATTTATGACCGTGTACGTGAAGAAAGAAAGCTTTTGGGCAGACGTGCAACAGTTGCACAGTCATTCAACCTGAGCTGTACAAAATCATTAAAGCGTACAATTATGACATCAGTAACAACACTTTCAGCTATTATTGTTGTTTACGTCGTAGCAGTTGTTTACAACATCTCATCAGTTAAGGGCTTTGCTCTTCCGATGATGATAGGCTTAATTTCAGGTTGTTATTCGTCAGTATGCATTGCAGGTGCGCTTTGGGTTATGTGGCAAAACAGAAAGGCTGCTAAAAGAGCCGCTGCAAAGGCTGCAAAAGCTAAATAATCAATTAAATTATATTGGCTATAACAGGGTACTCACTTTCCTTTAGGGAAGTGAGTCCTTTTTTTATGCTTGCACTTTTCATAAAATACATTTGCAGGTTTCCGTTTTCAACACATGCACTAAGCTGCGCTATATCAAGGCTGATTGAGTCAACATAATCGTGAATCAGGAAAATGTCAATGTTTTTGGCTGTCTCTGACCAATCGTCTTCGGTCTCTTTGCTCGCATCAATTGCACTTGCAAAGTCGTCCTTTAACATATACTCGTCTATTTCTTCGATTCTTTTGGTAAATTCATCCGATTTACCGCTGACATACCAAAATTGATACAACGCTCCTGCAATGGACAGAGCAAGAAGTAAAAGCGAAAAATATATTCTTTTCATACCATATCTCCTGTTTTAATTAAAAATGCACTTTAGTTTTGCTTGTCTTTTAAGATAATATTATAATTTCCGATACCATCAAGTGTCATAATAAAAATGTCACTCACTTTTTTATTTTCCTTTTTTAGAATTTTGTAAATATAATTTTCGTCTTTTTGGCAAAGGTCAAGCGAATTATCAAGTATTTCTCCATCGTTAATAACAACAGCCTGTATTTTCTTGTCCTGAATTTGTATATTTAAATTTTCGGCAGTCGGTTGCCTTTTTTCAGGTTTTTTTAGTACGCTTATTGAGCCGTTGGTTTCGACAATACAATATTGTATATCTTCTATGTTAAAAACATCTTGTTGCCTGAGCTGAGTAAAAAGGTCTTCGTTGCTTAGTCTTAATCTTCTCATTTGATTTTGCAAAATTACGCCGTCACGAATTACAACAATCGGATTTCCGCATACAAGACGTCTGAACTTACTGTTTTTTAACATAAATGCACTTGTTATTATCTCGAGTGCAACGAGAATAACCACAGGTATTACACCGCTGAAAAACGGTTGTGAGGTGTTTTGCATAGGCAAAGAAGCTATGTTCGATATAATCAGCGTAGCCACAAGTTCGCTTGGCTGCATATCACTGATTTGTCTTTTGCCCATTATTCTAATGGCAAAAATAACAAATGCATATAATACAATTGTTCTGATAATAGAAATTAACATAATATCACCACGAATAAGTTTTGCAAAATTTTGAACATTATTCATTACATAATTTAGCAATTTATGCAGATACTTTCATCAGGTGATTTTATGAATGATTTGAATAATTCTATTAAAGAAAATATACTAATGCTTAAAGAGCTTTTCAAAGAATCGGCTGACTTAACAATTCGTGAAATGAATCTTATATCATCCAATTCTGTTTCAGCCGCTTTGATTACAATTGAAGGCATGTGCAACAAAGAAGTTACGGCCTCATCTATTTTATCTCCGCTTACTACCTATGACTTTAAGAATCTTCAGGGCGAAAAGGTAATAGATGAAATCGTATTGTCGGTTCTTGCTTCCGGCGAAATTATTGAAATAAATACGCTTGATGAACTAATCTCATTTGCTACTTCGGGTTTTGCGGTGATTATGGTTGACGGAACAACCAAAACGCTTGCTGTCGGTGCTCAGGGATATTCATACAGAAGCGTTTCAGAGCCTGAAAGTGAAGTTGTTCAGCGAGGTTCACGCGAGGGCTTTACCGAACCGCTTCGTGTCAATATGTCGCTTATCAGACGCCGCATAAAGAGCCCAGACCTTGTTTTTGAAACAATTACTACCGGCAAAACTTCCCGTACCCATCTTATGATTTGTTATCTGCAAAAAAGCGTATCGCCCAAGCTGCTGAAAAAAGTGCGCAGCAGATTAGAAAAATGCGATTTGGATACAGTTTTTGCATCAGGTTATTTGTCTGAGTACCTTGAAGATGAATGGTCAAAATCTATATTTTCAGGAATCGGTATTTCCGAACGTCCCGACACCGTTTGCGGCAAGCTTACCGAGGGCAGAATTGCTGTGTTGATTGACGGAACTCCTGCGGTAATAGTGGTACCTCATCTGTTTGTTGAAGAATTTCAGGGAGTGGACGATTACTCAAACCGCCCGTATTACGCCGCTTTTATTCGTATTTTAAAATATATTTCTTTTTTTGTATCGGTTTTTCTTCCGGGAATTTATACTGCGCTTGCACAGTTTCATCCCGAATATTTTCCGACATGGATATTGATTAAAACGTCTGAATCGCTTGCACAAACGCCGCTGCCTGTAACGCTTGAGGTAATCTTGATGGCATTTATTTATGAAATTATGAAAGAAGCCGGTTTAAGAATACCAAAGTCGCTTGGACATGCGGTCAGTATTGTCGGTGCGCTTGTAATCGGTGACAGTGCGGTGAGTGCCGGAATAATCAGTTCATCAACTTTGATGGTTGTTGCGACTGCGGCAATTTGCAGCTATGTTACTTCTCAGCTCTATCCTCCGATAATGATACTTCGGTTTATTTATATAATAGTAGGCGGCTTGCTTGGATTGTGGGGGATTCTTCTCACAACCATTGCGGTTCTTGTTAATATGAGTGCAAAAACCTCGCTTGGTATTCCGTACCTTTCTTCGCTTGCGCCGTTTTCACGCAACAGTATGAGGGATGTGTTTATCAGGGCGCCGTGGAAAATATTATCAAAACGTACAATTAAAATTCAGAATTTTCCTGAATCGGAGGATTAATGATGCAGATAAATTTCAAATTTCCCTCTAACCGACTTTTATTGTCTTTGTTTTTCTGTGGTTCTGCCGTAATTCTTTTACAGAATTATAATATATCGGACAACACTTCTTTTTTGTTTAATCTGATTTGTCTTGTGGTTGGGCTTGTTCTGTGCTGTATAGTTTTTATTCCGTCAATGGTTCTTAAAAGGAAATATAATCTTGACTTTGTTATGCTGACAAGAAGAAAGACGCCGAGAGTATATTATTTAATTATGGCTTTTTATTCGGCATATGCGGTGTATACGGCTGAGTATTTCTTACTGAGATATACCGATATGTTTCACGATAAATACTTTTCGGATGCGGGAGTAAACGTTATTGCGTTTATAATGATTGCAATTTGTTTTTACGGTGCATGCCGCGGTGTAAATATCATAACAAGGTTTGGAATAATATTGTCTGCTTTTGCATTGCTTTGCTATATTCTTATTTTTTCAGGCGGTGTTCAATCTCTTGACTTTGAATTGCATCACTTCGATTTCAGCGGCAGTGCAATCGGTTTTATCTCAAATACAACATTCTTTCTAACGCCGTCATTCATAGCGGTTATTTTTGCAATACTGTCGGGATATTCCGAAAATTTTAAATCACGTCAGATATTTGTAACGCTTATATCACTGGCGGTTGAATTTGCTGCCTTCCTGTTTTTTGTAAGTTTTGCACTCGGAGCTTATGCCGACAGCCAAAGTTATCAGACTTTTCTTATGTCTAAAATATCACAAATAAGCGGTCTTAGCGGCATAGAGAGCTTTTACTTTGCGCTTACAACTTTGTCTGTGTTTATGATAATCACCTTGCTTTTATGCTGTATCAACAGAGAGATGGGCGAAAGCAAAACAATATTAAATGTTTCGGTATTTTCGATTGTAATTTTTGTTTTGCATATTTGTGCGTCATATCTTAATTCTGTCGGAGAAATATTAACAAATCCTATGTTGTTTAATTTGTTTAATATTTTTGCAGCGTTTATTATTCCGGGAATATATCTTTTGGTTTTCAGGAGGAGTGAAAATGCGTAAAAAAATAGTTGCCTTGTTGCTTTGTTTTATTTGTTGTGTTTCTGTACTCTTTTCGGGCTGCTCGGAGGCAAGAAGAATTGACACTGCCGCAATTGCCGAGAATGTGACTGTTGATACGGTTGACGGAAAAACCGTATATACATTCTTTCTTTTGTCAAGCGAGGACAAACCGTGTGGAATTGATGTTCCGGCGGATTCGTTTGAAGAGGCATGTGCCCTTGCTGAAAACCGCTATATTCCGAATATATCTATTGCAAGAATAGATATGATTATGATAAACGAAGAACTGTATAAAGATGTTATGAAATCGGATATAGAGTATATTTCAACCCAGCCCGTTTATTCGCCCAATCTAAAAGTTACGCTGTGCGATTCAAATACCGTAAAGCGTATGAAAGAGGAAAAACGAGTTCCTGAAATAATAGATAATGAGCTGATGTTGACAGAAAACAGCACCGAAAAGGTTAATACCACGTGCCTTTCGATTTTTAACAGTTTTTCTGAAAGCAATGACGATTTTAGCGTTGCATATATTAGTGCCGAAAAGGAATTAAAAATTGAAACTATGAAAATACGACTTTGACGCGGACTAAAAATGAAATAAAATTGACAAAAAGACTTTATCTCAAGGTCAATATGGTGTATAATATACTTGAATTATTGTATTGTTTGCTGAAAATTCAAATACATCAAAGGCGGTGGATATATGTCGGCTGAATTCTCTGTTCCGTTATCTCAAATCGTTGAAAATCTTAATCTCAATAAGGTTTATATTGCAGAAAACTATGATGATATTAAAATTTCTACGGTAGAAATCAATCGTCCGGGACTTGAACTTACCGGATATTTTGAGTTCTTTGACAACAAACGTATTCAGGTTCTCGGAAATACCGAATTTGCGTATCTAGGACGGTTTGGCTCTGAATCTCAAAAAATGGTAATAGATTCGATTTTCAGTTTTGGTCCTCCTGCGGTGATTATTTGCAGGGATATTGAACCGTCAAATGTAATTCTTGAGAGTGCAAAGCTCCATAAAGTTTCAATATTAAGCACTAACGACAGCACATCCGACCTTACCGCCCGCTTGGTTCAGTATCTCAACAGAGAACTTGCTCCGAGAATAACAAGACACGGAGTTTTGGTCGAAGTATACGGCGAAGGTTGTTTGCTTTTGGGAGACAGCGGAGTAGGTAAGAGCGAAACCGCAATTGAACTTATTAAGCGAGGTCACAGACTGGTTGCCGATGATGCGGTTGAAATTCTCAGAACTTCGGCAAGCACTCTTGTAGGCCAGTCGCCGCAGAATATTCGTCATTTTATTGAGCTTAGAGGCATAGGAATTATTAATGCACGTCAGCTTTTTGGTATGGGAGCGGTAAAAACCAGCGAAAAGATTGATATGGTAATTAATCTTGAATTGTGGGACAATGCAAAGGTTTATGACAGAATGGGACTTTCAAACGAATATATGGATATACTCGGCGTTGAAGTTCCAACATTAACAATTCCCGTTAAACCGGGACGAAATCTTGCTGTAATTATTGAAGTAGCCGCTATGAATAACCGTCAGAAAAAGATGGGATACAATGCCGCAAAGGATTTGCTTGCAAGTCTTGGTATGGATGTGAATGAAGTTGAAGAATCCCCAAAGGTAATAGTAGATAAATGGGGAAACTGATTATATAGCCAAAGCACATTTGACATTCGCATTTAAGTGAGGATACATAAAATTTTTGTGAGTTACAATTTTTGCTGAAATTTTGTGCAAACGGCGCTTCTTGCAAAGCTTGCAATCTGTCGCAAGCAATGCTTTAAAATAACAATATACTTGGGGGTTAATATGGAGAACTCAGAAGCAATTTATAATCTTGCTAAAATTTTGGGTTGTGATGCACGCAAAGATGAATCAATGAAAAAACACACAACCTTTAAAATCGGCGGAAATGCCGAAACATACATAAAGGTTCCTACGCTTTCAAAACTCAGTGCAATTTTAAGAGAGTGCAAAGATTCAGATGTTGACTTTCTTTTGCTCGGCAACGGAAGTAATCTTCTTGTCGGCGACGACGGAATAGAGGGTGCGGTAATAAGACTTGACGGAGAGTTTCGCAATATTACCCTTATTGACGACACAACGGTTTTCTGCGGGGCAGGTGCCTCTCTTGCATATTTGTGCAAATTCGCATTAAAATGTGGACTTTCTGGTCTGGAATTTGCTTGGGGAATCCCCGGAACAGTCGGCGGCGCCGTATTTATGAATGCCGGTGCCTACGGTTCAGAAATGAAAGACGTTGTTGTCAGTGTAGCACATATTTCTTCTGATGGAAAAATCGGAAGAATAGAAAAAAATGATTTGGAATTTGGTTATCGTACAAGCGTTTATCGCAAAAACGGAATGATTATAACAGGCGTTACGCTAAAACTCCAAAAAGGTAATCCCGAAGATATAAGAGCCAAGATGGATGATTTTCTTAACAGGCGAAGCTCCAAGCAGCCGCTTGAATATCCAAGCGCAGGCAGTGTGTTTAAGCGTCCTGAGGGAAATTATGCAGGCGCATTAATTGAGCAGTGCGGACTGAAGGGCAAGAGCGTAGGCGGGGCACAGGTTTCTGAAAAGCACGCAGGATTTATAATAAACAAATCGAATGCAACTGCAAATGATGTTAGAAATCTTATTAAGGAAGTTCAGAGAACAGTTGCAAAAGAAACAGGGTACAACCTGGAATGTGAATTGATTATTTTGTAAGTCAACAGTATTTAATATTCTTTTCGGGAATTAATTATAATGAGGGCTCGGCAATGTAAACGACCGAGAATATAAATGGTGATATTGTGGAATTTGTAATAATTACGGGAATGTCAGGTGCAGGAAAAACTTCCGCATTGCATATCCTTGAAGACATAGGTTACTATTGTGTTGATAATATTCCTGCTTCGCTTCTGACGACTTTTTACACGCTGTGCTCAAAGTCCGATGATGAAATGATGAAGCATGTTGCGGTTGTTGTTGATGTAAGAGGTAATGAAAATTATACAAAGATGAACCAAGAGATTGAGGAGTTTAAACTTGCACATAATAATGTAAAAATTCTTTATCTTGACGCTAAATCTGATGTGTTGATTATCCGCTACAAGGAAACCCGCCGCAAGCACCCGCTTGCAGAAAGGCTAAAGGACGGAACCGTGGCTGAGGCTGTTCAGCTTGAGAAAGAACTTCTTATGCCTGTAAAAAAACTTGCGGATTATAATATTGACACAACCTATATGTCAAACAAACAGCTCAGAGAGCGTGTTATGTCTGTGTTTATGGAAGATACTTCACAGAGCTTGACTCTTACCTTTATGTCATTTGGCTTTAAATACGGAATACCGCTTGAGGCAGATTTGATAACCGATGTAAGATGTCTTCCAAACCCGTTTTATATTCCGGAGTTAAAATATCTTACGGGCAATGACAAGGCAGTGCGAGACTATGTGCTGAAAAGTGAGGATACCCAGGAATTTTTGAGACTTACGCTGAATCTTCTCGACTTCTCGGTACCGCTGTATCTCAAAGAGGGAAAAAGCGAGCTTGTTGTCGGAATCGGCTGTACAGGCGGCAAACACCGCAGCGTTACTATTGCCAGACAGCTCAGAGAACATTTTTATCAGAAGGGCTATAAGTGTGTAATTCAGCACAGGGATATAAATAAGTAAAGGAGAATAAGAGTGTCTTTTTCTTCCGAAGTAAAAAAAGAAATTTGTACGATTGAGTTGTTTGACAGGGAACTTTTAAAGGCAGAGCTTTATGGAATGTTGCTGTTTGGAAGAACATTTCGTGAAAATTCAATTGTTTTTACAACAGAAAATCAGTATGTCAGCAAGCGAATAACAACTTTGCTTGAAAATTTATATATGCCGATAATCGAAAAGCATACCACATTGCGCACAAAGACAAATGAAAATCGACTTTTCAAAATTTCCGTAGTAGGCGACGACGATTGCATGAGAATCTTCGATGATTTCGGTCATTCAAATTCGCAGGTTACATTGCGTGTGAACAGAGCCAACATATCGGGAGACGAGCCTGCACGTGCGTTTGTTCGCGGAGCGTTTTTGAGCTGCGGTTCGGTGTCATCACCCGAAAAAAGCTATCACGCCGAATTTTGTGTGCCGCACAAAAACCTTTCGGTTGACTTGTGCAAAATTCTTTCCGAAATAACCGAATGTGGTTTTTGCCCGAAAACCGTGCTGAGAAACGGTAATTACATAGTTTATTTTAAGGGCAGCGAACAAATTTGCGATTTGCTTACATATATCGGTGCTCCGCTGAGCGCAATGGAAATTATGGGAACAAAAGCAATCAAGCAGGTTAGAAATAATGTCAACAGAAGAATAAACGGCGAGGTTGCAAATATCGGAAAAATTGCGTCGGCGTCGGCAAAACAGCTTGAAGCCATAAATCACATAAAGAAAACCAAAGGACTTGAAACTTTGCCCGAAGATTTGCGTGAAATTGCGTATCTTCGACTTGAAAATCCCGAAATGTCGCTTAGAGATTTGGGACAAAACCTTTCTCCGCCGATAAGCAGAAGCGGAGCAAATCACAGAATACAACGTCTGCTTGAATATGCGGATATTGCGGAGGAGAACAATGGATAAAAAAATGACTTTTGAAGAAGCTAATGAAAAGCTTGAGCAGACTGTAAAGTCTATGGAAGACAAAAGCCTGACACTTCAGCAAAGCGTTGATTTATATGCCGAGGCTTGCGAACTGCTTGCCTATTGTATGAAAGAGCTTGATTCTTACAAAGGACAGATTGAGAATATAAACGAAAGAATAAAGCAGATTAATTCCGAGGAGGAACAAGCGTGAAAAATTACATTGAATTGACAGAAAAGGCATTAAAAGACTTTTTGCCAAATTCGGATTGCAGAGAAAAAGTGCTGATTGATTCTATGAATTACAGCCTTGAAGCAGGCGGAAAAAGAGTGCGTCCAAGACTTGTATTTGAGTTTAATGCGCTTTGCAAAGGAAAAGAAGAAGCAGCTGTTCCGTTTGCCTGTGCAGTTGAAATGATACACACATATTCCTTGATTCACGATGACCTGCCTTGTATGGATGATGATGATTTGCGCAGAGGAAAGCCGTCAAATCATAAGGTGTTCGGCGAAGATATTGCGTTGCTTGCCGGAGACGCGTTGCTCACGCTTGCGTTTGAAGTCCTTTCATCAGAAAAGGCGGTAAAGCTTGCGGGTGAAAAGGCTTGCTGTGCTGCGGTAAATACTCTTGCAAAATATGCCGGAGCAATAGGTATGGTAGGCGGACAGGTGATTGATTTAATCAGTGAAAACACCAATGCACCGATTGAGGTTTTGCGTGAAATGGACAGCAAAAAAACCGCTTGCCTGATAAAAGCCGCATGCAAACTTGGATGTATATCGGCAGGAGCGGATTCTGACAAGATTAAGGCTGCCTCGCTTTACGGAGAAAGCATAGGAATCGCATTCCAAATTCAGGATGATATTCTTGACGCAGTTTCTTCTGTTGAAGAGCTTGGAAAACCGATTGGCAGTGATAACGAAAACGGAAAATCTACGTATGTATCGTTGCTTGGTATTGAGAAATGCAAAGAACTTGTAGACGAATTGACGCAAGCCGCAATTGACTCGCTAAGTGCATTTGACAGCGATGTGGCACAGCTTAAAGAATATGCTTTGCAACTTGCAAAGAGAAATAAATAAAAGGTTTAGATATGGCAATTTGCCAAAACAGGAAATGGGTAAAATATGGGTGAATACAAAATTCTTCCTACAATTAAATCACCTAATGACGTCAAAAAACTTTCAGAAGAAAGCTTAAAGACTCTTTGTACGGAAATAAGAGAAAAGCTTGTTGAGGTTGTTTCGGTAAACGGCGGACATTTGTCTCCAAACTTGGGAGTTGTTGAGCTTACCGTTGCTTTGCACCGCAGTTTTAACTTTCCGAAAGACAGTATTGTATGGGACGTCGGACATCAAAGCTATACGCATAAGTTGCTTACGGGCAGGTATAAAGATTTTGATACTTTGCGCCTCAGAGGAGGAATCTCGGGCTTCCCGAAGCGTGAGGAAAGCCGTTATGACGACTTTAATACAGGTCACAGCAGTACCTCAATTTCTGCCGCATTCGGAATTGCAAACGCAAAAATGCTTTCGGGAGATAACAGCCAGACAATAGCCGTGATAGGCGACGGCTCATTTACCGGCGGACTTGCGTTTGAGGCTATGAATAACGCGGGCAGATTTAACCGAAATTTTATTGTTGTGCTCAATGACAATAAGATGTCAATCTCAAAAAATGTCGGTGCTTTTCCTCGGTATCTTACTACTGTAAGGATTCAGCCGTGGTATATCAGAGTTAAACATATTACCGAGAAAACACTTTCAAAGCTGCCTGTTCTCGGCAGAGTTATAAAGTGGTTTTTAAAACGAAGCAAATCCAAAATTAAAAATTTGGTTTATAAGAATACACTTTTTGATTGCTTTGGATTTACCTATCTCGGCCCTATTGACGGTCATAGTATTGATGAACTGGAAAATGCTTTTGAGGTTGCAAAAAAAATCAACTCTCCTGTGCTTTTGCACGTGGTTACCAAAAAGGGCAAAGGATATTTGCCTGCCGAAGAAAAGCCCGGACAATTCCACGGTATCGGTCAGTTTGATATAGACTCAGGCGAACCTATTTCAAGCCATACAGGTTTTTCTGCCGTGTTTGGCAGCCTTATGTGTGAACTTGCGCAACAAGACAGCAAGATATGTGCAATAACAGCAGCTATGGCATACGGCACAGGCTTGAGAGAATTTTCTCATCTGTACAAAGACAGATTTTTTGACGTCGGAATAGCTGAGGAACACGCCGTGACCTTTGGATGCGGACTTGCCTCAAAAGGAATGAGACCTGTGTTTGCGGTGTACTCAACGTTTTTACAGCGTGCGTATGACCAGCTTATTCACGACGCCGCATTGGGCAAACTTCACCTTGTGCTTGCAATTGACCGTGCGGGAATAGTCGGAAGCGACGGCGAAACTCATCAGGGTGTGTTTGACGTTTCAATTCTTAATACGATTCCAAATGCCACAATATACTCTCCCACATATTTTGATGGACTGAGAAAGTCGCTTCATCATGCGGTTTACGCTTGTGACGAGTTGGCGGCAGTGAGGTATCCGCGCGGCGGAGAACTTTACAAACCCGATGACTTTGGAGAAGAAAGTATTGATTTTAATACGTATGGAAACCCCGAATGCGGTAATTTGATTGTAACTTACGGAAGATTATTTTCATATGCCGCAAAAGCTAAGGAAATGCTTAAAGAACAGGGCGTTGAGGTCTGTTTATTAAAACTTTGCCGCCTTAAGCCGATTGATGTGGAAGCTGTTGAATTTGCCGCACAGTTTAAAAATGTATGGTTTTTTGAAGAGGGCATAAAGAACGGCGGAATTGCACGTAATTTCTCCGATATGCTTTTTTATAAAAATTTTAAAGGCAGTTACCATATAAAGGCTATAAATGATAAATTTGTAAAGCAGATGAGCGTATCCGAAGCTCTTGAAATGCTAAAGCTTGACAGCAAGGGTATGGTTGAAGTAATTACAACAAATTTAAGGAACGAAGAATAATATATGAAAAAAAGACTTGATATACTTGTATATGAAAAGGGATTTGCCGAAAGCCGTGAAAAAGCAAAGGCAATAATTATGTCGGGGCTTGTGTATGTTGACAATCAAAAAGCAGATAAGTGCGGCACTTCATATGACGAAAACGTTAATATTGAGGTCAGAGGCAATACACTCAGGTACGTCAGCCGCGGCGGTTTGAAGCTTGAAAAGGCAATTAAAAACTTTAACCTTGATTTGCAGGACAAAACCACCATGGATATTGGAGCTTCAACCGGCGGTTTTACGGACTGTATGCTTCAAAACGGAGCAAAAAAGGTTTATTCCATTGATGTCGGATACGGTCAGCTTGCCTGGAAGCTCAGAAACGATGAACGTGTTGTAAATCTTGAACGCACAAATATGCGAAAGGTAACAGACGAGCAGGTTCCGGACAAAATTGACTTTTTTTCGGTAGACGTTTCGTTTATCTCTTTAAAACTTATACTTCCGGTTGCACGAAAACTTATGGCAGACAATGCTCAGGCAGTTTGTCTGATAAAGCCGCAGTTTGAAGCAGGGCGAGAAAAGGTCGGGAAAAAGGGCGTTGTCAGAGACCCGAATGTACATATCGAGGTTGTGCAAAACATATATGATTTTTGCCTGCAAAACGGTTTTGATGTGCTGAATCTTGACTTTTCGCCGATAAAAGGTCCCGAAGGCAACATAGAATACCTTATACACTTGCAAAAAAGCGACGACCCTAAGTCTTATGTCAAAATTACGCCGCAGGAACTTGTGCAGAGGTCACATAGTCAGCTTGATAAATAGGTGATATTATGAAAACAGCCATCGTTGTAAATCTTTCCAAAGAAAACGCAATTTATTGTGCAAAGCAGATTGTAAAACTTTTGCGCCTTAACGGAGCGGAAATATGTATGCTTTCCGAATGTAAGCCGTTTTATTCCGATAAAAAGATTGTGTTTTCAGATACAATTGAGGAACTGTTTTTGCAGTGTGACGTTGCAATAACCGTTGGCGGAGACGGAACTATCATACATGCCGCAAAGTATGCCGCACCGTGCAAAAAGCCTATAATCGGCGTTAATGTCGGCAGGCTTGGATTTGCGGCTGATGTTGAGGCTGATGAAATCGGACAACTTACAAGGCTTTTAAGCGGTGATTACTATTCGGAAATGCGTATGTTGCTTGACATCGCCGTAGTCAAAAACAATAAATCAAAACACTATTTGGCTGTAAACGATGCGGTAATGGCACACGGTCAGCTTTCAAAAATTGTTGACTTTCAGCTTTCGCTTGACGACGAAATAATTTCAAAGTACCGTGCGGACGGACTTTTGTTTTCAACTCCGACAGGTTCAACGGCATATTCGCTGTCGGCGGGCGGACCTATTCTTGCTCCGCAGATGGAATGTATCCTTATGACGCCCGTATGTCCGCACTCTTTGTTTTCACGTTCGGTTTTGTTTGACGGAAAGTCCGAACTTTCCGTAATGGTAAAAATTCCCTTAGGTTGCAGTTGTGTATTAACAATAGACGGTGAGGAGAACATAAATATATGTGACTCAGACAAAGTAATTATCAGAAAGTCATCGCAAAGACTTGAGCTTTTGTCAATTCACAAACGCAATTTTTACAAACGCCTTAACGAAAAGCTGAAAGAGAGGGAGTTCTAATGAAATCGGGACGGCATTCTAAAATTCTTGAAATTATTGAAAAATATCCGATAGAAACCCAGGACGAGTTGCTAACTCATCTTAAGGCTGAGGGATATATAACCACTCAAGCTACAATTTCCCGTGATATAAAGGAAATGCGCCTTGTAAAGGCACTCGACTCCAACGGAAAATATCATTATATTGCTCCGTCAGAAAATACGGGCAACGTGCGTTCAACATTTGAATCGCTGTTTACATCATCGGTAATTTCCGTTGACATTGCTCAAAATATTGTTGTTGTCAAAACATACAGCGGAATGGCAAATGCCGTGTGTGCGGCTCTTGACTCTACCGACAACAATGCGGTAGTAGGAACTATTGCCGGCGACGATACCATTTTTATAGCCTGCCGAAATTCCGAGCTTGCCCAGGCTCTTACGCACAAATTAAAGAAGCTGATTTAACAGGGATGAAATTCTATGCTATTAACTTTGTATATTGAAAATATAGCCGTAATTGAAAAAACGTCAATTGATTTTAATTCCGGTCTTAATGTGCTTACCGGTGAAACCGGCGCAGGTAAGAGTATTATTATTGACGCTATAAATGCGATTATGGGACAGCGAATCTCAAAGGATATTATCCGAACAGGAGAAAAAACTGCATTTGTCAGCGCTGTTTTTGACGATATAAACGATACTGTAAAAAGAAAATTAACCGAGCTTGGCTTTTCGGGAGAAGATGACGAGCTTATTTTGCAGAGAACGCTTTCTGCAGCCGGCAAAAGCAGCTGCAAGATAAACGGCAAACCTGCCACGGCGTCAATGCTCAGAGAGCTTTCGCTGAATTTGATTAATATTCACGGACAGCACGAAAGTTACGAGCTTTTTTCTCCTGAAACTCACATAAATTATATTGACAGCTATGCAAAGTCTGAAAATTTGCTTAATGCTTATAAAGAAAAATACAAAGAATATAAAATTCTCTATAAGAAATTAAATGAGGCAAATACCGATGAAAGCGAAAGGCTCAGAGAAATTGACTTGCTTTCTTTTCAGTCAGACGAGCTTGCTAAGGCTGATGTTCAGATTGGAGAAGAAGAAGCTCTTGAAGCGGAGCGCAACTCTCTGATGAATTTTGAAAGAATTTTTTCTTTGCTTAACAAAGCCAAAATGATGCTGGACGGTGAAGATTCAAACGGCGGAGCGGAGGCTGTTGACGTTGCTTCGTCGGCAATGCAGTCGGCGGCGGAACTTGACCCCCAGTATGAAGAACTCAGCAGCAGTCTGACCGATATTTATTATAATCTTAAGGATTGCAGCGAAAGTATATCCGATTTGATTGACAATCTTGAAAGTGATCCAGAAAGACTTGAAGAGATTGAAGAAAGACTCGACTTGCTTAACAGGCTTTCCAGAAAATATAATTGTCCGTGTGATGAATTGCCCGAGTATGCGGAAAAAATTCAATCACGGCTTGATGAACTTATAGGGTACGATAAAAACCGTGATAAGTTAATCGCAGATTGCAAGAGTGCTGAAGATGCGGCTCTTAAGGCGGCAAAGGAACTAAGTGATTGCCGTAAGAGCGCGGCTCGGACTTTTGCCAAAAAGGTAAAATCCGAAATGAAGTTTTTGAATATGCCTAATGTTGAGCTTGTACCTGAATTTGAGAAAATTGAGCTTTCACCCGACGGAATTGACAGGGTCGAATTTTTAATATCGGCAAATCCCGGAGAAACTCCGAGACCTGTGGCAAAAATCGCCTCCGGCGGTGAACTTTCAAGAATGATGCTTGCCATAAAAACCGTTCTTGCGGACACCGACACGGTGGACACATTGATTTTTGATGAGGTTGATACGGGAATTTCCGGTTCGGCAGCCGAAAAGGTGGGGCTTAAACTAAAAGAAGTTTCCAAAAACCGTCAGGTGCTTTGCGTAACTCACCAAGCACAAATCGCAGCTCTTGCCGATTATCATTACCTTATACAAAAACAGGTTGAGCAGGGACGAACGTTTACAAGCGTGGGATTGCTTGACCACGACGGCAGAAAAAATGAACTTGCCCGTATAATCGGCGGAGTAAATATTACCGAAGCGGCTTTGTCGCATGCGGAGTCAATGCTTTTACAGTACGATAACTGATTAAAAATCCAGAAAGACGAGAGGAAGAAATTATTTGAAGCTATGGTCCATTGCACAGCTTGACAAGAGCGAAGCAACAGAAATTCAATCAAAATACGGTTTGCCGCCGCTTCTTGCAATGATGCTTCAAATCAGGGGCATAAAAACGCAGGATGAGATTGATAATTATCTTTTTAATGATTCAAAAATTGCCTCTCCGTTTGAGATTAAGGATATGGATAGGGCGGCAGAACGCATAAACAGAGCAATTGACAAAAATGAACTTATCTGTGTTTACGGTGACTTTGATGTTGACGGCATAACTTCAACCGCAATCTTGTATTCATATTTGCAGACTATATCTGCGAACGCTATGTTTTACATACCCTCACGTGAAAATGAAGGATATGGCATGAACAAAGACGCTGTTGATTTTCTTAATGAAAAGGGCGTCAGGCTGATTGTGACAGTTGATAACGGTATTGCCGCAGCAAATGAGGTTGCTTATGCAAATTCGCTTGGAATTGATACAGTTGTAACCGACCACCATATGCCGCAGAAAGATTTTCCTCAGGCATACGCCGTTGTTGACCCGCATCGTGAAGATTGTCCGAGCAAATTTAAAAATTTGTGCGGCGCAGGCGTTGCTTTTAAATTAATTATGGCTTTGGAGGGCGAAGATTGCGACTTTGACTCTCTCTATGAAAATTATTCTTATTTATTATGTATTGCAACAATAGCAGATATTGTTGAGCTGAGCGGCGAAAATCGTGCGTTTGTAAAACACGGGCTTGAGAGCTTAAAAATTTGTGACAGAATCGGCATAAACAAGCTGATGGAAAAATCAGATATAGACAAATCACAACTATCGGTTTATGATGTTTCGTTTAAAATTGCACCAAGACTAAATTCGGTCGGTCGTCTTGGAAATTGTGAAGCCGCAGTAAAACTTTTGCTTACGGACGATGAAGAAGAAGCCGATGAAATTTCAGAATTAATGTGCGATGACAACTCAAAACGCCGTCAAATAGAGGCGGATGAGTTGACAGAGATTGAAAACACAATTATGCAAAATCCATCGTTTGTTAATTCACGTATCATTGTGATTGACGGCGAAAACTGGCGTCAGGGTGTGAACGGCTTGGTTGCGTCAAAACTTAAAGAGGCGTTTGGCAAACCCGTAATTGTAATATCTCATGACGGCGATGAAGCCAAAGGCTCGGCAAGAAGCGTTGAGGGGTTTCCGATTCATACAGCAGTGGCATATTGCTCCGATTTGCTTATGCATCACGGCGGACATCCGATGGCGGCGGGGCTTTCTCTTAAAACTCAAAATATAGATTTGTTTCGCAAAAGAATAAACGAGTTTGCAAATTCCTTTGAGAATATGCCGTTTGATTCACTTAACATTTCCTGCAAACTCAATCCGGCATTCATAAATGTGGATATGATAAACAGCCTTGATTATCTAAAGCCGTACGGAGCAGGAAATCCCACGCCGCTGTTTGGTTTTTACAATATGACTGTTGCTGATATTATTCCTTTAGCGAATAATAAGCACTTAAAGCTTATGCTGAACAGAAACGGCACAACAATTGAAGCTATGCAATTTGGTATGTCAACATCAACTTTTCCATATAATAAGGGCGATGTGGTTGATATTGCAGCCAAACTTGATATAAATGAATACAACGGATATGTCAAGCCGTCGGTGATTGTGCAGGCAATTAAATTTTCATCTGACGATACCGAAAAAATCTTGAAAAGCCAACGCATTTTTGAAGATTTTTGTTGCGGCGTCAAAATTACAAGGAAAGAAATTTTTGAGATTTTACCTAACAGAAATGATTTTGTACTGCTGTACACATATTTAAGAAAAAACAATGGTTACAATTATCCGTTTGTAACATTGATGCACAGACTTGACAATAAACTTACATATGGTAAAATCAGAGTTATTCTTGAGGCTCTAAACGAACTTGGATTAATCAAGATAAACGAGGGAGTAAAGGAGTCCGAAATAAGGGTAATTCCCAACCCGCAAAAGGTCAATCTTGAATCGGCCGAAATAATCCGAAAGTTAAAGGAGATGTCACTGTGAGTAAGTATTCTAATGTAGCACACTATCAGGATTTTTCTGAACTTGAAAACATTCTGTCTCATTCAAGCAACAGCTATGATATGGACAAAATCACAAAAGCCTACAAGTTTGCGGAAGTTGCACACGGTGACCAGCGCAGGGTGAGCGGAATACCATACATTCTTCATCCGACTTCGGTTGCCTGTATTGTTGCCGAACTCGGAATGGATACAGATACTATTTGCGGCGCACTTTTGCATGACGTGGTTGAGGATACGACTGTTATGCTTGATGAAATTCAAAAAAAGTTCGGTGCAGACGTTGCAAAGCTTATCGACGGAGTAACAAAAATTTCCAAAATTCCATATTCATCTCGTGAGCAGCAGCAGGCTGAAAATATACGCAAAATGTTGATTGCTATGGCTGACGACATCCGTGTTATAATTATTAAGCTTGCCGACAGACTGCACAATATGCGAACAATGGATTGTATGCCCGAACAGAAACGCAGGGATAAATCTCTTGAAAATATGCAGGTGTTTGCGCCGATAGCTCACCGCCTCGGTATCAAAACAATTAAAGATGAGCTTGAGGATCGCTCATTGCAGTATCTCGACCCGATAGGCTATAAAGAGATTGAAGACAAACTGCTTATGAATGAAGAGGGCAGAGATAAGTTTATTGAGTCAATCAAAAAGCAGATTCTCGAAAAAACAAAAGATACAATAAAGAATGTTTATATAACCGGCAGAGTTAAGAGCATTAACAGCATCTACCGCAAGACTTATATGCGGAACCAAACTATGGACCAAATTTTTGATGTTTTTGCGGTTCGTGTAATTGTTGACAATGTTTCTGACTGCTACAATGTTTTGGGTGTTGTTCATGATATTTTTAAGCCTATTCCAAACAGGTTTAAAGATTATATTTCAATGCCAAAGCCCAATATGTACCAATCACTTCATACAACGGTGCTTGACAAGAATGCAATTCCGTTTGAGGTTCAAATAAGGACATGGGAAATGCACTATACCGCAGAATACGGAATTGCGGCGCACTGGAAATACAAACTCGGTATGGGTCCTGACAGCAAGGGCGATGACAGGCTTAAGAAGAATATTGAAAAAGTCAAAAATATGATTCTTGAACAGCTTGAGGCGGAAGATTCCACCGAGATTGCAAAGAATATCCGAAACGACTTTGAAGAAAACGACGTATATGTGTTTACCCCTAAGGGCGACGTAATCAGCCTGCCGCGCGGCTCAACACCGATAGATATGGCTTATACTATTCATACTCAGGTCGGTCACAGAATGGTGGGTGCAAAGGTCAACGGAAAAATTGTGCCGTTTGACTATGTGCTCAAAACGGGCGAAATCTGCGAGATTACCACGCAGAAAGAGGAACATCCCAACCGTGCTTGGATAGATATATGTAAAACGGCTTCCGCAAAGTCAAAAATCAGGCAATGGTTTAAGCACGAAAAGCGTGATGAAAATATCGCAGAAGGCAAGCAAATGCTTGAACGTGAATTTAAACGTCACGGAATCAACCTTGCCGAAAGCGAGTGGAGCGACTTTCTGCACCAGCTCTTTATCAAAAAGCAGTATAATACAATAGATGATTTTTATGCGGCAATCGGATATGGCGGTATTCAGCTTTGGAAGATTATGCCGAGACTCAAAGAAGAATATCAGAAGACTTATGCCTCGGATATTGAAAATATAAATGTTCCGCAAGCTCCCGTAAAACGCACCAAATCAAATTCAGGCGTTGTTATTGAGGGCACAGACGCAGGAGATGTGCTTGTTAAGTTTTCAAACTGCTGCAATCCTTTGCCGGGCGATGATATTATCGGCTATATAACAAGGGGTTACGGTGTTTCAATTCATAAGCGGACCTGCACTAACGTTCCAAAGGATATTTCAAAGTCAGAGGAACCCGAACGCTGGGTTTCATGTTATTGGGAAGATGAGGTAGGCGAGGCATTCCGCAGCACATTGCAGATTACGGCAAACGACAGAACGGGCTTGCTTGCCGACGTTACCATAATGCTTTCTAATATGCATATTTTTATTCACTCACTTAATTCCCGTGAGTTGAAAAACGGTAAAGCAATTGTAACCGCAACTATTGATGTAATGGGACGTAATCATCTGAGAGGCGTAATATCAAAACTTTCCGATATTAACGGAATAGAAGAAATAAAGAGGCTATAATTATGAAAGCAATATTGCAGCGTGTTTCTCATGCACAGGTGGACGTTGATAATAAAACAGTGGGCAAGATAGGAAAAGGTTTTTTGATTTTGCTCGGAGTAGAATCGGGCGACGATGAAGTTGAAGCCGATGTTCTTGCTTCAAAAATATCTGGACTGCGAATATTTACCGATGAAAATGACAAGATGAATCTTTCGCTTGCCGACGTCAACGGTTCGGCTTTGGTTATTTCTAATTTTACATTATGTGCCAATTGTTCGCACGGAAGACGTCCGAGTTTTATCGGTGCGGCACGTCCTGAAATTGCTAATCCTCTATATGAGTATTTTTGTCAAAAGCTTCTTGACAACGGCGTTGGTGTTGTTGAAAAGGGAATTTTCGGAGCGGATATGCAGGTGTCGCTTTTAAATGACGGTCCTGTAACAATAGATATTAATTCAAAGGATTTGAAACGATGATAAAGATAAAAATATACAAAGTTACTTTTCTTGAAACCAACTGCACATACCTTGTGGATGAAGCAACCGGAAAATCAGCTGTTGTTGACCCGGGCGGACGCAGCGACGAGCTTATAAGTCAAATTAAATCCGACGGCGGTCATCTTGAATATGTAATGCTTACTCACGGTCACTATGACCATATATACTTTGCAAAGCAGCTTGCCGATATGTTTGGCGCAAAGATTGTAACAGGGGAGAAGAACAACGAATTTCTCAGCAATCCTGCCCTTAATCTTACAGCAAAGCACAGCCTGAATCTTGCGCCGTTTTCGGCAGACATTTTGCTTAGAGACGGAGACACCTTTATGCTGGGCGAAACCGAGATAAAATATATTACCACTCCGGGCCATACAAGCGGATGCGGCACTTATATTTTTGATGATGTGATATTGTGCGGCGATACCCTGTTTTGCGAATCCTACGGCAGGGTTGACTTGCCGACAGGCAATTATGCCGATATGGCTGCTTCGCTTAAAAAGCTTAAAGACCTTGACGGGGATTATAAGGTTATCCCGGGTCACGGAGAGCTTACAACACTTAGTCATGAAAGAAAATACAATCCGCTTATGAGTACGCTTTGATATGAATTTATACGTTAAAAACAATAATTTTCACTTTGAACTTGAAAACTTAACACGGCTGTTTTTCCCCGATGAAAAAATAAATGTGTATCGTGAAGAACAAAAAACTGTAACTCCCTATATTTTGGCTGAATTGGCAGACAGAGTTACTGTAAAAGCTGAAATTAACGGTTTTGTCAGCGAATTGTCGGCTCCTCTCGGCAGCGATGATAATTCAAACGAGCTTATTACTGTTCAGCTTTTGTATAAAATCCTTTGCCGTTATTCGGGAATAAACCAGCCCTGGGGACTTCTTACAGGTGTTCGTCCGGTAAAACTTTTTCGCAAAGTTTGTGAAGAATCTGGTGTTGATAAAGCAAAACAAACATTTTTAGACGAATTTTTTGTAAGCAGGGAAAAATTAAACCTTGCTTTTGACACCGAACAGCACGAAAAAAGAATTTTGGAGCTTTCAAAACCTGAGTCTTTCAGCCTTTACGTTGGAATCCCGTTTTGCCACTCACGATGCAGCTATTGTTCATTTGTAATGGCTTCAATCGAGCGTGCAAAAAAACTGATTGAACCGTATGTAAATTTGCTTTGCGAAGAGATTAAGGCAACTGCCGAAATAGCAAACCGGCTTGGACTAAGGCTTGAAACCGTGTATTTTGGCGGAGGCACGCCAACCACACTCAATGCCGAACAGCTTAATCGTGTGCTTAAAACAGTTAACACAAGTTTTAATATGACAACCTGTCGTGAATTTACGGTTGAAGCAGGCAGACCTGACACAATAGATAAAGAACGTCTTTTTGCTTTAAAAGAAAATAATGTTGACCGTATCAGCATAAATCCACAGACAACAAATAACAGCGTCTTGCAAGCTATCGGAAGAAAACATTCTGTTGAGCAGTTTTTTTCTGCTTTTGAACTTGCACGAAAATGCGGTTTTAATAATATAAACACCGATTTAATTGCAGGACTGCCGACAGACACGGTTGAAAGTTTTAAATCATCGCTTGACTCAATGCTAAGCCTTTCTGCCGAATGTATAACCGTTCACACCCTTTGTATGAAGCGTGCTTCAACGCTTACCAAAGAAGGTGTTTCGCTCAACAGGGATGACGCCGAAACCGCACGCAAAATGCTCAAATACGCTCAGGATTCCCTTATTTCAAATGAGTACATACCGTATTATCTTTATCGTCAGAGCCGAATGGTTGGCAATCTTGAAAATGTGGGTTGGTCAAAGCCGGGCTTTGAAAGTCTGTACAATGTTTACGTAATGGACGAAACCCACACAATTCTTGCCTGCGGTTCGGGCGGAGTTACAAAACTGAAAAATCAGGCTGATGATTATCTTGAAAGGATATTTAACTTTAAATATCCATATGAATATATTGACAGGTTTGATGAAATAATTGCGAGAAAATCGGGAATTAAGCGGTTCTATAACCATGGTGCAGATGTTTCTCGCACATAATGCGGAGGATGAATCAGGTTTTCGGCGGAAGTTATAATCTCTTACTGAACTCCTGAGAAGCTAATGGTTCCTTTGCACTTCTTGTAAGCAAAGCAATAAACTGTTGATTATTAAAATCAATAGTGGTATAATAATTTGCATTATATTAAACAGAAAGGTTGTTTTACTATGGGAAAATTCGACGAAATTTTTGACGATGTTGTAGTAAATGCCAAGGCTGCTGCTTCGGCGGTTTCAAAAAAGGCTTCGAGCGTTTATGATACGTCCAAACATAAGATTACAGCGGCTGAACTCAGAGGCGAGATAAACAAAAAGCTCAAAGATTTGGGTGCTCTTACTTATAAGGCACAGGTACATAATGTTGACCTCTGCGAAGATATTGCAACCCTTGTGTCAGAAATTACCGACCTCAAGGATAGCCTTGCAGTAATCAACGAACACATTGCAAATTCAAAAAATCAGCGCAAATGCCCTAATTGCGATGCGGTTGTTCCGAAAAACTCACTTTATTGCAATATTTGCGGTGCAAAAATTGAAGACGATGAAACTGTCAAAGCAGAAACAGAGTCAGAAAATGATGCAGAGCAGACAGCAGAAGTACAGTCAGAAACAACTGATGAAGTTGCAGAATAATTCTCTTGGGTGATTTAACTTGTCTAAAAAATATAACGCGGTAGCCACTTCCGAAAAAGATTCGTCTCAAACCTTTTTAAAGGGTGCCGCAATTCTTACGGTAAGTATGGTAATTGTCAAGTTGTTCGGATTGCTTGACAAAATTTTGCTTGCCAACATTTACGGAATGTTCGGAGACAGTGCCTCATCAATAGGTCTTGGACTTTACAGCAATGCATTTGAGGTCTTCAACGTAATCTTTACCGTTGCAACCGGCGGACTTCCAATAGCAATTTCAAGGCTTGTGTCTCAAAATATGGCTCAAAAACGATATAAGGACGTAAAGCTTGTGCACAGAATATCTGTACCGCTTTTTTCAATAGTCGGTATAATTTGTTTTATTATCATAATCGGTGCCAGTGTTCCTTACGCTACATTTGTCATAAAACAGCCGTATTCTATTCCCGCGATGATATGCCTTGCTCCGACAGTACTTTTTGGTTGTGTAGCTTCTATTTACAGAGGATATTTTGAGGGACAGAGAAATATGTTCCCAACCGCAATATCAGAAGTAATTGAAGCGGGCGTAAAGTTGCTTGCAGGCACTTTTCTTGCATACTTTATAATAGTATGGGGAATGGATTCTTACAATAATAACGGAACATTTTTGTGGTTTACTTTTTCCTCAAGCGCAGAAGCTGAGAAAACCATACTTTCTTATTCTGTTGCAGGAGCAATCATCGGTATTTCTCTCGGCAGCATACTTTCGTTTTTGTTCATTTTTCTGAAATACAAAATCGGCGGCGACGGAATCCCAAAAGAATATTATCAAAATTCTATTGAAGCAAGGGCAAAAAGAGATACTTTTATTGTAATCTGTAAAACAGCCATTCCGATTGCAACAGGTACTCTTGTAATGAGCCTCGGTTCTCTTATTGACCAGATTATTCTTCAAAATGTTTTGCTTAATATTGCAACTCAGAATCCCGACGCTTTGTACTCGCAGTACAGCCAGTATTATTCTGATGACGTTTTCTTCCAGCAACCGATTACAATTCATACCAGTTTGCTGGGATGTTATTCGGCTGCAATCACACTTATGCAGCTTGTCAACTCTGTAACTCAGGTGTTTGGTTCAAGCGCAACGCCGAACGTTACAAGTGCCTGGACAAAGGGCGACAAAACAGAGCTTAAAAGGTCAATTAATACAGTAGTCAGAATGACTATGATGTTTACCTTGCCGATGGCGTTTGGACTTTGTGTGCTTGCGCATCCGATAATGGGACTTATATATTCTGACCGAGCTTTGGTTGATATTGGCGGCAATGTTCTTACGCTTATGGGCATAACCACAATATTTACTGCCGCAATTACTCCTGTTTGCAGTATGCTGAATGCTATCGGAAAGGTAAAGCTTCCGATGAAAATATACACAATGTGTATGCTGATAAAAATTGGTACCACATGGATGTTTGTAAGCATACCGGAAATAAACATTCAGGGTGCAACCACAGGTTCCTTGATTGCATATGCAATCAGTTTTGTGGTTGGAATGTATTTGCTTATCAAAAATTCAAAAGTTGTACCCGACTTTTTCGGAACAACGGTAAAGCCGTTGATTGGTTCAGTTTTTAGTTCTGCTACGGCATTTTTCATAAATATGTGGCTGAATAATATTATTCCTCAGAGAATATCAACAATTATTTCAGTATTGGCAGCAATTGTAGTTTATTTTATTGTTTTGTTACTTATGAAAACATTTACATCAACGGAAATAAAATTTTTGCCAAAAGGCGAAAAAATTGCAAAAGTACTTGAAAAATGGCATCTTATTGGTTAAAATAAGTAATTGTGGGTTGTATTGACAGCTCTTAAAGATAACGGAGATGGATAGAAAATGGATTTTAAGGAAAAGCAGAACTATAATTTTAACGACCTTGTTGAAATAGTAAAAATTCTCAGGTCGCCGGGCGGATGTCCGTGGGACAGAGAGCAAACCCATAAATCCATTCGTTCCAATTTTATTGAGGAAACCTATGAAGCAATTGAAGCGATAGATACGGACGATACCGAGCTGCTGAAAGAGGAACTTGGCGACGTACTGCTTCAGGTTGCGCTTCATTCGGAAATTGAAAGCGAGAAAAACAGCTTTAATATCGAAGACGTTTGTGATGGTGTTTGCAAAAAACTAATCACACGTCATCCCCATGTTTTTGGAACGGTTGTAGCTAACAACACCGAAGAAGCACTCCAAAGTTGGGATGCAGTCAAGATGAAAACTAAATCCCAAAAATCACAGGCTGAAGCAATGCAGAGCGTGTCAAAGGCGTTACCTTCTCTTATGCGAAGCACAAAAATCCAGCAAAAAGCCGCAAAAACCGGTTTTGACTGGGCCAGTGCAGAGGGTGCGCTTGAAAAACTCTATGAAGAGTGTCACGAGCTGAAAGCGGCAATACTAAGTGATGATGAAGAAAACCAGCGTGAAGAGCTTGGTGATGTTTTATTCTCGGCGGTTAATGTTGCACGCTTGCTTAACATAGACAGTGAACACGCACTTTACGATGCTTGTGACAAATTTACAGACCGTTTTTCAAAGGTAGAGGCTCTTGCAAAAGAGCGTAATATTGATATGAAATCGGCACCACTTTCACAACTCGACTCCCTATGGGATGAAGTTAAAATAAATCAAAAATAACTTGGAGGTATTTTTTAATGAAAAAAACTGAACTGATAGCTGCAATTGCAGAACAGAGCGGACTTACAAAGAAGGATGCAGAAAAAGCACTTAACGCAACAATTGATACAATCATTAAGGCAGTAGCAGAGGGTGACAAAATCCAACTCACAGGTTTTGGTACATTTGAGCAGCGTCAGAGAAACGCAAGAACAGGCGTTGATCCAAGAACAGGCAACTCAATCGAAATTCCTGCTTCAAAGGTTCCTGCATTCAAGGCAGGCAAAGGCTTTAAGGATATAGTTAACAAGTAATTTTTAAAGTTAAAATAATTTAATTACCGTTTGATACAACCGTATCAAACGGTTTTTTATTAATTATATTTATGGACAAGCCGAATTGGAGATTATCATTCCCAAAATCAGGCTTGTTTTTTTGAAAGTGAAAGTCAGAAAAAGTCAAAAATATTTTGATTTGTTAGGAAATAAAAGAATAATTAAGAATATCAGAGCATAAGTAAGATTATTATATAAAATTTGACTTTAATTGACTTTGACTTTGCCTGACCTTGAGGCTATAATATAGTCAAAAGGTTGAGAGAACCCGAAAGAAGCACAGCAATGTGCAGAAAAGAGGCGACATAAATGAGAATGAGTGATTTAGTTGCTCAATACATTCTTGAAATGCTTGAACAACAAAACGGCAGCGCAGAAATCCAGCGAAATGAACTTGCAGGAAACTTGGGTTGCGTGCCGAGCCAGATAAATTATGTAATAACTTCAAGATTCACGCCTGAACAGGGTTATATGGTAGAAAGCCGCAGAGGCGGCGGAGGTTATATCCGAATAAGCCGTGTTAAGATGGATAAGGGAACCGCCCTTATGCATATAATAAATTCGGTTGGCAATACTCTTGACAAAGCGGCTGCCGAAGCGATGCTTCACAATATGCTTGGGCGCCAAATAATTGATTTGCGTTCGGCAAAAATCATTGCGTCGGCATTATCCGACAGAACATTGTCACATATTGAACAGGATAAGCGTGATACAATTCGAGCGGACTTGTTTAAAAATATGTTACTTACTCTCAACAGTTGAATGGAGGTATAATTTATGAAATGTCAAAAATGTGGTGCAAACAATGCTAATACACATGTTAAAACTATAATAAACGGTGAATTTAAGGAATATGATTTGTGCAGTGATTGTGCAAAGAAAATGGGATACACTAATGTGTTCTCAGATATGGAAGATGAGTTTTCAAACTTCCTCGGAAGCTTTTTCGGAAATGTTCTTCCTGCAAGAACTCAGGCAACTCGCTGCGAGTTCTGCGGCACTACTTATCCCGAGATTGCCAAGACAGGTCATGTAGGTTGCGCAAAGTGCTATGACGTTTTTGCCGATGAGTTATATCCGTCAATTCGCAGAATACACGGCAACACAACCCATTGCGGCAAAAACAGCAAACGAGCTGAAAATGCTAAAACAGAAAAGCCCGCCGAGCAGACCAAAGAAGATAAGATAAAGGCTCTTAAGGCTGAACTTGACAAAGCTGTTAAGGAACAAAACTTTGAACACGCCGCAGAACTTAGAGATAAAATCAAAGAAATGGAGGCTTAAAAATGAGTAATGATGTTGTAATTTCAACCAGAGTCAGACTTGCAAGAAACCTGAAAGATTATCCGTTTCCGTGTAGGCTTAGTACCCAGGACAAGGAAAAGATAATCGAAAAGGTAAAAAGCGCAATTGAAAACAGCAACAGCCCCATTTCAAAAGATTTTTCTTTTATCAGAATGTCTGAGCTCACACCTCAGCAGGGTGTGTCCCTTGTTGAAAGAAGACTTGTCAGTCCTGAATTTATCAGCGAATCACAGGGCAGGGCATTGCTTCTGAGCAAGGACGAGAGCATCAGCATTATGATTAACGAAGAAGACCACATAAGGCTTCAGGTAATCAATAACGGTTTGTCGCTTGAAGATACGTACGACATAGCCGATAAGCTTGATACGTTGCTTGATGAAAACCTTGATTTTGCTTTTGATGACAAACTTGGTTATCTTACTCAGTGTCCTACAAATCTCGGAACGGGTATGCGTGCTTCGGTAATGCTTCATTTGCCTGCTCTTGAAAAAAGCAGAGCAATAGGAAGAATTGCAGGTAATCTTTCAAAGCTTGGACTTACTATCCGAGGTGCACACGGGGAAGGAACAGAACCTAACGGTGCGCTCTACCAGCTTTCAAATCAGGTAACACTTGGTATCTCTGAAAAAGCAGCTATTGAAAACCTTAAGAATATTACAATGCAGCTTATTTCTCAGGAAAATCAGGCCCGCACAAGGCTGTGTTCGAGTATTGACATTCAGGATGCAATCAGCAGAAGCCTTGGCATACTGAAATCAGCGCTTGTAATTTCTCACGATGAGGCTTTGAAACTGCTTTCAAACGTACGTCTTGGCATTGTGTCGGGACAAATCAAAAATGTTTCAACAGAAACCGTTGACAAGCTTATGCTATCGGTTGAGCCTGCAACGCTTTCCGTAAATCTTAACAAGAATCTTTCACCGCACGAAAGAGATATTGAAAGAGCAAAGTTGATTCAATCGGCTTTGGCTTAATATAAATGCTACGGCGATTAACACTCGCCAAAATCTTCCCAATCAAATCTGACAGGGGGTAATATTATGTATGAATTTAGAGGCTTTACTCAAAAGGCAAACACCGCACTTAACCTTGCAGTTGAAACTGCACAAGATATGGGACATAACTATGTAGGAACAGAACATATTTTGCTTGGTTTGTTAAAAGAGGGTTCGGGTGTAGCTGCTGCCGCACTTCAGCAATGCGGCGTTACTGAACAAGCCCTCAGCGATAAAATCAGCGGAGTTGACGGCATAGCCGCATCAACAACGCTGACACCAAATGACTTTACACCGCGCACAAAGCGTGTACTTAAATCCGCAATGCTTATATCCTCAAGAATGGGCAGCGGCTATGTAGGCACAGAACATTTGCTTCTTGCCGTAATTTCCGAAAGCGACAGCTATGCGGTTGCTTTCCTCAATGAGCTTGGCGTTAGCGCTGAAGCAATAGTGCAGGCTATTGAGGGCAGTATGCAGAGCGGTGGCGAAGGTAACTTCTCAGAAAATATGGGAGGTTTCGGACAGCCCCAGGGTGGCAAACAAGGCGGCTCTGCGCTTGAAAAATTCGGCAGAGATTTGACTCAGGCAGCCAAAAACGGCGAAATTGACCCTGTAATCGGACGTGAAAAAGAAATTGAACGTGTAATTCAGATTTTGTCACGTCGTACCAAGAACAATCCTGTTCTTATCGGTGAACCGGGTGTAGGTAAAACCGCAGTTGCAGAGGGATTGGCACTTGAGATTGCCAAGGGTAATGTGCCTGAAATTTTGAAAGACAAAAAGGTTGTAAGCCTTGACCTTACCGGTATGGTAGCCGGTGCAAAGTACAGAGGTGACTTTGAGGAACGTATAAAGGCAGCAATTGATGAGGTTAAGAAGAGCAAAAACGTTATCCTCTTTATTGATGAGCTTCATACAATTGTCGGTGCCGGTGCAGCCGAGGGCAGTGCGGACGCAGCAAATATTCTTAAACCGTCCCTTGCAAGAGGCGATTTCCAGGTAATCGGTGCAACAACCATTAATGAATACAGAAAATATATTGAAAAGGATGCAGCGCTTGAGCGTCGTTTCCAGCCTGTTAAGGTTGGCGAACCTACTCAGGAACAGGCAGTTCAAATTCTTAAAGGACTTCGTGACAGCTACGAAGCTCACCACAAGGTAAAAATTACCGATGAAGCAATTGACGCTGCCGTTAAGCTTTCCTCAAGATATATCGCAGACCGTTTCCTGCCTGATAAGGCTATCGACCTTATTGATGAGGGTTGCTCAAAGGTAAGACTTGCTTCTCTTACATCGCCGAGTGATGTCAAGGAGCTTGAAGACCAAATTGCCGATTATGACAAGGAAAAGGAAAGCGCAATCAACGAACAGGATTTTGAGCGTGCCGCAAAACTTCGTGATGAACAAAAAGAGGTTCAGGCTAAGCTTGATAAGGCAAGAAAAGAGTGGCAGGATAACCAGAAAACTAATTCCGGCGAGGTTACAGCCGAAGTTATTGCTCAGATAGTTTCTGATTGGACAGGTGTACCTGTTGTTCAGCTTACCAAAGAGGAAAGCGAACGTTTGCTGAATATGGAGAAAGTCCTTCACGAAAGAGTAATCGGTCAGGATGAAGCAGTTTCTGCAATTGCCAAGGCAATTCGCCGTGGCAGGGTTGGACTTAAAGACCCGAAGCGTCCTGTCGGCTCGTTTATATTCCTCGGACCTACCGGTGTCGGTAAAACCGAATTGTGCAAGGCTCTTGCTCAGGCAATGTTCGGCGACGAAAATGCAATGCTCAGACTTGATATGAGTGAATATATGGAGAAGCACACGGTGTCTAAACTTATCGGTTCACCTCCGGGATATGTAGGATTTGAAGAGGGCGGACAGCTTACCGAAAAGGTAAGAAGAAAACCTTACTCGGTAGTGCTCTTTGATGAGATTGAAAAGGCTCATCCCGATGTATTCAATATGCTTTTGCAGATTCTTGAAGACGGTCGTTTGACCGACTCTCAGGGCAGAACGGTAGATTTTAAGAACACCGTAATAATTATGACTTCAAACGTCGGTGCAAGACTTATTACGGAAAAGCAGAACTCGCTTGGCTTTAAGAAAGACGATTCCGAAAAAGATAATTCACAAAAGGATATCAAGGAACTTGTTATGGGCGAGCTTCGCAATGTGTTCCGTCCGGAATTCCTTAACCGTGTTGATGACATAATTGTGTTCAATAAACTTACTCAGGACGAAATCAAGCAAATTGCTAAGAAGATGCTCAATACACTTGCAAAGCGTCTTGAAAATATGGATATTAAAATCACATTTACCGATGCGGCGGTTTCAGCAATTGCCGATAAGGGCTTTGATGATAATTACGGTGCAAGACCTCTTCGCCGAGCTATTCAAAGCGAAATTGAGGATACATTATCCGAGTATATGCTTGACGGCAGGATTAAAGAAAATTTTTCCGTTGAGTGTGACTACAAAGATGATAAATTCACATTTGAAACCAAATAACACCTTAAAAACCGGTCGGGTTGCCGAAAAGCACCCGATCGGTTTTGTTTGTCAGTTTATTAATTGTTTTAAATAATTGAAGACAGCGTTAATAAATAATTAACGCTGCCTTTTAAATTTAATGTAGATTCTAAAGCCCTTCGCTTCTAAGGTGTCGCAAACTTTGATATTAAAGCAAAAAATTGCTTAAATTCTAAATTTTGAAATGGTCTTTACCTACTACTGTGTATATATCTTTACCGATTTTATTTTCAAAATATTGTTTTAACTGCAAGTTTTTATTCCACTTTTCTTGTGGATACTGTCCGTATCTGCGTTTAACATCCGCAATACGCTCTTCAATATTCAGAATTTTTTCGGAACCCGCCAGTGAATCGCAAAGCTGAATTAACCTGTCATAGTCATTCATTTCAATGGATTTGAGCTTGTCTTCAATTAATCTAAGCTCATCTTTTGTGGTGTCAAACCTGCCGATATAGTCATCTAAAGTCTGACTGTTAAATGAGTGAGTAAGACAAATTTTTGCCGCTTCGTCAAACCCTAAAGACATCATATACGAATATCCGTCAGAAACGTGCCTGAGATGACTTACTCCGAATTTTCTTCCTATATCGTGCAAAAGTCCCAGAATATATGCTTTTTCCGAATCTAAGCCGTCAAATTTTTCGGCTATTTTTTCAGCACAACAGGCGGTAATTCTGCTGTGGTTGCTCCATGCACCGGGATTGCATTTTTCAGCTTCTTTTAATATTTTTTCGGCTTCTTCTCTTGTAGGTAACATTAATACTTTATCCTCGAATAATTATTGCTGAAAAAATAATCAGTATATTTTTTCGGCAACTGCGGCAATTACAGACCTGCCCTGCATTGCGTAATGCCTGTCATGCAGAAAAATATTAAGGTGTTCCGTAATTACTTCGTTTGAGTTTCTGCCTGTGTCAATATATAATTTCCACGCATAACCTGTGGGAAGTGCGGGCAGCTCAACGTTTACCGTGCCCCAATATGCATTAACGCCGAAATAAACAATTTCATCAAGCGACGGATTTTTATCCGAAGCTCCTGCATACATTACCGCAATCATTCGTGTGTTTACATTAAAATCTGTGTTCCACGGAATTTCAGAATGTATGCTTTCAGACGGAAAACTGCACGTTGCTTCTTGTCTGTTTCGTGTTATTACATGAAAGCGTTTGCGAAAGGCAATCATATATTTGAAAAATTCAAATACGTCTTTATACTTTTCTTTTCTTGACCAGTCGAGCCAAGAAATAATATTGTCATGACAATACGGATTGTTGTTTCCAAACTGAGTATTGCAAAACTCATCGCCGGCAAGAAATAATGCTGCACCTCGGCTGCACATTAATGTTGCAAAAGCATTATTTATCATCTTAATGCGCAAAGCGTTTATATTTCCGTCAGTGGTTTCTCCCTCAAAACCGCAGTTCCAGCTGTTATTGTCATTGGCTCCGTCTGTATTGTTCCAGCCGTTTTTAAAATTGTGCTTTTCATTGTATGAATACAAATCATAAAGAGTAAAACCGTCGTGACAGGTCAAAAAGTTAACAGAAGCGTTTTGACCTCTGTGAACAGGATTATATAAGTCTTTTGAACCTGTCAGCCTGTGAGCCGCAGTCCATGCAAGGTTGCTGTCGCCCTTAAGAAAGCGGCGCATGTCGTCACGGTATTTGCCGTTCCATTCAGCCCACCTGTTCCATGACGGAAAGCTTCCTACCTGATACAGTCCGCCTGCGTCCCAAGCTTCTGCAATCAATTTAACATTTCCGAGAATAGGGTCAAAAGCAAGACTCTTTAGCAACGGCGGCTGGTCCATAGGAGAGCCATCTTCGTTTCTTCCGAGAATAGAAGCAAGGTCAAAACGAAAACCGTCAATTTTATACTCTGTAACCCAATATCTCAGACAATTTTTAATAAAATCTCTGACGATAGGGTGGTTGCAGTTAAGAACATTTCCGCAGCCGCTGAAATTATAGTATTTTCCGTCCGGCGTAAGCATATAGTATATATTATTATCAATTCCCTTAAAGCTAAAGAACGGACCGTCCTCATTGCCCTCGGCTGTGTGGTTAAACACAACGTCAAGGATTACTTCAATTCCGTTTTCTTTAAGTTCTCTGATGAGTTGCTTTAGCTCCGTGCCCTCACGGTTGTGCTCATGGTCCGCTTCATAGCTTGTGTTGGGCGCAAAAAAACAGACTGTGTTGTAGCCCCAATAGTCATACAGCTGTTCACCGTTGAATTTGCGATAAGAACCCATCTCGTCAAATTCAAATATCGGCATAAGTTCAACAGCATTAATGCCAAGCTCTTTGAGATACGGAATTTTTTCTCGGATTCCGGCATAGGTTCCGGGATTTTCAACCCCCGAAGATTTATCTTTTGTAAAGCCCCTCACGTGAAGCTCATAAATTATCAATTCCTCAAGTGGGTGAGACGGCATTGAAAAATTGCCCCAGTCGTAATCGTTAAATACAACACGGGCTTTGTAAACGCAGCTGTCGTCCTGTTTTTCGCCCCAATTGCTCTGACCTGTTACGGCCTTTGCATATGGGTCAAGAACATATTTTGTTTTGTCAAAAATAAGACCTTTGTCTTTATCATATGGACCGTCAATTGCATAAGCGTACTCAAACTTGTCAATTTCAAGTCCGAAAACTATCATAGAGTAAGTTTTTCCGACGCGGAATGAATCCGGAAACGGAATACGTGCATATGGTTCTTTGGCACGTGTCTTAAAAAGCAAAAGGGTTACTGAAGTTGCATAGAATGAGCTGACGGTAAAATTAACACCGCCGCGCACCGGCGTAGCACCGTTTATTGTATAATGTCCCGGCCTTACGTCAAAACCGTTTATTCGGTCAGTAGGTTTCAAATCCCTTAACATAACCTTTCCCCCTGAGCATATATGCTTCAATCTGTTATCTGAATTTTTAATCTTATAAATACAACAATTCAATTTTATCACTTTTAAGTTGGTTTTTCAACAAAAACCCTGTTTTTATCTATTGAATAAATTATCATATATGCATTTTATACCAAAACACTAAATTTAATTCTTTTAATATTAAAACTTTTGTGATAATAATATGCAATTTATGGAAAATATTATCTTCGATGTTCAATATTCTAAATTAGAATAATAAATACGCTTGAACTCTAATCAAGTAAGAACAAATTAAGTACAATTTATCGGCAAAATAAATACAGTAAATTTTAAAATATGAATAAATAAATGGAATTATTGCACAGGACTTAATTTTGAGTTGATAATTTTTTAACAATCAAAATAGTCATATATTACGATATTCAAAAAAATATTGTTTTATTCTTCGCTATATTGTATAATTGTATGTACAAGTAAATAAATAATTCAAAATTGGAGGTATTTTTATGTCTGAGAAAACTCTTTTTGCTTTCAAGAGCACGTCTGCTCAGGATGAAAAGCTAAAAGAAGTAATTGCAAAGTACAAAGATGTGCCCGGTGCTTTGCTCCCTGTGTTGCAAGAAGCGCAGGGAATTTTCGGTTACCTGCCGATAGAAGTTCAACAGTCTGTGGCTGACGGTTTAGGAATTTCTCTCAGCGAGGTTTATGGCGTTGCAACCTTTTATTCCCAGTTCAGCCTTACCCCAAAGGGCGAACACAGGATAAGCGTCTGTCTGGGTACTGCGTGTTATGTAAAGGGTGCAGACAAAATTCTTGCCGAGCTTGAAAAGAAACTTGGAATCACAAGCGGTGAGTGTACCCCGGACGGAATGTTCTCAATTGATTCCTGTCGCTGTGTGGGGGCGTGCGGACTTGCTCCCGTAATGATGATTGATGATGAGGTGTACGGAAAATTGACTCCTGATCAGGTGGGCAAAATTATTGACAGCTATATTGAGAAAGGGGGCAAATCCGTATGACGCTTGAAGAACTTAACAGAATTAAACAGGAACACGAAAAGATTGTTCAGGTAAGAGAAATTGTGGCTTCTGAGGGTGAGAAGCTTGCAAAAGAAACCGGCTATCGCAAGCAGGTACTTGTTTGCGGAGGTACAGGCTGTACTTCTTCGGGAAGCAAAAAGGTTCTTGACGCACTGCATAAATCTCTCAAGGATAATGGGCTTGAAGATGAAATCCTTGTGGTAAGAACCGGTTGCTTTGGACTTTGCTCTCTGGGCCCGATTATGATTGTGTACCCGGAAGGAGCCTTTTATTCTCAGGCAACTCCCGAGGGTGTTCAAAGAATAGTAAAAGAACATCTTAAAGAGGGAAACATCGTAAAAGACCTCTTATATAAAGAAACAGTACATACCGACGGTTCTATAATTTCATTGTCCGAAACGGATTTTTATAAGAAGCAGTTGAGAATTGCTCTCCGTAACTGCGGCGTTATTGACCCCGAAGATATTAACGAGTATATTGCGGTTGACGGTTATCAAGCCCTTGCAAAGGCGCTGACAACAATGACTCCCGACGATGTAATCAATGAAATTACCGCCTCGGGACTTCGTGGAAGAGGCGGCGGAGGATTCCCGACAGGCAGAAAGTGGTCTTTTGCCAAGGCGAGTGTAAATGATGTAAAGTATGTCTGTTGTAACGCCGATGAGGGAGACCCCGGAGCATTTATGGACCGCTCCATACTTGAAGGCGATCCACAGTGCATCATTGAGGCTATGGCAATTGCAGGTTATGCAATCGGAGCTCATCACGGTTTCGTATATATAAGGGCGGAATATCCAATTGCCGTTCAAAGACTGCAAATTGCAATTGATCAGGCAAGAAGTATGGGCTTTTTGGGCAAGAATATTTTTGGCTCGGGCTTTGACTTTGATATAGAGATTCGCCTTGGAGCCGGTGCTTTTGTATGCGGAGAAGAAACTGCGCTTATGACCTCAATCGAAGGTCATCGAGGCGAACCTCGTCCAAGACCGCCTTTCCCTGCGGTAAAGGGACTTTTTGGCAAACCGACTGTCCTTAACAATGTTGAAACCTATGCAAATATTGCTCAGATTATTTTAAAAGGAAGCGAATGGTTTACTTCAATGGGAACACCGACAAGCCCGGGAACAAAGGTTTTTGCGCTTGGTGGCAAAATTACCAATGTAGGACTTGTTGAAATACCGATGGGCACAACACTTCGTGAAATTATAGAGGAAATCGGCGGAGGTATTCCAAACGGTAAGAAATTTAAGGCTGCTCAGACAGGCGGTCCTTCGGGAGGCTGTATTCCCGCAAAGCATATTGATACGCCTATCGACTATGACAGTCTTATCAAGCTCGGTTCAATGATGGGCTCGGGCGGAATGATTATTCTTGACGAAGATACCTGTATGGTAGATATTGCCAAGTTCTATCTTGAATTTACCGTAGATGAAAGCTGCGGAAAATGTACGCCATGCCGTGTAGGAACTCGCAGACTTCTTCAAATACTCGATAAAATTACAAAGGGAAAAGGTACAATGGAAGACCTTGATAAGATTGAAGAGCTTGCAAAGCATATGCAGCTTTCTTCACTTTGTGCTCTCGGTCAAACTGCCCCAAATCCAATTCTTTCAACAATGAATTATTTCAGAGACGAATATATTGCGCATATTCAGGATAAGACTTGTCCTGCCGCAGTGTGTAAGGCTCTCAAAAAGTATGAAATTATCTCCGATAAGTGCAAGGGCTGTACGCTTTGTGCAAGAAACTGCCCTGCAAATGCTATCACAGGCAAGGTTAAAACACCGCATGTTATTAACCAGGATAAGTGTATTAAGTGCGGCGTATGTATGAATAACTGCCGATTCCGGGCTATTGAAGTGCATTAAGGAGGGGATAATTATGGATATGATAAATCTTACAATTAACGGAATTCCTGTATCGGTGCCGAAAGGTTATACTATTTTGCAGGCTGCAAAGGCAGCAAAAATTGAAATTCCTACTCTCTGCTATTTAAAGGAAATAAATTGTATCGGTTCTTGCCGTGTCTGTATGGTTGAAGTAAAAGGCAGACGAGGACTAACCGCAGCTTGTGTAATTCCGGCAGAAGACGGAATGGAGGTTTTAACAAATACTCCAAAGGTAAGGGCTTCAAGAAAAACAACTATTGAACTTTTGCTCTCTACCCATCATAAAAAATGTTTATCTTGTATCAGAAACAACCACTGTGAACTTCAAAAACTTGCAATGGAATACAATGTTGATGAAGACAGATTCCCGTCAGAAGAACCGGTATATGAGATTGACGACCAATCTCCGTATATCGTTCGTGATAACAATAAGTGTGTAAATTGTATGCGTTGTGTTTCGGTTTGCAAAAATGTGCAGTCTGTGTCTGTTATCGGACCTATTCGCCGCGGATATAAAGTGCACGTTGGTTCACCGTTTGACAGAAGTCTCAATGATTCGCCGTGTGTTGGCTGCGGACAGTGTATTGTAAGTTGTCCCGTCGGCGCTTTATACGAAAAGAGCAATGTAGATGAAGTGTGGGAGGCTCTTGCCGACCCCGATAAATATGTTGTGTTCTACACTGCTCCGTCAATCAGGGCTACTCTTGGAGAAAGTTTTGATATGCCGATAGGTACCAATGTTGAGGGAAAGATGGTTTCGGCAATTCGCAGACTTGGTGTAGACAAGATATTTAATATGGACTTTACAGCCGACCTTACAATACTTGAGGAGGCTAACGAACTTGTGCAGAGAATCACCAATCACGAAACTTTGCCGATGTTCACTTCCTGCTGTCCAGGCTGGGTTAAATTTGCCGAGCATTACTATCCGGAAATGCTTCCGCACCTGTCAAGCTGCAAATCACCTCAGGCAATGTTTGGCGCAATATTAAAAAGCTATTACGCAGAAAAATACAACATCGACCCCGAAAAAATGTTTGTTGTCAGCGTTATTCCCTGTACAGGTAAAAAATTTGAGGTAACACGTCAGGAACTTCGCTCAAAGGAATTTGACGATGTTGACGTTGCACTTACAACGAGAGAGCTTGCAAGGATGATAAAGAGCACAGGCATTGACTTTGCAGACCTGGAAGATGAAGATTATGACGCTCCGTTCAACAAAGCAACGGGCGGTGGCGCAATATTCGGTGCAACAGGCGGTGTCCTTGAAGCTGCTTTGCGTACTGCGGCAAGAATGCTTGACGGCGATTTTAAGGCTGTTGAATTTAAAGAGGTAAGAGGTCCCGAACAGATTAGAGAAGCAAAGTACGAAGTTGCGGGAGTTGAAGTTAAGGTTGCAGTGACCTCAGGGCTTGGTAATGCAAGAAAACTGATTGAAAAAATAAAAAGCGGTGAAGCAGACTACCAAATGGTTGAGGTTATGGCTTGTCCGGGTGGTTGCATTAATGGCGGAGGTCAGCCGATTAGAAGCGATAAAGTCAGCAATTATGTTGATTATAAGGCACTTCGCTCTAAGGCGCTTTATAATTATGATGAAAATTGTGCACTTAGAAGCAGTGACGAGAGCCCCGTGGTTAAGATGATTTATGAAGATTATTTTGAAAAACCCGGAACGCATAAGGCTCACGAACTTCTTCATACCACATATTTGCCGAGAGGGAATCACTGACAGTAATAATCAAATCGGATTCTGCCAATTGGCAGCGGAGAAATATTGTAAAAGTCCTTTTTGAAATTAATTAAAATATATAATTATAAATAATACAGATGTCCCTCACTCCTAAGTCGGCGGGGGACATTTTAAATTCTGGTTAGGATTAGATGCTCCGCTAAAATTCTGAGGAGTCACATTCCTGAGATGTTTATAGTCGGTTGAAAATTCTGCTTTTTGCAAACAAAATAAGTACGATTCTGTTTTAAAAATCAAAGACATGGTCATTACGGAAGATTCCGCAGACTATGTCTTTTGTTTGTTGTTTTTCTATTGAAGAATTATATCAATTCGATTTTTATATTATATAGGCATTATTTAGACGTTTTTAACAAAATTACTTTAAAAAGTTTTACAATGAAATTTTGATTATGTTGCAAATGCAATTGATTTGTTATTATAGCTTATGTACAATATAGATGATGAATTTGAATAGAGATAAGCATTGATATATAATTGAGTTTTTTGTAATTTTGTGGAGTTTTAAAATAAACATAATTTGTTGAAGTTTTCTTTTATTTGTTATGTCAATGCTTATTTCTTTATAACTTTGATACATTCCTTCTATAATCCAATATACCCCCTAAGAAGCAACCGAACAAAGCGTCGGTTGCTTTTTTTGTGTGGTTTTTGCAAAAAAAGGTGAGCGTATTTGCGCTCACCTTTTGAATGTATATATCTATTTACTTTAGCACTGAAATAGCGTCTAAAATCGTTTTTTCAAGTGCTTCTTTTCCGTATTTATCCACCTGGGCTTTGTTTTTCTCGCCGTGAGTAAGGCATCCTGCACCGCCGATACAACCTCCGACGCACGCCATGCCCTCAATAAAGTTTTCTTTCAAAACATTTTTTCTCTTTTTAAGCAGAGCCTTTTTGCACTCCTCAATTCCGTCACATGAAATTGCGTTAAGCTCAAAATCTTCAAGCCCCTGTTCCTTAAGACCTTCGGCAACGGCGTCGGCAAGTCCTCCGCAGCGGGCAAAAATTCTGCCAAAATATGAGGCGTTGTCAAGAACATCTTCATCAAGCGTTGTAATATCAATATCTCGGCTGTCAAACAAAGCCTGAAGTTCCTCAAAAGTAAGCACGGAATCAATATACGGCTTTACAGAATCAAGCTGAGCTTCTGCCTTTTTGGCAACGCACGGTCCTATGAATACAATTTTTGCGTTTTCGGTTGTGTCCTTAATGTATTTTGAAATGGCAGCCATAGGGGAGAGGTTGTGCGAAACATATTGTTTTAACTCAGGGTATGCCTTGTTAACATAGGACACAAACGCAGGACAGCATGAGCTTGTCAAAAATCCTTTTTCGGCAAGTTCTTTTGATTCTGCCTGAGCAACCATATCGGCACCCAAAGCGGCTTCAACAACCGTATGGAAACCGAGTTCTTTTAACCCGCTTATAACCTGACCAAGTTTTGCATATGTAAACTGGCTCGAAATTGACGGAGCGACAACAGCATACAGCTTATATTTTTTGCCTTGTTCGCTTTTCTTAATCAAGTCAATAACATTTAAAATATATGATTTATCTGTAATTGCGCCGAACGGGCACTGATACACACAGGCTCCGCATGAAATGCAGGTATTGTTATCAATTGAAGCGGCATTTTCTTCGTTAATTGCGATAGCCTTGATTTTGCAGGCATTCTGGCACGGCCTTTTTCGATTAATAATGGCTGTGTATGGACAGACTTTTGCGCATTGTCCGCACTCAACGCATTTTGACTTGTCAATATGTGCAACGTGGTTATTGTCATATGAAATAGCTCCTCGTTTGCACACATCCTCACATCTGTGGGCAAGGCATCCTCTGCAAGAATCTGTAACCTCATATCCGGCTGCGGGGCATTCGTCACACGCAATGTCAATAACTTCTACCACATTTGGATTTTCTTTGTTTCCGCCCATAGCCAACTTAACCCGTTCGCCAAGAATAGCACGTTCCTTGTAAACGCAGCATCTCATAGTCGGAGTTTTGCCCGGAACTATGATTTTCGGAATGTCCACAAGTTTTTCAAGTAAGGTTTCATTCCATGCTTGTCTGGCAACTTCCCTGAGCACCTTATATTTAAGGTGTTGGACTTTGGTGTCAAATTTTCTCATCGTTTTAGCACTCCTTAAAATTAACTTACCTTAAAAATAACTCACCTTAATTTTCTTTCCCATTTGTTTCAGAGCTTTTGAAAGTTCCTGAACCAAGTTCATTTTTATGTTAAAGTTAATAGGTAAATCGGGATTTTGATGAGCGGGGTTTACCGCTCTTCCAACATAAAAGTTAATGTCGGTGGCTTCTTCAAAAAGCAGTCTGCAAATCTTTGAAGCACCGTCGTTATTTAAACTCCATATTTCATATTTTTCATTGTCACTCAAATAGTCCTTGGCATATTCAAGAACTTTGTTTATTGTTATAACGCCCTCTGTCACCAAATCAACGCCCTCAATTTCTGCCGTAGGGGGAACATCACTGCTTTCATAATTTAGTGTTGCTCTGATTGGTTTTCCAAGCCATTTTGCGGCAATTGACGAGGTTGTGCCGCCGCATACAATATGTTTGCCGCCTTTAGAGAAAAACAAGCTCATCATTCTGTCGCAGTCATCACGGTTGGATGGCGGTCCAAAAAGCAGATTCATAGGAACTCTTTTTCTTATTCTGACTACGCACGCTGTTGCGTCATCACCCGGTTCACCGCCGTAAAGTTTGTTGCACTCATCAACAAGAATTGTAGATAAAGTTTTTGCAGTGTATCCGGCAGGTGCAAGGCTTTGCATGAACTCTGCAATGTCGTCTCGTTTCCAGCCAAAATTATATGCAATACCGATGCCTGCATGAGGGCATCCGTCACTCATAGCTATAAAAATATCATTTTCCTGAAGTCTGATAACCGACTTGTAGATTTGCTTTCCACCTATACTCATTTCTGTTTCGGGATAATTGTATACTTCTTCGTTGCGAATGAGTATAATGTGCGGATTGTCGAATTGTATCAGTTCGGCAGTCTTGTTGTCAATAAGATGTATTATAGTAAACGTAGAATATGCAACGCCTCTTACCGAACATACCGGCAACGTTGCCGCAATTGTAGAAACACATTCTTCAAGCGACAAGCCCTCTGCCATCATTGTAGATATAATTTTGGATGTCAGCGTTGAAAGAATACTCGCCTTAACGCCGCTTCCGAGTCCGTCCGCAAGCACAATAACCGTTGAGTTTTCACCTTGCTCAACAATGTCAACATGGTCACCGCAAAGCTGTTCGCCGTAATGAAATATACTTTTGTATCCGATATCAGCACATAAATCATTCATCTGCGATAGACTCCTTAAGCTTTGATAATGCAATTTTTGTTTCAGCCGCTGTTTCACCAAGTAATGAAGCAATTTCCTGAACAATTCTCATCTGTTTGTCAACAACTTTATCTGCTACTTCAACGGTTTGTCGGCTGATTTCTTCTTTCTTTTGGTGTTCGTTTTCTTCCTCGGTAACATCGGTCATAATACAGATAAGCATATGGCTCTCTTTTGCGGGAATAACTGTTTGCTCAACAAATCTGTTATATTCTGCAAGATAAATTCTGTCGTTATAAATTCCTTTTTGGGTTTGTTGAACCTTCATAAATATGCCCGGGTCAAGTATTCGTACGACTTGGTCGCCGAGTACATCGGATTCTGAGCGCAGATTTAAAATCTTTAATGCGGCAGAATTAATTTGCTGAACTTCAAGAGCGTCGTTAAGAACAATCAAGCCGTTTGGAGTGTTTTTAACAATTGTATCGGAAAAACTTTCAGCTTTGTCTTTGAGATACGGCAAACACATTGAAATTTCTGCTTTACCCTGAAAAATTGCAATCGCTTTTTCGCGGCAGGTGTCATATCCGCAGGAACCGCAGTTTAATTCCTGTTCGGGTGAGAATTTTCCCATTTGATGCAATATGTTTTGAATTTCATACTCTGATGGGATTTTAGATTTTAATTCTATAATAGAAAAATATTTTCTTATATCGGCTGCATCAGGCTGTGAAACGTCAAAGTCTTTGTCTCCGGCAAAGTTTGCAACTGCCATATAATCTTTTACGGGACTGCGGTGATATTTTTCCATAACGGGGCCGCCAATGCAGCTTCCCACACAAGATGACATCTCAATAAAACAATTGTGAATTTTTCCGCTTTCAATATCCTGAAGAGCGGCAATGCAGTTTTCTACCCCGTCAATGGCAAGATATGTATAGTTTGGATTATCTTTTGCCATAGTTTTAAGAATACCGCCTGTGGTTGGGAAAAATCGTGCCTTGCTTTCTTCAATTTTTGTAATTTCTTTATTTAGCTCAATGTTTTCTTTTTTAAACCATTCTGTAAGTTCCTCAAAGGTCAGCACTGCGTCAACAATATCGTCATAGTGTTCCGCTTCATCCTTTTTTGCTACGCAAGGACCGATAAATACTGTCTTTGCGTTAGGAATACGTTGCTTTATGTCTTTGCAGTGAGCCTGCATAGGGGAAAGAACGTCCGCAAGACATTCAAGTTCCTTTGGAAAATATTTTTGAATAAGCAAATTAATTGAGTGACAGCAAGACGATATTATTACATCTCTGTTGTCTTCGTCAACCATTCTGTCATACTCTTTTTTTACAATGGTCGCACCGATTGCGGTTTCTTCCGCATCATAAAATCCAAGTTTTTTTAAGGCTTCTCTCATAGCACCAATGCCGACGCCGTCGTAATTAGCAATGAAAGACGGTGCAAGACTTACAACGACGGGATTTCCGCTTTGAATAAGAACGCGAACTTTTTCTGTTTCATCAACAATCTGTTTCGCGTTCTGTGGACAGACCACAAAGCAATGACCGCACAGAATACATTCGTTATTGATAATATGTGCTTGGTTTCCCGAAAACCGAATTGATTTTACAGGACAATGGCGTATGCATTTGTAGCAGTTCTTACAATTTGATTTTTTCAGCGTCAAACAGTCCTGCACTTTTATCACTCACTTTCTTTTTCTAATCTTGTAAGCACGTTTTCGTTAAAAAAGCTTTCAAAACTATCCGGTGTTACTCCGGTAAAAATATCATCGTCAATCTGAATCGTAACACCTATGCGATTGCACTTCCCGATACAAAAACTTCCTGCAAGTGTAACCTCGTTATCCAGATTATATTTTTCAACAGCATTTTGAAATAACTTTACAAGTTGTTCACTGCCCTTGAGATGACAGGACGAACCAACACAGATTTGTATTATCATAGCTGCACCTTAGCCTTGACTGATTTTGCAAAAAAGTCTTCTACTGTGTTCGGAGTTACGGAATGAAATTCATCATCAACCGTCACACAAACTCCCTGCTGACATTTGTTCATACAAAAAGTTCCGCCTAGTTCAACTTTATCGCCCAGGTTATTTTTTTCGATAAGTTCCTGAAGCAGATGCACCACTTGGCGTGAACCCTTAATGTGGCAGGAAGAACCTATACATACTGTAATTTTCATTGTCTCTCTCCTTTTAATTTTGTTATTTATTCGTAGTCAACAACATTTACCCAATTAAGTAAAAAATCCCGCTCATGTTCATTGCTCTCAATTAACCTTGATGCTGCAACAATCGGCATCCATTTTTGCACGTATTGTTTTGCCGTATTACTTTTTTGACAGAACAGTTTTAGATACTCATTAGCAGTATTTTTATCATATCCAAGATAGAGTGAAAGGTACGTTTGTGCTGCGTCGGCAGAAGCATTGCCCTGCGCAGCGTGCGACCAATCAATAATATACGGCGTGCCGTTGTCAGTAATTATCACATTAGGCGGACAAAAATCTCCGTGACAGACTTTATTGTGCTTTGGCATTCCCTCAAGGCGTGTATGTAAATCAAATCTTGTGATTGCATCAAGGTCTGTTGCCATTATTTTGTAATTCATCTTATCTTTAAGCTTATTAAGAAGTCTGCAAGTCTTAGTATGAATTTCAACTTGGAGATTTACGAGCATTTCAAGATATTTTTCTGTTTCATCTTTATTTTCTTTCATAAACTGTGAGAGTGTTTTTCCTTTGATGTATTGAGAAACAATAGCCCATTTTCCGTCAACCATAGTAACTTCAAGAATTTTTGGTATATTAAGCCCGATTTCTTCAATTCTTGCCTGATTAAGAGCTTCGTTGAGCACATCGGCTTTTGAGTAATTGTTGTTAAAAACTTTAACACACTTGTCTCCGTCACGATAAATGGTTTTGGTATTTCGTACTGCTATGACTCTGTCAAGGTTCATCTTGTTCCTCCAATTAATTCTATATTATCAATCATTTATATTTTAACATAAATTAAATTACATTTCTACCGATTTAAATAAAATATTTACGAATTACATAGTTTTTACAGCATTTTTGACAATATAAAACATAGATTTTGAAATAATAATCAGTAAAAAACTTCACAAAACCCTATTAAGAAACTTGTAAAACGAATCTATAAATAAAGGATCTAAAAAGGGCTCTAATAAAAGTTGGAATAATAAATAGCCTTAAAGATATTTGAAGTATTACTTTTTAGTATAGTATATTTTATGAGTTTAGATGACTAAATAAAATACGCTCAAGCAACTATTGCTGCTTGAGCGTTTAATATCTGAATTGTGATGAAAATTTCACTTCAACAGATGAAATTTATTTTGATTCCGTAATTGGGGATAGTTAACTGTACTTTGGACTCACCCCTTAATCAAAATTTTATTGTTTTGTTTAAGAATTAAGTATTACATTGGAATAATCTCCTGCTAAAATACTCTGTAAATTTACAATTATTAATAATATATTAACTATAAAGATTCAAAATATTTTATTTAATCATTTGATTTTCGATTCTTACGTTATTTGTCATTAAAATTAACGAAAAACTATTTCATTAATGTAAACTTAATATGTCATTGGAAAAATCTCCAATCGAATTATTTTATGTATCCGTACTTAGTTACACTAAGCAAAAGCTTAAATTCTCATTGGTCCAACCACCGTAAACAAATTTTTACTAATATTAAATTATAATTAAGTTCCGTTTTATTCCCAATACAATGAGTTTTAATTAACATTCACATATTGAGGCAATACAATCTGCGAATATACGAAATAATATATTAAATGAAAGTTTATTTTCTAACTTAAATCAGATTGTATGTTTGCATCAAAGCATATACTTGATTAAAAATAGATATGTTTAATAACATTAAAATTATCAGTTGCTTTGTCACAATCGGTTAGCTTTAATTTCTACTTAATGTATCGGGAGTTAATTGTTAGGTGGCAAGCTCCGTAAGTAGTTTTTAATGTGATTGTATAAAGGTCTTTTTACTTTCATGTTTAAAACCTCCTTAACTTTTATCTTGTCTATATTATACATAATGAAATCAACATTGTCAATAGATTTATTGAAAATATTTATAATTTTATTTTATCTAAATCTATTGAATACACTTTGTAAAAATGATATAATTAAAATATTGGGGTCTAAAAAATTATAATTTTCATAAAACACAAAAACGCAGCAGACAAGCCGTTTCAGGTTACTTTGGCTTATCTGCTGCGTTTAAATTTTGGCGGAGAGAAGGGGATTCGAACCCCTGGTACGGTGATTACCGTACACATGATTTCCAATCATGCTCCTTCGGCCAACTCGGACATCTCTCCAAACACTGTTGTTTATTATAACAAATCAAATCACAAAAATCAAGTATAAATTTTAAGTTAAAGTTATTGTTTTTAAAAGTGTGTTAATAAACTGTATAATAAGCAAAGTATTACATTCTGACCTAATCTTTATAAAGCATAATACGGCTCAACAGTTGAAATTTTTATACAAAATCTGTATAATAAAATATGTTTGAATAAATCTAAAGAATGAAGGGATATAATGAATTCGTCTATAAACGATTTTTTTGGTTATGTAAAAAATAAAAAGGTAGCCTTTATAGGAATCGGAACAAGCAATCTTCCTCTTATAAAGATGTTTTCCGATAAGGGTGCAAAGGTTATTGCCTGTGATAAAAAAGACTTTAATTCTCTCGGTGGAAACGGAATTAAAGCCGAAGAGTACGGTGCCAAACTTATTTTGGGCGAAAATTATCTTTCAAATATTGACGCAGATATTGTTTTCAGAAGCCCGGGAACACCGTTCTATAAAGATGAACTTGTATCTTTACGCAAAAACGGTGTCGTGCTTACTTCTGAAATGGAAGTTTTCTTTGACTTGTGCCCGTGCAAAGTTATTGCAGTTACAGGTTCGGACGGAAAAACCACAACCACTACAATTATATCTGAATTTTTAAAGGCAAGCGGACAAAACGTACACCTTGGAGGTAATATCGGAAAACCGCTTTTGCCCGAGATTGAATCTGTTAAACCAACCGATTACGCAGTGGTTGAACTTTCAAGTTTTCAGCTCATATCAATGCGCCGCAGTCCCGATGTTGCCGTAGTAACAAATCTTGCACCGAATCATCTTGACATTCATAAGGATATGCAGGAATATATTGACGCTAAAAAGAATATTATTTTACATCAGTCTGCATTTTCTAAGGCTGTGTTGAATCTTGACAATGATATAACCAACGGTTTTTCAAATGATGTCAGAGGCAGTCTTGCCAAATTCAGTGTTAAAGAAAAGTTGTACAATGGCGCGTATCTTGACGGAACAACAATTTGTTACAGCGATTACGGTAAGGTTACTAAAATTATGGATATTAAGGATATAAAGATTCCGGGAATGCATAATGTTGAGAACTATCTTGCCGCTATTTCTGCCGTTTGGGGAATAGTAGATACAGAAACTATTGTAAAGGTTGCCAAAACATTTGGCGGCGTTGAACACAGAGCAGAATTTGTGCGTGAATTTAACGGTGTTAAATATTACAATGACTCAATAGCTTCAAGTCCGACAAGAACAGCTCTCGGCACATTGTCGCTGTACGATGAAAAAATAATTATTATTGCAGGCGGTTATGATAAGCACATACCGTATGAACCGCTTGGCCCGGTTATAAACGATAAAGTTAAAGTTCTTATATTGCTTGGCAACACTGCACCAAAGATTGAAGAAGCTGTTAAAAAAGCAGATAATTATGATGAAAATACTATAAAAATAATTAATGTAAACAATATGGAAGAAGCTGTAAAGGCTGCGGTTGAAAATTCCGAATCAGGCGACATTGTTTCATTATCGCCGGCAAGTGCAAGTTTCGGATTATACAAGAATTTTGAAGAAAGAGGAAATCACTTTAAGTCAATTGTAAACGGTTTAAAGTAAAATAAATATGGATATTAAAAATCTAATTTTTGAACTATGTTCATCGGGCGGCGTTTCGGGCAGCGAAGAGCCTGCAATCGAAATCGCAAACAAGTATCTCAATAATTTTGCGGAAGTGTCAACCGACCGGAACGGAAATCTTTACGCCGTATTAGGAAACAAAGATGCGGACAAAACCATACTTCTTGACGCACATATTGACCGCATTGGTTTTATGGTAACAGATATCAACAGCAACGGTTTTGTAAAGGTTGATAAATGCGGGGGGATTGACGTCAGAGTTTTGCAGGACAGCGAACTTGTTTTGCAAAAAAATAATAACATAACTGGAATCGTTTGTTGCCTTCCTCCTCATCTCAGCGACGGAAAGGAAGATAAGGCAACGCCAATCAGCAAAACTTGGGTTGACTTTGGTATGCCGTACGACGAGGTAAAAAAGCATATCAAAATTGGAGATGTTCTTACTTATCACTCTGTGCCAAAAGAGCTTCTGAACGGCAGAATTGCCGCCCCTGCACTTGATAACAGATGCAGCGTGGCTGCATTGATACGATGTGCAGAGATTTTAAGTGATTACGATAATCTAAAATACAAGGTTGTTGTTTTGTTCAGTTCTCAGGAAGAGACTTTTGGAACCGGTGCAAAAACAGGCGCATATAAAACAGACGCAGACGAAGCAATATCCGTTGATGTAAGTTTTGCTTCACAGCCTGATATTTCGGGTCAATATTCAAAAATTGAGCTTGCAAAGGGGCCTATGATTTGCATTTCTCCTATTCTAAACAGGGAAATGTCAGACAAATTAATTAGCATAGCTTCGGATAATAAAATACCGTATCAAACAGAACCGATATCAGGTTTAACAGGTACAAACGCAGACCATATATCCGTTACAAAGGGCGGAGTAAAAACTTCGGTGGTGTCTATTCCGCAAAGATATATGCATACTACAAATGAAGTAATAGATATTGAGGATGTTGAAAATACTTCAAAGCTGATTGCCGAGTATATTAAGTGCGGAGGTGCATTTGATGATTGATTATGAATTGTTAAAAAAGCTTTGTACCGCCAATGGTATCTCAGGCGATGAAAACAGCGTGAGAGGTATAATACTTGATGAAATTAAACAATATGCCGACGATGTAAAAATTGATAATCTTGGCAATATTCTTGTTCATAAAGCAGGAAAATCAAAGCCGATGTCCCGACTTATGCTTTCGGCACATATGGATGAAGTCGGACTTATGGTTACAGATATAACCTCAGACGGCTTTATTAAATTTGATGAGGTCGGCGGAATTGACAAGCGCATTTTGCCCGGAAAGTCTGTGACTTTCGGAAAGAAAAAAATCAACGGAGTAATCGGAGTAAAACCTATACACCTTTGCAGAGGCGATGAAAGTACTGAAATTTCAAAATTGTCGGATATGTATATTGACATTGGCGCAAACAGCAAAGAGAATGTGCTTGAGTATGTAAGTTACGGCGACAGCATTAATTTTGCCTCTTCTTATTCCGAAAATGATTATGTAATAAAATCAAAGGCAATTGACGACAGATTCGGTTGCTTGGTGTTGATTGACCTTATAAAGAGCGACCTTGAGTACGATATGGATTTTGCCTTTGTTGTGCAAGAGGAAGTTGGACTTAGAGGGGCAAAAGTTGCCGCATATTCAATAGACCCGCAATATGCAATAGTTATTGAAACTACCACCGCAGCCGATATTCCGGGAGTAGATGAAACAGGAAGCGTTTGCACACTTGGACAGGGCGCGGTAATTTCGGTTATGGACAGGCGTACAATTTATGACAAAGAAATGGTAGCGCTTGCGTTTGAATGTGCGGATGAAATCGGAGTAAAGGCGCAGTATAAGCGTGCAGTTGCAGGCGGAAATGATTCGGGCGTGATTCATCAGAGCAGAGGCGGAGTGCGAACTCTCGCAATTTCTCTGCCGTGCAGATACCTTCACTCTCCAAATTGCATTGCCGATAAATCCGACTGTGAAAGCATTTTAAAACTTGCACAAAAGATGTCAGTGCTCATAGCATCGGGAAAATTAAACGTTAAGGAGAATTTTTAATGATTGTTTCTGCAAATGAAGCAAGTGATTTTCTAAAATCAATAACAGGATTTTCGGATTGTGACCCGTTTGCCTGCCGAATAATTTCGCTTTATAACAGTTATAATCCAGAACTTGCGTTTGTGGACTACTGGATGACGGCAGACGATGTCAGCGGTAAGTGTACAGGGGCAATTGCAAGAAACGGAAGCAATTTTATTCTGTTCTTAACAGATAACAGCGACTTGGACGAAATATCTTCTTTTATGCGTGTCGCAGGTGCATCGGGAGCAATTTGCAACGGAAAATACAGCCTTAAGGTTTTTGGCGGAAAATGTGTTACAGGTTCTGTTCTTGTAAGGAAAGAGCCGTTTGAAAATTTGAACGATAATCTTAAAATTGCCACGCCTGAAATTAAAGACGCATACAATTTAATTGTAAAATGCGCCGATGAAAATTTCACACCGCCGCCGTTTGAAAATTTTTATGTTGACGTAAATCACAAGCTTCGACACAACACCATGAGAATGTACGGGATTTTTGAAAATGAATCTCCTGTTGCCGTTGCAATGACGGTTGCCGAAAGTGACAACGGTGCGGTTCTGGGTGCTGTTGCTTCATCACCGGAGTATAGAAGTCACGGTTATGGCTCAAGCATAGTAAAATACATAACTAACCGTTTAGTAGCTGAAAACAAAGCGGTTTATTTGCACAGAGCCAAAAACGCAAACGTTTCGTTTTATAATAATCTTGGATTTAAAGAAACGGGAATATGGAAAGAGTATTTTTTTGAAAGGTGATATTTTGAGTTTTTTTGATATAGATAAGGAAGTAATATCTGCTTCAGAAAAGGCTATGGAGCTTTGCAAAGACAAATTTGCGGAAATTGAAGATATTCAGGAATACAACCAGGTAAAAATGATAAAAGCCTTTCAGAACGCAGGGGTCAGAGAAAGCTTTTTTGCCGCTTCAACAGGTTACGGATATGATGATTTTGGCAGAGACGCACTTGACAGGGTGTATGCTTTTGCCTTTGACGCCGAGGACGCTTTGGTAAGACACAGTTTTGCAAGCGGTACACACACACTTACGGTGGCTCTGTTTGGAATTTTGAGACCGAACGACACTATGCTTTGCGTGACAGGAATGCCGTATGACACAATTCAAAGTGCAATCGGAATTGAGGGCAATTACTCAGGCTCATTAAGGGATTTTGACATTAACTTTGAAATGACCGATTTAAAGTCGGACGGCACACCCGACTATGAGCAAATTGAAAAGGACATTAAAGAAAAAAAGCCGAAGATGGTTTATATTCAGCGCTCAAGAGGATACTGCCTCAGACCGTCTTTAACATATCGTGAAATCAAAAAAATCTGTGATATTTCAAAAAAGGCTTCGCCAAATTCAATTATAATGCTTGACAACTGTTACGGAGAATTTGTTGAAAAGGTTGAACCGCTTTCTGTCGGTGTTGATATTATTGCAGGCTCGCTGATTAAGAACCCGGGCGGCGGAATTGCCCCAACGGGGGGATATATTGCCGGCAGGAAAGATCTTGTTGAAATGTGTTCTTACCGCCTTACAACACCGGGAACCGGCAAAGAAATCGGCGCAACGCTTGGAATCAACCGTGAACTTTTTATGGGTGCATATCATGCACCGCACGTTACGGGTGAAGCACTAAAAACCGCTGTATTTGCTTCTGCTTTATTTGAAATACTCGGTTATGACACTACACCGAAATACTCCGATAACAGGGGAGACATTATTCAGCTTATTATGCTTGGAAACGAAAAAAGTCTTACAAGCTTTTGCAGGGGTATTCAGAGCGGTTCGGCTGTTGACAGCTTTGTCACACCTGTTGCTTCGGATATGCCCGGATATGAAAGCCAAGTAATTATGGCAGCGGGAGCTTTTACTCTCGGTTCATCAATCGAATTGTCAGCCGATGCTCCGCTTAGAGAACCGTATGCGGTTTGGATGCAGGGCGGACTTAATTTTCACGGCGGAAAATTGGGAATAATGCTTGCCGCCGACAGCATTTTAAAGGCTAAGGACTAATTTGAATGGGGCAAATGAGCTGCTTTGTTTGTAGGTAGCGGAGCTTTTGATTCAGACTATAACATAATTATCTTACATATAATAAGTCAATAAAAAGAAGAATCTCTTTTTAACATCTGATAAAAGGAGATTCTTTATATTTATTAGTATAAAATTGTAAATAAGCAGTCATTACAAAAAAGTCGGACTTTATTGATTTTTCATGAAGTATTTTATAATATCCTGACGTGTGACAATACCTATAAATGTTCCCCTGCCGTCGGTTACGGGAACAAAGTTTTGTTTAAGAGCTCGGTCAAGGAGTTCGTCCATAGTAACTTCAATATTTACGGCAGGGTTAAAGTCCTTGCGGATAATGTCGCTGACAAAGTGCTTTTCCTGCTCCTTTAAGTTGTTGTTTTGCTTATCAAGAATATAATACAGAAAATCCCCCTCGCTGACAGTGCCGACATATTTTCCGTCCTTTGATATTACCGGTATTGCAGTGTAGCTGTGTGCTCGAAGTTTTTCTATTCCTTGTCTTAATGTGTTTTTATCATAAATATATTTTATAGTATCTTTTGGCTTTAGTAACATTATTACGTTCATAACTTCACACCCCTGTTCCTTTATGTATTACTTTCTAAAAAACTTTGAAGCCATATATAACTCGCCGATAAGGTAAACTATTCCGAAAGTAAACAACAACGTTTTTACCTGAAGTATTCCGCTTTGGATTATTATAAGTGTGGAAATAATTATAATTGCATATGCAACTGACCTTTTTTCGGTTTTAAAGAAGACAAGCCACAACAGAACATAAATTACCGACAAAATAATTGACGAAACTATCCAGTATTTTTTCATATAATCCGAAGTAAAGCCACCCTCAAGCAGTCCGATATTTACAAACATCAGGAAAACACTGCAATATCTTCCGATTCTGTCTATATACAGCATGGCCCTGTTATCAAATATTGTCATATCATATGTGTGGGTTTTCGCATATACAATGTGCGGCACTATTAAAATAATATTGAACAAAAGTCCGAAAATGTTTATAACACTAAAGAAATCCATATTTTTCTCCAAAAATAGTTATTTTTTATTCATATTTAAAGATATATTGCTTTGACTTTTGTTATTTTAACACATTATTATGTTATTTACAAGCTTTAGACAGAAGTAATCATCAACAGCTAAACAGAATATTACAATTTTGTAGTTGATTTTTATATATCAAAAATGTATTATATATTTATTTAATTTTATTATTAGGAGAAGGTAAAATTGAGCAAAGATAAGAAAAAATTAAAAATAAGCGGAACGCTTATTTTTAATATTATTGTTGCTATCCTTTCTATATATCTTTTAGTTTATTTTTTTGTGTCTGACGGCGGAATAATTGACTTGCTAAAAATCCCGGACAGTTTTAATGTTTGGTGGCTGCTTGTAGCCTTACTGGTATATGATTTTAATATGTTTATGGATTCAATTGTAACATTAATTTACATAAGAACTCAGTTCAAGAGTTTTAAGTTTTCAGAGGCTGTCAAGGTTGCGCTTGTCGGAGTTTTTTTTGGTGCGGTTACCCCCTCAAACACCGGAGGACAACCCATGCAGTTGTTTCTGCTTTCAAAAAAGAAAGTCGGCATAGGTTTCGGTTCTGCCTGCCTAACCCAAAAATTTATTGTTTATCAGATAATTTCAACAGCGTTTAGTATGTTGGCTGTTGTTGTCAGATTTAAGTATTTGCAAGACGCTTTTATTAATATCTGGTCAACGCTGTTTATAATTGTAGGTTTTGTGGTGCAACTTGCCGTTACAGCTTTGTTTTTAATTGTGTCGTTTTCAAGTAAAATCACTCATAAAATAATACAGATTGTGTACTGGATAATGGTGCATATTAAGTTCGTTAAGAATCCCGAGCATAAAAAAGAAAGTATTGAAAAAGAATTTGCTATGTTCCACAAATCGAACAAGGAACTTATGCATAACAAAAAAAGGCTTGTGGCAATCTACATCTGCGTGGCAATTCAGGTTTTGGCAATTTTGTCTGTACCTTACTTTATCTATTTATCGTTTGGTATGCCGAAGATTGCAGTTGCAAACGGACAACAGCCTGCGTCGCTTTTTGATTTTATTTGCATACAATCGTTTGTACTGTTTACTTCAAACCTTGTACCTCTTCCCGGTGCTTCGGGCGGAGCGGAACTTGCGTTCTCAATTTACTTTACTCCGTTCTTTGTCATTGGCGGAGTACAGAAAATCAAGCCTGCAATTCTTTTGTGGCGTCTCACAACATATTACGGTTCAATCATTATTTCTGCTCCGTTTTCATATTATACTAAGGGCAGAAAAGAGTTTGAAGAAAACGAACTTGAACAGATTTCAGAACAGGAATACGAACAGATGGAAGCGTCTGTTGATAATAAGTAAATTTGAACGGGCGTATTAGGTTACGTCCGTTTTTTATTTAGGTAAGGAGAAAACTATATGGCAGATGTTTTTGATTATTTATACTGGCGCGGAGATTTAAAAATACGCTCCGATAAATTCAACGATGTTGACGCACTTATACTTTCAAGGCTTTCTTATCTTCAGTTTGACAATATTGTCGGTAACAGTTTTTCGGAAAAAATAACTATAAAGCAGGCAGCCAAACTGTTTTTTGATAAAAAAGACTATTCGGAACTATTGCTTTGGAAAGGCGACGACAAGCTGCTTAGGGAGGTTGCGGACAGTAAGCGATTTGGAAATATGAAACTGTCGGGATACTGCAACATTGTGGAAAGCGACAAACAAATGCAGTTCTCGGCAATAGCAATTGAGATTACAAAAGACCTGACATTCATTTCATTCAGAGGTACGGATAACACTCTTGTGGGCTGGCAGGAAGATTTCAATATGTTTTGTATGTTTCCATTGCCGTCACAAGAAAAGGCTGTTGACTATGTAAAAAGGGCAGCAGGGTATTTTGACGGAAAGTTGATTTTAGGCGGACACTCAAAAGGCGGAAATCTTGCTGTATATGCAGCCGCATTCAGCAAAGCGGAAATACGTGACCGAATCATAACAATATACAATCAGGACGGTCCCGGATTTGATAAAAAAACATTAAGTACAAGCGGATTTGCCGCAATCAAAAACAAAACAATTACCAATGTGCCTCAATCGTCAATTTTTGGGATGATGTTTGAACATGAAGAGGACTTTACAATTGTTAAAAGCAATCAAAAGGGCTTTATGCAACATGATATATATTCCTGGGAGATTGACAGAACGAGTCTTGTAAGGCTCAGCCATACAACCAATTTAAGCGTTTTCTTTGACCACACTTTGACCCAATTTGCCGCAGGAATGACCGAAAAGGAACGCAAAGAGTTTACTGAGGGCGTATTTTATTTGCTTAACAGCACCGAAAACACCACATTTAATCAAATCAAGCAAAACATTATTTCAAATTCGGGCACAATACTAAGTTCTGTAAAAAATTTGGACAGTGAAACCCGTTCGCTAATTTTGTCAAGCGTTCTTAACTTTATTAAATGTGCCAAAAATAATTTTTCGGATATTAATCCGTTAAGCAAAGAAAACAGAATTTCCAGAGAAAAAGACAAAAGTCTTAAAAAATCAAATAAGCAAAAATGAAAAATAGCGAGTAATGAACACCCGCTATTTAAAAACAAATTTATTTTTAGTATTATATTGTATTTAAAGACGAATTTATAAATCAACCGTTAATTCAACCGGACAATGGTCCGAGCCGAAAATATCTGTATGAATATCTGCTCCCAACAATTTATCGTCAATTGATTTTGACGTTATAAAGTAGTCAATACGCCATCCAGCGTTCTTTTCTCTTGCCTTAAAGCGATAAGACCACCAGGAATATATTTGTTCTTTTTCGGGATAAAAGTGGCGGAAAGTATCCGTAAATCCACTGTCAAGCAAAGCAGTCATCTTTGAACGCTCTTCGTCGGTGAATCCCGCATTTTTTCGGTTGGTTTTAGGATTTTTTAAATCAATTTCCTTATGAGCAACGTTTAAATCTCCGCAAAGAATGACAGGCTTGTTTGAATCAAGCTTTTTTAGGTATTCAAGAAAAGCGTCTTCCCATGTCATTCGATACTCAAGCCGTTTCAGTTCGTTTTGTGAATTTGGAGTATAACAGGTAACCGCATAGAACTTCTCAAATTCAGCAGTAATTACTCGTCCTTCTTTATCGTGTTCGTCAATTCCTATTCCGTAAAATACATTTAAAGGCTCTTCTTTAGTAAACATTGCAGTTCCCGAGTAGCCCTTTTTCTCGGCATAATTCCAATACTGATGATATCCGGGCAGGTCAAGGTCAATTTGTCCTTGCTGGAGTTTTGTTTCCTGCACACAAAAAATATCAGCGTCAATATCATTAAAAAATTCAAGGAATCCCTTTGTTACACAAGACCTAAGACCGTTTACGTTCCAAGAAATAAGTTTTTTCATATTATCACCCACTTAAGTATAAACTACATTTCATTTATTAGCAAGGTTTTATTTTGGACAGGCAAAATCTTGGTGCAGTGCGAATACAATTAAACGGTGATTATTTATGCTGGATATATTGGGAATGTTGGGACAGTATGTATGTTTTTTTATTCTGCATGTATGCGGCTCGGGTTCGTTTCCGAAACCGCTTTCTGAAAAGCAGGAACGTGAATATCTTAAACAGTTTGCAAACGGAAATTTAGATGCGAGAAACAAACTTGTTGAGCACAATTTAAGGCTTGTGGCACACATAATAAAAAAATACTACGGAGTTCAAAGCGAACAGGACGACTTGGTTTCAATCGGAACAATAGGGCTGATTAAGGCGATTAATACTTTTAATCCGAACAAAAATATCCGTCTTAGCTCATATGCAAGCAGGTGCATTGAAAACGAAATTTTAATGCATTTTCGTAATTCTAAAAAAAGTTCACAGGATATTTCGCTGAATGAAACTATCGACACCGACAAAGACGGAAATCCTCTTACGCTTTTGGATATTATGTCGGTTGACGATAATATCCTTGATAATCTTGATTTAAAGCTAAACAGCAAAAAGCTTGGTCAATTCATAGGGGAGGAATTGGACGAACGCGAAAGGAAAATAATTGTTATGCGTTACGGATTAAACGGCAATGAACCTATGACGCAAAAAGATGTAGCCAAACTGTTAGACATTTCCCGTTCGTATGTCAGCAGAATCGAAACCAAAGCATTAAAAAAGCTGAGAAAAAGGTTTGAAACCAGCTCAAATTTATAAAATTCTGTTATGAATAACATACTCAAAATCATATATTTTATTCAGATTAAAATTTTGTTTTGAATTATGCCAATAGTTTGGGTAAAGCTCCAATGGTTACGTAAAAATAAGCGGCAGTCAAGACTGTCGCTTGTTTGTCGTTTATCTTAATCTTTTAAAAAAGCTTTTTAAAAGCTGTGAACATTCTGCCTCAAGAATCCCGCCTGTACACTCAGGTTTAAAGCCATAGGGGAGTTCAAACAGATTTACTATTGTTTTGCACGAACCGTTTTTAAAGTCGTATGCGCCAAAGTAAACCTTTGGAATATGTGCGTTTATAATTGCGCCCGCACACATAGGGCAGGGCTCAAGCGTTACGTACATTTCACAATTCCATAGCCGCCAGCCGCCTAATGCCTTGCAAGCGTTGTTAATTGTGTCAATTTCAGCGTGAAGCAGGGCATTTTTCTGCTTTTCGCGGCGGTTTCTGCCTGTTGCGACAATTTCATCGTTTCTTACAATCACCGCCCCGACAGGCACTTCGTCATCGTCATACGCTTCTTTTGCAAGCTCAATTGCCTTGCGCATATAAAACTCGGTTTTACAGTTATCCATTATTAATCCCTATTTAAGTATTGCTGAGCGGAATAAGATTTGTTATTGCCTCTGATATGAATAAAACCAACAGCACAACTATTGCAGGGCTGAACATAAAGGTTTTAATCTTTTCTTTTAAATTTAAATAATTTGTGTATTGGTATGGGGCAATGTCATCATTAGTCGCCTTAAAAAATCCCTTTTGCGTTTTGACAATGTACAGGAAAGACAAAAGTCCGAGTACACAGAACAATACGCAAATAAAGTAATTTATTCCTAGAAAAGTGCCCTTGTCCATATTGGTGTTGTTCTGGAGTATGTCCATAAGAACAGCGTAGAAATTATTCAGAAAATGGATTCCGATTGACGGGAAAAGAGAATTTGTTTTGCAGTCAACAAATCCAAATATAAGTCCCAGCATAAACGCAAACGGAATTTGCACAACGTTGCCGTGCATTGCTCCGAACATAACGGAAGAAACAATAATTGCAAACACATCGCCGTATTTTCTCAGGGAACCCATAAGAATACCCCTGAACGCAAACTCTTCGGCAAATGCGGGCACAACCGCCGTAGACACCGCATAAAGCAGTACCTCAGGAACAGAGTTTACCTCATTGCTGAAATTGACGGTGTTTTTCAATCCAAACATTTCAAGATTGGTGTTCATAAGGTCGCTGACAGTATTTGCAAGCATTGAAAATGCTATTCCTGTGAAAATCAGCGGAATTAATGTTCCGAATTTTACGTGATTGGTAAAAATTATTTCTTTAACTTTGCGCTTTGTAAGAGCAAGATAAATCAGCCCGGGTATAAACGCCGATGTTACCGAAACAAATATATCGCAAAAATAATTCAAAACTCCGTTTTGTGAGCTGTTGCTCATATCCGACAAAAGCAGCTGTATTCCGATTGAGCAGAATAACATTGTAAGAAAATACACGAGCACAAACATTCCGAGCCCATTTGAGGTTTTTCTCAGCATACGCCTTTCGTTATATTTTGCATAGTCCTGCGGCGGCATTCCGGCAGGCATATAGTTAATCATAAAATCACTTCCAGACCTTTAAATTCTATCATATCTATGAAAATATTGCAAGGCGATTGCATATAATTGAAATTTTCGGAGTTTTAAGCACCAAATCTATGCGCTTATTGTCAAAATGTGCAGAAAAATCAATTGATTTTGGCAGAATTTGTGTTATAATTTATATATAGTCAGTTGATTTTGTCAAATAGGTTTAGTGAGGTGGTATATTGTGACGTCGGAAACAATGAATAAGATTAATATAGGTGCCGAGATTGTAGATGTAGTGTTTAAGGCATTAGGAATCCCTGTATCATTTAGCAGTAAAATTAAACTGATAGAAAATGTAATGTCAGCAGGGGAGACTAACCCAAAAATTCAATTGAGAAATAATATTGCGGATTCAATAGATAAAATATTAAAAGAATCTAATATTTCCGATGTTGACGCTGAGGCTGTTAAGGACAATGTTAAAGAATCGTTGAAAAAAGTCACAGAGCAGGATTATATTGACAATATTTCTTCACCTCAAAGCCTTATTAATGATATTATAAATAACCATACAGACTTTGGCGGAACTGCGGAGGAATGTTATCAAAGCATAATAAAAAGTGTTGTGAATGCTCTTTGCACAAATAATAATATTGCCGTTTTTGTAAATGAAGGATTAATGCTTGCAAAAATACTTAGTCAAAATAATAAAATCCAAAGCAGTATTACAGATTTTAACGATGCTCTTAATGAATTAATCGAATATTTTAGAGAAAAATTTCTGTTAAAGTCTGAAATCAAGATTGAAAACACTGACAACGCATTTTCTTATTCCAACAGCAAGGTTGGATTTTACGGCAGAGGAGCAGAGGTCAAAAAAATTGATAAATTTATGAACTGCGACAAACCGTTTACGTTTTGGTCAATTACCGGTTACGGCGGAATGGGCAAGAGCAAGTTAGCTTACAATATAGCCCAAAAATATGATAAACAGAATTGGACGGTTATTTGGTACGATTCCAACAATACAGATATTGATAAAATTTTTGGAAAAGACTTTGTGCACAATGTTCTGTTTATTGTTGATTACGCAGGTTCAAAGATTGATGCGGTACGGAAGATAATCACCAAGTCAATTGCCAAAACAGAAAATCAAAACGAGAACAGAATTATACATATTCGCTTGTTGATGGTTGAGCGTGACGACTATTCAAAAAATGACGGTATGTTTGAAAACTGGTATCAAAAAATATTTAATTGCCAAGATTTTGACGGAAAGAAGAATTTTGAATACAAAAACGAACCGAACAAATCAAACAAACCGCTCAATCTTTCTGCAATTAATGATACAGAAGCTTTATATAACATAATTGATGATTTTACTGTTGTTAAAGTAAAAGGCGAAAAACAAAAACTTAATAATTCCAAAAAGGACGAAATTATTGATTTTGTAAGGAACAAGCTTTGCCAGACCGAAAAAGACAGTCACTTTGCAGACCGCTGCATATTTATCTTGTTTACAACAGACGCCGTGCTTTCAGGTAAGGACATCAAAAACTGGGATACAGCAAAATTGCTTGAAAATTATCTGAAGCGTTTTGAAAGAATTTTGCCAAATGCCAATAATATGCGAAATCATAAACAGCTTCTCGCTTTTGCAACAGCTGTCGGCGGAATTGATATAGATGATTGCAAAAATTATGTTTTTGCTCCGTACATTGAAAAATTAGAAAATGACTTTTCAAATGATGATGATTTATGCGACGCAATAAAAACATTGTGCGAAAAGGAAGTTGCAGATACATTAATTACTCCGTTGCAGCCCGACCTCGTCGGTGAATATAATTTAATTTATGAAATACAATATCTTAGGAGTGAGAACAAGAAAAAAGAACTTTTAAAAACTTTTTTGTCAACAGACTATATAGATTATTTTTGCACATTTATGGAACGCTGTTATGCAGACTGGTATAATGAGGAATACCTTTCCACTCTGACAGATATGATTATAAACATAATCATTGAAATGAATGATGAGAATATTGCGTTTCAATACTCAGAGGTATTGTTTACCATAACTTATAGTGTTGATGATTATACGGTAATTTTAAATTATGCCGAAAAAATAGATAGGCTTCTAAAAAAATATCAAACAAATGAAATTGCTTTGGTATATGCAAAGGCATTGTTTAATGTGTCTGCCAAAACAAATAATTATAATGAAATACTTGAACAAGCAGATACGATTAGTGAATTGCTAAAAGAATATGAGACACCTGAGATTGCTTTGAAATATGCAAAGGCATTGTTTAATGCTACTTGTGTTACAGATAATTTTGATGAAA
>FMUV01000053.1 GCA_900101355.1 Ruminococcus sp. YE282
ATAAATTATGGGGCTTTTTACGATAACCGTAATTTAAAATCGTTGACCATTTCAGATTCTGTTGAAACTATAGGGGATTATGCTTTTTATAATTGCCGGTCACTTACACAGGCTATATTCGGCAAGGGAATTACTTCAATCGGCAATAATGCGTTCACAGGTTTTTCTGATTTAACCACTTATTGCCATGAGGATTCTTATACTCATAATTATTTGAAAAACCTTTCAAATGTTACAATTAAATTGATTTCAGAGAATTATTTTGTTGTAGATTTGGGCATAAATAAGCTTTCAAATAACAGCGTGACTTTTACATGGAAAAAGCCTAATGGTTATGAAAATATTGATCATTATATTATCAACAAAGACGGCGTTAAATATGATGAAACAAATGATACTTCATACACAGATACCAAGCTTGAGTCAGGCAGGGAATACACATACGCAGTTTGTGCGGTAGATACTGACGGAGTAGTATCGGAACCAAGAAGCATTAAAGTGATTCCTGCTTGTTCAAAAGTTAATTCAATCATGTTGCCAAATGGCAACAATAAAATCGGCGGCTTAAAGAGCATAAAGCTTACAGCTGAAATGAACGATAATCTTTCAAGAGATGAGGCTGTCGGAAAATTTGTTTACAGTGCTGACGGAGAACAATGGTATGACGCCTGCACAGCTCAAACTGACGCCAAGGGAAATAATTATATAGGATATTGGAATCTTGCGGATGTAAGAACAGGCGACTATACACTTAGATTTGTATTCACAGACAAGGACGGCGGACAATCGTTTGCCGAAACAAGTGTAAATGTTGACCGAACACATCCTGCTCCGATTGACGAGGTTACGATTACTCCGCTGGAGACTACCATATCATTGGCTTGGCAGATTTCAGCTGAATATGATACAAACATATACAGAATATACAGAAGCACACAAAAGGATTCAGGATACTCTCTGATTTCAGAAATACGCAACAGAGATACTCTTACATATTCCGACAAAAAGGTAGCAAAGGGTTTAAAATACTATTACTATATTGTAGGTGTAGACCAATTTGGTCAGGAAAGTCTTAAATATGATATATTATCAGCAGTCTTAATTGATGATACAGTAAGTCCGGTATTTGTAAAAATGTCGCCTGCAAACGGAACGTATATTTACGGAAAAACAAGATTTACCGTAAATGCAACAGATAATGTCGGTGTTTCAAAGACAGAACTTTATTATTCTCTTGACCCGGAGGCTCCTTATGAAAGTTGGAATATGCTGATTTCTCATAATGGCAGCACATTCTCGGAAAATGTAGATACAACCGTTATGCCGTCTGATGTTGTATATATTGTTGCAAAAATATACGACGCTGCGGGTAATTATACATACTCAACAAAACGAAAGTATATGTGCGATAACATTGGACCTGAAAAGGTTCAAAATGTACAATGTGTTAATGTTTCCGGCGCTACTGCAACGCTTTCTTGGAGCGACGTAAGTGACGAGGATATATCATACTTCATTGTTGAATCCAAAAATTCGGATGGCACATGGAGCACGGCAGCAAGATCTAATACAAAACTTGGCGTTAATCTTAGCAGACTTACTCCAGAAACTACATATACATACAGAGTAATCGGATATGATTTACATGGTAATCGCGGCATTGCCTCCGATGAGATTACTGTTAAAACAGAGAAGGATACTATCGCTCCAAAAGTTACAAGTTTTTCTCCATCTCCGGGTTATTATAAGGATTCAATTCCTTTAAGTTTTACCTGTACAGATGACTATATTGTTAAGACTCTTGAAATTCAAGTTTCAACTGACAATAATAAATGGAATAAAATAGCTGTGCTTAATGCAGATACTAATTCGTCAAACTATACTTTTAAGTACAATCTTTCGCTTTCAGAATATAAAGAAGGTTCTCTTTATATTCGTGGAATTGTATCTGACAGTTATGGCAACAAAACACAGGAGAGCGATTACACTCAATATGAATATATTGTAGACAGAACTGCCCCTGCGGCTCCAACAGGTGTAAGTGCAGAATCGGGACTAACTGAGGGCGGAAGTTCATTTGTATGTGTTTCATGGAATGCATTCGAGAATGATAGCAGCTTTAGTTATTACAGAGTATATAGAAGTACAGAAAAAGACGGTAATTACACACTTATAAAAGATAGATTGAATACTGTCAATTTTTATGACACTAACGTTGAATTCAGTTCAACATACTATTATACTGTTGAAGGTGTTGATCTTGCCGGCAACTACGGAAATAAATCAAATGTCGTTGAGTGCAGAGTTTCCGATGATACAACCAAGCCGGTTATTCTTGATGTGTCTCCAACTCAAAACATAAAAATAGGCAATAATAATAATCTATTCTCAATAGCTGCAACAGATAATGTAAGATTGCAGAATTTAAAGGTAGAATATAAAACGGATGCTCCTTTAAGTTTTTATACTACACTTAAAGAAATTACCGATAACACTAAGAACAGTTGTTCAACAACTGTTAGCTTGCCGCTTGATAAACTTACCACAGGAACAAAAGTTACATTAAGAATTAGTGCAAGCGATTCATCGGGTAACAAGGCTGATGAAAAATTACTTACATACATAATTGATAAAGACGCACCACAGATAATAAACCTTTCACTTTCGCAGACAGACGATAGCATATTTACCTTGAATTGGGCGACAGATGATGACGATGCCTCATATTTCTATGTTTACAGAAAAAGGGCTGTAGATTCTTCTTATGTACTCTGTGATTCAGTAATGGCTGAAAGCGGAAAAAGTAATTATTCGTATACAGACGATGAATTAGAGGTTACTGATAAAACAGTACAATATAAGGTTGAATCTCACGATTCCGCTGAAAATACAGACAGTGCTGAAACAGAAGTAACAAAGATAAACGGTGTAATAAAGCCGACAACTGTAATTAATTGTCAGTCAACAGTAGTATGCGGCAGTGAATATATGTTTGATGCATCGGCTTCAACTGATGACGGAAATATTGTAAGCTATACGTTTGATTTTGGTGACGGTACAATTAAGACAGTTACAGATGGACAGGTACTTCATACTTATATTGTTAGGGGTAATTATTCGCTTAAAGTTATGACAACTGATGATGACGGAAATACTTATACTGCTACAAAATCAATCACAGTTACTTCCCGTGAAATTGTAGGCAAGCTTAATGTGGTTGTAAAAGATGATAGTGGAAAAGTATTGCCAAATACTCCGGTTTATGTAGATCTTGGTGAATCCGGAGAGCAAAGTTCTGCGACAGATTCAAAGGGTAATGTAAGCTTTAATTTGTCAGTGGGTACCCATATTGTATCCTCTTTCAAAAACAAGGATTATTTACCTGTAAAGCAAACAGTCGCTGTAACAGGTGAAGATACTACAGTCACGCTTGTCCTTATAAATGAGCCTATTGTTACCGGTGAATTTGAAATTCATAAGATGACTTTTGAAGAAATTAAGGCGGCCGGTATTGATATTAATGCTGCTGAGAATAGACATGTAGTAAAGCTTAATGTTAGACTATACTATGACGGTAAGCCAAAAGATTCTGTTGTATATGTAAATAAAAATGGCGTTGTAAAATCTAACCCAATTTATGTAAAGTCAGGCGGTTGTACAAGAAAGCTTATTCCTTTTGTTATAGGCGGAGGCGGTTTATGGGATATAAAAACCGGTGAGAGTAACAGTGAAGAAACTGTACCTGCATTAGCATATATTGATATTCCTGTAGACTTTTCTTATCTCAAAGATTTCTTCAATGTTTCACTTCATGTTATCAATCATGCAAGCGATGATTTTACTTTATATAATAATACTGTAAAGTTGAATATACCTGACGGTCTTTCTTTAGTTTCAACTAATATGTCAGAATCTAATGAAAAAGTATTTATTAAAGAAATACAAGGTGGCACACAAGAGACAGTTAATTGGGTACTAAGAGGAGATAAGGCAGGAGAATACGAAATTTCAGCCGATTATAGCGGAACTATTTCATATTTTGATAAACCTATTAAAACTACTTTTGTGTCTGAGGATAAAATAAAGGTTGAAGACGCAAGCAAAATGGATGTTGTAATAGAAGCTGAAGAGGAAACCAAAGGCAGTCCTATCTATTATAATGTTTTAATAAAGAATAGCGGTAATTATACATGTTACGACTTTAAAAGACCATCAAATATTGGATTTGCACAGGAATTTATCAGCGTTGATGGAATTTCAAGTCCGATGTATCGTCAGATTAGTATGCTGAAAAGCGGCGAAAGCGTGCGTTACCACTATAAAGGCGCACTTAGTAATATGAAACCTGAATATGATAAGTACTATTTTGTCGGCTATTTAGTCGAGGAATTTACAAAATCGGGCTGTAATGTTATCATTGAAACTCATCCAACCAAGTACTTTACTGAATTTACCAACGACTATTCCACTTCCAATGAGGAGGAATATACAATTAATGTGGTTGATAAAGATTCAAATCCAATCAAAGGGGCAACTGTTCAGCTTGGCACAATAAAATATACAAGTGATGGAAATGGACAGGTTGTAGTTCCAATTCCTGATGATAATCCTATATATTTCAGTGTAACCAAAAGTGGTTACTTTGTTTATGAGGAGAAGTATTATGAGAAATACTGTATAGCCTCTCAGGATACAATAACGCTTTATGATGAATCAGAAATATGCGTTATATCATCTGTTATAACAAATGGTGATGACCTTCTTCAAAAGACGGCAGCAATTGATAACCACAATGAGAGTGACTATGTATTCTATATACACGTTTTTGGTGACAATATATCTTCAGTCGATTTGTACCAAAATGATACATTGTTAAATTCAATCAATAATCAGGAATATGACAACATATATGAAAGAACAATTCCACGTTCAAGCTTTAAGGAAGGCAGCAAGATTACGGTAAAAGCTAAGGCTGTTCAGTCTAACGGTAGTATATTTACGACTGAGACAACCCTTAATGCAAGGGTTGTCGACAGTTCTAAATTTCCTAAGTTTGATGATAATTTTAACATAGAAGGTTTTAGTTCAATAGCCTTTACAGTTCCTGATGATGTTCCGATTATTGGTGGCAAAAAATTTAATCTTGATTACGGAGATGTTTCGGATTATATTGACTCCGACGATTCGGATGACTCAGAAGAGAAAAAGATTTCTTTAAAACCATCACTGTCTGTAAAAGTCGTTGAAGGTGAATTGTTTGCCGGAATTAATTTAGAGATAGAGAATATTCTTGCAAAAAAATCTGAAGCATTTTCTAAGTCTATATCAGATAAAATCAGTGATAAATTAGAAAAATTTAAATCAACAAAACTTGTTGAAACTTCTATGAGTATTGAACCTAAACTTTCTATATCTGGCTACTTCAAACTTGGTATTAATGAATTCGGTGATGTTGTTTTCACCGGCGGTGGAATTTACCTTATGATTGGTGTTGAAGCAGAGACTGAAACACAGATGTTTGTGGCTGAAATTCCTGTTGTGATAGGTGCATCGTTTAAACTCACGGCTACTGGTTCTGTGTTAATCAATGTTGATCCAAATACAGCAATTGTGTCTTTACCTACTTTTGGTATAGATACTGAATTAGAACTTGGTCTAAGCGCAGGTTTTGGTGTACAAATATTGCATTCGGGCTTTTATGGAAAAGGTTCTTTAGCACTTAATTTTAATAATAGCAATGATGAACCATTTGGACTTGACAAAGCTACACTATCGGGAAATGCCGGATTCTACTTTAGCGTTGTCGGAGCAAAATATGAACAGGAACTTATTAGCAACAGTCATGACATTTATAACCGTTCTGAAAAAAATAACGCTAATAAGTCTCCTTACTATGTAGGTGCTGAATACGATGCTAAAAACTATACATACGGTGATGTTGATGAAACTCTTATAAATCAATCATGGAACAGTGGTTCTCAGACTTTACTGCAAAAAGTTAATTCGGACGCAAAGCCACAGATTATTCATTCAAACGGTAAAACTATAATGGCATATCTTGGCAGTGCTGATACTTCAGTTGCAGCAAATAACTCAAAACTCTATTATTCAGTATTAGATGACAACTCAAATCATTGGAGTGCTCCGGTTGCAATTGACTCCTCAAATCAATTTACTGATAGCTTTGAACTTAAAGAAATAAATGAAAATGTTTATTTAGGTTACGTCAAGAGTAATAAAGAGTATTCACAAAATCCATCTTCAATCAACGAAGCTGCCTCAAATCGAGAAGTATATGTTGCATCATTTAATGACAACAGTAATAGTTTTACCAAACCCGTAAGACTTACTGAAAATGATACTTACGATAACAATGTTCAGCTGACAGAGATGAATGGTAAACCTGCGGTAGTATGGGCTAATAATAGTGAAAATAACGCTTTTGCCATTAAGGGTAACAATTCAATTTGGTACAGTGTATATTCTGATGGTGATTGGAGTAAAGCTAAGTGCTTAGCTGATAACATCGGAACATTAATATCACTTGATGCAGGAAATATCGGTAATACTTCGGGTGCAGCAATTGTTATAGACAGTGACGGCGATTTATCGACAACTGATGACAGAGCAGTTAAGTTCATTTCTTTGATTGATGGAAGTGCAAAAAACATTGACAGCAATTCAAATTGTTCAAGGGCTGAATTTGCAAAATTCAATGGTAAAAATGTACTTCTTTGGAGCAAAAATAGCAGTATAATGTCATTAGAAAGCCTTGAAAAAGATGCTGTTATACTTGCAGAAAATGTTTCAAACGGATGTGCCAATAGTTTTGAGCTCCTTGAGAGCAAATCAGGAAATAATGCAATAGTTTATTCTGATACTGACTCCGATAATAAAACTTCAGTTTATGTGATGTATCGTGACAACGAAACAGGAAAATTCAGTTCTGCAGTTAAGCTGGTAACTTCTGATAATTACATAGAATCACCATCAGTTATTTATGTAGATGATAACCTTTCTGTTGCATATCTTGATACAAAGGCAACAATAGACGACAGTGGTATTACAAGAGAAAGCAGTCTAAACTATCAGAAGATTAAATCCGGTGCCAGCCTTTTGGTTAGCAGCGTGGATATTGATTATTCATCAGCTATTATAGGTCAAACTGTTTCTGCAAAAGCACAGGTTACAAACGCAGGAGATACTGCTTCCAAAGATTTTAAGATTAATGTAAAGGATTCTGACGGTAACGTAATTCTTATAAAAAATGTAGAAGAAACAGTTAACCCGGGAGAAACTAAAGCAATTGATATTTCATTTATTGCAACTGAACAATCAGTTGAAAATTCACTTAATCTTGATATTGAGGATGAGAGCGGAAACAAAACATCTAAAATATTTGATCTTGATAAATGTGATGTTTCGATAACAGCCGAGCAACTTGTAACCAATGGTAAAAACGGTGCTGAAGTAAGCATTACCGGCAGCAATGATATTAAGTCAGGCGGACAGTTGGAAATACTGGACGAAAACGGTAATGCAGCATATACCCAGAAATTTTTACCGGTTAGAGCCAATAAATATGTCACAATTAATATTGATGATATTGACAAATACGCTGATAAAAACGGAATAGTAACGTTCCGTGTCGTTGGAGGTGTAGATGATTATAACACCTGTAATAATATATTTACACTTAAGCTTTATGATTATTCTTTCAATAATTTAGATGGCGATGTACTTATCGGTGATATAGACCTTGATGGCGTCATTACGATAAAGGATGTAACATTATTGCAAAAATATCTTGCAGATGTTTCAGACCTATCTGATAAGGCTTTGATAGCAGCAGATGTTGATAAAGACGGTACTATTGATATTTGCGATGCTACAAAGATACGCTCATATCTATGTGATTTTGCAGATAAAAACATAGGATATTGCGGTCAAAGGTCAAGATAACAATCAATAATAAAGGCTGTTGCAAATCATTTAATTTGCGACAGCCTTATCCTTTATAATAAGTCTATACTTTGCAATTTTAATAATAAAACCTAATAAATTTTATATTATTAAAATCACAGGTGGTAATGTCATTAGTGTTTTCCTCGTTTAATACGATAAAATCTGATGCCACGCCGACAAGAAAGCCTGTTTTTGAAATCATAGTATTTGTACCCAACAAAAAATCTACTGTTACCTTTCTTCCAATCTGAGTTTTAATAAAACCATTAAGGTAGTTAAGCTCTGACGGAGATACCTGAACAGAATTTGCAAGTTCACTAAATTTAGTTCCAACGCCAAGGCTGTTCATTAATCCGTTATCAATCGTTTGTACGTAATTGTTTTGGATTCTTGGGTCTAAATTTCCATTTTGACCTTGTGAGTTCTCATCACTTTGCTCATTTATGTTCATTGTTTCAATAAAATCCATATTATCTTCAACAGTCTTAGATTCGGGTGTGCTTACCTGTTCTCTCCGAATCATATTATATTGATAATCCTGAAGATCATTATTGTTATCTATTCCGTAAATTCTGTCGGCGTCCAATTGTTGAAAGTATTCATCTTCTAATATTCCGTTAGAAGTGGGATTATTGCTCAATATAGTTTTTTGTGTTTGATTCTGTTTAAAATTATTATAGTTAGCAGCCATATATTTCTCCTCACGGTATGGATTATTATGTTCAGTTTCATAATATTCTTATAAATATAAGTCTGTTACAAATAACCAATTCTGCTGAAATAATATTTTAATTTAAGTATTGAAAAATTTTAATAAATGCTGTATAATAAATTTAAGTTTTGATTTAATATTTGCTGAAGTGGCGCAGTTGGTAGCGCAACTGATTCGTAATCAGTAGGTCGTGGGTTCAAGTCCCATCTTCAGCTCCAAATTAAAATCCGCATTATAAGTTGTTTTGGCTTTTAATGCGGATTTTTTGTTTATGAAATAATTTTCAAAATCTCATTAATCATTGACAAAGAATATAAATTTGTATATAATATAGCTATCATTTAACCAAATGGTTAAATGATATATGGAGGTGATTTATTTGGGTTTACAAGAAACAATGAAAGCACTTTCAGATGAAACACGTCGGGAAATCATTCAGATGCTAAAAAAGACCGAAATGACAGCAGGTGATATATCAAAGCATTTTAAAATATCAAATGCAGCAATATCAAAACATTTGTCAATATTAAAAAATGCTGATTTAATACGAGATAGGAAAGACGGAAAATTTATAATTTATGAGCTTAACACTTCGGTTCTCGAAGAAGTGTTATTGTGGATTTCTGACCTAAAAGGAGAATAATTATGAAATCAAAATATTATGTTATTAGTGCGCTTATGTTTCTGACATTGATTTATACAATCATATTTATGATTATTTCGCCTGATTCTATACCTATGCATTATAATGTATTAGGTGAAATTGACCGATATGGCAGCAAGTATGAAATGATTATGCTTCCAATATTTGTATTGATTTCCGGCATAGTGCCTATGCTTTTTGCTAAGCATTTTAAATCAAAGAGTGATAAGTCATCTGAGAAATTATCACTTAATGTAGGCATTGTTTTAGTTTTAATGTTTATCGCATTGTATGTGCTTTTTTCTGTTATGGCATTAAACTCAAATATAGAATATGGAACGGATATTGGTAAGGTTATTATTATTGCAATAGGAATCTTCTTTACGGTGTTGTGCAACTTAATGCCCAAAGCAAGGTTAAATTCTTTATTTGGAATTCGCACCAGTTGGAGTATTGCTAATGAAAAAACATGGCAAAAGTCTCAGCGCTTTGGTGGTTATTCCGGGGTTATATGCGGTATAATTCTCGTTATTTCTGGTCTTGTTTTTTCGTTTGAAATTGGCATAATAGTCACAATAGTTTTAATTACTCTATGGGCTGTTTTGTCTTCAATTATGTCTTATGTGTTTTACAAAAAGTATGATTAAAATTAATTTAATTTGACTTTGTTCTCGTTATATGTTATATTACAGGTAAACTGCCACCGGGTAGAAAATGCAAAAGCATTCGTCTGCACATCGTTAGGTCTTAGAAGATGTGCAAACGGATGCTTTTTTTGGCTCTTTGTCAATAGTTGGGGTAAACCGAAAAATGAAAATGAATGAAAAATTAAAGATAAGCGATGGCGTCAAGTGGTCGCTTGTTTTTGACAATTGACAGATTGAAGAGAAAATATATGTAAAATACGATTACGAAAACGGTTGAAATTTCTGTAACCGTAAGCATTGCGTTTAAGAACTTTAATTTTGTTGTTACAACCTTCAGTAAAACCATTTGTGATAGTGGAAGAAAATGAATTAAGAATACCTGTCAGCCAATTCATCATAGTATTAGCACACTTTTGAAGTTGAGGAATATCACTGTCAAGTGCGGAGTTAATCCAATCAGACATAGCAAATTTAGCCGAATCTCTGT
>FMUV01000015.1 GCA_900101355.1 Ruminococcus sp. YE282
ACAGCACCTGTAACAGAGCCAACAACAGTATCTCCTTCTACAGAACCGACAACAGCTCCTGCATCAGGCGTAAGCGTATTTGGTGATATTAACCTTGATCTCGTTAAGGGTAATGATGATGTATACAGCGCATCAACAAGCCTTGAGAGCGGTACATACACATTCAGAATCAACAACAACGGTGCAACATATTGCAACGGTTCAACATTTACAGATAAGACTTCAAATGTTGCATACAGCACAAAGTGGAAGTCAGCAACAAAGCTCGTAGCTAATGGCGGTACATATACATTTAAGTACAATGTATCAACAAATAAGCTTACTATCGAGTATCAGGCTCCATCACTTGCTCAGATCTTCGGTGATATCAACCTTGATCTCCAGGCAACAAAGGATGCTAACATCTATTCAGCAGCAGTTGAACTTGAAGCAGGTTCTTATAACTTCAGAGTAATGAACCAGGGCGTTCAGTATTGCTGCGGATATACATTTGTTGATAAGACAAAGGGCGCACAGTACAACTCAAAGTGGAAGAGTGCATCAACACTTAAAGCAACAGGCGGTACATATACATTCAGCTATGATATAGACGCAAACAAGCTCACAATTGCTTATGTACCTGCAGGTGCAGAGTGCGGAATGGTAGGCGACCTTACAGCTGCATTTGAAAAGACTTCAACAGAGAATGTATATTCAACAACTATGGAAGTAAAGGCCGGAACATACCAGATTAAGATGAGCAACTTTGGTAAGATCTGCGGCGGCGGATTAAATGTTACAGATTCAACAAAGGGAATCACACTTAATCCTAAGTTCTCAAAGTATGCAACATTCAAAGCAACAGGCGGTACATACAAATTTACTTATGATGTATCAAAGAATGTTCTTTCAATTGCAAAGATTAAATAATTAAATAGTTGCAAAATCAATTGGCGGTTGCATTAATATGCAGCCGCCTCTTTTATCAGTTCAAGAAATAGGGGATAAAATAAAGCACTTCAAAAATTAAAATTAAAGGGGGAAGAGATTGGGCCTAAATAACTCAATGTCAATACTTGGTGTAAACCAGAAAAATGAATGATAGATTTAGGCAAGCGAAGGTTGGAAAGCTCCCGCCTTATTTGATATGAGTATGAAAATAGATTGGTATATTAACCTCCGAATTTCACTAAATGTAATTAACATTAAATTTGATTGAGTTTTTAAAATATGTTCTTATGCATAAAAACAATCGGTGGTAAAGAACCACCGATTGTTTGCACTAATTATTCGTTTTCTGATTTATTGCAACTGCTGAGATTACAATATGTTTTAAATTGAAAATTATTTTTTGAATATACGCTTTACTTTGTTAGATTTTTCACGTATTCTAATTTTTAGTTTTACCCAAAATACTTTTTTATAGCATTTGTTCAGAGCCTTTTCAAAACCATATTTTTCATAATTGTTCCAAAAATAATCTCCGTCTTTTGGTTTTTGAGAAGACATATACAGATTTGGATTAGGTTTTGCGCTTTTTTGCAGGTCACACTCAAAACATTCAATATCCTTTTTACAGGCTTCAAGCACCTCGGCGCCCTTTGATGAATTAACAAGCAAAAGTGAAACGCCTTTATTATCATTAAATTCAGGAAGAATGTTGTTTATGCCCCAAAAATCTGCAAGGGTAAAGTCTGCGGGTCTGTCAAGATTTGTAAATTTACAATTAAAGCAGGACGGTCTTGAAATATAATTATCATTAAAGAGATAAGCATATTCGTTTGAATTGTATTTTTTACCGTCAATCCATATGGCCTCTTTATGGGCATTCCAACCAAGTGTTTTGTCACGAAAATTTGCATTGGTAACTTTGCCGTTATATTTTTTTTCGCAATGGTTCAGATATTCTTTCCAGATTTTTGGACTTGGAACACCGTGACAAACAAGGTCGCAGGTGTACAGCTTTGAGGTATCTGTATTTTTGAGGTAGTTCTTTAATCCGCCAACTTGACAGGCCGTTCCTGAAAAAAGAACATACATACCGTTTTTGAGATCCTGTTTAACATTAGAAAATGTATCCTTGACATTACTTTGTACATATTTTGAACCTTTAAGTCTGTCGCGCTCAGATTTGTTTGTAGTCCTAATGTGACATACGGAAAAGTCATCGTCAAAGGCTGCTCCGTAAACAGAACCGTTTTTTTCAAGAATAAAGTCAGAAATCGCAATAAATACACCGCCGCTTCTGCTTGTCATTCTTGTGTTGAAATCCTTATGTTTTATGGCATACGCCTTTTGCGCTCTGTTTTTTTCATAACCATTTTGAAATGCACAAACTCTTTTGCAAGCACCGCATTCAACACAAAGCGAATTGTCTATTACGGGATACAAAAAGCCCCTATCGTCAGGTTTCATTTTAATAGCGTTTTTTGGGCAAATTTGCTCGCAGGCACTGCAGCCACAGCAATTATTTTTTGAATCAAAAATTTCCATAGTTCCATCTACTCCGTAATTTGTTTAAGATATTCATACGCATTATTGCGTTCAATGTTTAAAATTTCTTCCGCTTTATCCCAAAAAATCTCAGTTTCTTCAGATTTTCCGTTCTTAATTTCTCTGTTAATTCCCACCTTTGTAAGCAGGTTGCAGGCGCGATCGTTAAATCCTCTTGCCGTTTCAAACTCTACAAAAAGATTCTTGTGAAAAATTAAAGAGAATGCTGTCCCATGAAAAGAATTGGTGACCGTGTAGGTCGCATTTAAAAAGTAGCCGAGAAATTCCTCAACAGTCGGTGCTGAGACATATGTAAATCCTTGGTGCTTTTTTTGCGGATTGTCTGTAATATAAATTACAGGGATATTTTTAGCCCTCGAAAGATTTTCGGCAAAATCAAGTAACGATTTTACCGGCTTTACATTAAAAACAAGTATATAAGGTGTCTTAATCTTTGTAACGGCAATTTTTTTCCATTCGTCACTTGGCCACAAAAATGTTGGGTCAATATGGCAAAGCGCATCTTTGCCGGTAATTTTTTTTACAATTTTAACGGCACTTTCTTCTCGAACAGACAACGTTTGGAAACCATCCATAAGTGATTTCATAACAGGTATTTTTTCATCACTGATGTCAGAGACGCCAAAGCTTGCTGCATAGCTGAATTTTTGATAGTCATCGGCAAATTTAAGGAAATAGGCTGAATCCGGATCAACGCCCTTTTTTCCCGGTCCCCAAACCTGGTCACTGCCTGTAATAAAGATGTCATATTTATTTTTGCAATCTTTAATTTCGCTGTCGGTATATGATTTTTGGCTGATTCTCAAATAATTGTTATAAAAGCTTGAAAAGCTCTTAATGCGCTTTGACCTTTTGCGAAACATAATAACTGATTTTATAATCGACTTGACTGGGTCACTTGCGTTGAATTGAAACGGTTTGTAGCTGTTATCAATATTTTCACACTTATAGTCAATAATTTCACAATCGTTTCCAAAAGACTGAACTGCTTTTTGCAGTGCGTATCCCTGAAGGACAGCTCCGTAATTTTTTGCACGGTGAAATGTAATAATACCAACTTTTTTCATAATGATATCTCCTTATGAGCGTTTGTAAAGGATGATTCCCATGGGACTTAACAGTGTAACAAGAAATCTCCGAATTCCCGGATTAACCATTTTTCTGATTTCCTTAGGGGTGTAGTTGTTTGCCATTCCGTCTCTGGTTATGGCAACAATATGTTCAAGGTAGCGTTTGCGATTGTATTTGCGATAATCCCAGCAGTCGTTTATATAATGAAGGTGCATAGGATACTTTTCTTTTGCTGCGTTTTTTCTGCCTACATTGGTGACGGCATTTTCCTGATCATTAATATAATATCTTAGTGCCTTGTTTATATAGCGGGATTTATATTTTCTTCCGACAGTATTCCAGATAATACTTTCAGGATAAAAGTGGTATCCGGCAACTATTGGAAACGGAAATTCACGCATAACATCAGTGCGAATCATTCCCCATAATTCTCCGGTTATTTTATATTTGAATTTTAAATCAAGGTCACAACTGTCAATATAGGGAACATTCATCGGGGTGCCGTTAATAACACCGTTTTTATCACAGGTTCGGCAGGATATACCATAATATTCCGACTGTTTATCGGCAGGTATTTTATTCCATTCCGATAAAAAAGTCTCCAGTGCATCATTGGTGCAGGCATCGTCTGAGTCAAGGGTAATGAAAAACTCTCCTCTGCAAATTTTAACTGCATTGTTGGTTGCAACGTGTTTTCCCTGATTTTCCTGATAAATGTATATTATGTCAAAAAAGGAATTTTCTTTTTTAAAGCTTTCAACGACTTCCTTTGTATTGTCGTGGCTGCCGTCATCAATAATAATCCATTCAAAATTTTTAAAAGTTTGTTTTTTTAAACATTCGTACGCTCTCTGAAGTGTAGCAGCACGATTATATGATGGTGTAAATACAGTAATTTTAATATTATTCATAGTTTATCTTCTCTTAAGCTTTGTAGTAACTTTATTTTTAAGTTTAAGCAGTTCGTCTTTTTTGAACAGGAGCGGAAGTGAAATAATATATCCTATAATGCCGACGCCTATACATACTGCAAGAAGTGAAATCCAGCTGTTGAGAGCAAATATGTTATTTACGATTAAGAAGAGTACCAACATTATTGCAAATGTAATCCATCCCCTGATAATAGTGGGATAGAATGTTGTTACTTTGCGCCCGAGAATATGTGCGGCATACATAGGAACAAATATCAGAGAACGTAGACCCATAAGGATGGAGCTTGTACCTGCTATAAAATACACGCCTAAATCAGTTGTATTTACGGCAATCAAAACAATTGCCAGACTTCCAACTCCGATTGCGAGATTTACAAATACGGGCAGTTTAAGCTTGTTGCATACGGTATTGAGCATCATAAGCGACTGTGTCTGGCTTGCACACAAGAAAGTAATGCAGGTGAGTACAGACATAATCTGTATCAATTGTATTTCCGCAGGAGATTTTGTAGGCTGCCAAAGTGTGTAGAACTGGTTGCCAAATGCAATAAAGCCTGCAAATGGTACAATGAGTATGAAGCTCATAATCTTTGTAGTAAACTTTGCTTCTTCAACTAACTCGTTAATTTTTTGTTTTGCATAAAGAATGGTAAAATGAGGTGTAAATACCGAACCGAGAGTAACAGTGAGATTACCAATACTGTTTGGAACTGTTTTTGCAATGGATAGGAGACCCATAAGTCCCGTGCCTAATGTTAAATTACATATCAAAAGGTCAAAGCCGGTCATAAGAACGTGGCAAAGCTGAGATAGTGACAGCCAAACGCCCGACGCCAAAAGTGATTTTACAACTTTGATATCAAATGTACGTATATCTACCTTTACCTCAGGAAGAATTTTCTTTTTTACGGTTATGTTAGCAAAAAGCAGGAACAGTCCGCTTCCGAGGGTAGCAAGTGCAACATAATAAAGCTGTGCCGGAAATAGTGTAAATAAAATTACAACAAATGCAGCTTTCAAAAGATTAGAAATTATGTCACGGACAGAGTTAATGTCAAGTCTATTTTTGACAAATGCCGCAGTCGTGAAAATTGCTGTTACAGTGCTGACTACAAATGTAAGGAACGTAATGCCAAAGGTTATTTTTACGGTTGTTATGAGTTCATCGGGAATATTCAGGAATATGTCAAGATAACCTGTAAGTATGGCAGAGATAATCAGTATTACGGCTGCCAAAAATAAATCGGCAACAAGTACCGAGCTGAATATTCTTGAGGCTTTGTCAACCTCTCCTTTATGATATGAAATAGAGATAAATCTGCCCGAAATTGAGTTTAGAGCCATGGTGATTATTGTTCCGTACTGAACAAAGTTGTTGGCAAGTCCGATAAAACCGTATGCGTCCGAGCCTAATTCTTTTACAAGATACGGAGTAAGAAAAAAGTTTATACCGATTGTTACTGCAAACGAAACGATACTTGCTATAATATTGATCGACATTTGCTTGCCGGATGATTTAGACATTTATTTAAGCACTTCCTTTTCAAGCTTTTTTTATCATTTTGATATACATTCTTGATTTTTCTCGCTGTTCGGCAAGTGCTTTTTCAATGTGTTCCCAGTCAACGTATTCATCGGGATTGGGATAAAAATCTTTTTTGATTTCGTGATTTTTTATTCCTAAACTGTTCATAAGTTCTTCTGAGCGTATGTTTCTTCCGCCCTGATTTTCAAATTCAACGGCGAATCTTTTTTTGTAAATTATTGAAAAAGCTGTTCCGTGAAAAGAATTTGTGCAAACATATTCTGCATTTTTTATCAAACCTACAAATTCATTTGCAGTAACGGGGTCAAGGTATGTTACTCCTTTGACTTTGTGAATTCTTTCCTTTTGCAAATAATATATTTTCAATCCGGTTTTTTGGCTGAGTTGTTTTGCGTAATTAATAAGATGAATTGATTTTCTTACATTAAACAAAAATATGTACGGTTCATTTACAACGGGCTTGCTTATTTCGTCCCATTGCTGTTCTGTAAGCAAAAGCGTGGGGTCAATATTTACCTCAGCATCTCTGCCCAAAAGTTCCTTAATAATTGCGGCGGCACTGTCTTCTCTTACGGAAAATGCCTGATAATCTGACAAAAGCCGTTTGTATTCATCTTTCTTGTCAGACGGAAGCTCCTTTACCGCAATGCTTGCTGCATAGGAGTATTTTTGTTTGGATTGTGCAAAATCAAGGAAATAAACCGGGTCAAAACCAACACAGGTAGGACTCCACACTTGGTCGCTTCCTGCAATAAAGGCAGAATATTCGTCTGACGCTTCTTTTATATTGTCGGCATCAAACGGACGGCTCAACTTCATATATTTTTTTCGAAATTCAATGGATTTTTTTCTGTCAATTCCTGTCTGACGCATTGTAATCAGGGAACGCACAAAAGACTTTAACTTATGTTTGTTGCCGACCCTTATAGGACGGATAAGTCTTGTGTACATAAAATGACATGTGTAGTCAATAATATCGTTTTCCAAGCCATTCTGTTCTAAAAATTTTTGTAATGCATAGGCCTGTAATTTTGCTCCGTAGCTCAATGCCTGATGAAAAGTAACTATGCCTACCTTTTTCATATTATGTGTTCCTCCGTATTTAGTATTTTTCGATTTGTGTCCATACTGTTTTCGGAGGCTCTGTTCAGATACATAACCATACCGATTGAAAACATCCACAAAAATAAAATTTGTCGTGTATATACTGGATTTCCTGTTAGTGAATAAATAATCATCATTATCTGGATGTAAAGCGAAAAGTAAGACATATATTTGTCGTTGCGGTCATTGCGGAATTTTTTGATTGAATTAACAGTATAAACAAGCGCCGCAATAACAAATAACAAGAAAATTATACTTCCGACAATTCCTAACTCAGAAAATATTTGCATATAACTGTTGTGACCGTTATATGACCATTTTTTGTTGCCGACCCTTAATCCGTGGTCATAGGCGTATTGGTTGTACGAACCCATTCCGGCACCGAATATCGGAAATTCAGATATCATCATAGTCATATATTTCCACAGCGGTTCTCTGTCTCCCATAGATTCAACGTTTTCCTGATCCATGAATCTTTCAAAAATAGTTGCTACTTTAGGGATAAACATCATAATTACAAACAGCGCGCAGATTGCAATTATGATAACACTCATTGTTTTAAATGTTTTGCCTTTTAAGTTTGACAGTAGCATAAAAACTGCAAATGCCGCAATGACAATTACAAAAAGTGTTCTTTTGCCTGTCAGCATAAGGGCAACAAGAAAAATCAAAAGCATAAATAAGTCTTTTTTTGCAAGTTTTCCGTCAGAAAAATATTTTGCAAACAAAATTGCTATTCCGACGTTCATTATATAAGCTGCTTCAGCCTTTTCTCTTGCAAATCCAGAATATGCTCCGATGGCAAGTTCTTTTCCTATTAGTCTTGATATTTCTGCCGAGTGTGTCGGGTTTACGATAAACCAAAAATATTTGAGCATACAATTTTGAACAAAGACGCTGATTATAATCGAAAAAGCGATTACTGCACATATGACGTAAAAAATTGATAATATTTTCAGAAAATAAGATTTAGGCATATCAATGAATATCAGGGTAAAGGAGCAGGCATAAAGAAGAAAAAGCTGAATTGTTGCTTGCTGGTCATAGGAATAAATAATGGATATGCCTATATAAGATATTAGAATAAATGAAGTAACAGTTACTGTATTTATTCTAATTTTTATGTCGCAAAAAACAAAGACTACTAAAAATAATATACCCGTAGCATAAATTAACGGCAGTCTTATACTGTAAGGAATCGGACTTACACCTGTCACACATATTATCGGCAACGTGACCACAAGGAAAATTTGCCATATATTCTTCAAAGTTAAGTCTTTTAAATTTGGTTTATTCACAAAATATCACCGTAATTAGTATTTATCAAAATATTTTATCATAAAGAAGAAGAGCGGTCTGCTTGTCCTTAGTGTAAAAAAGCGTATAAAGTCTTTTTTAGAAAGATATTTTTTTGCAATCTTTTTGTCAAAGGCTTTCGTGAAATCAACTAACTTATCTGCTTCGTCTTTATATGTGTCGAGTCCGTTTCTCATACACATAAGCTTGTATATTCTGAGGGCAGTAGAAAGCTTATTACATAAAGCGTTTTCTGTAATATTGGGGTGTGATTGCTTAATGTTTTCAAGAATTTTATCTGCTAAATATATACAGTCAAAGTATTTATCTGAAAATTCAGTAATAGAGGACGAGCCGGCATGTCGAAAGTAAGTATATTTTGCTTCGCTTCTGCTACTTATTCTTTTTGCATTTAATGCGGCAAGAAAGCAAAAATACTTGTCTTCGTTTATTTTGCAGTCTTCGGGATATTTAACGTCCTTGCAAATCTCGGATTTAAACAGCTTGGTATACGTGCTCATACCAACACTGCCGTTAAAAAGATCACAAAGAAAGTCTTCATTATTATCCCATATTTTTTGCTCGCCCGTTGCAATATTGCGAATGGAGCCGTCCTCAAATGCAAAGCGTACCTCACAGATTGAAATGTCGGCATTATCTTCTTTTGCTGTATTAAGCAAAAACTCAAACATATCCTTGTCCGGAATATCATCACCGTCACAGAATCCTATATAATCGCCCTGTGCAACATCCAGTCCGGCATTTCTTGCCGCAGATACTCCTTTATTTTTTTGATGAATAACCTTTATACGACTATCTTTTTTTGCAAAATCATCACAAATTTGAGGGCTGTTGTCGGATGAACCGTCATCAATTAGTATAATTTCAAGATTTTTGTAAGTTTGATTAATCAGGCTGTCAACTGATTTTTCGAGATATTTTTCAATATTGTATACCGGAACGATAATTGAAATTTTAGCATTGTCCATATATATCCTGCCTTGAATTTATTTTAGCCTTTTTAACAATTTCAAAATGCCTGTTTTGTATAAAGTGCCACGGAACTTACCGAATATCTTTCGACTGGTTTTCACCGGAATTGTGTTTTTAACAACTTTATCTATTGTTATTCCGCTGTTGAGCATTTCAAAGTATTCTTTGCGTTTGGGATGAATTTCCGGATTTTGCAAAGCCATTTTTCCGTCTGTCTGTAAAAGCATATTTACATCTGCTTCGTATTTTGTGATTTTGTCTGAAATGCTTTCAAAAAGCTTTTTTCCTTTTTCGCTTTGAATTATTACTGCCGTATAGCCTTTGTCATCATCAGGAACTGAGGGTACATAGCGGGTTACATTCCAACAGTCAAAGACCGTTAAATCGGAAATCCTTCCTGCACTCCTGGACGGGCAGGAATAACATGATGGACGAGAACAAATTCCGTCAAAATAACTTTTAAGCATATAATCAGTGTTAGTGTTTTCAACGCTTCTTTTACCGTTAGCAAATCTAAGTGTCAAATTTGCGCTGTGATATCCATAGGTCTTTTCTCTGAAATTTGCATATGTGATTTTTGAATTGAATTTTGATTCCATATACTCCCTGTACTTTTTCCATACGAACGGAGAGGGAACCCCATGACAGACCAAATCAACAGTAAACAGATTGTCATACGGTTTTCGTAAAAAGTTTACTAATCCTTCAACTTGGCACGGTGTGCCGGAAAACATAACAATTCTTCCACTGTCAAGCCATTTTTTAATATCTGAAAATGTGTTTCCAAGGTCACTTTGCACATACTTTGAGGTTCGGAATTTTGAAAGGTCTTGCACCGTTTCTGCTGAAGAATGATATACATTAAAATCTTTGTCATAAGCTGCGCCGAATATAATACCGTTTTGATTTAGTATTTCTTCGCAAAAAGCTGTTACGGCACCGCCGGATGAACTATTTTTCACAATTTCAGGGTCATTGTTGCGAACAATATACGCAGTGTACGGCATATCTTTGCCGTTAGTTTGGTTGTTAATAATCGGACAAACTTTTTCGCAAAGCCCGCATTTTATGCAAGTTTCTTTGTCAACAGAAGGGTACTTAAATCCCTCTTTATCTTCCTGCATTGTGATACAACGTTTAGGACATATGCAGGCACACGCCGTACAACCGCAGCAGGCATTTTTGTTATTGTCGGTAATGTTAATCATAGTTTCCTCCATCAGCAAAAGTCAGCAAGTGCCCTGTCCAAAAATGCTTTGGATTTTTGTCTGTGCTCATCCACTTTACCAAGAACGTCCTCATAATTAATTTTATTTTCAACATCGGCGATATTGCCGTTATATCTTCTGTCGGAGAGTCCGTAGTTTTTGCAAAAGCTGTCGATACGAGAGTTCTTGGAAGATGACGAGTTGTCCGAATATCTGTTGAATACCAAGAAATGTTTTTGATACAGCATTGAGAATACCGAGCCGTGGAATGAGTCGGTAAATACATATTCCGCATTGCGAATCAAATTTACAAATTCTGCCGGACCGATGTCAAACGGTGTATAGTCGCCAAAGTTTTCATCAGCCTTGTTGTAGCTGTCCATATGAGGCTCAGTTACAATCTTTAAACCCTTTTGCTTTGCAAATTTGGTTACAGCGTCACGATATTCGGCACTTTTTCCAAGAAAATATGCAAATATGTAAGGTTCGTCATAAAGTCGTTTGTTTGGTATTTCTTTAAGCCATTGTTCTGCGTCAAGCAAGATAACAGGGTCACATACCACTTCCGCTTTATTTGAGCTGAGTTCCTCAACTATCTTTTTTCCGCTGTTCTCGCGGACGCTTATAAAGTTAAGTCTGTTAAGAAATGTATTGTATATCTTGTGGTATCTTGGATTTATCTGTGATACGCCGAAACTTGTGGCGTATGATATTTTAACGGTGTTATTGTCTGCGAACATAAGATTATAAAAATTTGAGGTTATTCCGCTAGGAGACCAAAGTTGGTCGCTGCCAACCATAACAGCAGTGTATTTCTTTGATTGTTCCTTTAACTGTTCATAACCATAGTAAACCGGTGACAGTTTTTTAAACCTACTTTGCGAAAATTTGTCAAACGCAGCGTTACGAACTGCGTTATCCTGTGCAAGTTGTGGATGAAGTTTTAGCATCATCTTTTTTTGTGAGGTTTCAATAATTCTGTCATTTATAAAAATAGGGTTCAAAAGGCGCGGAAGTGACTTTATAAGCAAAAGGGGAGTTGTTTTTTTCTTATATCTGATTATTTCAAAGTCGATATTTCTTCTTGCAAGTTCAACCGTTGTAGCGTAGCTTTGCAGCTGGCTTCCGTAGTTTTTATGCTGATAGCAGGCACAAATTCCGAGTTTTTTCATAAAATCAATCTTTCTTTAATTTGTATTTCTTTATAAATCCGAATCGTTTTTTCAATATATGCTTCCGGATTAAGTCACGTTTTGCGGCGGAAACGGCATTTTCACCTATCTGTTTGTATTCGTTGGAAGATAGGGCACACAGCTTTACAAAAACGAGCTATTCAAATTTGCTTGAATTGCATATGCCTGCAAAACAGAGCCATAGTTTAATACTGTGTATATTTCGGGAACGTAAATGTATTATTATTCATTATCATTCCAGGCTTTCAACAGTAATGCCGCCATTATTTTTTACAACGGAATTTGCGGGAATATCACGATAGATAATGCAACCTGCTCCGATAACACTGTTATCTCCGATTTCAACACCCTTAAGTATAACTGTGTTGGTACAAATCCAGCAATTGTTTCCGATTTTTACACGACTTGTTGAATATCCCTGTTCACGGATAAGTTTTTTTCTGTCTCTGAATTTATGATTCTGGTCATAAATTTTAACATTTTCTCCGAATATGGTATGATCGCCGATTTCAACACTTTCAAGGCAGTTTATGGAACATCCACGGTTGAAGAAACAATCGGTTCCGATTTTAATTGATGCGCCTTTTTCAAGGTATAGACCGAAATTTTTGCGAAAGGTTGTATTCTTTCCCACTGAAAATCTTTTGCCAAACATAATCTTGAAGCACAGCTTTTTAATTGCAGCTTTTGTTCGCCAATATATTTTTAATAATATCATATTTTTTTACCGCCTTTAGCTTTTATCAGTTCTTTGTAGCATTTCATAAGTTTGTCGTAGTAGTTTTCACAGTAACAGTTGTTTTTTGCTTTTTCAAGTGCAGACTCTGACATTTTGCGGTATTCATCATCTGAAAGGTTGTTCATTTTTTTAAGACACTCGCAGAGACTGTCGGGATTATTGGGTTCACAAATAAACCCCGTGACCCCGTCATCAACGATTTCGGGAAGTCCGCCGTAATTGCTTACGATTGCAGGTTTGCCGACCGCAATTGCCTCAAGAATTGAATACGGCCCGTTTTCATACCATTCACTCGGAAGTATAACGCACTTTGCTCGTTCAACATATTTCTTTAATGCGTCACCACGCTGAAATCCTGTAAAAATGACCTTATCGGTCAGATTGTTTTCTTTTACATAAGTTTCGAGTTCTTCCCTCAGAGGACCGTCACCTACAAGGTAGAGCTTGTTTTTAAAATTACCTTTTCGGTAAGCTTTTACAAGCGACATAATTCCCTTTTCAACTGACAATCTGCCAAAGAACAGGAAGTAATCATCAATATCTTTGCAAAGGTGATACTGTGTTCCCGACGGCAAAAAATTAACCCAATGCACAATCGGATTCTTGGTTATATGTGATTCAACAAATTGTCTGCGATAAAAATCGGAAGGACAGATGTAAAAATCTATCTTATCGTACATATGCATACGCTCGTAATTTTTGGCTTCAATTACGGCAAGATATGTTTGCATAGTTGAATTTTTTACGCACTTTTGTTCAATCGCCGGTTTATAACTGTGCTCCCTCACGCAGCGATCACAGACTTTTCCGTTACAGAGCATCGTATGTGTCGGACAAACGCAGTTTAAGTCGTGTGCTGTCAGCACAACGGGAATGTTGAATTTTTGGATAGCATTGAGTATTGAGAGCGTAATATGACGGTGAACAAGGTTGATATGTACAATGTCAGGTTTTTCGTCTTTAATAAGTTTTTCGATTTTCCTTTTAGCGTCAAATGAGTAGAGTGCGTGAAAACCTGCACTTAATTTTTGGACAGGAGACATACTCTTGTTAAAATCAACATTTTTGGAGAAGTATTCGGATTGCGGACAATCGTAGTTTTTTTCGTCCTCCATTGCAAAATAAATGACCTCGTTACCGTGTTCTTCAAGTAGTTTTGCAAGACCAAAGTGATATGTCTCACTTCCGCCCTTTACATAGTGGTATTTATTTACAAGCAAAATTTTCATTCTCAGCCCTGCCTTTTTCCTTTAAATGATCGCACCATAGGGTACAATTTTGAGTGAACAAGCGAGATTCCTGCAATCATCATTCCTTTCGGCATAATGTTGCAAACCTTTGTCATTGCTTTTTTGCTTCCTTTGCGGTCGTCCGGATACTGCGGAAAATCTCTCCAGGGAGAAATAGATTTGTATTTAAGATAATCATCCTTAAAGGGGTGATTGTTATTTTCGTTCCATGGACGTGTTCCTGACATAAAGCACGAGGTGTAGTGTATTATATACGGGTCGCCGACAGCCTCGTTATATTCCTGTTCGCTCAGATGATGCTCGGGCCTTCTGACTTTTAATAAGTCCTTGAAGTTGAAGTCAAAGAAAATTGTCATTGCATCATACTTAGTATGAATCGGCATAACAAGGTTGCGCTTTGCAAGCACTCCGTTAAGTACGCCCTGGTCAACGTACGTTATATCACCGTTGTGCTTAATTATAAATTCCAAAAAATCCTTTTCAACGTTCATTTTGCGCCAGCTGCCAAGGTCTATCAGCAAAACTCCGTTATTGGTATAGGTGCTGTCTGTCGGCAGACCGAGTTCTGTTTTGTATCGATCGCTTCGGCAGTCGTCAACTGCTGCTACAATTTTATCTCCAAGGTCAAGTTCCCACAAATCTTTGAGTGAATGACGGATTACCGTGTCGCAGTCAAGATATATGCATCGGTCAATATCGTCGGGCAAAATTGTGCATAAGAAAAGTCTGAAAAATGTGCTTATGTTCCATCTTCCAACCTCAATGTCAACTCCTGCTTGCTTATTTAAATCAGGTTGAGGAATAAAGATAATATTTCTTTTGTATTCGTTAGCAAGATTTTCAAATCTTTGTTTATTTTCGGCTGAAATGTTGTTATCTATCATATAGATATTGATTTCATCAGCATCGGTATTATTTTTTAGTAACGAGCAGATTGAAACGCCGGCAATCGGCGCATAACTGTCTGAGCTTGAATAAACTACGTTCATTTAATTCTCCGAATATTAATTATTTAAGATATTTTTCCTGATACTCTTTAAAAGATTGCAGATTTTTATCCTTGTCGGCAAGAATAAGATTTTCAATTCCGCCGATTTCTTCAAACGGCCACTCAACACCAAGGTCGGGGTCGTTGAACATAATACCGTCATCGTATTCGCCGTAGAATTTTTCTCCGCACTTGTACGATACTATTGACGGTTCAAGCACCAAATATCCGTGAGCAAAATGTTCGGGAACATAGATTTCATTCATATTTTCTTCTGATAAATAAAAGCCCTGCCATTTTTTGAAAGTAGGGGAGTCAGGACGCAGGTCAACAATTACGTCAAATACCTTTCCTTTAACGCATCTTACAAGCTTTGCCTGCTCGTGAACACGCTGAAAGTGAAGTGCACGAATAACTCCCTTGTGAGATACTGTGTAAAAGACTTCTGCAAGATTATGTTCAAGACCGTTTGCTTCAAAAACTTCTTTTGAATAGTCCTTAATAAATGCGCCTCTTATGTCTGTTGCACAAAACGGTTTGATAAGATAAGCTCCTTCAAAGTCTGTTTTGCAAAATTCAAATTTTTGTATCATAGTTTCTACCTCCATATAAACAGCGAAAAGGGCGAACAATGTCCGCCCTGCAAATCTTAATTCACAGTCTTAATCCAGTCCATTGTCAATTTTGTGCCTTTTGCAAATGAAATTGAAGGTTTAAAGTGGCAGTCGGTTTGGATGTCAGTTGTGTCAAATGCTTCAAGCGGCATATTAACACCTGTAAAGGGTACATCACCGAAAATCGGTTTAGCGTCGGGCGCAAGGGATTGCTGCATTTCAATGATAAATTCCTTAAGCGGACGAGCGTTGCCGCTTCCGATTGTGTATTCTTTATTAGCCTTTCCGTATTCACCGATGGCAACAAACGCTTTTGCAACGTCATCAATATAGATGAAGTCATAATTTTGAGTTGCCGCAGTAAACTGCAAAGGCTCGCCTGCGATAATTTTTCTTATTGTTGTGTTCACAAACCTTGGCGAAAATTCGCCTGCGCCATAAGCATTTGTTATTACAGCCCAGCATAAGTCAATGTTAAGGCTGTTGGCAATCGGTTTGCATATTGCGTGAGCAATCAGCTTGCCCGCACCGTATATATACGGAAGTCCCGGAGTGCTTCCTTGTGTGTAAACAGCGGTATAAGTTTCCTTTTCCATAATGGAACCCGCATTTACAAATTTTTTGCATCCCATTTTATCGGCTGTTCTGAGAGCCTGCGCTGTCCAAAGCGCATTTTTCAATTGAATGTTTTCGTCACATCTCAGGTTGCCTGCAGAACCAACCCATGCAAAATGATAAAAAACGTCAATGTCATTATCTGTTATTTTTTCTGAGAGTGATTCTATGTTGTCTAAATCACAGTATACAATTGAAATTCCCTGTAAATCTTTTATACTGTCGATATTTTCGTTTTCATCCTTGATTACAGCGTAAATTTTTGTGTTGCTGTCCGCCAGTTCTTTACATACATGCGAACCGACAAATCCGTTTGCGCCTGTGACAACCGCCTTATTCATTTTAACCCCCATTATATCCTGCTGTTTAAAAAGTCTTCAATTTGTGAATCCATACACTTGCGTACATCACCGTTTTCAAGCCAGACTTTTGACCATTCAACGGTTTTTTGAACCGCATTATCAACATGCCAATGCGGAGTCCAGCCAAAAGCAGCCTTTAGCTTTGAACAGTCAAGCTTCAAAAAGTTTGCTTCGTGAACGGCATTTTCTTCCGACTTGTCAATTCTCTTAACTTTACCGTCGGTATATTTTGTAAACATATCAACAAGTTCTCCGGTTGTTACGCAGTCACATTCATCGGGACCTACGTTATAGTAACCGGATTTTTCAATGTTTTCATATTGAGCCTTTGCTATCATAAGATATGCAAATAACGGCTCAAGAACGTGTTGATACGGTCTTGTTGAGTACGGATTTCTCACTATAATGTTGTTTCCGCTTTCAAGAGCACGCACACAGTCCGGAATAATTCTGTCGTTTGCAAAATCTCCGCCACCTATAACGTTGCCTGCTCTTGCAGTTGATATGGCTACATTTCCATCGGCAAAGAATGACTTTTTGTAGCTGTGAGTTACAAGTTCACTGCAACTTTTGCTATTGGAATAAGGGTCGAATCCGTCAAGCGGTTCGTCTTCTCTGTAACCCCAACACCATTCTTTGTTTTCGTATACTTTATCGGTAGTTACGTTTAAAAATGATTTTACACAGCTGTTTTGTCTTACACATTCAAGAATGTTTACAGTGCCCATAACATTGGTTTCATATGTATAAGCCGGTTCTTTATAACTGTCACGAACAATCGGCTGTGCTGCCAAATGAAGCACTATTTCAGGCTGTGCTTCATCAAAAGCCTTTTTTAGAGTCTCAAAATCCCGTATATCACCGATTACGGAATTAATATCCTTTTCAATGTCTGCAATTTCAAACAAGCTTGGGTTTGTGGGCGGATTAAGCGAGTATCCTGTTACCTGAGCGCCTGCGTTCGCAAGAATTTTGCAAAGCCAACTGCCTTTAAAACCTGTATGTCCTGTTACAAAAACTTTTTTTCCTTTATAAAACTCAAGCATCAGTCAGCCCACACTTTCCACGGGGCTCTTTTCTCAGCCCAAAGTTTTTCAAGTCTTTCTTTATCACGCATTGTGTCCATGCACTGCCAGAATCCGTCGTGTTTGTAGCACATAAGCTGTCCTTCAGCGGCAAGCTGTCCCATGGGTTCACGCTCAAACATAATAGTGTCGTCCTTAACGTAATCAAGAACCTTGGGGTCAAGCACCATAAATCCTGCGTTGATATAACCCGAATCAACGCTGCTCTTTTCTCGAAATGCATTAACCATACTGTCTTCCGACAAATCAAGAACGCCAAATCTGCTGTCAGGTTTAACCGCAGACATAGTGGCAAGTTTTCCGTGAGATTTATGAAATTCAAGCAGCTTTTTTATATTAACGTCAGAAACGCCGTCGCCGTATGTCATAAAAAACGGCTCGTTTCCGATAAACTCACGCACACGCTTGAGTCTTCCGCCTGTCATTGTGTTGAGACCTGTGTCAACAACGGTTACTTTCCATTGCTCGGCTCTTTTGTTGTGAACGATAATTTTATCGTCCTGTGTAAAGTCAAAGGTTACATCCGAAGTGTGAAGAAAATAATCGGCAAACCATTCTTTTATTACGTGTTGTTTATAACCTGCACAGATTACAAATTCATTAAACCCATAATAAGAATACAGTTTCATAATATGCCACAAAATCGGCATTTCCGCAATTTCAATCATTGGCTTTGGCTTAAATTGAGATTCCTCAGAAATTCTTGTGCCAAATCCGCCTGCCAAAATTACTGCTTTCATTATATGTACCTCCCGACATTTGATTATTTTGCACCCTCGCCCTTAAAGACAGAAATTATAGTTTTAAAAAATATTTTTATGTCAAGACCGACAGAGCGGTTTTTTATGTAGTAAATTTCCATAGCCATACGTCTTTTATAGCTTATTGTACTGCGGCCGCTGGCTGCCCAGTATCCGGTAAGTCCCGGTCTTACGCTTAAAAACATATCACGATAGTTTCCATACATCTGCGTTTCTGCTTCTGTTACAGGACGTGGTCCGATAATTGAAATGTCACCTTTAAGTATATTAAAAAGCTGCGGAAGTTCGTCAAGGCTTGTCTTTCTCAGAAAATTACCGATTTTTGTAATTCTCGGGTCATTGTCAAGCTTGAAGTTCTTTTCAAACTCAGCTTTTTGTTCCGGAGTGAATTTTTTGATGAGTTCTTCTGCATTTACAACCATACTTCTGAATTTGTAAATTGATATGGTCTTTCCGCCCTTTCCCACACGCTTGTGAGCAAAAATAACAGGTCCTTCGCTTGTGGCTTTGACCGCAATGTTTATTATTAAAATCAGCGGTGAAAGCAGAATTATTGCCACTAAAGAGAAAACTATGTCAAACAAACGCTTGAAAAAATCATAAAAAGGCTTTCGTTGTACATATTTTGAACTCTTAAAAGAAGATTCTGCTTGTGCATTTATTACCGTAGTCAAATTGTCCCCTCCTAATTTGTGCCCGGATGATTTGATTAATATCCATAATAATAATAGTCGCCTGAGTAGTATTTTTTCTTATTGCGGCTTTCAGGTTTTACTCGGTTTACAACCACACCGAGTATCTTACTTCCGGCACGGTTAAGCGTGTCTATTGTTATCTTGAGCTGCGGGTATGTTGTTGAGTTGTTCCTTATAACCACCACAACTCCGTCCGATGCTTTTATGATTGGAATAGCATCAATTACGACTCCGACCGGCGGTGTGTCAAATATAATATAGTTATAATCTTTTTCTACGCTTTTGATAAAATCTTGCATAGCATCACTCGACAAAAGTTCCGATGGGTTAGGCGGTATTGCTCCGTAACAAACAGCGTAAAGATTCGGAATCTTGGTTTGTTGAATTATATCTTCGCGAGTACACTCTTCGTTAAGATAGTTAGTGATACCCGGGGTCGGTGCTATGTCAAGTGCGGAATGAACGTGAGGACGACGCAAATCACATTCAACAACAAGAACTTTAGTCTCAACCTGTTGTGCAAGTGCGAGCGCAATGTTCATTGCGGTAATTGTTTTTCCTTCACCTTTTGCGGAACTTGTAAAAGCTATTTTTTTGCAACCTTTTTTTATAATCGAATAATCAATATTAGTTCTTGCGGCTTTGTAGGATTCTCTTATCTGGAAATTAAGAGCCTTTTGAGTTATTGCCGAATCTTTGCCTTTTGAAGAAGCCATACTTTTGTTACCTCTCTAAATAATCTTTATTGTTGTTTTGAAGATTTACGATTGTTATCTGAAAACTCAAACTCAGGAATTGCAGCAAGTATCGGAAGGTCGCAAATCGTTGTCATATCTGAATCATACTTAACTTTGACATCAAAGTAATCTCGAATAAATGCAATTATCAACGAGCATACTAATCCGGCTACAAAGAATATAAGTGTATTCTTTGCTACATTCGGAGAAGTCGGGGCTTTCGGAACTTGTGCTTCGTCAACTATGTCAAGTTTTGCGGATTTTTGGAGAAGCTGTTCTATGGTTGCCGGTGCGGTGTCAGCAACAGCGTCCGCAATTCGTTTGGCTTCCTTAGGGTCTTCGCTTACTATGTTGGCTTTAAATAATTCAGTATCTTCAACACCGGTGAATTTCACCATACTCTTTAATTCGGAAGCAGAGTAGTCGTTATCCAGCGTATCGGAAACCGCACTGAAAAATCTATTTGTATCAAGCATATTAATATATGTTGTAACAAGTTTTTCGGCATAATTGTAAGAAATAAGGTCTTCGTTTATGCTCAGACTTCCGTTGTTTGTGTTTACGTGAAGTTTTACGGTAGCTGTGTATGTTTTTTTAACCACAAATTTCGTTACAACAAATGAACCTGCTGCGCAGACAAGAGAAACAACTACTATAAAAATTATATTCTTCTTAATTATGCGCAAAATATCTTTAAATGAAAATTCCATAAGCAAGTACCCCTTGTATGCAAAATAATGCAAGATTTGGCTGCTTAAATCAAGTAACCATAGTATTTCTTATTATATAACATTTTTTGACTTTTAGCAATGGACAAAATTAGACAGAATATGATATGCTTGACAAAGTTTTATTGTAAACTTTATGTGTTGCTATTTTATAACTTATTATATTAATCATTGATAAATATACTTTGTTAACCTTGTTGTCAAATTTTTGCTGAGGTTTGGCTATGCCCGCAATATTGTATTTTACTGTTTTTTTGACCAAATATGTAAATTTTAGTTTCAATTTGCAATTGAACACGAATACACTTAATCGGTGTTTAAATATTCAGTGTATGTGAACAATATGCGAAAAATATTTAATGATTTAAAATGTTTGGTTGTAAATATAACAAAGGGAAAGATGATATATTGTGTCGTTTTTGTCACAACCTACAAAAAATAAAATTTTAGTAAAAAAAGCTATTTTTTGTTAGCACTTTTGTTTAAATTGTGGTATAATTCAATTAAATATTAAAGTAAATACACAGGAGTTTTAATTACGGAACATATTATAAACATTGACAGAATGGAAAATGCCGTTGCACTTTTCGGCAGCTTTGATGAAAATATTAAATTGATTGAGCGAGAGTTTGGTGTTAAAATAACTTGCCGTGACAGTGAACTCAAAATTGAGGGCGATGCTGAGAACGCATCAAAGGCAGGCAAGGTTATTGAGAGCCTTTTGCAGTTTATCAACAGGGGAGAGGCTTTGTCCGAGCAAAATATTCGATATTGCATTTCGCTTGTAAACGAGGGCAGCGAGGATAAAATCGAACAGCTTGCAGGTGACTGTATTTGTATCACCTCTAAGGGCAAACCGATAAAGCCCAAGACTATCGGACAAAAGCGCTATTGCAATATGATAGCCAAAAACACAATCACAATCGGCGTAGGTCCTGCCGGAACAGGAAAAACCTATCTTGCCGTTGCAATGGCTGTGACTGCTTTTCGCAGCAAACAGATAAACCGAATTATTCTTACCAGACCTGCTGTTGAGGCGGGAGAAAAGCTTGGCTTTTTGCCGGGAGATTTGCAGAGCAAGGTTGACCCGTATCTAAGACCTTTGTATGACGCACTTTTTGATATGCTGGGGGCGGAAACCTACCAGAAATATGTGGAACGAGGCAATATTGAAGTTGCGCCACTTGCATATATGCGAGGCAGAACACTTGACGACAGTTTTATAATACTTGATGAGGCTCAAAATACCACAAGCGCACAGATGAAAATGTTCCTTACAAGACTTGGCTTTAATTCAAAAATGGTTATTACCGGCGACATAACCCAGATTGACCTTCCCGGAGGAGCACGGAGCGGATTAAAGGACTGTATGAGAATTTTGAGAAACATTGACGGAATAGGAAGCTGTACGTTTGACGAAAAGGATGTTGTGCGTCACAGATTGGTTCAGGATATTATTAAGGCATATGCCAAATATGAAAACTCCAAAACTAACAACGTCAGAAATTAATTTTTGAAATAAATTGCAGAAAGGAAAGTTTACAATGGCAGACAAAATTAAAGTTATTATCACTAACAAACAAAAGACAGTTAAAATCCCGACAGGAATAAGAATGCTCGTACGCCGTTGTTGCAATGCGGTGCTTCAGCTTGAAAAATTTCAGGGACCTGCCGAAATCAGCGTTACTTTTACAGACAATAAAGGCATAAAGGAACTCAACAAGCAGTACCGTGACAAGGATATTGAAACAGATGTTTTGTCATTCCCGATGGGTGAAAACGGGGTTTATGATACAGATATGGAAACAGGCGCCAAGATTTTGGGCGATGTTGTAATTTCAATGGAAAAAGCAAGAGACCAGGCTGAGCTTTACGGACACAGTCTGCAAAGAGAAGTAGGCTACCTTACAGCTCACAGTGTTCTGCACCTGCTCGGTTACGACCATATGGAAAAACTTGACAGAGTAAGGATGAGAGAAAAGGAAGAACTTGTAATGGACGAGCTCGGACTTCCCGCTTCTTCAAGTTACATAGTTGACAAGGTTTGATTTTATAGAATGAAAAAACAGATTTTGAGCTTTAAATTTGCATTCAGAGGTATTTGGAAAGCGATAAAAAGCGAATCGCATATGAGATTCCACATTGTATCGGGATTTTACGTTATGGTGTTTTCGCTTTTTTATAACTTTTCACCTACTCAAACCGCATTGCTTATTGTCCTTGTGGCAACAGTGATTGCGCTTGAGACCTTGAACACCTGCATTGAAGAGCTTTCAAATCTTTGTGCCGACAGATACGAAATTCTTGTGCGTTTTGCAAAAGACGCAGCGGCAGGGGCTGTGCTGGTGGTTTCTTTGGCGGCAGTTGCGGTTGGAATTATATTCTTTTTTGATTTGACGGTAATACACAGAATACTGTGCTTCTTTGCCGATAATGCTTTTCTGCTTGCACTGCTTGTTTTATCAGCGGTTGTTTCGGCGTTTTTTATAGCTGTCGGTCCTGTCGGAATTAATGAAAAGTGGCTTATATACAGGCGCAAATTTAAAAATAAATCTGTAAAAAACAATAAATAATTTAGTAATCGCATTAAAATTGCATATTGATATTGCACAGGGCGAACTTTGTTCGCCCATAATTTTTAACGTTGGCACAGAGCTTTCTTGCTTCTTAAGGCGACAAGGTATGTTACGGTTTTTCAAACCGTTGCAGGCTCTGCTGTTTGCAAGCAGGGAAAAACCTTGCTCCGATTTAAATTTATTGCAAAAATTATATGTGCATTAAAATAACAAATACTTGTATTAAGAATATAAATTCAAGGGGTATCAGATGAATACAAATGACAAATCCGCCTTTGTGGCAATAGTGGGCAGACCGAATGTCGGAAAAAGCTCTATTCTCAATCAACTTTTAGGGCAAAAAATAGCAATAGTTTCAAACAAGCCTCAGACTACACGAAACCGTATTACAGGCGTTTTGACCGAAGGGGAATATCAGCTTGTGTTTTTTGACACACCGGGTATGCACAAACCTAAAAATTCTCTCGGAAAGTATATGGTTCGCAGCGTTAACGAATCGGTGGGCGGCGTTGACTGCTGTATGCTTGTTGTTGAAGCGGGCAAAGAACCCGGTCAAACCGAAATCTCTCTGATTGAAAAATTCAAGTCGCTTGATATGCCTGCAATTCTTGCCATAAACAAAATAGATACTCTGAAGGAAAAGGACGAGCTGATGAAGCAAATCCTTGAGTACAGCAAACTGTATGACTTTGATGCGGTTGTGCCTGTCAGCGCACAGGACGGAAGCGGACTGAACGAACTCCTTGACGAATTGAAAAAGCAGTCAAGCGAGGGCGGACACTTTTTTGATGACGATACGCTTACCGACCAGCCCGAAAGAGTGATTGTTGCCGAAATAATCAGAGAAAAAATACTTCGGCTTTGCGATAAGGAAATACCGCACGGTACCGCCGTTGTTATCGAAAAAATGAAAACACGGGAAAACGGAATACTGGACATTGACGCAACCATTTTCTGTGAAAAAGAAACGCACAAAAGGATAATTATCGGCAAGAACGGTTCAATGCTAAAAAAAATCAGCAGTTTTGCCCGACAGGACATTGAAAGATTTTTTGACTGTAAGGTGTTTTTGCAGACCTGGATAAAGGTAAAGGAAGATTGGCGCAACCGTGCTCAGCTTTTGCAGAACTTTGGTTTTGACGAGAAGAATTTTGATTAATATGACAATTGTGTTTTTCAAAAAGGAAGTTTGATTAATGGTTAAATTTTATGACAGTGTTGATGACAGGTTGCTTAAGTTTGCGGTAATTATTTCTAAGTCGAACGGAAAATGGGTATTTTGCAAACACAAGGAAAGAAATACGCTTGAAGTTCCCGGCGGACATCGGGAACCGGGAGAAAAAATAGAAGATACGGCAAAAAGAGAATTGTATGAGGAAACGGGTGCGGTTAAATACAATATTAAGCCCGTATGCGTTTATTCGGTGATTTCAGAGGATAACTTTGGTGGTTGTGAAACCTTCGGAATGTTATATTATGCGGACATTTTTGAATTTGAAAGCGAGCTTCACAGTGAAATCGAAAAAGTAATTTTATCCGATAACTTAGCGGATAAATGGACATATCCGCAAATTCAGCCGTTTTTGATAAAAGAATATGAACGCAGAAATAATCCCGGCAAATAAAGGATGAGAGTATATGAACATTGTATATAGAAAGCTTACAACTGAAGACATAGATATGTTTATTGATATGCGTATAAATCAACTGCGTGCCGAGGGTGCAACCGAAAGCATTGATTTAAGACCAAACCTAAAGGATTATTATAACCGTCACCTTGCTGACGGAACATTTGTGTCATGGCTTGCGTTAGACGGTGAAAAAACAGTTGGCACAAGCGGAATATCGTTTGTTGAAAAACCGCCGTATTTTTCATGTCCAAGCGGTAAGATTGCATTACTGTCAAGTATGTTTACTGAGGACGATTACCGCAGAAAAGGTATTGCAAAGCATCTTCTTGCAAAAGTCATAGACGAAGCTAAAAATTTCGGCTGTTCGGTTGTACAGATCACGGCTTCGGATATGGGAGTATTGCTGTATACTGATTTTGGCTTTAAAAAGAACGGAAACTTTATGCAATACAATCTCTGACAACAGGAGAAAAATTTACCGTCTATAATTCGCTCAAAAGTAAAAACACTATTTCTAAGAAGATTATTCGGAGGTGTTTTTATGGACGAGTGGTCTATGTGGGAAACTTTCATTACTACCGGCAGTGTGCTGGATTATATACGCTACAAAAGTATTCAGGATGCAAAAGATATGGGCATTGATACCGTAAACAGGGAGGAAACCGATGAAATTCCGAACCGATGGATTGATAATAAAGGAACAGAATATCGGTGAAAACGACAGGCTTGTTTTTGCTCTGACAAAATCAAACGGAGTTATCAGGGCATTTGTCAAAGGAGCCAAAAACATAAAAAATCAAAAATGTGCCGCAACCTCTTTGCTGTCATATTCCCGGCTGACAATATATAAAAGCCGGGACAGCTACATAATAGGAGAGGCTCAGTCTATCAGAATTTTTTCAAAACTGAGAAGCAATGTAAAAAATATGTGCCTTGCCCAGTATTTTTGTGAACTTGCGCTGACAATATGCCCCCGTGAGCAAAATTCTGGCAACTTTTTGAGCTTGGTGCTTAATTCGCTGTATCTTTTGTCTGAAGAAAAGAGAAGCCCTGATTTAATAAAGCCGTGTCTTGAAATGAGGCTTGTTTCACTTGCAGGGTATATGCCCGACCTTACGATGTGCAGACATTGCGGTGAATATTCCGCAGATACAATGTATTTTTTACCGAATATAGGTGTGCTTGAGTGCGCTTCGTGTCACCCAAAGTCTGTGGGCGGAATTGCTCTGAATACTTCGGTCTTGACTGCACTCAGACATACAATTTATGCGGATGATGACAAACTGTTTTCGTTTTCATTGCCTCAGGAGGGGCTTGATTTGCTGAATGTTTGCAGTGAAAATTATTTAAAGTATAAGTTTGAAAAAGATTTTAAAACGCTCAATTTTTATAAAGCGATTTCCTGAGTTTATTTTTGCGTTATATTAAAGCAATATAGATTTTATTGTGTAGGAGCGGCTTGAACGTTTTCTGTGATTATACGTTTTGATGCATATAGAATTTTCCGCATAATAAAATCATTCCGCACTCATGTAATACGCAATTAAAATATTATTTAAATAATCAATTATACAGATGATAATTTTCTGTCAGACAGAGAATTATTAATCATGCAATTAATGCAAAAGCCGAATTACATATGATTTTTTATTTTTAAACGTTATTCGGTTGAACAGAGGTTTTTATGAACAGACATTACAAAACACTTGAACTTGATAAAATACTTGAACGCCTTGCAGGGCAGACATCTCTTGATGACGCATATGAAATGGCGCTCAAACTTGAACCGCAGTTTGACTTAAAAAAAGCTCAACTGCTTTTAAAACAAACCGATGATGCGGTTGTGCTGAGCGGCAAATTCGGTGCACCGTCGTTCGGAGCGGCAACAAACTGTTCGGGCAATTTAAGACGTGCACAGGCGGGCGGTTGCCTTACAACTTCGGAATTGCTTGCAATTGCGGATACCTTGAGAATTATACGAACGGTTAAGGAGTGGCATTCCCGCTTTGCTTCCGTTGAGACAACCCTTGATATTTATTTTTCGGGCTTGGTTTCAAACAAGTATCTTGAAGAACGTATAACTTCGGCAATTATCAGCGACGATGAAATTTCCGACAAGGCAAGTCCTGCGCTTTCTGATATTCGCCGCAAAATTCGTACTGCGTCCTCAAAGGCTCGTGAGGTTCTTGACAAAATAATCCACAGCTCCTCCTACATAAAATATTTGCAGGAGGCTATTATAACTCAGCGTGACGGACGTTACGTTGTTCCTGTGCGCAGCGAGTGCCGCAACAATGTTCCGGGACTTGTACATGACACATCTTCAAGCGGAGCAACCGTGTTTATTGAGCCTATGGGCGTTGTTCAGGCAAACAATGATATAAAAATGCTCAGAGCCAAAGAGGAAGAGGAAATAGAACGTATTCTTTTTGAATTATCGGCAAACGCAGGCGATTTTGCCGACAATATCATTAACAGCTATAAAAATCTAGCTGATTTAAATCTGATTTTTGCCAAGGCAAATCTTGCTTATTCTATGAGGGCTACAATGCCTGTTCTTAACGACAAGGGAATTATAAACATTAAACAGGCTCGCCATCCGCTCATCAACAAAGATAAAGTAGTGCCCGTGGATATTGAGCTTGGCAAGAATTTTGATACGCTTGTAATAACAGGTCCCAACACCGGCGGCAAAACCGTTACTCTTAAAACTCTCGGGCTTTTTACCCTTATGGCTATGTGCGGACTTTTGGTTCCGTGTGCCGATAACAGCGAACTTTCTGTGTTCAGACGTGTGCTTGTTGATATAGGCGACGAACAGAGTATTGAGCAGTCGCTCTCAACGTTTTCTGCACATATGACAAATATTATTCAGATTCTTAAACTTGCCAATGCGGGTTCACTCTGTCTAATCGACGAGCTTGGCGCAGGTACAGACCCTGTTGAGGGTGCGGCGCTTGCAATTGCAATTCTTGAAAAACTGCGTACCCGTCATGCAAAAATTGCTTCCACCACTCATTATGCGGAGCTTAAGGAATTTGCTCTGCGCACCGAGGGTGTAGAAAACGGCTGTTGTGAATTTGATGTGGTTACTCTAAAGCCGACATACAGACTCTTGATTGGCGTTCCCGGAAAATCAAATGCATTTGCAATATCCAAACGCCTCGGAATGGACGATGATATTGTTGAAAGAGCAAGCGAGCTTGTCTCAAACGAGAGCAGGCAGTTTGAGGACGTTGTTGAAAAACTTGAAAAACGCCGTCAAAGCCTTGAAAAGCAGCTTGAAAATGCAAACAAGCTCACCGCAAAGGCTAATACAGAAAAGCAAAAGGCTGAAAATGAGATGCGCAAGGCAAAAGAAAATGCCGAACGTGAGATTGAGCGTGCAAAGCAGGAAGCTCAGAGAATAATATCCCGCACAAGAGCCGAAGCGGACAGGCTTGTTGAGGAGATTAACAAGGCGCGCAAGGAAAAGGAACTTAGCGTGGCGGCACGTACTAAGCTCAGAAAAAATATTGATAAAATGGAGGCTCATGCCGACCCTATCAAGCTGAAAAATACGCCCGACGAAGAATATAAACTTCCGAGACCTCTTAAGGTCGGCGACACAGTTTTGATATATGATATTGACAAAAACGCAACCGTTCTTGCGCCGCCGTCCAAAGAGGGACAAGTGCTTGTTCAGGCGGGAATAATCAAAACCAGGGTTGACATAAAGAACCTTCGTCTGTTAAAATCTCAGGTGAAGCCGACGGCAAGCCGTTTTTCATCGACAAGAAATGTGCCGAGCCGTATGGATGTACGACCCGAAACCGAAGTTGATGTTCGAGGTGAAACTGCATTTGACGCAGTAAATATTGTTGACAAGGCGATCGACAATGCGGTGTTGTCGGGTGTAGGAAAGCTGACGATAATTCACGGAAAGGGCACAGGTGTTCTTCGCCGTGAAATAAATCAATATTTAAAGACAAATAAAGCCGTCAAATCTCACCGACTCGGTGTTTTTGGCGAGGGCGAGGACGGCGTAACAATAGTTGAACTGAAATAAAAGCTTTTAAATGAGGAAATCGGATATATGAAAAAGCAGTTTCTTGATACGGGAAAAATCGTGGGCACCCACGGAATAAAGGGAGAAGTGCGTATAGACCCATGGTGCGACAGTCCTGAGTTTTTGTGTGCTTTTAAAAAACTTTATCTTGATGAGAGCGGCAAAACGTATGTTGACGTGAAATCACGTCCGCATAAAAATATAGTTTTGTGCAAAATTAAAGGCATTGACACTATCGAGGACGCCGAACGTCTGCGTGGAAAGGTTGTGTATATCGACCGCAACGATATAAACCTTGAAGAGGGCGTTAACTTTGTGCAGGACTTAATCGGGCTTGAGGTTCGTGACGCCGATACAAACCAAGTTTACGGAAAAATCACCGATGTTTTGAGAACAGGTGCAAACGATGTATATGAGATAACCGACAAAGGCAATAAATACCTTGCTCCGGTTATTGACGACGTAATTGTTGAGATTAACGTTGACTCGGGTTTTGTGCTTATTCACCCGATGAAAGGAATATTTGACGATGAGGATTGACATAATAACTCTATTCCCTGAAATGTTCGAGCCGGTGCTTAATGAAAGCATTATCGGCAGGGCTCAGAAAAGCGGAGCAATTGAGATTGTTTGTCATCAGCTTCGTGATTTTGCTTTTGACAAGCACAGACGTGTGGATGACACACCCTATGGCGGCGGAATGGGAATGTTGATGAAAGCAGAACCAATTGCCCTGTGCTTTGAAGATATATGCGCAAAACTCGGAACCAGACCTCACTTTGTCTATATGTCGCCCCAAGGCAAAACTCTTAATCAAAAACGCCTTAAGGAGCTTGCTGAGATTGACAACATATGTATTCTTTGCGGTCATTACGAGGGCGTTGACCAGCGTGTGCTTGATGAGTTTATTGATGAGGAAGTTTCAATCGGAGATTATGTTCTTACGGGCGGTGAAATACCGGCAATGGTTTTTGCGGACGCCCTTTGCAGAATGGTTCCCGGAGTGCTTACAAATAACGAGTGCTTCACCGAAGAAAGCCATTTTAACGGTTTGCTTGAATATCCTCAGTATACAAAGCCTGCGGTTTGGAGAGGCATAGAAGTGCCCGAAGTTTTAATGAGCGGTCACCACGCCAATGTTGAAAAATGGCGCCGTGAAAAAAGTATTGAAGTTACCCGAAAAAAACGCCCGGATTTGCTTGAATAAAGCTTTTTTTGTAAGTTTTTGACTGCATACAGGTTGATTTTCAGACTGATGTTTGGCAGTATTTGTCGACACAAAGACTCGGCTTGTAAATTTGCACAATAAACAGGGCGAAAATTTGACATCAAGTGAGTATAAGCACGAAAATATTCTTACTTATTGACCTTGTTTAAAAAAAAGACTATAATATGTAATAATTAAGCTGTATGAGGCTTTAAAGGTAATTTTAATTATTTTTGCAGAGAGGGTTTTATTATGTATGTTAAGGAAGTTTTAGTTCAGAACAAGGCAGGATTACATGCTCGTCCCGCAACTTTCTTTATCCAGAAAGCCAACGAGTTCAAAGCTACAATTTGGGTAGAAAAAGAAGAACGCCGTGTTAATGCAAAGAGCCTTCTTGGTGTGCTTTCACTTGGTATTATCGGCGGTACAACAATAAAGATTATTGCTGACGGCTCAGATGAAAAAGAGGCTGTTGAAGGTCTTGTAGAGCTTGTTGAATCAGGTTTTACAGAATAAAATCATCTTTGATTTATATAGTGAAATTCAGGGGCGGCTTTCCGCCCTTTTTTGTTTGTCATTTTAATTTTAAATTTTCAGCATAACGGCAATATCAAAATTGATAAAACCGAACGGAATGTGTGGTGACGGTATGAATACGAAAATGTCGGTGCTTCGCAAAAAAGCAATGTCTTTGCCGCTTTTGCCCGGTGTGTATATTATGCATAACAAAAGCGGAGAAATAATATATATCGGTAAGGCTGTAAAGTTAAAGAATCGTGTCAGTCAGTACTTTGGCTCTCAGAATAACCATGCCGAAAAGGTTAGGCGAATGGTTGATAATGTAGATGATTTTGAATATATTATTACTGACAGCGAATTTGAAGCCCTGATACTTGAATGCAGTCTTATAAAACAACATACGCCAAAGTACAATATTCTGTTAAAAGACGATAAGGGATACAGCTATATTCGTGTCGGTGTGGGAGACTGGGGGAAAATCTCGTACGTACTGCAAAAAAAGGACGACGGCGCAACATATATAGGCCCATACAAAAGCAGTTATTACGTAAAAAGTGCCGTTGAAGCGGCAAATAAAATTTTTATGCTCCCCACCTGCAACAGGCGGTTTCCGCAGGATTTTCGCAAGGGAAGACCGTGCCTTAACTATCATATAAAGCAGTGTATGGCGCCTTGCACAGGAAAAATTAAGCTGAAAGATTACCGTGAAAGCGTTGAGCAGGCGCTGGACTTTTTAAAGGGCGGTTCGTCAAATTCCATTAAACAACTTACCGCTGAAATGGAGCAGGCCGCTGAGGAACTTGAATTTGAACGTGCGGCACGGATACGTGATAAAATCAATGCGGTTAAGAGAATGTCGGACAAACAAAAGGTTGTGTCGAACAAGGTGCTTGACCAAGATGTCATTGCAAGCTTTTCAAATGACGGAAAAACCTGCTTTCAGGTATTCCGTTTTGAGGGAGGTCATTTGTTTGACCGTGAAAGTTTTGTTTTTGACAGCGGTGATTCCGACAGCGAAACCGAAGAATTTATACTCAGGTATTATACAATAAGAAATGATGTGCCAAAAAACATTGCGCTTGACAGAGATTTTGACGGTGCACAGAGCGTTGGTGAGTGGCTTTCTCAAAAGCGTGGCAGTAAGGTTAACATTACTGTTCCTCAGAGGGGCGAACAGGCGCAGCTTGTGTCTATGTGCCGCTCAAACGCCGCCGAGGCACTTGCTCAGCAAAAGGGTGCCACCGTTCGTGAATTTGGTGTGCTTGAAGAATTAAAAGATACGCTTGGTCTTTCCAAGCTTCCGGAATATATTGAATGTTACGATATTTCAAACCTTGCGGGCGCAGAAAACGTGGCAGGAATGATTGTGTATAAAAACGGAAAGCCGTTCAAATCCGGCTACAAAAAATTCAAAATAAAAGGTTTTGACGGTCAGGACGATTACGCTTCGATGGCGGAGGTGCTTACTCGCCGTTTTAAAGATTATTACAGCGCCGATGACGATTCGCAGGGGTTTGGAAAATTGCCCGACCTGATATTGCTTGACGGCGGTAAAGGTCAAGTCAGTGCGGTAAAACAGGTTTTGCAAAATATGAGCATTAATGTTCCGCTTTTCGGTCTTGTAAAGGATGACAAGCACCGCACCCGTGCAATAACGGGAGAGGGCGGAGAAATTGCAATTAATTCAAAACGAGCCCTTTTTACTTTCTTAAGTAAAATGCAGGATGAAGTCCATCGCTTTGCAATCGGATACCACCATGCAAGACGAAAAAAGAATACGTTTAAAAGCTCTTTGACCTCAATTGACGGGGTTGGTGAAGTCAGGGCAAAAAATCTGTTGAAATATTTTCGCACGATTGATAATATTTCAAAGGCTGATTTAGCTGAGCTTGAAAGTGCACCGAAAATGACAAAAGACGTTGCACTTAACATTTACGGGTATTTTCATCCGCAGTCTGAAGATGAAAATCTAGCAGACAATATATGATGAAAATTTGTTTAATTTAAGTTTATTGCAACCGTATAAAATCAATTTCTTTTATGAGGATAACTGCTGTAAATTTAAGAAATTATTTACAAAAAATGCAGTTGTAAAAATTAAATATGTATGTTATACTGACATAATAAATGATATGCAGAAAATTAACTGCAAAAGGAAGATACTATGCGTGTAATAACAGGTTCGGCAAGAGGAAGACGACTTGAAACCCTTGAGGGTGAGGACGTAAGACCGACAACCGACAGAATAAAAGAAGCCGTTTTTTCTATAATTCAGTTTGAGACAGAGGGCAGGATTTTTCTTGACCTTTTTGCAGGTTCGGGACAAATGGGAATCGAAGCTCTCAGCCGCGGTGCAAAATCTGCGCTTTTTGTAGATAATTCCAAAAAGTCGCTTGAAACGGTAAAGCGCAACCTTAAAACCACGGGACTTGAAGCGGGAGCTAAAACTTTTGCTATGGATTATCATAGTTTTCTTGCTATGAATACTCAGAGCTTTGACATTGCGTTTCTTGACCCGCCCTACGGAAAAGGAATTTTGCAAAACAGCCTTGAGATTATTCCCGAGCATATGAAAGATACAGGCATAATTATAGCCGAAAATCCTTTGAACGAAGAAATTTTGTCGAAGTACGGCGATTTTGTACTTGACAGACAGTATCGCTATGGTAAAATAAAAATAAGTACATTCAGACATAAGGATTTTGTGCGATGAATAAAATTGTAATTTATCCGGGTAGTTTTGACCCTGTTACAAGAGGACACGTTGAAATTATAAAACGTGCTGCAAAAATGTTTGACCACGTAATTGTTGCTGTCCTTGTAAATTCGGCAAAAAAGCCGTGCTTTTCAACCGATGAACGCCTTGACATGCTAAGATTGGCGTTGGGCAACATACACAATGTTGAAATAGCAAGCTTTGAGGGACTTCTTGCAAATTATTGCAAGGAACGCAAGGCTGACGCGGTTATAAGAGGACTGCGTGCTGTGACTGACTTTGAGTACGAGTTCCAGATGGCTCTTACAAACAAAAAACTTAATCCGAATCTTGAGACCATTTTTCTTACGGCTGACTCGGATTCAATGTACCTCAGCTCAAGTATGGTGCGTGAGGTTGCCTCAATGGGCGGAGATATAAGCAATTTTGTTCCTGCCTGTGTTTGTGAAAAAATCGCCGAACATTTCGGTCACAATGATTAATCAGCTTATATTAAGATTATTAAGGTTTATATAAGGAGTGGAGAAAATGAAAGTTGATGATTTGATTTTACAGCTTCAGGATGTTATTAACGAGGCAAAATCTATGCCGTTTTCCAACGGCAAGGTTATGGTAAGCAGTGATGAGATATATGACATCATTGACCAAATTCAGGATGCAATGCCTGCTGAGGTAAGACAGGCAAAGAACATAGTTGCCGACAGAAAGCAGATTCTTGCAGAGGCAAATCGTGAAGCTGAGAATGTGATTCGTGCCGCAGAAGAGCGCAAAAAGGCTATGCTCAATCAGAATGAAATCACTCGAGAAGCTCAGGCAAAGGCTAAAGAAATTATAGACGATGCAAAACACAAGTCTGCCGAAATTCGCAAAGCTGCAAATGTTTATGTTGAAAGCATAATCAAGCGCACCGAGGAGAGCCTTGCAACTCAGCTCAGTGATATCAGAAAGACAAGAGCAAATCTTGCCAATTCACAGAAACCCAAAAGAGACTGATTTTGATTGGTTTCCCGAGAGCTCTGTAAAATATTATATTGATGATTTTGATACAAAAAGTCCAATGCTTGTGCATTGGGCTTTTTGCTTGTTGCGCTAAAAATCTGAGTCTTAGTTATTGAAAAATGACGGTGACAAAATTGTTATTCGAACATATGTACGTGTAATTATTTGTAACTGAATCAGTGCTTTTTGGGGCGTTTTTGTGTTCACAAAATGTAACATTTTTCCGCAGGCGAAAATTGCGCTAAAAAAGTAAAAAAATCGTAACTTTTGTCTTGATTTTTTTTATCCGATAGAGTATAATTATTACACTAAGTGTCAGATTGTGTCAATCGGTGACTTTTAGTTACTCGAAATGTTGATTCTGAACAGATTTTGGTTAGAATCAAAAGTATTGGAGGTGGGCAAAATGTTTTCGGGAATGTCTAATCATTCAATTGACGCCAAAGGCAGAATTGTTTTGCCCGCAAAATTCAGAGAAGAACTCGGCGAAACGTTTTATATTGCCAGAGGCTTTGGAAATCGCTGTATTCAGGTTATGTCAATCAATGAATTTAATTCGATTTCTGCTAAAATACAGGAACTTCCTGCCGATAAGGCTATGGCTTTGCAGTATACTTTTACAGCTACGGCTGTTGAGGTTTCTCCGAATGCTCAGGGCAGAGTGATTATTCCTCAAACGCTCAGAGAATTTGCTGAAATTGAATCCGATGCGCTTGTAATCGGTATGAATAAAAGAGTTGAGATTTGGAGCAAAGCTAAGTTTGACGAGTATCTCGCTGCTCAGCAGGATACAGTTGCCGAGGCTCTTACAATGCTCAAGCTTTAGGAGGATTTATGGAATTCTCTCATATTTCGGTTCTTTTGAACGAATCGGTTGACGGTCTTGCAGTTAAGGAAAACGGCATTTATGTTGACGGCACCGCAGGCGGAGGCGGACACAGCAGTGAAATCCTGAAACGCCTCAAAAGCGGAAAGTTAATATCAATTGACCGCGATCCCGACGCAATCACAACGCTTACGCAAAAATTTAAAAAAAATGAAAATTCAATAATTGTAAAGGGAAATTTTGCCGATATAAAAGAGCTTTTGCTTCTTAGAGGAATCGGTGCCGTTGACGGGGTTTTGCTTGATATAGGCGTTTCGTCGCATCAGCTTGATACCGCTTCAAGGGGCTTTTCGTTTCACGAAGACGCTCCGCTTGATATGCGTATGAGCCAAAGCGGAACAACAGCCGCAGAGCTTGTCAACACGCTTCCTTTTGAAGAATTGAGGCGCATAATAAGCGAGTATGGCGAAGAAAAGTTTGCCTCCTCAATTGCAAAGGGAATTATAAACGAGCGTGAGAAAGCACCGATTAAAACAACATTGGAACTTGCCGAGATTGTAAAATCTCATGTACCGCAAAAAGTGCGTCGTGACGGACATCCCGCAAGAAAAACGTTTCAGGCGTTGAGAATTGCCGTTAACGATGAACTCGGTGCCTTAAAGAAGGGGCTTGACGGAGCATTTGATGTTCTGGCAAGCGGCGGCAGACTTGCCGTAATTACATTTCATTCGCTTGAAGACAGAATTGTTAAGCAAAAAATGGCTTCATGGTGCCAAGGATGCACCTGCCCAAAAGACTTTCCTGTTTGTGTTTGCGGCAACAAGCCAAAAGCAAAACTTGTTAATAAAAAACCGATTTGTGCAAATGAGACAGAATTAGCCCAAAACCCAAGAGCGAGAAGTGCAAAGTTGAGAATATGTGAAAAAATATGAAAAAACTTTCGCCAGGGTATGGACAAAGTAACCGATTTGTAGTAAAATATAACAAAACTGTAAAGAATATTACAAATACAAGAAATTGTGTGTGCATTCTTTAAATTTACTACATATACGGTGTGTTTTTATCTTGAATATCCAAGATAAACCGATTGTGTGTATTAGATATAAATAAAATGTTAAAAAAATGATACTTTTTTGTTTTATCGAAAAATAATGCAGAAATGTAGTGTGTTTTATGAAAATATGAATATAGAAAGGCGCAAGGTGCAAAGCAAATGACGTATAAAAACCAAAATGCTGCATATGATTTGAGTTTGTTTGATGACGGTTATTCAGCTTATAACGAAGGCTCAGCCGCACCGAAGCATACAGAACAGGAATCTACCGGGAAGAAGAGTAAGCGAAAGCAGCGCAAGGCTAACAATGTTGTAAAGCTTCCGGAAGAAGAATTACATAAGATAAGAAGAAGAAAGCACAATCCCGTTAAATTAGCACTTGGCAGTTTGGGTGCCACAGCGGTTGCACTGACAATCGGCGCAATAATAGTCGGACAAGTTCAGCTTACAGAGCTTAATCAAGAGATAATAACTGCTCAGGCAACTCTTGAGGATGCTCAGAGCATATATACACAGAATGAAATGAAGATAGAGGCTAACCTTTCGAATGAAGACATTGAGAAGTACGCAACAGACGTGCTTGGTATGACCAAAGCTTCCAATACCCAAAAAGAGTTTGTTTCTCTTTCTGAGGGCGATAAAGCCGAGGTGTTCGAGCAAAAGGACGATAACCTATTTACACAGTTTATTGAATCCATAAAAAATCTTTGGTCATAACATTCATTTCAATTTAATAAATATGTAATGAAAGAATGAGAGTTAAGACTGCGTCTTGACTCTTTTTTCGGTATTTTGAGAAAATAATTTTTTGTCTTTAAAATGCTTATAACGTATGTTGTTTTATGCAATACTATAAAGCAGTATACCGAATATCCGCTAAAGGAGCTATTTTGTGGAAGATAACAGCAATCCTATAAAAACAACAAGAAAGCACGTGCCGAAAGGTCCAAATCAAAGACTGAGACAGCGCACGGCGATATTAATAATTGCAATACTGGTTTTTGGATTTGGCGCAGCCTTGACAAGACTTTCGTTTTTAACGCTTGTTCAGGGCAGCACGCTTCAGGAAGCTGCGGTTGAACAGCAGCTAAAGGATACAACCCTGCCGGCAAAAAGAGGTACTATTTATGATGCAAACGGAAAGGTGCTTGCCGAAAGTGCGTCTGTTTGGCAGGTAGTTATTGCACCTATTTACCTTAAAACCGATGAACAGCGTGAAGCTGTTGCAAAGGGTTTGTCTGAAATCCTTGAACTTGATTATGACAATGTTTACAAGAAAACCCAGCAAGAGAGTTATTATGTTGTGGTTAAGCGCAAGATAGAGGTTGAAACCAGAGATAAGATTCTTGAGCTTATTGATACACTTGATGAAAAATACGAATGCGGAAATGTAATTCAGCTTCTTGATGACTATAAGCGTTACTATCCGCATGAAAGCCTTGCCGCTTCGGTAATCGGATTTGCCGGAAGCGACGAACAGGGACTTGAGGGAGTTGAGTATGAATATGACAGCTATCTTTCAGGTACGCCGGGAAGAATTGTTACCGCAAAAAACGCCCGCGGAACAAATATGCCGTTTCAGTATGAGCAAAATATAGAGGCTGAAGACGGCAACAACATTTATCTTACGATAGATGAAAATATCCAGTCCATTTGTGAAAAATATATGCAACAGGGTGTAGTTGACAACAACGTACTCAATAAAGGCGTATGTATTGCAATGGACGTAAACACCGGTGCAATTCTTGCAATGGTTACGACAGACGGATATGACCTTAATAAGCCTTATGAATTGCCGGCTGACGAGCAGAGCAAAATTGATGAAATCACAGATGATACCAAGAAAAACAAGGCGCAAAGTGAAGCACTTTCGGCAATGTGGAGAAACAAAGCTGTAAGTGACACTTATATGCCGGGTTCTGTTTTCAAGATGTGTACAGCCTCAATGGCGATTGAAGAAAACAAGGTCAACGACAACAGCACATTTACCTGTACCGGTTCAATTACCGTAAGCGACAAAACTATGCACTGTGCAAATACGGCGGGTCACGGAACGCAGAACTTTTTGCAGGCATTGTGTAATTCCTGCAACCCTGCGTTTGTGCAGATAGGTCAGCTTGTCGGAATGAATAAATTCCGTGAATATTATCAGGGCTTTGGCTTTTCCGAAAAAACCGGAATCGATTTGCCCGGTGAAGCCGACGACACATTCTGGGCAGAGGGAGAAATGAGCGATGTCGATTTGGCGGTTGCCTCCTTTGGTCAGAACTTCTCAATTACACCGATTCAGATGATAACAGCCTGTGCGGCTGTTGCAAACGGCGGATATGTTCTTCAGCCGTATGTAGTGTCTAAAATTACTAACGTTGACGGAAATGTAATAAAGAGCGTTGAAAAGAAAGTAAAACGTCAGATTATATCAAATTCAACTTCAGCCAAGCTTAACGAAATGCTTGGATACAACACACAGACTGCCGGAGCTTCTTCGGGCTATGTTGCAGGTTATAAGGTAGCAGGTAAGACAGGTACTTCCGAGAAAATCGGTTCAAAAACCGAAAGCTCATTCGGCGAGGACTATATTGCTTCTTTCTGCGGTTATGCTCCCGCAGACGACCCGCAGATTGCAATGCTTGTATTTTTTGATACTCCTTCGGGCGGTTCGTATTACGGTTCTCAGGTTTCTTCACCTGTATTTATCAATATCATGTCTGAGGTTCTTCCTTACCTTCAGGTTAAAACCTCATATACCGATGATGAACTTGAATTTGTAGACGTTGCAGCAGGTGATTATACGGGAATTTCTGTCAGCGACGCAAAGGCAGCCGTTGATCAGGATGGATTTACCTGCACCGTTAAGGGTGACGGCGATACTGTAATTTCTCAGATTCCGACGGTTTCATCCAAGGTGTCAACAGGAGGCAATATCGTTCTTTATACTGACAGTAACAGTCAGAAAGAAACTGTAACGGTTCCTAATTTGGTAGGATATTCTGCAAGCGAGGTAAACAATGTAGCAAGTGCCTGTGGGCTTAATGTCAGCTTCTCGGGTGCGGCAAGCTCAGACGGAGTAAGTTCCGCCCAAGACGTTGCCGCAGGAACGTCAGTAAGTCCGGGAACGGTAGTTACGGTGTCGTTTGCTTCGTCAGACAGTAACGTGAGAGATTAATTTATATTTAAACCCTAAACACAAAGGATTATTTCTGAAAGGAACGAAATTTATATGGCAAACATGGTTTATGGAATATGGACATTTTGTTCGGCTTTTGTGGCTTTCCTGATTTCCGCCTTTTTGGGCAGACGTTTGATTCCGTATCTTCACAAGTTGCACTTTGGTCAGACGATTCTTGAGATTGGTCCGAAATGGCATAAGAAAAAGCAGGGAACTCCGACCATGGGCGGACTTATGTTTATTGCCGCAATTGTGATTGTAACTATAATTAGCACGATGATTTATATTTTTACAGGTTCTAACTTTATTGAGGTTTATTTTGCGGATATTCCGCGCGAGGCTGTGTTTATTTTTGCCGGCTTAGGTCTTGCGGTTGCAAACGGACTTATTGGTTTTGTAGATGACTATACAAAAATTGTAAAGAAGCGCAACCTTGGTTTAACAGCTCCGCAAAAACTTGTGTTCCAATTTGCCGCAGCGGCTGTTTATCTTTTGGTTCTTTCCCTTGCGGGTTACGGCACAACAACCACCATTCCTTTTGTAGGAGAGGTAGATTTTGGCTTCTTCTATTATATTTTCTCAGCAATAATAATTGTTGGTATAGTAAATGCAGTAAATCTTACAGACGGTGTAGACGGTCTTGTGGGTTCAGTAACATTTTTTGTATGCGTAGCGTTTATGGCTATTGCGGTAACATTAAATTATCTTGGAATAAGCGCAATGAGTGCCGCAGCAGTCGGCGGTTGCCTTGGATTTTTGATTTGGAATTTCCATCCTGCAAAGGTGTTTATGGGTGACACGGGTTCACTTTTCTTAGGCGGACTTGTGTGTGCTCTTGCATTTGCGGTTGATATGCCGATTTTGCTTTTACCTCTCGGAATTGTATATCTTGCAGAAATGCTGTCAGTAGTTTTGCAGGTATCATATTTTAAGATTACTCACGGCAAACGTCTTTTTAAGATGAGCCCTATTCATCATCACTTTGAAATGTGCGGTTGGAGTGAAGTAAAAATTGTAACCGTGTTTAGCGTTGTAACCGCAATCTTTGGTATAATTTCATTTGTTATCGTACTTCTTGGAGTGTGAATGAATACATATATTAAGAAAAATATCTTTATAAAGGAGGGAACGGCTGTATGGCCCCATTTAAAAAGATGCTGTTAAAGGCTGATGTTAACAAAATCTATGATGAAGAATATCAGCGTGAACAGAGTGCAAAAGATGAAAAGTTCTTTATTCGTCCCTCCCATCAACGCAAGATGAAAAACACAAAGCTCTTCTCAATCGGTATGGGAATCGACTTGCCGTTTTGTATTATAATTTTGGTTCTGCTGACAATAGGAACTATTATGATGTTTTCCGCAAGTTACGCTTATTCGTACTATACTCAGGGAGACAGCTATTATTATCTTGTGCGTCAGTTGATATTTGTTGCAATCGGAATTGCCGCAATGGTTGTTATGTCGTTCTTTAACTACAACAAGCTTCATAAAATTGCACCGATAGTTTTGGGTATTGCTTATTTTTCGTTATTGCTGGTTCTCATATTGCCTGCGGGAGACGGAAATGTAAAGCGTTGGATACCAATGGGTTTGTTTAATATTCAGCCGTCGGAGATTGCAAAATTTGCGGTAATACTTTTCTTTGCCCATTGGGCGAGTAAGTACTACAACAAGATGCAGTTTGCACGGTACAGCGTAATTCCCGGCCTTGTAATTTTTGGCACCATTGCGATTTTGCTTTACCTTGAGCCTCACTATTCCGGTATTGTAATTATTGCAATACTTACCGTTTTGATGCTGTTTATCGGCGGAATACAGAAGAAATATCTGATTATAGGTTTTGTTGCGGTTGCCGCAATTGTAGGAATACTTGCGATAACCGGCGGATTGTCATATGCTATGACACGTATGGACGGCTGGGGACAGTCGCTTGTTTATACAGACGAAGATATGTGGCAGACAACTTGGCAGACAAGAAACTCACTTTATGCAATCGGCTCGGGCGGATTGTGGGGCCTTGGACTTGGACAGTCAAGGCAAAAATATCTTTACCTTCCTGAGCCTCAAAACGACTTTATATTTGCAATTGTCGTTGAGGAACTCGGACTTGTCGGAGCCGCAATTATTTTGCTTATATTTGCTTTACTTGTATGGCGCGGCATAACTCTTTCTTTGCGTGCAAAGGATAAATTCGGAAAGTTACTCGGCATCGGTCTGACATCCCAGATTGGAATTCAGGTTGTGCTTAATATACTCGTTATTACCGACTGGTTGCCGAACACCGGTATCAGCCTTCCGTTCTTCAGTTACGGCGGCAGTTCGCTAATTATGCTTCTTGCACAGATGGGAATTGTACTTTCAATTTCAAGAACTGCAAATATTGAACGCAAATAAAATACTGCATATAATTTCGGAGGAATAGATATGAGAGTACTGCTTGCAGGCGGAGGTACGGCGGGACACATTAATCCTGCTCTTGCCATTGCAGGTTATATCAAATCCAAACGTCCCGATACTGAATTTTTGTTTATCGGAAATCAGGGAGGTATGGAGCAGAGGCTTGTTACTCAGGCAGGTTATAATATAAAATCAATTAAAATAAGCGGTTTTAAACGCAGCTTTTCACCGAAAAGCATAGCGGAAAACATAAAAACAGTCGGCAGAACTTTTTCTTCATCTGCCGCTTCAAAAAAGATTATAAGTGATTTTAAGCCCGATATTTGTATCGGAACGGGCGGATATGTTTCGGGACCCGTAGTCAGAACTGCGGCAAAAATGGGAATACCGTGCGTAATTCACGAGCAGAATGCATATCCGGGTGTTACCAATAAAATGCTTGCCAAGAGGGTAAAAACGGTTATGCTTGCGGTTGAAGCAGCCAAAAAGTATTTCCCGGATTCAAACGTTGTTGTAACGGGAAATCCTGTTCGCAGTGAAATCCTCACGGCAAACAAAGAAGAGTCACTAAAAAAACTTGGTCTTGACGAACGTCCCGTTGTACTTTCGTTTGGCGGCAGCCTCGGCGCAAGGAAAATAAACGAAGCTGTTGCAGACTTGGTTGCACGCAGCGGCAAAGACCAAAGGTATCAGCATATTCACGCATACGGCGGCTATGGGGAGTGGTTTCCTCAGCTTGTCAAGGAAAAAGGCACAGATATTTCAGCGTGCAAAAACCTTGATATAAGACCGTATATTGATAATATGCCCGAGTGTATGGCGGCTGCCGACTTGGTGATTTGCAGAGCAGGGGCCATTACACTGAGTGAAATTCAGGCTATGGGCAAGCCTGCAATATTAATTCCGTCTCCTAATGTTGCCGAGAACCATCAGTATCATAACGCTATGGCTCTTGTGAATGCGGGGGCGGCAGAAATTATTGAAGAAAGCGAGCTTTCGGGAGAGGCTTTGACTAAAAAAGTCGACCAAATGCTTAAAAGCCCCGATAAGTTGAATAAGATAGGCGAAAATTCTCGAAAGATGGCAATTACAAACGCCAATGAAAGAATTTATTCGGTTATAAAAAAGGTTTTAGGACTTGTCTGACTGTCACAAACAACACCTTTGTTCATAGAATATACAGGTATTCTTTTTGAGAGGGTGTTACGATGTCTAAACTGCTTGTTACAGGACGACAAAAGCTTAGCGGCGAAGTATATGTGCAGGGAGCCAAAAACAGTTCGCTGCCAATTCTTGCGGCAACAATCCTCACCAAGGGAGAAAGCGTTATATTTAACTGCCCGAATCTTTCGGACATAGACGCTTCATCACGAATTTTGCGTTATCTCGGCTGTAAGGTCGAGCGCAGTGACCACACGATTGTGGTTAAAAGCGATGATGTTTGCAGATCTGACATTCCCGATGAGCTTATGCGTAAAACCCGCAGTTCAATTGTTTTTCTCGGAGCTGTGCTTGCGCGCACCGGTCGTGCACGGCTGAGTTTTCCGGGCGGTTGTGAAATCGGTTTGCGACCGATTGATATGCATCTCAAGGCGCTTCGTGAGCTTGGTGCCGAAATAAAAGAAAAACATGGTTATTTGGACTGTTCCGCTCCGTACGGATTGAAAGGCACAAAGATTTCTTTGTCATTTCCAAGCGTTGGAGCAACAGAAGATATAATGATTGCCGCCTGCCTTGCGAGCGGCACAACAACAATTACAAATGCGGCAAGAGAACCTGAAATAGTTGACCTTGCCGATTACCTTAATAAATGCGGTGCTAAAATTTACGGTGCGGGCGAGGGCGTTGTTATGATCGATGGTGTATCTTCGCTAAACGGCACGAGCCACACGATAATTCCCGACAGAATCGTTGCCGCAACGTTGATGTCGTGTGCAGCCTCAACGGGTTCTCATATTATGCTGAGAGGTGTAATAGGCAGCCAGCTTGAGTCTGTTATTCCGGTTTTTGAAGAGACAGGGTGCACCGTAAAATATAAAGATGGCGATATGGAGTTTGTTTCTCCCAAACGTTTGAAGACGATGAAAATTGTTCGTACAATGCCATACCCCGGGGTCCCGACAGATGCTCAGGCTCCGTTGCTTGCGGCGGCTTGTGTTGCAGACGGCACATCGGTTTTTGTTGAAAATATATTTGAAAACCGTTATCGTCACACAAGCGAGCTTGTAAGAATGGGAGCTAAGATTAAGACCGAGGGCAAAATTGCGGTGGTAGAAGGTGTTCAAAGCCTTTACGGCGCTTCGGTAGAGGCTACTGATTTGCGCGGTGCAGCAGCATTGATTGTTGCAGGTCTTTGTGCTGAATCCGATACGGAAATCAGCGGCATTAAATATCTTGAAAGAGGATATGAGAACTTTGAGATTGTATTGTCGTCACTTGGAGCAGACATAAAAAAAGTTTAACAGTATCAACATATGTGATATAATGATAAAGTAGGGAATTTTGGAAAGGAGGATTTATATGATTGAAGAAAGGCTGAACTCTGCAAAAGAAAGGCTTGAGTCTGAAAAAAGCCGAAAAGAAAGGGTAAAGCAGGCTCAGAATTATCACAAACAGCAGAAGAAAGCTGAAAAATTGAAAAAAGATAAAAATTCATCAAAATCCTCCGCAAAGAAAAACAATATTAGTACATCAAAGAAGAGCAAAAACAACAAAACAGCAAAGAGTAATTCTAAAAAATATGAAAATACAAGCCGTGAAGAAAAATATAAGCGTGAAAGTGATGAGAGAATCAGAAATCTCAAACCACGTGATTTTGAGGACGGTTATTACATAGATGAATACAGCGCAAGGCAGAAACAAAAGCGCAGAGCAGAGGAAATTCGTGAGCAGGAAAGCGAAGTTATTCGCAGAAATAAGAAGCCCCTTACGCATAAACAGGTTAAAAGAAGGCATATTCTTGTTTCTGTCTGTATTATTTTTGCCGTTATTATAATCGGCATAATTCTAAGTCTTACCGTTTTGTTCAGAACAGAACGAATTGACATTGAGGGCGATGAATATTACTATGAAGACCAGATAATTGCCTTTAGCAACGTCAGTCTTCAACAGAATATTTTTATTGCGGCACTAAACGGAACGCCCGACAAAATTTCTGAAAATCTTCCGTACGTTGAACGGGCGGAAATCGGTTTTTCAATTCCCGATACGGTTACAATAAAAATAATTGACGCTGTTCCGTCATACGTAGTCAAAGACGGCAACAACTTTTTGCTTATAAGCTCAAAAGGAAGAATCTTGGATTCGCTGACAGAAAACACCGATAATCTTCCCGAACTCATCAGCGGAGATTTAAAAAGCAAAAATATCGGTGATTATGTAAGCTTTGAAGATGACAGCGTGCCTGAAATTCTTGACCAGGTAGCTACAAGTCTGAAAAATGAGAATGTAAATAAAATAACCTCATTCGATGTTACCGATACAACCAATATTACTTTGAGTTATGACGGAAGAATTAAAATTGTTTTGGGCTTGCCAAATGACCTTGATTATAAAATAAAGACGGCAATGACCATAATCAATGAAAAGCTTGACCCGAACAATACCGGAACAGTTGCCGGAACGCTTGATGTTTCAACGTGCAGCACAAACAAAATGTCGCACTACATGCCTGCGCCGACTGACGCAACTTCGGTAAACGAAGCTTCCACTGCTCCGTCAGTAGCATCAGACAATAACGACGGAAGCAACAGTGATTACAGTTGGAACGGCGGCTCGGCAGATAATAATTATGACGGAGCAGGGAATTATAACAGTTATGACAGTAATTCCTACAATAACGGTTATTCGGATAATAATGCATATGCCGACAACGGTAACGGAGCATATTCCGACAACAACTCGGTTGCAAACAGTAATTGAATTTATGAATAAAGTTTTCGGAACGGTTCATGGCATATAGCTGAAAAACGCGCTTGGTTTGTTACAAATTCAAGAAATTATTCCCGAAGCATTGATATTTTCAAGAAAGTATGTTAGTATATAAATTATAATAATGTATTATATGATATTATGCGATTTTCAGGAAATTGGTTCCGGATAACATAAGGAGGACGTTACAAAATGGCTTTTGAAATGGAATTGGAAAATGAGTATATGCCTAAAATTAAAGTAATTGGTGTCGGCGGAGGCGGCGGAAATGCCGTAAACCGCATGGTTGCTATGGAAGTTAAGAACGTAGAATTTATTGCAATAAATACAGATGAGCACGTTTTAAGACTTTCAAAGGCTTCACAGAAGATTCAGATTGGTGAAAAGCTTACAAAGGGCAAGGGCGCAGGTTCAATGCCTGCAATCGGTCAAAGCGCAGCAGAAGAGAGCAAGGACGAAATTTCAGGCGTGCTTAAAGATACAGATATGGTATTCGTTACTGCCGGTATGGGCGGCGGCACAGGAACAGGCGCAGCTCCGGTTGTTGCCAAGATTGCAAAGGATATGGGTATCCTTACAGTCGGCGTAGTTACAAAGCCGTTTGCTTTTGAAGGCAAAAGAAGAATGACACAGGCTGAGCAGGGCATTGCAGAACTTTCTGCTTGTGTTGACTCACTTATTATTGTACCTAACGAAAGACTCAAGTATGTTTCTGACCAGAGCATCACATTGCAGAATGCTTTTGCAATTGCAGATGATGTGCTCAGACAGGGTGTTCAGAGTATTTCTGACCTTATTTTACTTCCAGGTCTTGTAAACCTTGACTTTGCAGACGTTACGTCGGTAATGAAGGACGCAGGCTATGCTCATATGGGTATGGGAAGTGCCTCAGGTAAGGACAAGGCTTCTGTTGCCGCAGATATGGCAATTTCAAGTCCGTTGCTTGAAACATCAATCGACGGAGCAAAGGGTCTTATTATCAATATTACAGCTTCATCCGATGTAAGTCTTGACGATATCGACACAGCTTCAACTATGATTAAGGATAAGGTTTCGGAAGACGCTAACATCATCTGGGGTGCTGTTATTGATGAGAAGATGGACGACGAGATGAGCGTTACTGTTATTGCAACAGGCTTTAACGCTGACGGTAATCCAAAGAAGAATGTGAAGACAGCTGATACCGCAAGTATTGATTCTGTAATTGCAGATGACAAAAAGGATGCTGTTCCAACATCAACTAAAGATAAAACTGAGGAAGATGACGATACATTCTATGACATTATGTCAATCTTCAATAAATAATTAAACATAACAGTCGTTTTACGCCGCTTCAATTTTGAGGCGGCGTTTTTGTTGTGCAACACCTCACCAAAATTGTAGGCTAAATGTCAATAGCTGGGGAACCCCTGAAAAAGAATGATTGATTAAACAAGGCGGTTAATGAACTATGGTTTGTTTTGGCGGGTTCTGTGTCTTACCCTAATTTAAATTTCAGAGCAGTAAAAACAGCCGATTAACTGCCGTGTAATTATGGTAATAATCAAATATGCCGCCGCATATAAATTAGCGGTGATAGTTATGAAGCGGATGATGTGTGCATTTGTGGGTGTGTTTTTAATTGCAATTGTGGTAATGATGCAGGTTGCGGGCAAAGATATTGATAAAACCGGTTACATAAAGTATGTTGAATTTAACGTTACAAGCGAAGCCCTGAAAGACGCTGTCAACCTTGACATTGAAAGCCAAGATTCGGATAATAAAGTTGATTTTATTACGCTTCTTGCATATCTTGGGGCAAAGTACGGCGGTGATTTCTCAAAATACAGCCGCTCGGATATGACTGAATTTGCCGATAAAATCAAAAGCGGAGAAAATATTGAAAGTCTTACTGACGATATGAAATATTTTAAATATTACAGCCAGGCATACGGAGCCGCCCTTAACGGAATGGTTGGAAACTTCAGCGAGGAACGCCCCGATGACAGCGGCAATGCGGTTATGGAAGAAAAGTACGGAGTTCGCTGGTTTTCTCCGATTGCCAGGACTTTTCCGTGTTCAAGTTATGATGATTTCGGAGCAGAGCGAACTTATGGCTATAAACGGCGGCATCTCGGTCATGATATAATGGCGGCTGTCGGAACTCCCGTTGTTGCCGTTGAATCGGGAACAGTTGAATGTTTGGGCTGGAATCAGTATGGAGGATGGCGTATCGGAATCCGTTCGGATGACACAAAAAGATATTGGTATTATGCCCATCTACGTCAAAACAGACCGTTTGCCGAGGGACTGAAAGAGGGCAACAGAGTCAAGGCGGGCGATGTTATCGGCTATGTGGGCAGGACAGGATACAGTTCAACGGAAAATACCAACGGCATTGACGAAACACATCTGCATCTCGGACTTGAGCTTGTGTTTGACGAAAGTCAAAAAGAGAGCAACAGCGAAATATGGATTGATTTGTACGCTATAACAAATTTGCTTGAATCACATCAAAGCTCTGTGGTGCGAAACAATGAGACAAAGGAGTTTACACGTCAGTATGACTATTGTGAATCAAATGACGATAATTGATAAATAACGATTACGGGAACGGTTTTTGTGCCGTTCCTTTTTTTGTAATATTATATTGACTTAGAAGAATAATTAATATAAAATAGGAACGTATTTAATTTGGGTGAAGTTGGAGGACAAAGAATTGGTATTTTCAAGTCTTGTGTTTTTATTTGTATATCTTCCGTTTACACTGCTTGCTTATTATCTTGTTCCGCGGCAGGGAAGAAACATATTTTTGTTCATTGTAAACCTGATTTTCTATGGATGGGGCGAACCAAGGCTCGTCCTGCTTATGGTTTTTAACATATTTTTTAACTATGTCGGTGGTTACCTCGTAGACAAATATCGTCGGGACCAAAAAAAGAAAAAACTGTTTTTGGTGCTGACCTGTATACTTGACATCGGTATTTTGGCGGTGTTTAAATACACCGGTATGATTACCGAAACTCTTAATATGCTTCCGTTTTTGGATATTCCCGAGCTTCAAATAAGCTTGCCTATCGGCATAAGTTTTTACACATTCCAAACAATGAGCTACGTTATTGACGTTTATCGTGACGACGCTCCAGTTTCAAAGAGTTTTATTGACTTTGGAACATATGTTGCGCTGTTTCCTCAGCTTATTGCCGGTCCTATCGTTCGTTACAGAGATGTTGCTTATCAGCTTAAACATCGCCGTGAAACGCTTGAAATGTTCACTCGCGGTGTTATGCTCTTTGCCGTGGGTCTTGCCAAAAAAGTGCTTATTGCCAACCAGATGGGCACATTGACCACTGCAATTTTTTCAACCACAGACCAAAACGGTGTGGTGGGAACTTGGGTTGGTATGATTGCATACACATTTCAAATTTATTTTGATTTTTCGGGATATTCCGATATGGCATGCGGCCTTGGCAATATGCTCGGATTCGAGTTTCTCAAAAACTTTAATTATCCGTATATTTCAAAATCCATCACAGACTTTTGGCGCAGATGGCATATTTCGCTTTCTACCTGGTTCAAGGAATACGTTTATATTCCTCTCGGCGGCAACAGAAAAGGTGTAAAACGCCAAATCATAAACCTGCTTGTTGTTTGGGGGCTTACGGGTCTATGGCACGGTGCAGCATACAACTTCATTTTATGGGGACTGTATTACGGTATTTTACTTATTCTTGAAAAGTTTGTGCTCAAAAAGTTCCTTGATAAAATGCCGTCGTTTATCCAACACGTATATACTATGTTTATCATAATAATAGGTTGGGGAATTTTTTACTTTACGGATATGGGACAACTTGGGCAATTCTTTGTCGATTTGTTTAACTTCGGCAACGGAATTTGCGGTTCTCAGGCACTTAACCTGATTATCAGTTATCTTCCTGTGCTTATTGTGGCTGCAATTGCAAGCACCCCAATCGGCACAAAGCTCTACACTCATTTCAGCAACACAAGATTTATATGGATACCCGAAACGCTGTATTGTGTGGTTATATTCCTGATCAGCACGGCAAGCCTTGTTGACCAAAGCTACAATCCGTTCCTGTATTTCAGATTTTAATAAGGAGGTGTAGTATGAACGGTTCAGAAAAAACAAGCAAGTACCGAAAGTATGTTCCAAAGTACGGCGTCAAAAATTCCGATAACAGAAGTGCGTTTGGAAAATACGTTCCCGCATTTGTTTTTATAGTATTCATATTCGGAATGGCGATTTGGTTTATATTTTCACCAAAAACCGATTACAGCTCATCAGAAAAAAGATACCTCCAGAAGTTTCCCGAGGTTTCGTTTGAAAACGTAGAGAGCGGAAAATTCGGCAATGATTTTGAGAGCTATTTTGCCGACCATTTCCCCGTCAGAAATCTGTGGGTAGGTCTTAATGCCTACTATGCTCTTGATACCGGTAATAACGGCGCAGGCGGCGTTTATAATTGCAGTAATGGCTACCTCATCAACAAGCCCGTTTCAACGGATAACAAGCTTTCTGTAAACGTTAAGGCTGTTGCAGATTTTAAAAAGTCAATTGACGTGCCTGTAACGATGATGTTGGCTCCGTCAACAGGTTATATTGCCGATGATGTGCTTCCTGCCGTTCACGACAAGTACAACGACGATATGTATTTTGAAGATACTGCCAAAACACTTTTCGATAATAATATTTCATTTGTCGATTTGAGAAAACCTTTTAAGGATGCCTATGCAAACGGCACACAGCTTTATTACAAGACAGACCACCACTGGACTACTGTCGGCTCATATACGGCTTATGAGCAGCTTTGCAAACAACTTGGCATATCTCCTGCCTCAAAGGAAAAGTTCAGTATAGAGCAATATCCGGGCTTTTACGGTACTACTTATTCCACAAGCTGCTTCTGGCTTACGCTTCCCGACACAATTGAGGTTTGGAACAATAATGCCAATACTCCCGAAAATATCAGCGTTAAGATTACAGAGGGAAATAAGACCGAGGAATACAATTCGATGTTCTTCTATGACCACATTGATGAGGATGATAAATATCCTGTATTCCTTGACGGAAATCATGCTTTGACCGAGATTACAAATTCAAACGCCAAGGGCGGAACGCTTGTTATGATAAAAGACAGTTTTAGCCACTGCCTTGCTCCGTTCCTTGCCGAGAATTACAGCAAAATTATTATGGTAGATATGCGCTATTATAAAAACAGCGTTTCTGACCTTATAAAGGCTGAGAACCCCGAACAGGTACTTGTTGTGTACGGCATTGATAATATTGCAACCGATACCGATATTGTATGGTTAAAATAAGTTATATATGTCCCTTGCCTTTAATATGTCGGGGAACATTCAATGATTATGAATCATATTCTCACACTGAAACTCCAATAATCTGTAACGCTTGCAATCGGTTACAGTTTTTAGTGTTGTTTCGATAAAAAAGACAATGGGCACAAGCAGAAAGCTTGTGCCCATAATTTTATCAGGTGATTAATTATTACTTTGTGTTATTTGCAATTTCGGTAAGTTTGTCGATGATTTCACCAAAGCCGTATGTGAAAAAGCTTCCGATCCACGAGGCAATCGAACCGCCGACAATACATATAACGCCCATAATAATGCCAAATATCATATTTTCTCCGGAAATTACGGAAGAAGCGATGAAAATTACTCCGATTAATATTGAAACAATGATTCCAAGCCAACAAACAACCTTTGATAAAGTTTTAATTTTGCTTCCAACATTTCTGAACATAAAAAAACCTCTTTCATTATTTAATATGAACATATAATTCACTTAATTCGTATATTAATTTTACCACAATAATTATAAAAGTCAATGTATAAATTGTGTTTTTTAGCTAAAATAGTGTGGGGGTATAATTTGTGTAATGATTAATCAAAAATTTTCAGACGGTTTTATGTTTTGCTTATATTTTTTATTTGCTTGCTAAAAACACTTTTATATGTTAAAATTTTAATGTATAAAATTATGTCTTGTCAGGAGGCTGAAAAATGAATTCGAAATTAAAAAGTGAAGCGGCAGACTTTTTGTTTGATGCAATACTTTCACTTGAAAATAAAGAGGAATGTTACAGATTCTTCGAAGATTTATGTACAAGTGCAGAGATTAAGGCTATGTCGCAAAGGCTTGTTGTGGCTAAAATGCTTATGGAAAAAAAGGTTTATACCGAGATAGTGAAAGAAACCGGTGCTTCTACGGCAACAATCAGCCGAGTTAAGAGGGCTTTGTTTGATAACGATACCTACGGTTATACGCTTGTGCTTGACAAATTGCTTGATAAGGGTGAAAACTGATGCCGGGATACAATTCCTTTGCCCGCTTTTATGAAGGCCTTATGGAGGATGCCGAATATAAAAAACGCTGTGACTATATACTTGAGCTTTCAAGGCGTTTTTGTCACGATATGGGGCGCACGCTTGACTTGGCGTGCGGAACAGGCAGCCTTACACGTGAGCTAAAAAAATGCGGCGTAGATGTTTTTGGCGTTGATTCAAGCGCAGATATGCTGACCGAGGCTATGCAGAAGAATTTTGAAGACGGACTTGACATTTTGTACGTCAATCAGGAAATGCAAAATCTTGACCTTGGGCAAACCGTTGATACCTGTGTTTGTACGCTTGACAGTCTGAATCATATTACCGATGTTGATGTTTTGCAACAGGTGTTTTGCCGAATAGGTGAATTTATGGAGAGCGGCGGATTACTGATTTTTGACGTTAATACGGTGTATAAACACAGAGAAATTCTTGCCGACAATGCATTTGTGTTTGAAAACGACGAGGTGTTCTGCGCCTGGCAGAATGAGCTTGAAGAAAACGACGTTGTAAAGATTTACCTTGACTTTTTTGAAAAAGACGGGGAAGTCTATCATCGCTATCAGGAAAACTTTACAGAACGGGCGTATTCTCGGGAGTGCCTTGATAAATTGCTGAAAAACGCCGAATTTGAGGTTTTGGCGGTTTATGATGATTTATCTTTTGAAGCGCCTGAAAGCACCTCTCAGAGGCTTATTTACGCTGCAAAGAAGATTTGAAAGGAGTTTTTTAGTAATGGATAAAATAATTCGTTGTATTACAAGCGACGGAGCGGTAATGGCTTCGGCAATTGACGCTTCCGATATAGTTTTTACATCCAAAAAACTGCACAATCTTTCACGCTGCGGCACAGCCGCACTCGGACGTTTGCTTTGTGCAGCTTCAATTATGGGCGCAATGCTAAAACAAAAGGACGCTTTTGTAAATTTGACCGTTAAGGGCGGCGGAGAGATCGGAGCTGTTGTTGCGGTAGCGGACAGCAAAGGAAATGTCAGAGGATATGTTGATAATCCCGAATGTCCCACGGAATACTATGATAACGGAAAGATAAATGTAGCCAAGGCAGTGGGTACAGACGGAATGTTGACCGTTATGCGTGATTACGGAAGCGGTGAGCCCTATGTGGGTCAGGTTGAGCTTGTGAGCGGAGAAATAGCCGAGGACGTAACAAATTATTACGCAACAAGCGAACAGATTCCCTCAGCCTGTGCTTTGGGCGTGCTGATAAATAAAGAAGACGGCGAGGTTATGCTTGCCGGCGGATTGCTCATTCAGCTTTTGCCGGGTGCGGATGACGCAGTAATTGATAAAATAGAAAAGAATGTTGCGAAACTTGAACCTGTTACAACAATGCTTGCAAAGGGAATGTCCATTCTTGATATATGCAAAACCGCGCTTGACGGATTTGAAGTTGAAGTGCTTGACGAGTTTCCGGTGAATTATGTTTGCACTTGCTCAAAGGAAAAGCTTGAACGATATTTCTGCACATTGGCTGACGATGAAGTTCGCTCACTTGAAGACGAGAACGGCGAGGTTGAGGCTGTTTGCCATTTTTGCAACAAGAAATATGTATTTACGTCAGATGATATAGAAAAGCTTATCGAAAGCAAAAACAAGAAGGAATAAACTCACCTAAAATGCGATAAAATCGAGCCTAAAAAATTTTTTAAAAAAATTTAAAAAATTTTTCAAAAAGGTGTTGACATTTGCATAAGTTTGTAGTATCATAATATACGTCGCTGAGAGATACGACAATCGAGTGAAGCGACAAAGGCATGTGGGAGCATAGCTCAGCTGGGAGAGCATCTGCCTTACAAGCAGAGGGTCACAGGTTCGAGCCCTGTTGTTCCCACCACAATGGCCCGGTAGTTCAGTTGGTTAGAACGCTAGCCTGTCACGCTAGAGGTCGACGGTTCGAACCCGTTCCGGGTCGCCATTTTTGCCTCTGTAGCTCAGTCGGTAGAGCAGGGGACTGAAAATCCCCGTGTCGATGGTTCGATTCCGTCCGGAGGCACCAAAAATATGCGGATGTAGCTCATCTGGTAGAGCGCCACCTTGCCAAGGTGGAGGTAGCGGGTTCGAGCCCCGTCATCCGCTCCATCTAAACACTTGATAACATAAGTTGTCAAGTGTTTTTTATGTTTTCAATTAAAATGTCTTGCAATCCGAGTATTTTTTCTGTAAAATGTTTATAGAGCATATTTGATTCTCCTTAAAATGGTTTGTTTCCACTTTCATTTTAAAGGTTTTTTTACAAATATGCTCTACTTTTTTACTTTTATTTTTGTAGGCTCTTTTTGTTCTTACCCCAACTTTTATTATAGAGCCAAATATTATTTCTTTAGATAAGCAACATTCAGACCTACCGTTTCCTATATTATCTATTAATTTTAATTGCCTTAAAAACCTTTTGAATAGCAATTTACGCTTTGTTTGCCTGTCTATGCTATCAATTGAATAACTTGAATGAGTTTAATGCAGGTGATATAATTTATTCAAATATTTTTAAATTGAT
>FMUV01000056.1 GCA_900101355.1 Ruminococcus sp. YE282
ACTTGACAGTGATATTCCACAACTTCAAAAGTGTGCTAATACTATGATGAATTGGCTGACAGGTATTCTTAATTCATTTTCTTCCACTATCACAAACGGCTTTACTGAAGGCTGCAACAAAAAAATCAAAGTCCTCAAAAGAAACGCTTACGGTTACAGAAATTCCAACCGTTTTCGTAATCGTATTTTACATATATTTTCTCTTAAATCTGTCAATTCCCAAAAACAAGCGACAGCTTGACGCTATCGCTTGTCTTTAATATTTCATTCATTTTCATTTTTCGGTTTACCCCAACTATTGACATTGAGCCTATATAATATAATCTAATTGAAAATAAAATAAGCCCCACAGCTTAGTTATTGTTCGCACCAACAACTAAGCATGCGCCCCGAGTAACAGCCTACCCAGAACTTGTGAAGCTTGATATGCGTTTATTATTTTTTAAGCGCTTATTAATACATTTTTCAAGACCTGTACTACATTGTTGCCCGTGGTATAGGTCTTATTTCTTTTTTGCATAAAACTGAATAATGTAAGCGGATGAACATAGCCATCAAATTCGGTAAAAAACCACTTTTACCATTTGTGATGAACGCTGTGACTAACCTCCGGCTTGAACTTTGGTTAGCTGCGTTAGTCCAACAACAGGAAAATAATCCGTAATACTTACATACATCTAAATTTACAGTCGAGTGATTTAAACAGCTTTTCGGCTGCTTAAATCACTTTACTGTATTTGGCGCGCCGGAAGGGACTCGAACCCCCGACCTTCTGATTCGTAGTCAGACACTCTATCCAGCTGAGCTACCGGCGCATATGCAGTCATATCAACCGCAAGTAATATATTACCATAGTTTAATAAAAAATGCAAGTGTTTTTTTCATTTTATTTTTAAATATGCGTAATTATTTATTAAGTCATTGTTAAGTTATCTAAATATTTTAAACTGCTAAATAGTGCAGCCTCATTTCTGAAACTGCACTATCTTTAATTACAGATATTAATTTTAACTTGCAATTATTTAGGCAAGAATTTCATCAGCCAGTTTTTCAAGCTGAGCAATATTTTCCTCTTTCATTGAGGATTTTATTGTTACAGCATCGGGAACTAAAGTAATATTCTTCATTTTTTCAAAATATGACTTCATTACTTTGCCTGCCATTGGAGCCCACGAGCCGTTCTCTATCAAGCCGACCTTTCTGTTTTTATATCCTTTGATTTCAAGATGATATAAAAAGTCATTTGCAATCGGGAAAATTCCGCCGTCATAAGTTGGAGCGGCAACAACAAGTTTGCTGTAACGAAAAGCGTCTTCGATATTTTCAGCCAAATCACTTCTTGATAAATCTTCGATTGAAACAGGTAAATCTGTCTTTGATTTTAGAATTTCATACAATTTTTCTGCAACAGCTTTAGTATTACCGTGTATTGAAGCATACGCAATAAATACACCGTCGGTTTCAACCTCGTATTTGCTCCAAATATCATAAAGATTAATATAATACGACAGATTTTTCTTTAAGATTGGTCCGTGCAATGGGCAAATAGTTTTAATATCAAGTGTAGCAGCCTTTTTGAGTAAGTTCTGAACCTGAACTCCGTATTTACCGCAAATATTAAAGTAATACCTTCTTGCCTCACAAGCCCAGTCTTCATCAGTATCAAGCGCACCGAATTTTCCGAATCCGTCAGCAGAAAACAAAACTTTTTCTTTGCTTTCGTAGCTTACCATTACTTCGGGCCAATGAACCATAGGAGCCATATAGAAAGTAAGCTTATGCTCGCCAAGTTCAAGAGTATCTCCCTCTTTTACAACAACAGTTCTGTCAGTAAGGTCAATATCAAAAAACTGCGGAAGCATATTGAATGTTTTTACATTGCCAACCAGCTTCATCTTGGGATATTTGTCGGCAAGCAGTTTAATGTTTGAAGCGTGGTCAGGCTCAAGATGACTGATTACCAAATAATCCGGTTTATTATTATCAAGAGTTTTCTCAAGGTTAATAAGCCACTCGTTGGTTTTTCTTTTATCAACAGTATCCATTACCGCAATTTTTTCGTCAAAAATAACGTATGAATTATATGCAATGCCGTTTGGTACAACATACTGACTTTCAAACAAGTCGATATCTTTATCATCAACTCCGATATACTTTATACTGTCAGAAATTTTAACATCCATTGTAATCTCTCCTTTGTCATTTTTTATATTATACAATACAGTGTTAAATAATTCAACCTGATTTATGAATAATATGGAATTAAAATTGGGGATTCCGTATAAGAATGCCCAACCGATAAATTTATTTTACATATTTACTGTCTTCCCATTGGTCCGCCGTTATCAGGGGCTTGTTCCATTTTTCCGTTGCTCGGATCTCCTGTCTGTCCGCCGGGACCTCCTCCCATTAGACCTCCGGGACCGCCCATCTGTCCGCCGCCGGAACTGTAATTATCGCTGTCCATAGTTATACTTGTAACTTCGGTTCCGCCGCTTACAGTACCGTTATTTGCATATCCGTTGCTGTCAGCTCCCGAAATTGCGCCGCCGCAAACTATTTTATATGTTTCGCCCGACTTTATTGACGGAGAAGAAATAACCGCATTGCTGTATTCTTTTGACGGTTTAAATGACGCAATTATGTTACCGTCGCTATCAGTTAATGCAAACTGAGTGTCGCCGCTTTGGGAATCAATATCAGTCATTATTGTACACTGACCGTCACCGGTTACGGATTGAGCCATACCGCTGCTGCCAAGTGCTACAAGCACACCGCCTGTCATTTTTGCACTTCCGTCATAGTCTATTGCCCCGTTGCCGTCATCGGTCGGACCGCTTACAAGGGTAACTCCGCCTGTTATGGTAAGACTGCCGTTTGAATCAAGTCCGTCACCTGAAGCGTTAACTGTAATATAGCCGCCGTTAATTGTCAGTGACTTATTGCTGTTTTCGTTAAATGCGCCTTGTTCAACATTACCATCGCTTCCTCCAGCCGCATTTAATCCATCGTCACTTGAAACTATTGAAATTGTTCCGTCATTAATTACAATATCTCCCGCTTCAAGTCCTTCGTAGCTTTCGGTAATATTTATTGTGCCGCCGTCAACGTTAAGCGTACTGTCGGCATGAACGCCGTCATCACCTGTTTTTATGTTTAATGTTCCGTCTGAAATAATAATTTCATTATTTGAATGAAAAGCGTCATCACTTGAATTTATTGTAAAGGAACCACCGTTAATTTTAATAACATCAGCAGATTTTATTGCCTTAGCGCTCTCTGAATCCTCGGAATCGGATGATGAAGAAAACATCTCCATTCCTCTGCCCATTGAATCCGAATGAGTTTTTCCGTTTGAGCTTCCGCCGCCGGTAGCTACCGAAAAGTCGCCTCCGTCAATTCTGAGAAATGAAGCCGCCTGTATTCCGTCGTTGGTAGTTTCAAGGCTGAATTTTCCGCCTGAAATATATACAAATCCCTTTGTATCGGTCTTTTCGGTATTGCTTGAACGTATTGCATCTGTTCCAGAATTTACGGTTATTGTACCGTCTTTGATTTTTACACAACCTTTTCCGTTGATACCGCAATTTTTTGAAGTGACATTCACCGTTCCGCTCGTGATAACCAAGTCATCTTTAGAAACAATTCCGTGCTTATAATTTCCGTTCACATTAAGTGTTCCGCTTCCGTTAAGTGTTAAATCACATTTACTGAAAATTGCAGAATCAACATTTGTATCATCAATTGTTTCAGTATATGATGAACCGTCTGAAATTGTATTTTTGCTTCCGTCTGCAAGAGTTATAAAAACTTTATCAGCATTTTTAACAACAACGGCTGACTGAGAGCTTGTTAAATTTAGGCCGTTAAATACAAGCTGTATCTTATCATTATCGGCTGCGTCAATTACAATTGAGTCGTCTGAACAAGTTCCTGAAATAATATATGTGCCCTCTGATTTAATTGTAACCTCTCCCCCGCTTACAGAAACGAAATCTGATGACGCACTTGCAGAATTTTCTGAAAATGACACCTTAACCGCTGAGCTTTCGTCATACGATGGGTCACAATCGCGTTTAGAAAACGATAAGTCATAATTCCCGTCTGTCAGGTCTGTTGCCTCTGTGTTATTGTCTGTGCTTGTATTTGAGGCTGTTACCGCAGTATCGTTAGTAGCTGTGGAACTTTCTCCGCTCATTGAGCAGGCACTGAACGATATTATTAAAGCCGCACTTATAAGTGTAAACAATACTTTTTTCATATAGTATACCTCCCTTAAAATATAAATTAATCTGCATATTTACAACGTATTTTCAACACTTGACGGAATCGAAACCGAAATTTCAAGATTGCCGTTTCGGCAGCGAAGTTCATCAATAAACCTCTGAACATCATCCTCATTATTTAACTCAACTTTATAAAAAAGCTTATAAAGGCTGCCCATATTGGTTGTTTTGACATTAAGCAGTTTAGTATCGCTTGTATACTTTTCAAACAAATCATCAAATGCATGAGCATAGTTGAGGTCTTCCGGAACAGTTATTCTGAGCTCTCGAATTAAATCATCTTTGTCCTTAATCTTTACAAATCCTGCACAAATCATTGCAATGCAAATTATAATTACAAATAAAACCGCAAGTGTTACATATCCCATACCGGTAGCAAGACCTGTTGCCATTGCAAGGAAAATGCTTACAATCTCTTTTGCAGAACCGGGAATACTTCTGAAGCGAACAAGCGAGAATGCTCCCATAACCGCAACAGCTGTTCCGACGCTTCCGTTAACAAGCATTATCACAACCTGAACCACAGCAGGGATAAGTACTATTGAAAGCAAAAAACTTTTGCTGAGTCTGCTTTTAAAATTTGCGGCAAGAGTCACAACTACTCCGAGCGCAAGAGATACTAACGTACATATTAAAAATGAAGTAAGGGTAAAAGTTCCCGAGTAAATAGGTTCAAATATATTGTTAAGCACAGTTCATTCCTCCGTTTTTGATTAAATTTTTATCTTTTGTAATCGCATATGCTGTTCCGTACTTTGAAAATGATGACGGATATATTTTTAATTTGGTGAGCGCATTGCTGAGCCAAAGTGGCATTGAATTCAGAATTTTTATCTCCATAATACATAATCCGCTGTCTAAAATCAGGTTACCGTAACTTCCCTTTCCAAGCTCAAGGTCATAATTGCGGAACCGAACATTCTTATCAAATGTTATTCTGAGGTTACTGTCCTCTTTGCTGTAAAATGCCGTTCTGTCATAAGCAATAAACATCTTGGGTTTTAAGCCGTTATAATAATTCATCGTCCAATCAATTTCTTTCATTATTTGTGTATCAATCGGCTTTGAACGAGTGTTAAGATAATTCATTGCCTCAGAATATTTTAAGGTTTCACGCCTTTTGTAAACTACACCTTTATATTTCTTTTTTAGCTCCAAAAACACATTGCTGTCTGCCTTTGGCGTTGAATAGCTGCGAAGCCTCAGCTTTTCTTTATATACAGGTTTATCAATTGAATTTCTGATTAGCCTAAAATCATCGGTATCAAAATAAAGGCTACGCACTGTACTCTCGCCGAATTTATCCGAACAAATTTGTGAGCTTATCAATTCAAGAAGCTGTTTTCTCTGATTTAGAGTTATGATATACTTCTTTTCGGTACGCTTAAAAACAGTTTGAATCGTCATACTTAAAGCCCCTTTCGTTTTGATTTGTCTGTATTATAAATGCCAAACCTTAAAAAAAGCCTAAAAAAACAAATTTATGTAAAAATTATGTAAAGCTTGTTTTCAGCAACATATTTTAGGATTTTTTAAGGGTTGCCGACTAATATAATAATTGATATAATTACTGTAAAGTAAAATCATATGATGATACTGAAAGAAGGCTACTTATGCAAATTTTGATTGTTGAAGATGAAAAAAGGCTTGCAGACGCACTTTATCAAATTTTGCTTGAACAAAAATATATGGCTGACGTCGTATATAACGGTATTGATGCTCTTGAATATGGACTAAGCGGAATTTATGACCTAATTATTCTTGACATAATGATTCCGTACAAAGACGGCTTTGAGGTAGCATACGAACTGAGAAAAAACAAAATAGATACTCCGATACTTATGCTTACAGCAAAAGACACAGTCCCTGATAAGGTGACAGGACTTAACAAAGGCGCAGATGACTATATGACAAAGCCGTTTGCCCCCGAAGAGCTTATTGCAAGGATCAAGGCACTTACACGCAGAAAAGGCGAAGTGGTTTTGGATAAAACAAGTTTCGATGATTTTAATTTCAATGCAAGCTCAAACACACTATCAAAAGGAACAAAATCTGTTCATCTTAATTATAAAGAAGCGGAAATTCTTAAACTGCTCCTATCAAAACCCGATGTAATCGTATCAAAAGACGAAATTATCACAAAGGTTTGGGGATATGACTCTGACGCAGGTTCAAATAATGTTGAGGCGTACATATCTTTTTTAAGAAGGAAGCTCAATTTTATTAATTCTGATACAGAAATAAAATCAATCAAAAAAATGGGTTACAGATTGGAGAAGTCGATGTGATAAAACGACTGAGAAGAAATATTATATTTGTTAATATGCTTTTGGTTGGCACAGTAATTGTAATGATTTTTACCGCCGTATGCATAAATAATTATTCATCTGGTATTAACAGCCTTGAGCATGGGCTTAATCAGGTACTCGACAGAAGAATTGACGACAACAATGATTTTCCGCCTCCAAATGAGCTTGGAAACAAAGGAAAAAAAGAACAGCCGTTACAGCCGAATTACTACGTTATAGTTGAATTAAATTCTGACGGTGAAATAAAGAATACAATCAATCATAATGCCACCATCGACAGCGATACACTTAATTCCTGCATAAAAATTGTAACCGACTCCGATAATAAAAAACAAAGCGGACAAATCAGCGAATATAATCTTATGTACGCGCAAAAGAATGATTTTCAATCCAAGAAAATTGCCTTTGCCGACACAAACTCTGTGTATTCGTCACTTATGCAAACCATACTTGTATGTCTTGGATTATTTGCGGCAAGTCTTGTAATCATTTTTTTAATCAGTCTTGCAATGTCAGACCTTGCAATAAAACCTGTAAAAGAAGCATGGGAAAAGCAAAAGCAATTTGTTGCTGATGCATCGCACGAGCTTAAAACTCCGCTAACAGTAATTCTTGCAAACAACAACATTATGATGACGCATAAAAATGCTTTGGTAGCAGACGAAAGCAAATGGCTTGAAAGTACAGAGGAAGAAGCCAACCATATGAAAAGTCTTATTGACCAAATGCTGTTTCTTGCAAAGTCCGACGCCGGGAGCAACAACGTTGAACTCAGCAACATATGTATTAGTGATATAATTGAGGGAGCTTCACTAAATTTTGAGCCGATTGCTTTTGACAAAGGAATTGAGATTATTTCTGATATAGAACATGATATTACGGTAAAAGGAAATGAAACTCAGCTGAATCAGCTTGCACACATTCTGATTGATAACGCTGTAAAATATGCAGAAAAAAACAGCGCAATAAATATCACGCTGTTAAAGTACGGAGAAAGTGTTAAGTTTTCAATTAATAACAAGGGCAATGTGATTGAGGCTGATGATTTGAAACACATTTTTGACAGATTTTATCGGGCAGAAAAGTCGAGGACAACAAAAGGTTACGGACTTGGACTTGCTATTGCGAAAAGCATAGTTGAGTCATCTAACGGAAAGCTCTGTGTTGAAAGCAATGCAGAAGTCGGCACAACATTTACCTCTGTTTTCAAAACTAATTAATGCAAAAAATCAAGGGCAGGCAACCCATAAAATTTTGTGTAAATAATAATCCTTCAAGCAATAACAGAATACAGGATTGCGGTTGCAATCAGGCTTTCTGATTTGCCCCGTGTCAACTTTTCATTCCTGTCTGCGGAATGTTATGCATGCCAAAGCGTGAATAACATTTTGCAGACAGGAAATTCTATTCTCAGGGGCAAATCAAGCAGGTATTCTGGCCTCAAATATTATTGATAACTGGCTTAAAACTACATCCCAGTTTCGACATCTTTGTGTCCAGCGTTCGACAATTTTTTGAGACGCTAAATACAACATTT
>FMUV01000038.1 GCA_900101355.1 Ruminococcus sp. YE282
CATTCGACGTTCTTTCGCTTTTCTCGTAGCCGAGCTCATCTGCAAGCTCACATTCCATAACCTCCTGAAGAATGTCCTTGAACATATTTTTCATTGCTGTCATAACTTCATCTGTTGAGGTGAATTTCTGACTTCTTACAAATTCTCTCATCATTTCTGCCGGTACTTTTTCCATTAAAAAAACTTCCTTTCAAGCTTTAATTTTTCTGTTTCCATTATTGCTTGAAAGGAAGTCTATTATTCACTTTTACACAAACTTTTCGGCGGTCTCCTCTTTATCTTTATTTGGAGTTTGGGATCAACATCAATTTTCTTGCTCTTGTGTGGATTTGCGCTTCAATCGCCGTCAAGCGTTCTTCGGGAAGGTTGATGGACGGGTGTCTTGTAAAGGTGAAGTTCAGCAGTTTGCGGAGCTGAGACTTTTGTTTGCTGCCCATAACAGCCTTACAAACCTCGTCGAATGATACACCGTAGGGAGGTGTTCTTGTCTTTGCGTATTCGCTCAGATTTTCCATATCATCAGTCATTGCAAAGTTGAACAACGACAAGCCGTTATCGAAAATCGGTGCAGGCTTGATGATTTTACCTGTGTGATTGTCACGCAACACGCCAAAATTACCGAAATGTCTATCCTCGTTGTAAATCACAGCGTCGAACACCAGCATACTGCATAGTTCATCATAGAACGGCTTGCCGAGCTCGGCGTAATAATCAAGGGCATTTTTCAGTGTCCTGTCCTTAATCAGCCTGTTGATCGGCACAAAAGCGGTGTTGATATCTGTAAATAAACGGCATTTTGAAGCGAGAATACCCTTCCAGTTTTCAAGGTCATATTCAACGCAACTCAAGCCCATAGCCTTTGCAACCTGACAGGCGTAAAACTCGCTGTATGGTTCATTACCGGCGTTTGCAGCACCTTCTGTACCGCCCTTGTAGAGATAGATACCGTCGTTCTCGATATGACGCCAAGCCTTGCGGAGCATACCGTTTGTTGTGAACTCAGGGGAGGTCGAGAACGCTTTTTCTGCGCTCCCCACACCCGTGTAGGCGACAAGCGACAACGCTTCCGAAAACGGGTTTTCAAATAGATTGTACTCGGCGAATTTGCCGTCAAACTCAACGGGAGTTACCCAATAGCTGTCGTTGAGTGACAAGCCTAAGCAAATATCAATAATGCCCTTTGTGTCGTTTACGCTCAATCCAAACGTCTTTAGTATCTCGTCAACAAATGCTCTGTTCTTAGGAATAAGACGGTTGGAAAGCCATTTGATAATGCCTTTTGGTGTCAGCTCCATATTGATTGGCAAGAGGTGTTTTTTGCTTTCATCATAAGATAGAATTTCAACAACCAAGCCTTCCAAACCCTTCTCCTCAAGAGAGAATGTAACGAGGATATCGTCATACAGTTTTAGGTTATATATGTTGCTCATTTCAACACCTTTTTCTTCCAATAAAACGCTGACATCCTTACCGAGAGCGTCTGTAATCTTGATCAATAAATCGAGGGATAGGTTCTGACCGCCATTCTCAATGCGGCAAATATTCGACCGCTGCGTGCCGACCATCTCGGCAAGCTGCGCCTGTGACAAGCCCTTTTCAAGCCTTGCCTGCGTCAGCTTTGAAACGATTTCCTGTCGTTTGCGGATTATGCTATTGCTGTCCGTCATAATGATCACCTTCTTTTATTATATGTTATCATATATGATAACATTAGTCAAGAAGTACCGTATATTCTATGACAGTCAGCTGTTTGATAAAACTGAACAAGAGTTAAAATGAGCGTGTGAGCAGGAGACGATTTTGTTGACACGCTTTATATATAACAATGCTGTATTAATTCTCGTAATATACTGCTATTGGATGAACTACACATATGTTTTTTTCTTTAGTTGGCAGGATTGCTCGTAGCATTTCATTAACATTGAATTGCAGGGTTGCGAAAATGTTTTTTTCATCAGCAGGATCTGTATCTTCACCTATGATATTGGTAATCATACCTACACAAGTTATATCTCCCCCGTACTTAAATCCTAAATTATCAGGATTAATCCTAAAATACTTGTCGTCTAAGGGTATTAGGTATCCATCGGCTGAAAGTAGCATTCTTGAATATGGTATCAGTTTACGAACCATTGTAATCAAATCGTGTACATCATCAAATTCTTGATTTTGAGCTTTTATAATTTTATTTGCTTTATCTCTCAAAGCGTTCTTTGCGGCTTTAAACTGCTTTGTGTTTAATGATGTTTCTTTTTCATTGATATGTTCGTCAGCTTTTTTCTTTGATTCTTTCTTATAGTAATCGAGCAAACCTCCTTGAGAAACAACTTTTTCGAGGTATGGTAAATCTACAAAGTCAAATACTCTATTAAGTTTTACATAATCGCCGTATTCATCTGGATTATTGTTTCCAAATGGATATTCTTTGGGCTTTATATATTTATACGCAAAATCAAAAGCTGCATCGTGCATAGTTTTATTAATTATCTCACGATATGTTTCGTGGTTGCCTTTTGTGACTTCAAAATCGACTCCTAAAGTGCCTTCTACCTCTGCTTTTGCAAGTTTTAGAAATGATGTATTTGCGTGAGCTTTTCCCTGAGCATCAACAGAAAACTCTTTGCTTTTGTTTTCTCCGTTTTCCTTTTCGTTAGAAAAATCAGTAATTAAGCCCCTTTCTGATTGAGCGATAATAGAGTTTATTAGATCAGTATCTAAATATAAAAATTGTTTCATTAGTAATCCTCCTGAATTTAAATAATCGTTTTTTTATTATGGCATTACGTAATGCTTTAGGGATTATAAATATAGAAATATTTATTTGTTTCCATATAGCTTATCAACGATAAATCCATATCATCACAAATCAAGTAATCTGCTCCGTCACAAAGCTTCAAAAAATCATCAATAGCTAATTCAGACGTATCCTCTATTTCTTCACTATATTCAATGAAATTTATACCACCGCAATAGAATCCTCGACACTCAACCGTAGTTAATAGTATTGGCTTTCTTGGATCAAGCTCAAAATCCATTAACTCAACTCTGTAGTTAACAGGATCGCCGCCTAATTCGATGTCTGCTTGTAAGGAAATTTTATGTTCTTCATCAACATACAGCAGAAACGCTCGCTCAGGGTTAATCAGTGATTTCTTATATGTATCTTTATCAACGAATTGCAACATACTTATTACCTGACTCTTATGAGAATTTATAACCTACAATTTATTCTAACACAAGAGAGAAAACTTGACAAGATTACGTTGATTATTCCGGACACTTTCTTAAGATTTAGGATTATTGATCTTGTGATTTGATCATTATATGGTATAATAGGATTAAATTATTGAACTCCCGAAGGTGACGTTATGCTCAAATCAGGACTATACGAACAAATCATCAATCAAGGTATTACCGAAGAACTGAAATCAACTGATAAGATTATCAGGCTGAAAAACATTGATGAAGGAGAATCATCAAAGGTTTTAGCGCAGTATGCCTCTGAGATTATAGAAAAAGGGCTTAATCAATTAGGTGATGATAAGTTACCCGAAAAAATAGAGCTTATCAATAAAATGATCGAAGTCATTCGTGCTAAAACAGGAGACGAAGATTTTACGTCTATGTCGGTTGATGAACGCGCCGAACAGCTGCTTGCATTGCTCGATAAAGAGAATAGTAAGTATGCCATTGACCAAAACAGTACCGTTATTCGTCCTGAGACATCTATTGCGCAAAGCTCACTCTTTACAAGTGCAGTAAACGAGCCGCAACTGTTAGGAGAATTGAAGAAAGAAATTGTCTCAGCTGATCGCATAGATATGATTGTATCTTTCATAAAATGGAGCGGCGTAAGGCGTATCATCAATGAATTGAAAGATTTTACTGATAAGGGCGGAGAGCTTAGAATTATCACAACATCGTATATGGGTGCAACTGATGTGAAAGCCATAGAAGAATTAAGAAAACTCTCCAATACGATGATTAAGGTGAGTTATGATACGAAGGTAACACGATTGCACGTGAAATCGTATGTGTTTTATCGAAATACAGGTTTTACAATAGCGTATGTGGGATCATCAAACCTTTCGGGTGCAGCTATATCAACCGGGCGTGAATGGAACGTAAAGGTTACGAATAAAGATTTACCTGACACAATCAAGAAGATCGGTGCTACCTTTGAAAGTTATTGGAATTCTAATGATTTTGAATATTATTCTGAAACGCAAAAGGAGCGTTTAGCCAGAGCGTTAAAAGCCGAAAAGTATCACGATTCAAATGACGCTTCACGCTACACGGTAGATGTAAAGCCGTATGCGTATCAGCAAGAGATTCTCGATAAATTGGAAGCGCAGCGAGAGGTCAGAGGTAATTATAGAAACTTGATTGTAGCTGCAACAGGTACCGGTAAAACCGTTATTTCGGCGCTTGATTATAAGCTCTTTGTTAAGAAAAATTCTGATAAAAAATGCAGATTGCTTTTTGTTGCCCACAGAAAAGAAATCCTCGAACAGAGTATCTTTACTTTTCGGGCTGTATTAAAAGACGCAAATTTTGGTGAGCTGTTTGTTGGACAGTATAAAGCAGAAGATATTGACAATCTTTTCATTTCGATTCAAACATTCAATTCTCAGGATTTGACTTCAAAAACAAGTAAAGACTTCTACGATTTTATTATTGTGGACGAATTCCATCACGCAGCAGCTCCAACATATCAAAAGCTGCTTGAATACTATGAGCCGAAGATATTACTTGGCTTGACAGCTACTCCTGAGCGAATGGATGGCAAGAGCATTTTGACCTATTTTAATGATCGTATTTCGGCAGAAATCAGATTGCCGGAAGCAATAGACAGAATGTTGCTTTGTCCGTTTCAATACTTTGGAGTAACAGATAATGTAGATTTAAGCGAACTGAAATGGTCGGCAGGTGGTTATGACAAAACAGAGCTTTCAAATATCTACACGATTAACGAAGCGTATGCCAAGCAACGTGCAGACTTGGTCGTGAATTCCCTGTTGAAATATGTTACGGATATTGATGAAGTGAAAGGGTTAGGATTTTGCGTTACCGTTGCACATTCTGAGTTTATGGCAGCGTATTTTAACGCTCACGGAATACCTTCGATTTCACTATCCGGGCAAAGCTCTGACGAGGATAGAGACAAGGCACAGTCTCGACTGGTAAAAGGTGAAATCAGATTTATCTTTGTCGTTGATATTTATAATGAAGGTGTAGATATTCCGGAGGTAAACACTGTTTTATTCTTGAGACCAACAGAATCATTGACCATCTTCTTACAGCAACTTGGTCGTGGACTGCGTTTGGCGGATAATAAGGAGTGCTTAACAGTTCTTGATTTTATAGGTCAGGCAAACAAGAAGTACAACTTTGAAGATAAATTTGCTGCACTGCTTTCAAATACAAATCGGAGTGTTACCAAAGAAATAAAGAATGGATTCGTGTCTGTTCCAAAGGGATGCTATATTCAACTTGAAAAGATGGCTGAGCGTTATATTCTCAGCAATATTCGTGCTTCATACGGAAACACTGCTGGATTGATTTCTAAAATTGAATCGTTTGAAGAAGATAGTGGTTTACCGCTTTCTCTTGCGAATTTCTTAGAATATCATCATCTTGACGTGAGATCAATTTACAAATTCAATTCCTTTTCACGCCTGTGTGCAAGGGCTGATGTAATAGATGATTTTGAAACGCCCGTTGAAGAAACCATAACAAAGGCATTGAGTAGATTGTCGTATGTGGATTCACGCCGATTTATCAAATTCATCATCAAATTGTTATCAGAAGATGTTTCTGAGTTTACTGAATCCGAAAACAGAATGCTGCAAATGTTCCATTTCACCATTTGGCAGAAAGAGTATCAAAAATGCGGATTTAGTAAGATTACAGATGGAGTACAGAAAATCCGAGAATGCCCCGTGCTTTGCAATGAGATAATTGAGCTTCTGGAGTATAACTATAATCAAATTGATTTTATCGACAAACCGGTTGATGTAGGTTTTGATTGTCCTCTTGACTTATATTGTACATATACTCGTGATCAAATATTATCAGCATTAGATTATCTGAGCCCATCATCTGTGCAAGCAGGAACGTTTTTCTTGGCTGATAAAAAGATTGATATTCATTTTATCACTCTTAACAAAAGCGAGAAAGACTACTCCCCAACGACAATGTACAACGATTATTCTATCAATAGCGAGCTGTTTCATTGGCAAAGTCAAGGAGCAACTTCCGATACCAGCAATACAGGTAGAAGGTATATCAATCATCAGTCGATGGGTGTTAAGGAACTGTTGTTTGTACGTGAAAGAAAAAGTGATAATATCACAGGAAAAGCTGCTCCATATTCTTTTATAGGATTGGCTGATTATGTCAGTCATACGGATTCTAAACCAATGAATATCATTTGGAAAATGAAAGAGCCTATTCCTGCAAAGTATCTGAGAAAAACCAATAAAATGATTGTTGGATAAAAATCAAAATGAATCTGTCCCGCTTACAAATTGTGAGTGGGACTTTTTTGCGCTTGCCTTTATGGCAGGCGTTATTTTTTTGCAAAAAATTTTTGAATCAGACTTAAAAAATGACCTCTCCCATTGGGTATAGGTGAAGGGGCAAATATTTTTATAAATATTTTTCTCGATAGGGTGTATATTTTGCAGGACCTTTTTGCATTAAGGGTGAGGGGATTATTTTTTAACGAATACATCTATATCCCGATAGAACAAAAGAAGAAAATATTTTTTCTCAAAACGGGGTAACAAAATCCGCTTCCCAGTGGGTAATAGTGAAGGGGATTTTTTAAAACTGAATATTGTACAAAAACAGATCACTTGATTTGTACAAAACAAAAAAGATAAAAAAGCTTCCTGATTAGGGTTCGATTCTGCCTTCTCCCAGTGGTAACAAGTGAAGGGTTAAATTTACGACTCGTTATACCGCACAAAAACCAAGAGCCGATTTTGTACAAGTCTACAAAACGTTGAGTGCAACCTTAAAAAACACGGCTTCCCACTCCATACATAATGAAGGGATTTTCAAAAAAATTGAATTGCGAGTTTACTTTTGACCTCTCCCATTCCCTTATATATGGAGGGCAAAACCCAAAGCCGCCTGAAAGGAGGTGATGCCCGCCGAAAAAAACTTACAACTGAATAGCTGCCAAGCGAAGAATAAACCGCCACGACCTCTACGGAGCGAGCGCAGTCGAAAGGCTGACGGCACAGCGTCGAGCAGGATTGCCTGTCAGGAAAGTACGCTTTGGCAGTGCCGACAACAAATACAGTTTAATGTCACGCTTTTATGTTTTCATAAGCCGCTCTGTATGCGCCTTTTGAGCGACGAAACGCACGAAGGAGAGTAATTATATTACCGACCGCATTTTCGGACTTATTAAGCGTGACAGTGTTAGCTGCCTGATGATATTTGAGAAACCAACGCAATAGAACGTTGCACAAAAACACAACCTTGCATTTGTGCAAAACGCAGATTTATCAAAGAACTTTTGATAAATACCCCCCCGAAAGACTTCATTTTGTCCATATAAGTGAAGGTTTTTTCTAAACAAAGAATTGCACAAAAACAATGCGCTGAATTTGTGCAAAGCTACAAAAATAAAAAAGTTGTCCAATTAGGGTTCTTTTTTGCCCTCTCCCAGTGGGTATAAGTGGAGGGGTTAATAACCAACTTGTTGTAGTACACAAAAACCAAGTGCCGGTTTTATGCAAGTCTACAAAATATTGATTGCTACCCTGAAAAACACGCTTTCCCACTCCATACATAATGGAGGGCAAAATCAAAAGCCGCCTGAAAGGAGGTGATGCCCACCAAAATAAACCTACAACTGAATAGCTGCCAAGCGAAGGATAAACCGCCACGACCTCTACGGAGCGAGCGCAGCCGAAAGGCTGACGGCACAGCGTCGAGCAGGATTGCCTGTCAGGAAAGTACGCTTTGGCAGTGCTGACACACAACATACAGTTTGATGTCACGCTTTTAAGCTCTCATAAGCCGCTCGTAATGCGCCCTCTGAGCGACAAAACGCACAAAGGAGAGTAATTATATTACCGACCGCATTTTCGGACTTATTAGGCGTGACAGGAAAGGAGGTCAAATGCTCATTGAAATTAAGGCAGGACAGTTTCGGAAGGTCAGCCGCTTGGTCAGACGGGCGTGCTGCAACTTTATGGACGGCAACTGTTTGTTGCTCGACGACGGAGAAACGCACACTTGCGTGCAGCTGATTTCCAAGTATCACATCTTCTGCAATTATTTCAAGGACGTTGTGCTTCCTCTCGACAAGGAACTGTACCGGGAGTTGATCTGCGGCAACGATTACAAGTGCTGCCAAAGCTGCGGCTCACGCTTTTATTCCAAGGCTCGCAACAAACGCTACTGTGACAAATGCGCCGAGAGAATCAAACGGCAGAAGGCAGCCGAACGTAAGCGCCGACAGCGTGAACGACAGAAGCAGCTCCTATATATAAATAACTAAATAGACAAATAAAAAAATAACTAACCGAAAAAGAAGAAGTTTATCTTAACACACCTACCTATATGGGCGGCAAAAACTTTTCTTTTCGGGAAGTGGAAAGGAGAACCAAATGAACGACAACGCAAAAGTATTCTCGCTCATTGAGATGAGAGAAATGATGATCGACACCTCGGACTATCAAATGATGGATGAGGTCGGAGAATTCACCGGAACGCTTGAAATGAAAGCGCAGGGACACAAGAAATCCATCCGCATTTTCCTCACCCTCGACGACGGAAGAAAAATCATCACGCCGATTTTCTGGTGGCAAGCTTACCTCGGATTTTACTATATGCCGATCGGTACGAAGCTCCGACTTTTTTATTCGGAGAGTAATCAAAACAAAGTTTACCTTGAGAAGATCGAAATCATTGAAAATGTGTAGCGTGGCTACACGGCTCTACACAGGACGTTAGTCTTATGGTGTAGCGAGCATAGGTTTTGTAATGCCAAAACCGGCGGCTGAAAAGCCGAGAGGGGCAGCGGCCCCTGTAACCCCAATTCAGAAAGGAAGTTTTACTATGCGAAAGCGTAATTTTAACATCAATGTCAGAGTAACCGAGGGCGAGAAAAAGCGGTTGAAAAGAGCCGCAAAGCACTATGGGATTTCGCTCTCGGAGTATCTGAGAAAGGTCGGTTTGAACAAAAAGTTGACCGAAAAACCGAGCAAAAAGCTCTATGAAGTGTACGCTTCGGTGAACGATTTGCGGAGCAATTTATATCCGCTTGACGGAAGAATTTTGGAGAGAAAACTCTCGTATATCGAGCAGAGAATTCTTTCCGCTTACCACGAAAGAGAGGAGGATGACAGCGGTGGCGACGACAAAAATCTGGGCGGTTAAGGACAACTTGGAGCGCACGGTGAACTACGCAGCCAACCCTGAAAAGACGGTTGATTCCGATTTGAAAAAGGCGCTCCAATACGCCGGAGACGAAGCAAAAACGGAGAGTCGTTGCTATGTTACAGGCGTGAATTGCAACGCCGAAACCGCCTTTGAGAAGATGAACGCCGTGCAGGAACGCTTCGGAAAAACAGGCGGAAACGTTGCCTATCACGCCTATCAGAGCTTCAAAACAGGCGAGATTACGCCGGAGCTTTGTCACGAAATCGGTGTTAAGTTGGCAAAGAAAATGTGGGGAAACGAGTATCAGGTGCTGGTAGCGACGCATCTGAATACCGGTACGCTGCACAACCATTTTGTCGTATGCAGTACCAATATGTGGACAGGCAAAAAGTTTGACTGCAACGAAGGGGCTTACTGGAAATTCCGTGCTCTGTCGGACAAGCTGTGTGCCGAACATAATCTGACCGTGATCAAAAATCCATCGGGAAAAACACCGAGGAGCATTTATTTTGCAGAGAAAAACGGCGAGCCGACGACGTTCAATCTTATGCGGAAAGCGATTGATTTCGGTATAGAACGTTCATACAGCATATCAAGTTTTGACCGTGTAATGAAAAGCCAAGGCTTCATCGTCAACACCAATCCTCGGCGAAGATATTGGACGATTTGCTCTGTGAATAGCAACAAGTCTGTGAGAATGTATCGGTTGGGAGATGAGTATACAAACGAAGCCATCCTCCGCAGAATCAAGGTTCATTATCAGCAGTACGGCTACAAGCACTTTGATGAATATCACTATTCCAGAGTGAAAATGAGAGATTATAGACCGAAGAAAATCCGATACCGTGGCAGTTTCAAGCTACTCAAATGCTTCGGTGGTTTATACGCCAAGTACCTTCATTTTATGTTCCTGATGGGCAAGCTGCCAAAGTGGAATCAGCGTAAACCGTTGTCGGCTGAGATGCGTGAAGCGTGGCGGCATTTGGATAGTTTTTCACGGCAAGTGACATTGGTTTCAAACAAAAAGCTGCACACGATCGACGATGTAAAATCCTTTATCACCGATACCGATAAGGAGATCAAAGAAGTCATCGAACTGCGTAAGAAGGTGTATAACAAGCTGCGTCACTGCGATGACGACGATAGAATCAAGGAGCTGAAAAAGAGCCGTGACGACTGCACAACGCTCCTGCGGCAGCTCCGCCGGGAAAAGAAAATCGCCCTCACAATTATTGAGGACGAACCGAAAATCAACGAAAATATCCGCTGTGAAATACAAGCGCAAAACCTCGCAAGAGGAAGGAAACCAAACACAAGAAAGAAGGAATATGAAAGATGACAAAACCCATTCAGGAGAATGTTCAAAGCATTCTCATCAAAGAGATACAGCCGTTCCGTAATCATCCGTTCACCGTGGCGGACAATGAGGATATGGCGAAGATTGTTGAGAGTATCGGCAAGGTCGGAACAATCACGCCGCTGCTCGCAAGACCGTTGCCGGGCGGCGGATATGAACTTATCTCAGGACACCGCCGCTTGGAAGCGTGCCGCAAGCTCGGACTTGAAAACATTCCCGTGATCGTCAGAAAAATGACGGACGACGAAGCGGTGATCGCTATGGTTGATGCTAACCTACAGCGTGAGCATATCCTGCCGAGCGAAAAGGCGTTCGCTTATAAGATGAAGCTCGAAGCGATAAAGCACCAAGGTGTAACTTCCCGACAAGTTGTCGGAAAGCGTGAGAGCGCCGACAGCATTAGCGCAAACGAAAGTGGACGAACAGTGCAACGCTACATCCGTTTGACTAAGCTCATACCGCAGATTTTGAAAATGGTGGACGAGGAGCGTATAGCTTTCAGCGTCGGTGTGGAGCTGTCCTACCTCAATCAATATGAGCAAGAGGATTTGCTTGAAGCGATAGAGCTGGAGGACAAAACACCCTCGCTCTCACAGGCGATCCAAATGAAAAAACTCTCGCAATCAGGCAGACTTGACAGCGAAATAATCGAAAAGATTATCTCACAGGACAAGCCCAATCAGCGAGAGAAGATCAGCTTTCAGTATGACGAGCTGAGTAAATATTTTCCAAAATGCAGTCCGCAGGAAGTTCAACGGCGAATGATGAAGCTGGCGCAAGCCGATTATCAGCGTCGTGTCCGAAACAGAAACAGGGAAGCGAGGTGAAAGCTATGGCTGAAAAGGTTTATGAAATGTTTACCGAATATGATGATGTGGTATCTGTTGATGACGTATCCAAAATGCTGCATCTCAGTAAGGTTACGGTCTATGACTTATTGAAGTCGGGTAGAATCCATACTTTAAAAGTCGGTAAAAGATATATCATTCCTAAGAAAAGCGTTATTGATTTTCTTGCCGCTTAGTGCTTTTTAGTTCGCACATTTGATAGTTGATAGCTCGTTGTGATATTCTGTTATCACAGCGGGCTTTCAACCAATAAGAAAGGTGAGAAAATGAAACAAATAAAAGATATGTTTTCCGAATACGGCGATATCGTGACTGTTGAAGAAGTGATGAAAATGCTTCAAATCGGCAGAGTATCGGTATATCAAATGCTGAAATCAGGAGAAATACGCAGCCTTAAGGTTGGCAAAAAATATGTCATCCCGAAGAAAAGTGTAATTGAACTTTTCGATTTTCAGTAATTCTTATTTGCACGTTTGTAGTTGATGTTCCGGTGTGATAGACTGTAATCACAGCGGGCTTTCAACCAATAAGAAAGGTGCAAAATGAGTAAAGAAATGTTTACAGAGTACGATGAGATTTTATCCATTGAAGATGTGATGGAGATATTGCATATCGGGAAGAACTCAGTATATTCTCTCTTGAAAAGCAACGAAATCCGAAATATTAGGGTGGGTAAAAGATATATCGTACCGAAACAAAGCGTTATAAACTTTATAACCGCTATTACGGAAAACTAAATCACAAATCTTAAGAAAGGACAAAAAATTGGAAGGAAGCTTAATAATAAAAGGCAATTACTACTACGCTAAATTTCGTGTCAACGGCAAACAGAAAATGATAGCCACGAAGATACCCGTTAAGGGTAACAACAAACGCCGTGCAGAGCAGAAGATGAAAGAGATCATTGAGAGCTACAAGGATATCAACCTTGAATGCGACGATGTTCTCTTTACAGACTTTCTCGACAAATGGCTGAAAGCTATCAAGGGAATCATAAAACCCTCTACGTGGGAATCCTACGACAAGACCGTGAGCGGCAAGCTAAAGCCCTATTTTGAGTCAAAGAGATACAAGTTCAAGGATATGAAGCCGGAGGTGTTCACCAAGTATTTTGTGTTTCTCTCTCAACACGGTAAGTCAAACGGCAAGGGCGGACTGAGCTACAAAACAGTCAAAAATATCCGTGGCGTGTTGTCGTCTGCGTATGAATATGCTCTTGAGAATCGCTACGTTAACGAGAATCCGGTATTAAGGAGCCGTATGCCGTCATTTCCGCACAGTATCAAGAAGGACGTACCCGAGTACAACGCACAGCAGGTCAGAAAGCTCCTGCTTTACGCAAAAGAGCACGAGAGCCATATCTACATATTCCTGCTTTTAGCGCTCTATACAGGGCTGAGAAAGGGCGAATTGCTCGCCCTGACGTGGGATGATGTAGACTATGGCAAAAAGCTCTTGCGGGTAAACAAGAGCAGAACAGGCAGCCGCAAGGACGTGACAATGCAAATCACAACGCCGAAAACGGCGAGCAGTAACCGTAAGATTCCGCTCAACGATACCGTTCTGGAAGCGCTGAAAGAAGAAAAACAGCGGCAAGAGGATTATGCCAAGCTGTTGGGCAATGGCTACGACAAAAGTCACAACTTCATTGTACGCACCGTTCTCGGAAAACCGTATGTCAACCTCAGCGCAATCAATCGAGTGGTAAACCGTCTGACCGAAAACGCCGGCTTGCCGCATTGTACGATCCACGGATTTCGGCACTCTGTGGCGAGTATCCTCGACGATAACGGCGTACCGATTCAGGACATTTCCGTTTTGCTCGGACACGAAAGCGTACAGACCACCGAGAGAATTTATATCAACCGTCGAAAGACCGCAAAGGAGACGACAATAAACGCTCTCGACAGCGCCATAAATTTGAACATCGCATAAAGGTGGTATAATTTTTGGTAGAATTAAAAGAGAAAAGGCTTCGGAAATCGCTTTCCGAAGCCAAAAATGGATGGCAGGGGCAGAAGGACTTGAACCCTCGGCACGCGGTTTTGGAGCGACTGTTGAAAGTTCAAAACCGCATATATAAGCCACTTTTTAAGCCAAAGTTTGAGCATCAGAATTGCGTTTTTGTAATTTTGATGCTTTATTGATGCTATTGGAAAATTCCTGCCAACTTAACTCTCTCGTTACTATATATATCATAGCATAACAAAGATTCATTGTAAAGGAATCAAGAGCTCAAAATTTGCACCGCAATAAACAAAGAAAAGAGATGTTTATTTATCCTCAATATACTCATGAGGTGTAGGATTGTAATCTCTGGGATGATTTTTCTTCTGTGATGATATTTGTAGCAGCAGACTCTTAAATCGGCTTAGAATAAATAGTGGCAAGAAGTATTTTAAGTTGTGTTCATATTCAGAATGCTCGCCAAAATAACAGATAACAAAAGCATTGCAGACATAGCCTGCACTTGCAGACAGTACCGCACAGTCTCTTCAAATCTTTATCAATACAATCCCAATTAGAATACCATACACTCTTTACTAAAAGCAACGGTTAACGCTTCTTAATATTATTACTTCTGTGTTTACCCACCCATTCATATACATCACCAAATATAATTCAGTTAACCTTGAATACCCCATTAGGAGAGAAATCGGAAAATCCGCTATTGTAGAGCGAAGTCATTTCTAAAGTGTTTTCTTTGTCTTTATCAGGCGTTGAAACTCCTCTAATTAATATTTTTGTAATCAATATTCATAGTTTAATCGAGGGATTTCAAACACAACATTTGATGTGAAGGTCATATCATCCTCGTTGAAACACATATTTATTTCACCATCATATTTTTTTACAACCTTTTGAATGCTTTTTAGTCCTGTTCCGTGTATTGAGCCTGATTTTTTGGACGATGCTATTCGGTTGTTTTTGACGGTTATAATATTCTTTACAGAGTTTGTAAGCTGTATTGACAGATATTTATTTTTGCGGACGAAAGCCGAAAAATCTATAAATCCGTTCTCTGTATTTTGTGCCGCTTCAACTGCGTTTTCAAGCAGATTGTCAAGCAGAGCAGTTATGTCGGGTTCGCTCATAAAGCTAAAATCAGCACTTCTGATGTCAATATTCATCTTCACCCCAAGCCTGTCGCACACAGATTTATACCTGTTGACTATAGAATTAACCATAGGATTGTTACAATAATCAACGGATTTGTTTACGCTGAAGTCTTCGATAAAATTATCTATGTACTCGGTAACAGCATCGTCCCCGGATATACTTTTAATTGCATTTAAATGTCTTTTAATGTCGTGCATAACAATTCTTGAGTTTTCATTCTGCTCATTGAGTAAATCGTAATACTCAGCTGCAGATTTTAGTTTCTGCTTTTCATATTCCAATTCCATATTGCGGCTCTGAGTTTTTAGAGTGAATTCATAAACCCAGAACACCGCTATGTTTGAAAAAAGCAACACCACTATGCCGATTAAAAGCAAGGTTAAAAAGACTTGTCCTAATTCATATTCTGCAAGTGAATATAATATTGCATATATAATCAGAGTACTTGATATTGGCAGAAGAAACAGTATAAGCGATGTAGCAGGACTTTCCTTACGACGCTCATTTGATGATACCTTAGACAGTATATACATTGAAGAAAAATAAAGCAGTTTGCTGATGGTTGATTGAAAAATAAGGTTTACCGAATTATCAAGACAGGCGAGTAGTTCAGTCCCGAGTATGGCAGCTGAAAATAACATAACAACAAATTCTGTAGTAACATTAAATACTAAAAGTATACTGCAATGGAATATTGCGGACTTTATTTTTGCCTTGTAGCAAAGACGAAGCAAAAAGAAATTGCAGACAAAAAATGCGAGCATATTTACAACGGTTATATTAAACAGCCTTGCAAAGTACAGAATTGTATAAGCTGTCGGTAATGAGATTATCAGAAACTTTTTACTTGCCTTTCTTTCAAATTTGTTTTCAAAATAAAATAGTGATATCAGAATTTCTGCAAGAAAAATAAGTGCATAGCAAATTGTATATACCATTTTTATACCCCTATGTATGCAAAATATGCCTTTTTAAAGTTTGAATAGTTCCTTTGAGATATAGGTAGAGTTTCAGTTTTTGAATCTACTTTAATATTAAGCTGAGTTTTATTAAAATCCGAGACATACCTCAGATTAACAAGATAGCTGTAATGCGGTTGTGCAAAATAATCGTATCCCTTTAATTTTTCTTTCCAATAACTTAGTTTTTGATTTGTATAATACTTTTTTTGCCGTGTTATAATGACGGCTTTTCTGTTTTCAATGGTTACATATACTATATCGCTTGTGAAAACAGAGTAACACTCGTCATAATATTCAAGAGTTATTATCTGAGTATTGGAATGAAAATAATTAATAGCCGTATTTAGCGCCCTAAAAAAACGGTCTTTGTCAATAGGTTTTGAAAGATAGCGAAACACATCCAAATCCATTGCGTCATCAAGATAAGATTCGTGCGATGTAATTATGAAAATAATTATATTGGAGTTTACCTTTTTTAATTGTGCGGATAAGGTAAGACCGTTTACCTGCGGCATTTCAATATCAATGAATGCCATAACATATCTGTTATTGCTGTTCAGCGGATTGATTCCGCTGTAAAATGAATCAATATCAAAAGCTATTTTATGTTTATCGGTAAATGTGTTCAGATTATTTTTTATTTCTTCGACAATATATTTATCATCGTCACAAATCAATACTTTCAAAAGGAAAACCTCCCGTGAATTATGCCATAATTATAACATATATTGCAAAAAATATCATTGTTTTAGGTTTGAATTTTTAATTTTTGACGAAATAATTAGAAAAATACATCACTTTGAACGAAATTGACATCATTTTTACAAAAATTATGTTTTTATTTTTAATATGTGTTAAAATCTCAACAAAAGGAGGAAATAATACTATGAAGACAATTAAAACCATTATCTGCAAAATTTCACCTGCAATTATTGCTTGTTTTACATTAGCGCTCTCAATAAATGCTAATTCATCCACTTGTTTTGTAATGTATCAGCCTAAGGCTCCGGCAAAACTAGACGAATATAAAAAGATAAAATAATGGAAAAGATCGGCTCAAAATTTATAGAGTTTTTTGTTTTAAACGACATCATAAAAAACGAAGATAAAGAAATTTACAAATATGCTTTAAATATTATTTTATCATCATTAATACATATTGCAACTGTTATGATATTAGGTTTGTGTTTCAATTTATTGATTGAAAGTCTGGTTTTCTATTTTGCCTATATTGTAATACGCAAATTTGCCGGCGGTTACCATGCTAATACTCAATTAAGATGTTTTCTTGCTTCTGTAATTTCAACACTTTTGATACTCGGTCTAATGAAATGGGTACTTCTGTTCGATAATATTATTATTGATTTTTTAATTGAAGTGTTAGGCTTGGTTTGCACAATTATTATTGGATTTTTGTCGCCTTCAGATACTGATGCTAAACCGCTTTGTGATAAAGAAAAAAGGCTTTACAAAAAGGTAACCATCTTAATTTCTTTCGCTTTACTCATACTTTCAGCCGTATTGTTTATGTTTGGAATTAATAATATGAGTTATTCAATAGTTTTGGCAATATATATGAGCGTATTTGTAGTAGTGTTGGGGAAAATTAAAGAAAAGTTTTTGTTATTACTTTAAATTTTATGAGTTTATATTTTGGCGGTGTCTGTCAAGTATAAAATGCCGCTAATCTGATGCACTAAACTCTAAAAAGGGTTATGAAACAATATGTAAGGCCAACATTTAATACATTATATGTGTCTCAAACTGGTAATGAGGAGATGAGTCCAATGGATTAGTAGATAACTAAAGCAAATTTACTTATACTAATAGCCTATATAATACTTCAAAAGAAAAAGGAGCATAATAAATGAAAGTGTTCAAAAAGCTAATTTGCTTAGCGTTAATCGTATTGACATTATTTTCAGTATCCAGCTTTTTTGCAAGCGCAGCCAATACATCAGATTGGAGTTGGTATAAGGGCATTGATGGCAATACAACTTGTATTACTGGTCACAGGAGAAAAGAAAATGATACTTCTGCTTATATAAAATACGAAGGCGGTACCGCTAACCCGGTTGTTGTACGGGTATGTGGCACAAATGACAGCACTACTTTAGGTGGCAAAGATACAGGTAGCAATATGACTTTAAGAAATACATATAATAATTATAATGATTATTATAATGTATATGCTGGCACAGAACGCGGATTAAAGAATTTGGTATATGAAAATGGTGTAAACTATGCATATCTGAAAATTACTGTTGGCTCCGGAAAGCAGGCGTCAGGTTTGTGGAGCCCCGATTCTGTTGGCAATTATAACTAATTAAAATATCCCACTTGGAAACGAGTGGGATATTTGAACAGGAGAATAAAATGAAAACTAAAATTTTAATAGTTGTAATACTTATATTTATGGTGATTGCTTGTAGTGGTTGTCAGTATAATAAAGAAGAAAATATAAGCAATAATGAATCAGGTTTGCAGAATAATGATGTCAAGACTTACACGGAAGAAGAAATAAATAAAATGTTCGGAGAAAATAAATATCCGAAGGCTTATATTAAAGATACAAATGAAGAAGTGAATGTCGGCGATTTTAGAGTATCTATAAAAGACATAAAAGTAATTGAAAAAGTTTCCGAACTTGATGAAAAAAATTTTCTTGATTTCAGTGAGGATATAAAGAATCGTATTTCCTCTGACAATAAATTCAAAACTTACAACAGAATAAGCTATATGCCGATTAACGGAGGGCTGGATATTAAGAATGTCGGTGAAACCAATGATGTACAGCCGGAATTATTACTTGTAGATTTTGTCTGGAAAAATACTTCAGATAAAAATATGCAGTTTACCGTCACTCCCGCCTTGTGCTTATATAAATACAGTGATATAGATGACGAGTTTGTCGGTGAAGTTGAAGGTCATATTCAGTATAAAAGCTCTGACGGTAAGCATTATTTGTCCGAAGGTCCTGTTTATTTTCCTCAATCACAATACAAGGATTCCGATAACGAAATAACGAGAGCGAAGAAATTTTTTGTATATGATTTTAAACCAAATGAGGAACTTGAATGCACATTAGGCTTTATTATAGACAAGGATCTTGAAGATGATGTATATTTGTCTTTTATCGGCGGACAGCTGGATACTTTGGTGAAGATTTTTTAGGAGTATGAAATGAAGAAAATTTCTGTATTTTTTATTTTTTTATCGGCGTTAGTTGTTCTTACATCCTGCAACACAAAAAACGGTGAAAGCAAAGTTGAACCCCGTACGGAAGATACAAAGACCAAAATACTCACTGACGAGAATACCGTAGAGCTTGAAGAAAGCTTTGAAATTATTCAAAACGGAGAGGCACTTAATCTCTCAATAATTGAGTATAACAGAGATTTTCGGAATTTATATGAGGATAACTCCTATGCGCAATATTTTGATTATAAAAAAAGCTTTTTGCCGTATGTCGAGGTTGAAAATCAATTTGATGATTACAATGCTTTTTACAAAATTAAAGGTTATCAAAGGAAAACCTATCATATTGACGAAAGCGGAAATAAAATATTCGGTGAAGAAGCTTATGTGAACAGAACCCTGCATACTTTTACATTGAAAATTGAGAATAACAGTGATAAAGATATTTGTTTAAAGAACTTTCCGTCCCTGACCGTTATTTTTGAGGACGAAGACGGTAATGAATATTATGATACAAACAATTACTGTAACGAAAACGGCGAAACAGAATTTTCTATGACTCCGGTTTGTCTTATGCCGTCGGATAATCCTGAGGCTGACAGTTTTGACGATTATTTAAAATCAACGCTGAAAGCAAGCAACACCAATGAAGTTACATTAAAGTATGTTCTGGATAATGATTTATATACCTCTGCATACCTATGCTTTGACTCGAATAACGGAAATAAGTATTTTAAGCTTTATAGGTAGGAGGAGAAAATGAACCTGTTTAAAATTGAAATTAAAAGAGCAATATTTAATAAAAATATGCTTATTGCACTCCTGATAGGAATTGTAATAGTATTACCGCATACAATTCAGAATTTACTCAATGAAATTGAAATTAAAAACTACATCGCAGAGGCCGGATTGTCTTCAGGTGCTGATCTGACGAGTCTGTATGGCAGATGGTTTGGGATGAGCACAGACTTTTTAGCTATTATGTTTTATTACATATTGCCGTTATTGGCAGTTTATCCCGGCGCAATGATATATTATAAAGACAGAAAAAGCGGATATGTAAAAAATCTTTATACAAGATTTTCAAAGAATAAATGCCTGATTATAAAGTATATTACAACCTTCATTTCAGGCGGAGTTGCAGTTGTCATTCCATTGCTGACAGCGTTCTTGCTGACATCACTATATGCTCCGGCAAGAATACCGGATTCGCTTGTAATGAATCCGGTTGTAGATATAAATATGTGGAGCGAACTGTTCTTTACTCACCCCTTGTTATATACATTGGGATATATGCTGATTGATTTTATATTTGGCGGACTCTTTGCCTGTCTGGCAATGTCCGTAAGTGAATTTGTAAAACATAAATTTTCTGTGTTCATTTCGTCTTTTTTGGTTGTAGCAGCATTAAGCTTTGTATGTGTACAATTAAATCTGGATTATCTGAATCCCCAGAATTTTTTATCTCCTGCACAATTTGTGACAGCTGCTAATGGGTATGTAGTTTTAATTGAAGCTTTAATATTGTTCGTGGTATCATTTTCTCTTTTTTATATCGGAGGAAAAATTAATGAAACTTTTTAAGCTTGCATTATTTGATTTAAGACGAGGAATCAGGGAGGAATGGATAAAGCTGGCTTTTGCGTTTATTGTATGCATAGCCTGTTGTACTCTTATGTTCTCTCAATTGTTACAGTATAATCAGGATAACGGAATAAATGAAAATATTTCAATTTCGGTAATGGATTTTATTTTATATAATCTGAGGGGAATGAAATTATACTCGCCCAATATGGACGGACAGTATTTATTGCCGGCAGTATGGATGTTTAATCAGGTTATGATTGCGCTTATTGTAGGTTATTATCCCGTGCGTGACCTGAACGGATACGGAAAGAATACGCTGTTAAGAACACAATCCCGTTCAAGATGGTTATTATCAAAGCTTGTGTGGATTGTCTGTATGGTGATTGCGTATTATATTGTAATATATTCAGCCTCTTTTATTTTTGCGTTGTTTACAGGAAATTCGCTTTCGTTTATGCCGGGCGAATATATTACAAGGCTGTTTTATGATATTGATTTACAGGACATCTATGTTGAAAATTTTGTGATTTTCATAATCACAATGCCCATGCTGACCTCAATAGTTGCAAGTATAGTACAGGTTATGATGTCATATATTATCAGTCCGTTTATATCATTTTTAGCAATAATTGTTGTTATGCTGTCATCAACATATATATCAAATCCTGCGTTAATAGGTAATGCATCAATGGTTATAAGAAGTCGGTTTGCCACTCCCGTAGGATTTACTGCGGAAGAAACTGTTTTGTATTTAGCAATATATCTTATTGCAGCATTGATTATAGGATTCGTTTATTTTGGAAACAAGGATATTCTCAATAAAGATTAAGGTGAATTATGGTACAGATAGAAATAAATAATCTTTCAAAAAAAATAAAGGGTGTTACAGTACTGAACAATGTAAATCTGACATTGACGGGCGGTAAATGTTATGGCTTAGAGGGCAAAAACGGTTCGGGCAAAACTATGCTTATGAGAGCAATAAGCGGATTGATAAAACCCGGCAAAGGAACTGTTAAGATTAATGACGGGATTTTAGGAAAAGATTTTTCTTTTCCTCCAAGCATAGGAGTTCTTATAGAAAATCCGGCTTTTATTGATGAATATTCCGCATTTAAAAATTTAGAAATTCTTGCGTCAATCAATAATAAAATCGGTGATGACGAAATTATTAAAATTCTGTCTGAGGTCGGTCTTAATCCGGATGATAAAAAGAAGTATAAAAAATTTTCGCTCGGTATGAAACAAAAGTTGGGTATTGCCAATGCAGTAATAGAAAAGCCGGATATAGTTTTGCTTGACGAGCCGATTAATGCAATTGACAGCAGCGGAGTCGAAAGCGTAAGAAGAATTATTAATAATTTGAAATCAGAAGGTTCAGTTATTATAGTAGCCTGTCACGATAAAGAAGAGCTTGAGATTTTAAGTGATGAAATATATACAATTTTTGAGGGAGAAATTGTAGGACACAGAATAGTGGAGAAAGAAAATGAAAAATAATAACAGGAAACGGGTTTGGATTATTCCGATTTGTATTGCGGCTGTGCTTGCTTATTTTATTTGGGTATCATTTCTTAATTTAAATTATGGGAAAACAGAGATTATAAACTGTCATATTGGTGAGAATATTTCTGAAAACGCTTATCAATATAAAGCAACCGAATATAATATTCTGACCGAAAAAGAATTTGAGAAAAAATACGGTGTTGAAATTGACGATGAGCAATTCAAGATGTATGCAGATGTTAAAATACTTACCGTAAATATGGAAATTACCAAAATCAATACAAATGACAGCAAGATGTACAAATTTGATTTATCGAATTTATACGCTCAGACTCTTACTTATTCTCAGGGAATCAGCTATAATTTGTTTTCACTTATTAATTGTGAAACTATAGAATTAATTAATATTAATGATAAAGCAAGAGTTACAATTCCGTATGTTTTTGTAAAGGATGTGTTTTCTGACGAAAGCTGGAATAATTTTGGATATTTGCCACTAAAAATTTCTTTCAGTAATGCAGAAAATTCAAAAAAAGAGATTATATTAAGCGAATAAATGATATGTAAAGAAAAATTAGTATTAAAAATAATTATATTTATTATCAGATTATGATATAAAGAGATCAATCTAAATTGATAACAAATTATTAAGGAAACACTGAATAAATCACGCTTAAAAGCTGTTTGCACATCTTGCTTGCATATTTTCCGCCAGCTTGCCCAAAAAATCTGACGGCGCAATACGCACAAACGATTTAATCAGTGTTTCCTTAAAATCAAATTTGATGTTGTAGCTAAAAACGAAAGGGTTTGTAAGTATGGGCGAAGATAAGCAAAATAAAAAATTTGTGTTAATCAAATTAAAAGAAGGAACACCAATTTATCAAAAAGCTAAAGAAAAATTAGATGACGGCGACTTTAAATATTTTGGAATAAGAAAAAATAATTATAGCGATATTAAAAGAGGCTTAATTCTTTATTGTAATGATGAAATAAAAGAACTGCATTGGTGCGAGTGTGCTCTTTCTTGTGATGAGAAAGGTGACTATCTGGTTTTCAAACCTTTGTATTCATCTTCATCAAAGGTTGTAATTATGAATGCCTGCGATTCAATATTTTTAGATATTGATGTTGATTTTGAAGATAGATATATAACTGCTGAAACGTCACAAAAGTTATTTTTACAATTCAGTCAGTTGGAAAAACTTAATGACAATTTTGTTAAAGATGTCAAAGATTATAAAACTATTTCAAATGAGTCCGCATTACATAAACTCGCACAGAAAAATGAATATTGTAAAAGACAATATGATTTGAAAGAGCCTACTAAAGATGGACGAAGCGAATATCAGAGAGATTATGACAGAATTATCTATTCCAAGTCATACAGAAGGATGGTTGACAAAACACAGGTGTTTTCTGCATCAAAGGGAGATCATTACCGTACACGGATGACGCATACAATGATTGTTTGTCAAATTGCAAGAAGTATATGTAACGCATTGCATTTTAATCAGTCGTTAACAGAGGCAATTGCTATTGCTCATGATTTAGGACATACGCCTTTTGGACATATAGGCGAAAGAACTTTACATGATATATTATCAGAACGATTCCCTGAAGCAGGCGGATTTAAGCATAATTATCAAGGACTTCGTGTAGTATCCAATTTGGAAAAAGCTTATTATGAAATTGACGGTTTGGATTTGTCCTTTCAGGTTATGGAAGGATTGTTCAAGCACACAGGGCAGAAAGGTGGTATAGAAATTTCAGAATTTGCAGATGATGAAGATCTGATTGAGTACTTGCATCTGGAAAAATCACATTCTATAACGGTGGAAGGTCAAATAGTGGCTATAGCAGATGAAATTGCTCAGAGAAGCCACGATATTGACGATGCATTTGCATCTGATCTTTTATCCTTTGATGAATTTCTTTCGTATTTAAAATTGAGTAAGTTTGAAGATTTAGCGAAAGAAATTAAAGAAATTGAAGAGAGGAAAAAAGGTTATAGTAATAAAATAATTTCAGATAATAATGAATTGTTTTCTTTTCAGATATCCTCTGCGATAGTAAAGTATTTTATTAATGATGTAATCAATGCGTCGCAAATAAATATAGATAATTATTTGTGCGAAAATGAACAGGACTTTAATGTAAGTCATATCATAAATGATGAGCTGATTGTATTTTCGGATAAAGGTGAATTAATTTGCGACTATCTTAAGAAAATGCTTAACAACAAGGTTTTAAACAGTAATGAAGTTTCAATATCGGATCAAAACGCTTCAGTTGTTGTGGAATCATTGTTTAATGCCTATTATGATAATCCGAAACTTTTACATAAAGGCACAAAAAGAAAAATATATAAGGACTTTATTAATTCAAAGGATGATATTCATAATATTATTGATTTGATTGACGGAAGTCAAAATGCAATAAAACTTGAGTTTGCTAATATTTGTAATGCAGACGCTGATTCAGATGAATATAAAAAGAAGCAGAAAATATTAGTCAGAGATATTTGTGACTATATTTCAGGTATGACAGATACATATGCAAATGCACAGTATGAAAAAATATGCAAAACAATATATAAAAAATAAATGTAACTGGGTTTTGCAAAGGTAAGTAAAAGTAGTTTTTAATTTTTGAGATATCCAAAATTTGCATAGCAAGAAAAGGCAACCCATAAAATTTTGTGTAAATAATAATCCTTCAAGCAATAACAGAATACAGGATTGCGGTTGCAATCAGGCTTTCTGATTTGCCCCG
>FMUV01000014.1 GCA_900101355.1 Ruminococcus sp. YE282
CTCCTTTCCTACAACTGCTTTTCAGTTTACCACAAATGAGCCGCAGTCATATATGTATTAGGCGGCAGAAACCACCCTTTACATATTAACTCTTGGAATGTAAATGAGTTAGACCCTGCCGAGGCTATTCTGAGAATGGCTTTAAATCTATCCATACTGGAATGTAAATCCATAAAGCATTTCATCTTCTTCCCTACTTAATGCCCTTTCAAATCTATCCATACCGGAAAACAATTGTCAGCAAAAGCAAAGGCTTGGTGTCCTTAAACGGATATCAAGCCTTAGTTTCATTGATATTAAATTATAAATTATTGAAAATTGCGTGTACTATTACATTTTTTACTCTATCTGCGCTACGAGCCAAAGCCGAATTTAGGTTCTGCCATCAATTTGCCGCTTTATCTTATCAAAGGTTATGCCATATTTTTCGGCAATGTCACGCGCATAACTCACGCCCTGCGGAGGTCCGATATGCACCTTAAAGGAGCGGTGGTCATCTTCAATTCCCGTAACCATACTTTCCACAGTGCTGTCGCCCTTAACGCTGCCGTTAAGCTCGTCAAGATTGCGTGCCAAATCGTGCATATGCGTGTTAAAAATACATCTGACTCCAAGATAACGCATTGACTTTACCACATCACGGGCAAGATACAAACCCTCGGCAACATTTGTTGTGGCAAGGCTTTCGTTCAGCAAAAGCAAACTGCGGCTTGTTGCGGTTTCAAAAATCTTTGAAAGCCGCTTGCTCTCCTCTCCAAGTCTGCCCAAATCCACCGTATCGTTTTCATCAGCGGGAAAGTGAGTGTAAATATTGTCGCACGTGCTAAATTCAAACGACTCGGCAGGAACATAGATTCCGTTTTGTTCCATAAGGAACGCAAGTCCGACCGCCTGTGTTATCGTTGTTTTTCCGCCCTGTTAGGTCCTGTGAGAATATATATTCTTCTGTTGTCGTCAAAGTCAAAATCATTGGTTACAATATCAAGATTTTCACCGCTTGCTTTTTTGATTCCAAGCTTTAGGTTATAAATGTTCTTTGCAAAGTACTTTCGTTCAGAAGTCGGAAGCACATTTGCTTTGCAAATCGGCACACCTGACGCCTTGATTTTTTCTACTAATTCGGCAAAGCGTATATAGAACACAATCTCGGGCATAAGCATAACAAACGAGTATCCGTTGATGTTGACGTATTTATTAAGCATAGCCTTAATGTCATTGACCGTACGGCGCAAAATATCGGAAACAACCTTTTTTAATGCGTCTGAAAGCGGGTCGGCACCCGTCAGGCTTGAGTTATATACCTGATTGACGTCCTGCTGTGCTCCCGTTACCACCTTTCCCAGTCCAAAGCCCGAAGTAGAGGGATTTGCAGGGTGAAAGCTTAAAAATCCGCTGACGTCGTTTCCGTGATTCAGCTCGCTGTTGTTATTCGCAAACTTCATAAAACGCTTTAAAATTCCGCTGTCGGTAAACTCTTTGTCGTTCAGCGACACAACTCCCACGGTTTTTGGTCGGAGCAATGCGTCAAGGTTTACGCCCAGCGTAATGCTTTTCAAGCGCTGTGCCTTGGCAAGAGTATCAACAATATCGCTTTTCAGCGTTTCAAAACCGCTTTCGTTATAAATTTTTTGAACATTATCCCTAAGCTCACAAAGCCCACGTGAGTGTATATCAATGCTTTCAAGCGTAGTTTTAATCTGAGTTATACAGTCAACGTATCCGTCCATCTCCCTCAGGCGGTTGACAAGCTGCCACAAAGACGAAGCCTCGGCATCCTTTTGAAAGCGTTCAATCTCACGCAAATCCGCAAGTTTTTCAAGCATTGACGTCAAATCTTCACGCAGTTTTGGAAACCTGAGAAAATCGTCGAACACATCGCAGCGGTAGGCGATTACCTCTTCGTCACAGGTAATAGAGGTTAAAATCTGACGTATGCTGTTGCGCTCATATTCGTCCTCAGAAAGCGCTTCGCAAATATATTCGATTGACAAATCGTTTTGAGCCTCTTTTGTCAACTCCATATATTCTGCTTTTGAATTTTGCGGGTGCAATAGACTGAACTGTTCCATAGTGTTTTGGTATCCTCCTTTATTCGGCTGACTTCAAAATAACGGTTGAATGAGCCGGAAACGTCAGCTTGCCGTCTTTAAGCTCAACGTGGGTTTCGGTGTCTGTTGTTACCAAGTCGGCACGCACAACGGCGTTCTTAATCATATCGTCAGTGATTGTCAGCTCTTTGCTGTCGCTGCCATTGAAGTTATGAATAATCATCAGCTTTGAGCCGTCATACTCTGTATAGAAAGCTCCTATCTGTTTGTCGTCAAAATTCTGCTGACCTGTGATTTTACCGCGGGCAATTTCAGGATTCTGATTCTTTATTTTGATAATTCGGCGATAGAAGTTAAGCAAAGAATCCTCATCTTCAAGCTGCTGTTTAACTCCGCCGCCTGTTGGAGCTACCGTGTCTTCACCGATTGTGTTTACATAAATATTCGGCAAATTGTCGCTGTCAAAGACCATTGCGGTTCTGTAATATGCGTCGCTTGAGGTGCTCTCTGCCTTTGTGCCGATTTCTTCTCCGTAGTAAATATACGGATTGCCCGGGAACAGCATATAGACAGACGCCGCAAATTTTTCGGTGTCAAGTCCCTTTGGCTCAAGTGCATTGGCAATACGAACTTGGTCGTGATTTGACAAAAACATTGCGTTGATTTCATTTTCGTTGCTTTCACGCATTTTATTTTCATAGCTGATTAGCTTCTTTACAAGTCCCGAACCCGACTGCGTATTAAGACTTTCAACTATTGTGCCCGAAGTTTGTGCAAACTTAAAAGCAAATTGGCTGTCAATTCCCGATTTGTAAAGGTCTTTTATGTCCGAGTCATCCGACCAGTTTTCTCCAACCATATATACGTCTGGATTTATTGTCTTACAGGTGTCGTAGAACCACTTCAAAAACTCTGTGCCGTCTGTGCTTTTGTTTGTATAATACTTGCAGGCGTCAAGTCTGAAGCCGTCAACACCCTTGTCAAGCCAAAACTTAGCAATTTTGGTAAACTCTTCACGGGTCTTTTCTGAGTTCAGATTCCACTCGGGCATATCGTGAGAGAAGTTTGCCTCGCAGGCATAGCCGTTTGAAAGCACGTTAACCTGAGTGTCGGAGCCGAAATATGAAGTTTCGTGAATTTCAAAATATTCTGCGTTGCCGTCAAGTTTGTTTTCGGCTACCTCTTCAACCGCCTTTTTATAGAGAGGATTCTGAGATGAAATATGGTTCAAAACCAAATCGATAATCAGCTTGATTCCACGTCTGTGACATTCGCTGACAAGCTGTTCAAAATCTTCAAGTGTACCAAAATCGGGGTCGATGTCATAGTAATTTTCCACATCATACTTATGATATGACTTTGACGGCATAATCGGAGTAAGCCAAATTCCGTCGATTCCCAAATCATCACCCGTATTCGGGTCGCCGTCGTTAAGGTAATCAAGCTGAGAGATGATACCCTGCAAATCGCCTATTTGGTCACCGTTTGAATCACAAAATGAATTTACAAAAATTTGATAAAAGTTGCGGTATTTATCAGTTGAAGCAGTAGCTTCTATTCCGCTTATCGGGTCGGATGAATCGGAAGAAGCCGAGTTTGAAGAGCTGTCTGAGGATTCCGGGGACGAATTGTCCGCACCGCAGCCCGTGAGTACACAACTGCCGGCAATCAGAGCACAAAGAAGTATTGAAAGTAATTTTTTCATAAAACAAATCCTTTTCACTTTATGGATTGTACCGCTAACTTGAATAATTAAATAAAAACAAATTAACGGTACTTATTTTATTATTGTTAAAAAAAGGGCAGCAGTTATTGGCTGCTGCCCAAATGGGTTTGATTAAACTTGAATTAACCCTTAACACCGCCTGCTGTAACGCCTTCAACATAATACTTCTGCATCTTAAGGAAGAGAATAGTAATAGGAAGGGCAACAACAACAGAACCTGCAAGGAACTGCTTGTAATAGGTGTTAATAAAGTCGTTTGCAAGCATTTTTTGTAGTCCGATAGCAACGGTATAGTTATCAAGACTATCGCCCATAATAATCTTGGCAAGAATAAAGTCTGTCCAAGGGCCGATGAATGATGTAAGTACCGTATAAACTACAATTGGCTTTGACATTGGCAAAATGATTTTCCAGAAAATCTGATTCTTTGTAGCTCCGTCAATCGTGGCAGCTTCATCAAGAGCACGAGGAATTGTATCAAAGAATCCTTTTGAAATCTGGAATCCAAGACCGGCACCGCAGCTGTAACAAATTACAAGTGCTACAAGTGTCTGAGTAAGACCCATTGCCTTTAAGAGGTAATAGATAGCAATCATTGTCATGAATCCGGGGAACATACCCAAAATCATACCAACGTTCATAAACTTTTTACGAGCCTTAAATCTAAGGCGGCTGAATGTGTAACTAACAGCAAGAACTGAGATTGTTGAGATTACACAGCTGAAGCAGGCAACAACAAATGTGTTGAGGAACCATCTTGGGAAGTTGATGGAAGCAGTACCGCCTGAGCCGGTAAACAAATCAATATAGTTCTGGAATGTCCATTCATGAGGAATGAGGTACGGAACAGCAATAAGACCTTCTGCTCTGAATGAGTGAAGAACCAAGTATACAAACGGAGAAATCCAAATGATACCCAACACTGCAAGAAGCAAATAAATCAAGCCGTTCGCAAGATGTCTTCTGAATTTATAGCTTTTTATCATGAGAACGCCTCCTCATCCTTCATTGACTTGGAATTATTGTAGATGATAAGTGAAAGCGTAGCACAAACAATGAATACCAAGATACCGATTGCAGCAGCAAGACCGTAGTCCTGAGAACCGATTGTAAGGTTGAACAACCATGTTACAAGAATATCGGTGTAACCTGCCTGATAGAAGTTTTCGGTAGACGGACCGCCGCCTGTCAAAAGGTAAATAACGTTAAAGTTATTGATATTTCCGACAAACTGTGTGATAAGCTGTGGTGTTGTTACAAAAATCATATAAGGAAGTGTGATTTTTGTAAAGGTCTTAAACGGACTTGCGCCGTCAATACGTGCCGATTCATACAAATCCTCAGGAATATTCATAAGAATACCTGACATTGAAAGGATTGTGTAAGGAATACCAACCCACAGGTTGACGATAACAACCGTTGCTCTCGCCATAAATACCGAGCTGTTCAGCCATTGTATCTCGACGTTTGAGCCGGTCAAATGCGATAACAGAACGTTGATTGCACCGTTTGACTGGAGCATCTGGTTCATAAGAAGAAGTGAAACGAACTGAGGAACAGCAATTGCGATTACGAAAAGTGTTCTCCACAAGCCCTTAAACTTAATGCCCTTTTTGTTTATCATAAGAGCAACAACCATACCGAGTATGTAGTTTGTGAATGTAGCAATAACTGCCCACAAGAGGGTCCATTTTGTAAGTTCAAGGAAAGTAGTTGCCTTTTTGGAGTTATTTACAACGTCAAAAAGGGAAGAAAAGTTATCAAAACCTACCCAAGTAAACAATGTTCCCGGTGGGAGGTGAGTTTTGTCGTAGCTTGTAAATGCAATCAAAATCATAAATATGAGTGGCAATACGTTAAAAATACCAATCATAAGTACAGGGAATGAAAGCAATGTAACGTGGTATTTGCCGTCAAGAAACTCTTTTGCGTCAGTCTTAAGAGAAGTCGGCTTTTGACCGTTAGCTCTCATAATCTGGTGACGATAAGCGTCCTTGATGTTTGAAATGTAAATCGCAAATATAATTACGGTTATTACTATTGATAAAACGGAGTACAACAAAATAAGCATTGAGTTGTCGCCGTATACTTTACGTGCAATAATCTGACCCGGGTCAATAACCTCGCGTGTTTTTACCGTACCAAGGGTATCAAACTTGCTGAGGAAAGTCCAACCGAAAAATACCATATACAGTATGTAAAATACTTCTGAGAGGAAATATAAAATTCCTTTGTAATATTTTCCTTTGTGGATATCACCGATACCGAAAATCAAATATGAAAGTTTTGTTGCCCAGTCACCCTTTGTAAAGGTAACTCCGTAATTTTTAAAGCCTTTGCCTATCGCCTTAAAAAAGTTAACGATTCCTCTTCCGATAGTCTTGAAAAATCTTGCAAGAGCATTTGGAATGCTTACGATAAATTTTTTAAAGTTATGGGCAAATCTCTGAAACGGATTGAGCTGTTTATATTCAACATATGTCATATAAGCGCTCCTTAAACGTTAATCTGTATCTCTCTTGTTAAAATGCACCAAACTAATAATGCCTTTTACGTTTTCATAACAAGACATTATTCGTTTGGTGATTAATGAAAACGTAAAGCAAGGACTTCTCGGGGGCACCCTGAAAATTCAAAGCACCCCGCGAGAATAATTTTATACTGTTTAATCTGTTAATTAGCCTTCGTCACGAACGTTTGAAATTGTGTCCTGAAGAAGCTTCTTTGTTGCGTCCTTATCAGATGCATCCCAAGCATCAGCAACGAGCTTGTTACCAAGGTTACCCATTGGGCTCCAGAACGTTGAAGAAATGTTAACCTGTACGCAAGCGTTTTCTGACTGCTCTTTGATTGCCTGAAGAGCTGCACTTTCTGTTACAACAGAGTCTTCCTGAACCTTAAGGTTTGAAGGACCCCAACCGAGCTGTTCTGCTCTTTCTTTCTGACACTTTTCACCTGAGAGATAGAGAGCAAGAATCTGTGAAGTTGCAGGATATTTTGAAGAACCGTTTACACCAATGTACTTGTAACCGAACATTGAAACAAGCTGTTTGTCTGTTCCGTTAACGTTGATTGTAGGAAGTTTAGCAGCACCGAACTTGTCGCCGAGAGCTGTCTTGTTAACTTCTGTATCCCAAGAACCGTCAACACCTGCTGCGCAAGTACCTGATGAGAAACCTGAAGCAACCTGCTTAACGTTAAGTGACTGGAATGTGCCCTTATAGTCTTTGATAAGTTTTGCGAATGCCATCAATGTGTCAACTGCTTCGTCTTCGTCGTAGTCAACAAACTTCTGTGTTTCGCCGTCTTCTTCAAGACCGTCAATCTTAGCGCCTGCTGTGAAAGCAAAAGTACAAGCATAGAAACCGTCGCCGCAGTCCATGATGAACTTCTTGCCTGCTTTCTTACAAGCTTCAAGTGTGCCCTCAAGTGTCTTAACATCGTCTGCTGTAACAACTGAGTTATCATATACAAGGTAATAACCGTTATCGTTTGTTTCAGGATAAGCGTAAAGTGTATCCTTAATTGTACCTGCGGTAACTGTATCAGCTGAGTTTTCGTCTTTAACAGTGTCAACAAATGCAACCTTTGCGATTACGTCAGCGTCAACGAGCTTGTTGAGCTGGTCGCTAGGGAATGAGAATACATCGGCAGCAACTGATGCGTCGTTAAGAATCTGAGTAGCAGCGTCGCTTTCGCCCTGAGCAACAACGTCGATGTTGAATGTCTTTTCGGAATAAGCCTTTTTGAAATCTTCAACCTGCTGTTTAACAAGGTTTACTGCCTTATCAGGTGCCCATACTTTAAGAGTAACGTTGTCTTCGTCACCGAAGTATGAGTAATCTACGATGGAATCTTTAACCTGAAGTTCTGTCGAAGATGAAGCGTCGCTTGCGTTGTCGGAAGCCGCTGAAGATGTGTCTCCGCCGCAGCCTGCAAATGCAGTTGCTGTCATCATTCCGGCAAGAAGAACAGCTAAAATTCTTTTCATTTTCATTGGAAATATCCTTCTTTCAAAAAAATAATTTATTCCTTACGGATTTATGGAACAGGGCACTTTCCGCACCTGTTTTCCACTAACTAAATGATAGCAAAAAAACAATTAAAATTCAAGGTCTTTTGTACTTTTTATCTAAACTGTTAAATTCACAGTTTAAATTTGTGCACTTTGACTTTTAATTCACGTGTTTTTCGCTATTTGAACAAAATTAAAGTTCGATTTTTGTCGATTTTGCTCATAGATTGTTTGTGCAAATTAGCCAATCAGCTTTTTCTGTATTATGCTAAATCAACTGTATTCGGCAAAATTTTAAGTGTAAAACGCCCTAGGTTAATTAATTTTTACATTTTTTTGGTTAAAATACACTAACGCACCAAAATCAATTATAAGCAGCCAAAACAAATGCTTGTTTCCTAAACAGTATATGCATAAAACACTCGGTTTAAAAGTATTTTCATAAACATTTCGCTTTGAATCCGTCCTGACAATTGTTGGAATTAATTTATCGGCGATGTTGTAATCTTCTCAAAGTATTGGTATAATTATATGTATTATAAATATTAATTATAAAATCTAAATATAATATGATTGTACGGAGGTACGGTATGAAGCTTAAAGAATTGCTTGTTAATACAGAATATAAAATGATAAACGACCTCAACCCCGAAATTTCAGATGTTGTGTATGATTCACGCAAAGCAAGCGACAGCACGGCTTTTGTGTGCTTAAAAGGATACACATCCGACGGTCACAAGTTTGCAAAATCCGCAGTACAAAGCGGAGCCTCTGCGCTTGTAATCAGCGACGAGCTTGATTTTGAAGTTCCCGAAAACGTCGCTGTGGTAAAGGTTGAAAACACCCGACTTGCGCTAGCGCTTATGAGCGTTGAATTTTTCGGCAGACCTGCCGAAGAGCTTATGACGGTTGCAATCACGGGAACCAAAGGAAAAACAACAACCACGGCAATGGTTGCGGAAATTTTTGAACAGGCAGGAATAAAAACGGGAACAATCGGAACGCTTGGAATTGTATATAACGGAGAAACAATAAAAACCGACAACACAACTCCCGAATCTTACGAAATTCAAAAGGCTATGCGTGATATGATTAACGCAGGCTGCAAAGCCATGGTAATTGAGGCGTCATCAATCGGACTTAAGCACCACCGCCTTGCGGGAATGACCTTTGACGTTGCAATATTCACCAACTTTTCAGACGACCACATCGGCGGTGTTGAGCACAAGGATATGGCTGAATACCTTTACTGCAAAAGTCTTTTGTTCCGCCAGTGCCGCAAAGCCGCCGCAAATATTGACGATAAAAGCTGGAAAGCAATCACCGAGGGCTTTGACGGCAAGGTGCTTACCTACGGCTTTGGCGAAAACTCGGATTTGAAAGCATATAACGAACATCTTTTGTCCGAGGGTGGATTTATCGGAGTTCACTTTGAAACAACAGGTCTTAAAACCCTCTCGATAGATGTCGGAATCCCGGGCAAGTTCAACGTTTACAATGCTCTTGCCGCAATATGTGCCGTTTCGTTTTTTGACATCCCCGACGAGGCAATTATAAAAGGTCTTAAGGCAGCCAAAGTCAAAGGAAGAGTTGAGCCTGTTAAGGTGAACGGCAACTACACACTTTTGATTGATTATGCGCACAACGCTTTGTCTATGGAAAACGTTCTTACAACGCTCAGAAAATATAATCCGCACCGCCTTATCACTATGTTTGGCGCAGGAGGAAACCGCCCCAAGGTTCGCCGATATGAAATGGGAGAAACCTCGGGCAGACTTTCCGACCTCTCGGTAATCACAGAGGACAACTCAAGATATGAGGACGTTATGGACATAATTGAGGACATTAAAACCGGCATAAACAAAACCGACGGAAAATATGTTGTTGTTCCAAACCGCAGAGACGCAATCAGATATTGTATGCAAAACGCCGAGGACGGCGACATAATAGTGCTTGCCGGAAAAGGACACGAGGACTATCAGGAAATCAAGGGCGTAAAATATCATATGGACGAGCGAGAAATAGTAGCCGACATTCTTAAAGAAATGTCACAAAACAAATAACTTAAACTAAGCAAACGCAAAACTGACGGTCAGCCAATTCGGTTAACCGTCAGTTTTATTTTTATTCAGTTCTTTACTTTAAATCAAGGCAGGCAATGCTTTGATTGAAAAAGCAAATTTGCTAATAATTACTCCTCATAAATATTGAGCAAAATGTTCTTTATATCGTAAAGCTTCTTTGATAAATCGACATAATAAGTGTGCGGATTTTCAAATCTCTTTACCTCATCCCACAAAAGATGTATCTGTTCTTTGCAGTATTGCGCAATTTCATCAATAGTCGGGCTGTTGTAAATGCACTCGCCGTTCTTGAAAATCGGCACAAGAAGTTCCTTAGCCGTGAAGTTTTCAAGAGTTTTGGTTTTCCAGGTTGCATTCGGGTCAAAAATCGTATGCGGTCTTGTGCTGTCAACGATTTCGTCATAAATGCACAACTCGTCTGCAAGAGCCTTGCCGCTCTCGTTGTCAAAATAGCGGTAAACCTTTTTAAAGTGCGGATTTGTGATTTTTGTGGTATTCTCGCTGACCTTAATTTTCGGAACAATGTCGCCCGCTTCGCTCTCAACAGCCACAAGCTTGTAAACTCCGCCGAACACAGGAGAGCTTGAAGAAGTTATGAGCCTCTCGCCCACTCCGAAGTTGTCAACCTGTGCGCCCTGCATCATAAGGTCGCGAATAAGATATTCGTCAAGTGAATTTGAAGCCGTAATTTTACATTCCGTAAGTCCGGCTTCGTCAAGCATTTTTCTCGCCTTTTTAGAAAGGTACGAAATATCGCCCGAATCAAGTCTTATTTCACAAGCTGTCTTGCCCTGTGGCAAAAGCACCTCTTTAAACACCTTGATTGCATTCGGAACTCCGCTTTTGAGCGTGTTATAAGTATCAACAAGCAAAGTCGGGTTGTCGGGATAAAGCTCACAATAGGTTTTAAAGGCGTCATATTCGCTGTCAAACATCTGCACCCAGGAATGTGCCATAGTGCCTCCGGCAGGCACACCGTAAAGCTCGTCGGTAAGCGTGCAGGCGGTTCCTTTGCAGCCGCCTATGTATGCGGCTCTTGCACCCTCAACGGCTCCGCTGGCTCCCTGTGCTCTTCTTGAGCCAAATTCAACAACTGCTCTTCCCTGTGCGGCACGAACAATTCTGTTTGCCTTGGTGGCAACCAGCGACTGGTGATTTATCGTCAGCAAAATAAAGGTTTCAACAAGCTGAGCCTCAATTGCGGGAGCACGCACGGTCATAATAGGCTCGTTTGGAAACACGGGAGTTCCCTCGGGCACGGCATAAATATCGCCGCTGAATTTAAAGTTCCTGAGATATTTAAGAAATTCTTCGTTAAATATTCCCTTTTTTCTCAAAAATTCAATATCATCATCATCAAAGTGAAGCTCCCTGATATATTCGATTACGTTTTCAAGACCTGCCGCAATTGCAAAGCCGCCGTTGTCGGGAACTTTGCGAAAGAAAACGTCAAAGTAAACATTGCGTTTATAAAAGCCGTTCTGGAAATATCCGTTCGACATTGTAAGCTCGTAAAAATCACAGAGCATAGAATAATTTTCCTGTTTCAATTCAAATCCCCCTTGGTTGAGTAACCTAATGAAAATCTATTATTCATAGTTTATATCTTTTCGTTTTGTTTGTAAAGGATTTTTTGGACAAACGGTTTACAATATCGGCAAATTTATAGTATAATCTAAGTACAGATAACGCAAGCTCCGCTCTTTGCAACAAAACAGAGCTTGCCCGGATTAAAATACCGATTATATAAATATGCTGGAGGTAATCAAATGAAAGCCGAGGAACTAAAACTTTGCCCGTTCTGCGAAAGCCCGATGATTGTTTTTGAGGACGAAAACGGAAAAATCAACAACGGAACTCCGTATTTGGAATGTTCAACCTGCGGTCTGAGATTTCAGATTGACGGTTTCGACGAAAAACCGATTGAAATTAAATCAGAATAACGCAAAACGGCTGTATCAATGAGGTACAGCCATTTTTTATGCCACGTTATTTTGGGCATTTTCTTTTATAACATTCAATTCTGTTTTCTCAATATATTTTTCAAAACATCTGTGCAACACCAAAGCTAAGGCTTATACCTGAGCAACACTTTTAATTATCTTGCAAAAAATCAGGTTATTCGTACAAATGCTTTGAAAAATACCTGTCGCCTCTGTCGGGGAAAATAACAACAACGTTTCCTCTTGCTCCCGACTCAATCAGCTTTTGTGCGGCTGTAAATGCCGCTCCCGAGGACGAACCCGCAAAAATTCCCTCTTTTTTTGCAAGCAGTCTTGCGCCTCTGAAAGCGTCGTCGTCCGTAATCTTTACAACCTTGTCAACAAGTGACATATCCATTGTATCGGCTATAAAATCGTTGCCTATTCCCTCAATATCATAGTCGCCGTGTTCTCCGCCGCCCATTGTCGAACCGACAGGGTCTGCAAGCACGCCTTTGATATTCGGATCTTTCTCTTTGAGATACTTCACAACTCCCGTAAATGTTCCTCCGCTGCCTGCGCCTGCAACAAGATAATCAATTTTGCCGTCAAGGTCGTCATAAATTTCTACGCCCGTGGTTTCATAGTGGGCAAGCGGATTGCTCTGATTTTTAAACTGTCCGAGCGACACGGCACCGTCAATGCTTTTTCTCAGCTCTTCCGCCTTTTCGGCTGCGCCGAGCATTCCACCCTCACGGGGAGTGTTGATAATTTCGGCACCGAGGGCACGCATAAGCGTTTGTTTTTCCTGAGAAAACTTAGTCGGTACAACAAAGATAATTCTATATCCCTTGTTCAGCGCCGCAAAGGCTATGCCCAATCCCGTATTGCCTGCGGTCGCCTCAATAATGGTACCGCCCTTTTTAAGCAATCCCTGTTGTTCGGCGTTTTTTATCATATATTCGCCCGTTCTGTCCTTAACGCTGCCTGACGGATTATAAAGCTCAAGCTTTGCAAAAATATTTGCTCCGCTCGGAAGTTTAGTGTTGTTCAGTTTTACAAGCGGAGTTTTGCCGATAAGCTCCTGCATTGAATTATAATAAGCCATAATTAACGCTCGCTTTCTTCTATTGCCTGCTTTAGGTCATCAATTAAATCGTCGATGTTTTCTATGCCGATTGAAAGGCGGATAAGTCCGTCTGTAATTCCGATTTTCTGACGTGTTTCATAAGGTATTGAAGCATGCGTCATGCTTGCAGGGTGGCATACAAGGGACTCAACGCCGCCAAGGCTCTCTGCAAGCGCAATAAGCTTAAGCGAAGAGAAAAATTTCTTTATATCATAATTTTCATACAACTCAAACGAAATCATTGCGCCGCCGTTTTTCGCCTGCTTTTTGTTGATTTCATAGCCCTGAGCGTCTTTAAGTCCCGGATAGTAAACCTTTTTTACAGCCTTGTGATTCTGCAAAAATTCAACTGCCTTTTCGGCGTTTGAAACATGTCTGTCCATTCTGACACCAAGCGTCTTAATTCCTCTGATTAGCAAGAACGAATCAAACGGTCCCAAAACTCCGCCTGTGGAATTTTGAATAAACGCAATTCTTTCGGCAAGTTTTTCATCATTTACAACCACCAAACCCGAAACAACGTCGCTGTGTCCGCCAAGATATTTTGTTGCGCTGTGAACAACAATATCAACTCCGAGCTCCAGCGGACGCTGAAGATACGGCGTCATAAACGTATTGTCAACAATTGAAAGAATGTTGTGCTTTTTTGCAAGGTCTGCAACCCCTTTAATATCTGTAATTGTAAGCAAGGGGTTTGCGGGACTTTCTATAAGTATAGCCTTTACGTCAGGCGTGATTTTTGTTTCAAGGGTTTGAAGATTTGTTGTATCTTCAATTGAGTAGCTTATTTCAAAGCTGTTAAACACCTTGTCAAGCACCCTGAATGTTCCGCCGTAAACATTGCTTGAAATAATTATTTTGTCACCCGCGTGAAACAGGCTTAATACAGCGGTAATTGCCGCCATACCCGAACCGAACGCAAAGCCTGCCTTGCCGTGCTCAAGCTCTGCAATAAGTGCCTCAAGAGCCGCCCTTGTGGGGTTGCCTGTTCTGGAATACTCCCAGCCTCTGTCCTGACCCAAGCCGTCCTGCTCATATGTAGAAGTTTGATAAATCGGAACGTTTACCGCACCTGTATTTTTGTCGCCGTAGATTCCGCCGTGAATGAATGCTGTTTCAATATTTTTATAGTTAGCCATTTTAATTTCTCCTTTATGCTTTGTATTGTAAATCTTTTTCTGTCCAATCTTTAAGGACAACGTTCATATCTCGTGCAATTTGCTTTGCGCCGTCAAGGCTCAGTTCCCTGTAATTTCCACATTCCCTGCGGCTTGCTCCGGGAATTGCTCCTTCGTACTCTGCTATTTCTTTGAATATTGTTTTAACAAGCTCTATCGCCTGTTTGTTGTTTATATTATTGCGAACCAAAAGATAAAATCCTGTTCTGCACCCCATCGGCCCGACATATATCACGTCCTGTGAAAATTCGCTGTTGCGCGCCAGCGTTGCAAAAAGGTGCTCAAATGCGTGAAGCGCAGCATTTTCAAGATAATCGCCGCCGTTGGGCTTTTTCATTCGTATATCGTAAGTAACTATATCGCCGTCAATTCGAGAAATGTACATTCCCTTTTCAAGCAAATCATGATTTACAGTAAAGCTTGCGATTTTATTCATAATGAGTCCCTCCTTGCTTCTGTCTGTAATCCGCCAAAATGAAGTGTATGTTTTCAAATGCATACTGATTGTCGGAACGCTTGCTGAAATATCTCTTTTGGATTGCTCTCGGCGACATATGCTCGGCAATTCTAAACCTGTTGTCCGCAAGCGCCCTTGCAAGTTCGTCGTAGTGATAGCCGTGCGCCATAGGCTCGCCAAGCTTTGCCGTTATTTGCGAAAGCTCCCTAACCCTTGATGCCGTGTTTCCCGAGAACGTGGTTTCATCGGGATAATCAAACACAAGCTTTGCCTTGTCGAGGTTGAGCGACGCTATGCTTTTGACAGTCTGTTCAAACACCGACAGCGTAAGATAATACGTTACGCCGAGAATTGAGAAGAACGTTGGAATTTTTGAATCAAATTCTGTCTTTAAAAGTGCTTTGTCAAGGCTTGTTTTTGAAAAATCTATCGGAACATATCTGACGTTTTGCGGAATATTCCATTCAAGTTTTTCTATCTTTTTAAGCTTGTAGCGCTGAGTGTCGGGGTGGTCAAGCTCAAAAACCTTTATATTCGGGTTGGTGTTGCGAAAAGCAAATGTATCCATTCCCGCTCCGCAGATTACGTACTGACATCTGCCGTATTTTTCGGCAAAGTCCGACAGCTTTGTTTCGGCATATGCAATACGTGAAAGCGGAATCGGAGAAATGTATTTATCAAGTATCGGGTAAACTCTGCTCGGTTTAAAGTGAGCGTTTTTGCCGATTGAATCAAAATTGAAGTTGTTTTCAATCAGCTGTCCGACCTCTCGGTATTCATCAATACCCATAATATCGTAGGCAAGGTAATCATCAAAAATTTTTTGTCTGCTGTAATTTGAGTGGTATGCACGGGCAAACGAGCAAAGCTTTGCGGTTACACTTTCTTGAGTATCAATCATAAAAATCTTCCTTTCAAATAAAACAAAAACCGCCCTGCCATCAAATGACAAGGCGGCAAAAATGATTATGCAAAATCAGCATAACAAATCGGCACCGCCCTGTTTGATACAACAAGCGATACAGCAACAATTGTTTGACATTGAAAGGATGTTATTAATTTTGGAAACGGCGTAATTTAAAATTGTGTTCATAATTTGCCTCCAAATCTAATCCTTAGTATTCCTACGTGTTTGATAGGTTTATTATAGCACCAACATTTTCCTCTGTCAACAAAAAATTTTAATTTTTTTAAATTTCCTCTCAAACCCAAATTGCAATATCAAACAGAACACTTTTAAAGCACAAGCCAAAAACATAAGTATAATGCCTGTTTGATAAAACTTAGTATAACAAAAAAGTCGGAACACCCAAAGGTGCTCCGACCCAAATTTAATAATAAAATTTTCTGAACCGACACTCGGCTTTAATGATATTTAAACTGGATTTAAAATCCGCTTAAATCATTTTAAAGCATATCCGGCAAGCAATTTTTGAATTAAAGTTACATCGCTTACATCAGTGCTATTGTCGCTGTTTAAATCAGCAACATCATCGAAATTTCTCATAAAAGTATATAAGTTACCTGACCTCTGAGGATCACTGATTAATTCCTGAAGCTTAGTTGCATCCTTTATGTTTACTTCTCCGTCAAGATTCAAATCTCCGAGAATCGGATTAAGTATCGTAAAACATATTCCAGAATTAACCGCATACTCAAGCGCATAAGTTTTTATATTGCAGGATATTGAGTTAACACCGAGGTTTCCGTCAATATTTGTTACGCTGTCGGGAATAATCAGGTTATCTATAAGTGTGTTAGCGAATGCATCCATTCCTATACTTACAAGATTATTAGGCAACTCAATACCACCCAAAAATGTACAATCTTTAAAAGCTGAAGCCCCGATGCTTGTAACCGTATTTGGAATACTCACATTGCCTAACCTTGAGCAGCCCTCAAACAAACTATCTTCAATACTTGTTAAATTATTGGATAATTCAATAAAATCCAAGTTTATACAATTTTTGAATGCTCCTTGTCCAATATATGTCACGCTGTCAGGAATATATATTGAAACAAGATTCTGGCAATAGGAAAACGCATCACCCTGTATGGTTTCAACCGATTGCGGTATACTTACTGTACTTAACGAGATATTAAACGAAAATGCAGAGTAACCTATTTCTTTTACTGTATCGGGAATCGTAATACTTACGAAGTCCTTTCCATAAAACGCATTGTTGCCAATACTTGTTACAGTATATCCGTCTAAGCTTGAAGGAATTTCAAGATATCTGTCCCCCACAGAATACATTCCTCCGTAATACTGGTTATAGTCATCTGCGTCAAAATTACAGCTTGTAATTTCAATTGTGCCGTCTCCATTTTTGTTATATGAAAACAGCGGTTCACCGTCAATTACAAAAAATTTATAATAGCCTTGACGGGCATATTCCTGAGCGCAGGAACCGCGATAGCCGTATATAGTAAGTTCCGTCGGATTGTCACTATCAAACGCCATACTGCCAATGCTTGTTACACCTTTTGGAATAGTGATTTGTGTTAAGCCTGTCGATGCAAATGCAAAGTCTCCAATAATTGAAAGATTTTCCGGAAGTGAAATGTCGGTAAGACTGCTGCAACCCATAAAGGCTCCATAACTAATTATTATTATACTACTCGGCAACAGTACTGATGACAGAGAAGAACACCTGCTAAATGCTAAATATCCAATTTGTGCAACAGAGTCAGGAATAGTCACAGTGTTTAAGCTTGAACAGTTTTCAAACAAACAGTCTTCAATGCTCATTAATCTATTGGGTAATCCGGCAAATACCAAATTTGTACAATCCCTGAATGCGCCATTCCCGATATATGTCACGCTGTCAGGAATATATATTTGAGCAAGATTATAACAAACAGAAAACGCCTCGCATTGTATAGTTTCAACCGATTCCGGTATATTAATTGTATTTATTGAGCAATTTGAAAATGCAGAGGAACCTATCTCCTTTACCGTACCGGGAATCGTAATATTTACAAAGCTTTTTCCATAAAACGCATTACTGCCAATAATTGTTACGGTATATCCGTCTATGCTTGACGGAATCTCAAGATATCCGTATTCAGTTCCGTTCATTCCGTAATATTGGTTATAATCATCTGCGTCAAAATTACAGCTTGTAATTTCAATCGTGCCGTCACTCTTTATGTCATATGAAAACAGAGGTTCGCCGTCAACCGGAATAAACGCGTAATTGTTTTGGCGGGCATATTCCTGAGCATATGAATTTCGATAACCACGTATTGTAATAGGGTTAGTTTCATCCATAGGTTTGAACGCATCATTACCGATACTTGTTACCCCATTCGGTATAGTAATTTGAGTTAATCCTGTCGTAGAAAATGCCGAGTCTTCGATACTTGTAAGACTTTCGGGAAGCGAAACGTCAGTAAGGCTAGTACAACTCCAAAAAGCCATAACACCGATTGATGTGATATTATTTGGAATTGTAATATCAGTCAAAGCACAGCAACCTGCAAATAAACCGTCGCTGATTGCGGTAAGGACCTCGGGGATATTTACGCTTTCAAGAGCCGTGCAATTATAAAAGACCATCTCGCCGAGTGAAGTCAATCCGTTTGGCAAAACAATTGATTTAAGACTCGGGCTTTGTGCAAATGCAAAATCTCCTATTGATTTTACGCTGTCAGGGATTGCTACATTTTCCAGGTATTCACATTCGGAAAATACATAGGCACCTATTGCCGTTACACTGTCGGGGATTACAATGCTTTTAAAATATCTGTATTTATAGAAAGCATTATCACCGATTTCAGTTATCTTGTAACCGTCAATTTTGCTTGGCATCTTAACATCAACATCGAAACCGACATATTTATCTACAATCGCCGTTCCGTCATCCTTTACGCTGTACTGATAATCACCACTTACAACCGAGTCACTTCCAACGGTCTGTTCATCGGAAATGCTTGCCGCCGAAGTCGGCAGGATTGTAAACACACTTAAGACCATTACAACAGTCAATAAAACCGCTGTAATTTTTTTAAATTGTTTTTTCATTGATATTTACCCTCTTTTAAAAATTGAAATTAATACTTATTAATCTCTTAGTTTAATTTTACATATTTTGGATAAAATTGTCAATATTTTTTGGTATAAACAGCGATAACAAATTGTGTTATGATTTTTTATTCAATATGTATAATGTTGGGATTATGAATCACAATAAAAATTCAACAAAAGACAAAAAATAAAAGAGACGAAAACCGTCTCTTTTAAAACAATATATTAATAATTAAATTTCAACCTGCTCAAACAGCTTAATTACTGCTGAAGAAGAGTGCTTGCCTTTGATACATTCTTTTTCTTTGGCTTTTCGGGCTTAACGGTTTTGTCCTTATACTTGCGGCCGGCAACGGCAGCTTTTGAAAGGTCCTCGTCAAAAAATTCCGAAATAGTTTTAAATTCCTCTTCATCAAGAGAATTTAAAATTACAATAGTGATAATTGAGCGTGTGTCAACGTCGCCGTTGCCATACTGGGTGTTAAATACATTGGCAATTTTTTCGAGCTCTTTTTTGTTTGCACGCTTAATATATGTTGCAATTTTCGGAGCGATATGCTCTTTGGCAAATGTTGCGCCTCGGAACGGATAATAGCAGTCTTCCTCGGTTTTTATTTCTTCCTTTAATTCCGGGAAAAAGGTTACAAAACGCTTTGCAAGAAACTTCGGGTCGGCGTTGCCGTCGTCGGATTTTTTCTTTTTCTGCTTAACCTGCTTTGCACGCTTGATTGCAACTGTTCCCGATACGCCCTCAACAAAATCATTGGCAATGCTTTCTGCGTCCTTTTGGGTAGATACGGTTTCGTCATAAAGCCATGTTGCAAGGGTTTTCCATTCGTTGTCGGGGCCGTCCTCGGTCATTGTGCACGAGCGAAGAATCATCTGTTCTTTGTCTTTAAAATATACAACTGAATAAGCAATATTTGTGCTTGTAAAAAGCGCAACCAGCTCGTTGTCGCTTTCGGCGGCAACTTTTTGTTTTGTGTAGCCGCTTTTTGTCAGTTCTTCTTCAACTCTGCCTACTATTAAATTAAATGCACTTTTAAAATCCAAATTAATCTCTCCTCATCGGATAATATTATTTTTTACATTTAATCAATTATACATTCAAAGCCAAGCCCGTGTCAAGTTTTTTATCTTCTTTGCCGCCGCAATCAAGCCGCCGTATTTTAACCCTCGGCACTTGCAACACGGGGAATAATGTGGTATTATTTGTTTTGTATATCAAAATAAAAAGAGGGTTTTAAATATGTCATCCCGAAACGCAATCGGAGTTTTTGACTCAGGGCTTGGAGGCTTGAGCGCAGTAAAGGAATTTTTGCACGTTCTGCCAAACGAGCAAATCATCTACTTCGGTGACACGGGCAGGGTTCCCTACGGCAACCGAAGCCGTGATACAATCAAAAAATACGCATTTCAGGACGCGGCATTTTTATTGAAACACAACGTCAAAATGATAGTTGCCGCCTGCGGCACTGTAAGCTCGGTTGCAGGCAAAGAGCTTGAATCAGAGCTTCCTGTTCCCTACACCGGAGTTGTTAATCCCACGGCTTTTGCCGCAGCACAAAAAACCAGAAGCGGCAAAATCGGCGTAATCGGAACAGCGGCTACCATAAACAGCCACAGTTACAAGCTCAGGCTTCAAAAGCTAAATCCCGAATTTGAGGTGTTTGAACAGGCTTGTCCGCTTTTTGTTCCGCTTGTTGAAAACGGATTTATCGACAGGAACGACAAGATTACCCAACTTGTGATTGAAAGGTATCTCAAAGACCTGAAACAAAACGGAATTGACACGCTGATTTTGGGATGCACGCATTATCCGCTTTTAAGAGAGGCTGTTTCCGATTTTATGGGCGACAGCGTAACACTGATTGATTCGGGGTATGAAACGGCGGTTTATGCGGCAAAGGTTTTAAAAGAGCAAAATCTGCTCAACAATGATAATTCGGTCAAAAACGCAGAATTTTACGTCAGCGACACTCCCGACGGATTTGAGAGCATTGCGGGACTGTTTTTGGGCCGTGATATGGAACACACGGTAAACCAAATTGATATTGAACAATACTGAGGAAAAATATGGCTGAAAAGGATAAGGAAAAATATATGATTTCCATAATCGGAGAGCAAAGGCTTGACGGTCAAACTGACCGAATTGAGGTGCTTACCGCCGGAAATTATCTTGTAAAAAAAGACCATTTTTATATCGGATACAAAGAGTATGACGACGATGACCCAAATGTTGTCTTTAACAACCTAATAAAAGTTGAGAAGGACAAGGTTACAATCAACCGCAAAGGTCCGATGGGTTCTCAGCTTCTTCTTGAAAGAGACAAACGTCATCAATGCATCTATCAAACAATAGCGGGCGACCTGACAATCGGTGTGTTTACAAAAACGATGAACAGTACCCTTGGCAAAAACGGCGGAACGCTTGAAGTAAGCTATACGCTTGACTTTAACACAGACTTGGTGAGCGAAAACAGCTTTAAAATAAAGGTTGAAGAAAAACACGCAAAAGAATGAGGAGATAATATGGATATGTATGCAAAGGCGGTAGAAAGCCTTAAATCAGCAATTACAAACGCAATTAACAAAGCAATTGAAAACGGAGAACTTCCAAAGGCGGAGATTCCCGAATTTATAATCGAAACTCCTGCCGACACAACTCACGGAGATTTTGCAACCAACGCCGCAATGGCGGGAGCAAAATCATTCAGAATGCCGCCGTTCAAAATTGCTCAGGCAATCAAGGCAAATCTTGATTTGTCAAATACGGTTTGCGAGCGTTTTGAAACTGCCGGTCCGGGATTCATCAACTTTTTCCTCGGCTCTGACTTTTATTCGGGCGTTGTTGAAGAAATTCTCTCAAACCCCGAAGACTACGGAAAGTCCGACTTTGGCAAGGGCGAAAACGTGATGGTAGAGTTTGTTTCGGCAAACCCGACAGGCCCCATGCATATGGGCAACGCAAGAGGCGGCGCGCTCGGCGATTGTCTTGCGGCTGTTCTTGACAAAGCAGGCTACAATGCATACAGAGAATTTTATGTAAACGACGCAGGCAACCAGATTGAAAAATTCGGATGTTCGCTTGAAGCACGTTATCTTCAAATTTTCAAGGGCGATGAAATTGAATTTCCCGAAGACGGATACCAGGGAGCCGACATCACAGACCTTGCAAACGAATACAAGGATATTTACGGCGACAAACTGCTTGATGTTTCTTCTGAGGAACGCAGAAAGGCACTTGTTGATTATGCACTGCCTAAAAACATCAAGAAAATGCAGGAAGATATGGCTGCATACAAAATCACATATGACAAGTGGTTTTTTGAAAGCGAGCTTCACAAAAGCGGTGCCGTAAAAGAGGTTATTGACATTCTCACCTCAAAGGGCTTGACATATGAAAAAGAGGGCGCAATTTGGTACAAAAACAAAGAGGTGCTCACACAAAAGTTCCTTAAAGAGGGCAAAAGCCAAAAATACATTGACAACCTTGAGCTAAAAGACGATGTTCTTGTGCGCAAGAACGGCAACCCGACTTATTTTGCCGCAGACATTGCCTATCATAAAAACAAATTTGACAGAGGCTTTACCACGCTCATAGACATTTGGGGAGCAGATCACCACGGTCACGTTATGCGTATGAAAGGTGCAATGGACGCTGTCGGCTACGACGGAAGCAAACTTAACGTAGTGCTTATGCAGCTTGTAAAGCTCGTTAAGGGCGGAGAGCTTGTAAAGATGAGCAAGCGTACAGGCAAAGCAATTCAGCTTAGAGATTTGCTTGAAGAAGTTCCTGTTGACAGCGCAAGATTTTTGTTTAACACACGTGAGGCAAACACACAGATGGATTTTGACCTTGACCTTGCGGTAACTCAGGACAACCAAAACCCTGTTTACTATGTTCAGTATGCCCACGCAAGAATTTGCAGCATATTCAAGGCTCTTGCAAAAGACGGCATTGCACCTCGCAAGTGCACTTCGGAAGAGCTTGCGCTTCTTACAACGTCCGAGGAAAAAGAGCTTATCTCCCACCTTGCTCTGTATTCAAGTGAAATTTTCAGTGCCGCAAAAGACTACGACCCGACAAAAATTACACGCTATGTAACAAAAACCGCAACTCTGTTCCACAAGTTCTACAACGCCTGCCGAGTTAAGGGCGAAGACGAAAGTCTTATGCAGGCAAGGCTTGCGCTTTGCGACTGCACAAGGGCGGTAATCAAAAACGTTCTTACCATGTTTAACATCTCTTGCCCTGACAGTATGTAATTACAAACATTAATAAATATAACACCATAATGAAATGACCCCCGCCGTTAAGACGAGGGTCATTTTATTTGTCTGTGAAAACTATTTTATTTTTCCCTGTATTTTCGTGCCCACACTATCGTAAGTGCAGCGCCTAAGGCAACTACAAGGGCTACCCAAACAAACAGCAGATTATCGGCTCCGGTCTTTGGAGCGTTTGTTGCAGATGTGGCAGATGCAGTTGATGCGGTCGAAGAATTGTTCGGCGCACTTGTGCTGCTGACGTTCTGTGAGTTTGCCGACGCAGTCGGTGCGGTTGAAGATGTGTCCGGCACAGTTGTGCTGCTTGTCTCCTGCGGATTTGTCGGCGCAGCAGTTGAAGCGGATGCAGTAGAATCTGCGGTGTAGACAGCGTTAACAGTCAAATCCGACTCAATTGAGCTGAAATCGTTTATATCCCAATAGGGCGCAGTTTCCGTGTAGCCGTCCTTTGCGGGAATCTCGGGGATATCGGTCAACGCTTCACCTGAGCGAACGGTTTTCTGTGCAACCGTTTTTCCGTCTGCGATGAATGTAACCGTATAAGTCTTGTACACATCAATTGTGTAATCGGCGGTGTTTCCAAAAATATCCGTAACCGTTACGGTATGCTGTGCATTGTCAGCAGGTATAGTATAACTGCCGTCATTGTTCAGAGTAACTTTTTGACCGTCTACCGTTACATTATCTCTGTAATTGTAGGCAACTGTAAATTTAGTGTCCCCGTCATATGTTCCTTCGTTTTCAATTCCGTCAACGGGCTTTGCCGCAGTGTTGTAAACCGAAAGCGCAAATACGCTTGCCAAAATCTGTGCACGTTCAATGCTGTAATCGCCCGAATACGGCTCAGTTTCGTCGAGAACGGTAAAGACGTCCTCGTCAGACGGCCATTCATAAATGTCGCCAATTGAATGATAGTTCTGTTCGGTCACGTCGTTGCGACCGTCGCCAATGTTATCGCCCCAGAAAAGGTATACCGAAGGGATCCCCTCGCCAAAAGCAAGTTTTTCCGTTCCGTTGGCACCTGTTGCACCTGTAATAGAAGCGTGATCCGAGCAAGAACCGAAATATTGCAAATCCAGAATATCTTCCGGTCCTCTTGTCCACCAGTCTGAGAATTTTCCGTCTGTATAGTTCCAGTAGCGTTCTGCCTGTGCCTCCGCAACATCTGCGGCGGTGCTTTGAAGCGGGTTGCGGTTTTCGTCACGGTACGGCGTATGAACCGTCAAAACGCTGTTGCGTTGCTGAGATGTCGCAGCCATATCCATATTATAGTAAGCTACCACATGGTTTACGCCCCAATTATTCGGGTACAAAAATTCGCTGTAAAAATATTTTGAACCTACCAATCCGTCCTCCTCGGCTGCCCAGAGGGCAAAAATAACGTTATAATCCGTTGGAATGGATTTCAGTGCTTTTGCAATAGCCAATACGTTTACGGTACCTGACAGGTTGTCGTTTACACCCTCTGCGCCGAATACACTGTCACGGTGTGCACCGACAATCACATATTTGTCGGACGGTGTTTCCGCTTCTTTTACGGCGAGGATATTGCTTGTATGCGTATTGCGGCGGTTCACAACGGTAGCGGTTGTGCTGCCGACAATATCATGGCAGGTCAGCGACTTAACGATTTGTCTACCGTCAAGGTAGGAAGCCAGGATAACCGGGATATTAATCTCCTCTCCGGAAGTGGGCGCCGGGAATGCACGTTCTCTGGATGTTCCGCCTTCTGCCGAAACCGTGTATTTACTGTAAAAGAATACGACGGCAACGGCCCCTTTTTCTTGCAGAGTGCGGGCAACATCGGCGTATTCGGTGCTGTTACGATCCCATTCTGCCTTACGGTTTGTCAAAACGATTTTGCCTGAGATGTCGTTTGCTTCGGCTTCGGCCGCATCATCAACCGATTCTAAATAAACCGTTTCTCCTGAAATTTCGGGCGTATTGTATCCCTTGTATACGCTGGTATCGCTCCATGCAGGTGCGAGCGCAGAATATTCACGGCCGTTGATAGTAATGGATGCGCCGATACGGCTGTTCACCGCTTTGCTGTCGGAGATAGTTTCAAAATAATCGTCCGTGCCGTCAATGGATGTGGCAGGTGAAAACGGTTCGTATCCGAGCGTTTTCAACACGCCTGAAAAATATTCCGCACTTGCCTCGTCAGCCGGGGTTCCGGCTACGCGCGGTCCGATGTTTTCGTGGACGTATTCAATGTTTTCCAAAATAAAGTCGGTATCAATTGCGTTGAGCAAATTAAGTTCCGTTTCGCTGAAGATGCCGGCGTTGTCCGTTTCATCGGCAAACGTAACCGAAATACTGCCAAAAAGCAGAGACAATGCGAGCAGCGCGCTGAGAAGCGGCGCACCCCAGCGAGTGAAACGATTTTGTTTATGTAAATGTACGGAAGTCATTTTTATCACCATAAAATTCAAAAATTTGAATTTCCTTTCTGATTCATCAATTTATTTTCGTAATAAAAAGGAAGCCTGACCTGCGGCTTCCCAAAAACAATGGTTCATTTGATTAATGCAGACCCAATCTGACGAGACACGTCACATTCGGGACATACAACATCGCATGATACCGCCGTCTTTGGGTTGCATCATACACATACACCGATATTCGTTTGCTTTTCCGTTGTGAATGGTCGTCATTGAAAGTGCCTCCTTTGTTGTCGATGTGCTTATTATACATCATCAAACTTCATTTGTCTAATAACATATAGGTATAGTAGGTTATAGAAAAAATCAATAACCGTACGATATTTTTGGCAGAAGCTCGGCAGATATCAAAACAGCTAACTCAGCACATGGGGAAGAATAATGCTCCTTTGATTCCAGTAAAAAAGGCTGCACCAATTGGTACAGCCTTCGAAATTTTAAGTTTTAAGAATGTATATCCGCAATTTGCAGATTACTTAAAATAGCGGTTCAAAAGTCCCTTGAAACCTGCGCCGTGGCGGGCTTCGTCCTTAGCCATTTCGTGAACGGTGTCGTGAATTGCGTCAAGGTCCTGAGCCTTTGCACGCTTTGCAAGGTCAAACTTGCCCTCACAGGCACCTGTTTCGGCGGCAACACGCATCTCAAGATTTTTCTTGGTGCTGTCGGTTACAACTTCGCCCAAAAGCTCGGCAAATTTAGCTGCGTGTTCTGCTTCTTCAAAAGCATACTTTGTAAATGCTGCGGAAACTTCGGGATAACCCTCTCTGTCGGCAACTCTTGCCATTGCAAGATACATACCAACCTCGCTGCATTCGCCCTCAAAGTTTGCTCTGAGGTCTTTGAGAATGTCTTCGCTTACGCCCTTTGCAACGCCAACTTCGTGAACTGTTGCAAACTCTGCTTCTTCTTCCATTTTCTTAAACTTTTCAGCCGGTGCCTTGCAAACAGGGCACTTCTCCGGCGGTTCCGGACCTTCATAAACATATCCGCATACTGAACAGACCCATTTCATAATAATAACCTCCTAAAATGGTATTTAATACTGTAAAAATATGACAAATTATCAGTTTGTCGAAATCATTTTATCACACAAAATATACATCTTAATTCCGACACAGAATTATAAAAAAACCTTTTGTATATAATTTTTCACAACTGTATATCTTAACGCACGGCGTTTTTTACCCGAACCAATGCCCTGCCGTCTCAAATGCCGATACCCTTTAACTTAGATGGTATTTTATGTACCATTAAAAAGAAACTGAATATAATAATATCAAAAAGGCAATGTCACACAAATGCGTGCAAAAACAACCAAAAGTAAAAAGCGCATTGTGCGGCGTTGCCTAAAGCTTTGAAAGAGGAGATTTTATGCCAACAATTTATCTCAGCCCGTCACTGCAGGAATTTAACCCGTACAGCGGCGGAGGCAATGAAGAATACTATATGAACCTTGTCGCCGACGCAATGGAGCCGTATCTCAGGGCAAGCGGAATAGACTTTTCCCGAAATGACCCCGATATGACGCTTTCGCAGGCGATTGCGGATTCCAACAAGGGTGACTACGACCTGCACCTTGCGATTCACAGCAACGCATCTCCGCCGGCAACCGCAGGACAAAACACGGGAGCCGCAATTTATTACTACCCGACCAGCACAAACGGTCAGCGTTTTGCAAATATCATCAAAGAAAACTACCAGAATGTGTATCCGAACAAGGTTCAGACAATCCCCACAACCTCGCTTGCCGAAGTTCGCCGCACCAAATCTCCGTCTGCGCTTGTGGAGGTTGCCTATCACGACAACCCGACCGACGCAATGTGGATAAGAGACAACATAAACAATATTGCAAGAAGCCTTTCACAATCGGTAGCGGAGTATTTGGGCGTGCCGTTTGTTGAACCGTGATTAACTTTGACCTAATCTTAACGTGAATATTTTTCTCATCAAAACAATTCAGCCGCTCTGTTTTTTGCAGGGCGGCTGTTGCTTTGACAAAGTTTTTGAGTTATAATCATAGTAAAGATACCTAACGCTTCTAAGGCGGGTGGTGCATATCGGAGTTTCGGCGGGATTTACAATCTGCCGACGAATCCCTGAGGAGCTAAAGCTCCTTCCTTGCAGACGAAGCATATATTGCTCCGATTTAAATTTTTATTCTATAAAAAGCGGTGATATTATGACAGACGAATTAAAAGCAAGGGTTGAAAAAACCATAAAAAACCTTAAAAGAAACAATATGGACGCTTATTTCTGCGAAAATGCGGAAGAAGCAAGAGAGCTTGTAAAAACGCTGATTAAAAAGGGCGACACAATCACAAACGGCGGTTCAGCCACCCTAAAGCAGACAGGCGTTTACGACATAATAAGCTCATCCGATTATAACTATCTTGACCGCAGCCGTGAGGGCATTACCCGTGAAGAGGTAGAGGAAATCTATCTCAAAGCATTTCGTGCGGACGCTTTCTTTACAAGTGCAAACGCAATTACCGAAAACGGCGAGCTTTACAACGTTGACGGCAACTCAAACCGTGTTGCGGCGATTCTTTACGGCCCAAAAAGCGTTGTTGTGGTTGCAGGCGTAAACAAAATTGTAAAAGACATTGACGAAGCAATTTATAGGGTAAAAACCATTGCCGCTCCGCAAAACACGGTAAGGCTGAACCTTGACACATATTGCAACAAAACAGGAAAATGCGTTTCTCTGCAAAAGGACAACCCCGAGCTGTGCGACGGATGTCATTCGGCAGGCAGAGTATGCTGTAATTATGTAGTGTCGGCTCAGCAAAGGCACGTTGGACGAATCAAGGTAATCATTATCGGAGAAGAATACGGATATTGATAACAAATATACAAACAAAAAAACAAACCGTGTCGTTTAAACACGGTTTGTTTCCGGCAGGAGTAATGTAATTACTTGCAGTCCTGCTCTTTTTTGTTCTGAGAATTGTTCTGATTCTTGTTCTGGTTGTTGTTCTGGTTCTTATTCTGGTTGTTGTTCTGGTTGTTATTCTGGTTCATATTAACACCTCCTTGTGCCTTTATTATTAACGAAATTTATGGTAATATTCAATGAATGATTTTTTATTTAGAATGAAATCTTTTTTAGGCGATGAATTTGAAGAATTTCTCAGGTTCTATTCCGCCGAAAATTTCAGAGGACTGCGTGTAAACACCCTAAAGTGCACAGCCGAAAAGCTTAAAAGCCTGATTGGCTTCACGCTGTCGCCCACACCGTTCTGCAAAGACGGTTACTATATTCCAAGCGGAACAGAGGGGCTCGGCAACAATCCCCTGCACCACGCCGGAGCCTTTTATATTCAGGAGCCGTCGGCAACGTCGGCGGTTGAGATGCTAGGTGTTGAAGAGGGCGACTTTGTGCTTGATTTATGTGCGGCTCCGGGCGGAAAAAGCACCCAAATCGGCGCAAAGCTGAACGGAACGGGACTTTTGTGGAGCAATGAAATCGTTAAAAGCAGGGCTAACATTCTTCTTTCAAACATAGAGCGAATGGGAATAGCCAATGCGGTGGTCTCAAACTGCCATCCCGACGTTCTTTGTCAAAGGCTTTCGGGACAATTTGACAGGGTGCTGGTTGACGCACCGTGCAGCGGCGAGGGAATGTTCCGCAAAAATGACGAAGCGCAAAACGAATGGAGCGTTGAACACGTAAAAAGCTGTGCCGAACGCCAGCTTTTGATTCTCAACAGCGCAAAAAACGCCCTGAAAAGCGGCGGAGTTATGGTGTATTCCACCTGCACGTTTTCTCAGGAAGAAAACGAGGGCGTTATCACAAAATTTCTTGAAGAAAATCCCGATTTTGAGCTTGAAGATTCGGGAGTAACGTTTGGCAGAAAGTCGCTTGAATACGCCAGAAGAATTTTTCCTATGGACGGAGGCGAAGGACACTTTGCCGCACGGCTGAGAAAATCTGGAAAACATTACAAAACATCCGTAAATCAAAATTTCAGTCAAAAACCTGACGCCAAAGCCACGGAATTTTACGACAGTATATTTAAAAATCGTCCGTTCGGCGAGAATATTATTACCGCAAAAGATAAAATTATAATTTTGCCGAAAGCTCTTATTTTTGAAACAAAAGGGCTGCCGATTCTCAGAGCAGGCATAATTTTGGGAGAAATTGCAAAGAACAGAATTGAGCCGCACCACAGCGCATTTATGGCGGCAAAGCCCGACGACTGCGTAAGCTTTGTTGACCTTGACGTAAACGACAAAGAAATAAAGGCGTTTCTTCACGGCGAAGAAATTCCCATTTCATCTGAAACGAAAGGCTATACGGCTGTGTGCGTGAACGGAATGACAACGGGATTCGGCAAAGCCTCAAACGGCAAGCTGAAAAACAAATATCCGAAAGGACTGCGAACTTTGAAATGAACAATCTGTCAGATATAGGTGTAATAAAAGAGATTTTGGGCAGGCACGGCTTTACCTTTTCAAAATCTTTGGGACAAAACTTTTTAATAAATCCGTCTGTCTGCCCGAGAATGGCGGAACTTTCGGGCGCAGGCAAAGGCGTCGGAGTTATTGAAGTCGGTCCGGGAATCGGAGTGCTTACAAACGAGCTTTGCAAGCTTTCGGACAAAGTGGTTGCCGTTGAGCTTGACAAAAGGCTGCTGCCTGTTCTTGACGAAACGCTCAAAGAATACGATAATATAAAAATAATAAATGCCGACGTGCTTGAGCTTGACTTAGGAAAGCTTATAGCACAAGAATTTGACAGTATGGATGTTGTGGTATGCGCCAATCTCCCCTACTACATAACCTCTCCCGTAATTATGAAATTGCTTGAAAGCAAACTGCCCATAAAGGCAATTACGGTTATGGTGCAAAAGGAGGCGGCACAGAGAATGTGCGCCAAGGTGGGCTCAAGAGAAAGCGGAGCCGTAACCGTTGCCGTTAATTATTATGCAAAACCGAGTATGCTGTTCGGCGTAAGCGCAGGTTCGTTTATGCCTGCGCCAAAGGTTGACTCGGCTGTAATGCGGCTTGACGTGCTCAGTCAGCCGCCGATTGAAGCCGACGAAAAAAAGTTTTTCTCGGTTGTAAAGGCGGCATTTTCTCAAAGGCGAAAAACCGTTGCAAACTCGTTAAGCTCGGGGCTTGGAATTGAAAAATCCGAGGTTATCGCCATGATTGAAAATTTGGGTATTCCGACAAATGCAAGAGCCGAAAAGCTGAGTATGCAGAACTTTGCCGACATTGCAAACTGCCTTGAGAAAGGATGATATTAATGGAAAAATCCAAAAAGATGAACGTGTTGTTCAAAATTGCGTTTATCCTGCTGTGCATATGTATTCCTCTGCTGATAGCCGGAATAGTTGTCGCATATCTTTTCGGCAGGGTTAATTTTTCCGCAGTATTTACGGGAAGCGGCTGTTTGCTGTGTTTTGTCGGAATCATTCTTGCAATGCTCAGCAAGCCGAAAAAGCCAAAGCAAAAGCAGCCAAAATTTGATGAAACGGCAGAAGAAAAAGCCGAAAAAATCAGTATTGACACCGAAGAAAATCTATGATAGAATTACGTTAATAAAGGGGAGTAGTTCGCAGAGATATCTGTGATATATTTCGTCAGTACACATACCTACGGTATCGGATATATTTTAAAGAACGAGACTTTTATTGCAAAGCGTTGTTGTACCTTGCAATAAAAGTCTTTTTTGTTTGTATAATATATTGTGAACTACACCAAAGACAACGGAACAAGCCAACTTCCGTAAAAAATAATTGGAGGAATTTTTATGAAAAATCCCTATCAGCTCTCAAAATCAGAGGTGCTCGAAAACCTTGGCGTAACAAATGACGGACGCACCTCCGAACAAGCCGCAGAACTGCTGAAAAAAAACGGTGAAAACGTTTTGCAGGAAACCAAAAAGCAGTCTACGCTTATGGTTTTTCTCAGCCAGTTTGCGGATTTGCTTGTAATAATACTTATTATTGCGGCAATCATCTCAATTTTTTCGGGCAACCTTGAAAGCACAATCGTAATCTTTGCGGTAATCACAATGAATGCGATTTTGGGCACGGTTCAGCACGTAAAAGCCGAAAAGTCGCTTGAAAGTCTTAAATCGCTTTCATCTCCAAGCGCAAAGGTTATTCGTGACGGTCAAAAGATTGAGATTGACTCCAAAGACGTTGTTGAAGGCGACCTCATCGTGCTTGAAGCAGGAGATTTGGTGGTTGCGGACGGACGAATCATCAACAACTATTCTTTGCAGGTCAACGAAAGCTCGCTTACGGGAGAATCCACAAATGTTGACAAAAGCGAGGACGTAATCAGCGGCGAGGTTCCGCTTGCGGACAGAACCAATATGGTTTACTCGGGCAGTCTTGTTACCTACGGCAGAGCAATTGTTGCCGTTACAGGCACGGGAATGAACACCGAAATCGGTAAAATCGCCACACTTATGAACTCGGCAAAAGAGAAGAAAACTCCGCTCCAGCAAAGCCTTGACAAGTTTTCAAGCCGACTGGCAATTATCATAATGATAATTTCGGTTGTTGTCTTCGGACTTAACCTGTTGCAGGCGGGAACAATCAATCAAGACACAATACTCAATGCGCTGATGTTTGCGGTTGCGCTTGCGGTTGCCGCAATTCCGGAAGCCCTCGGCTCAATCGTTACTATTGTTCAGGCTATGGGCACTCAGAAAATGGCAAAGGAAAACGCCGTAATCAAAGATTTAAAGGCGGTTGAAAGTCTCGGCTGTGTTTCGGTAATCTGTTCCGACAAAACAGGTACTCTGACTCAAAACAAAATGACCGTTCAAAAAATCTATATAAACGGCGAAAGCATAATCGAAGAACAGCTTGACCTCAAATATGAAAGCCACCGCCACCTACTCTATGATATGGTGCTCAACAACGATTCAAGCATAGTTGACGGCAAAGGAATCGGCGACCCGACCGAATATGCACTGCTTGAAACATTCAGAAACATCGGCTTTGACGAAAACGCCGTAAGAGACGGTCTTATAAGGATTGAAGAAGTTCCGTTTGATTCCGACCGCAAAATGATGAGCACAAAATACCAAATGCACGGAGTTCCCCACATTCTCACAAAAGGTGCGCTTGACGTTATCCTTGAACGCTGCATTAAAATTGCCACAAAAGACGGTGTGCGAAATATTACCGAAGATGACAAAAAGGCAATTTTGGAGCAAAACAGAAAGTATTCCGAGGACGGTCTCAGGGTACTGACATTTGCGTATAAAGAATCGGAAGAAGAACTGAGCACAGAGACGGAATACGACTACATCTTCCTCGGCTTGGTTGCAATGATAGACCCGCCCAGAGAAGAATCAAAGCAGGCGGTTGCAGACGCAATAAGAGCAGGCATAAAACCGATTATGATAACAGGCGACCATAAAATCACCGCATCGGCAATTGCAAAGCAAATCGGAATTATGCAGGAGGGCGACCTTGCGGTTACAGGGCTTGAGCTTGACGCAATGAGCGATGAGGAACTCGACAAAAAGATTGAAAAAATATCGGTTTATGCCCGTGTATCTCCCGAAAATAAAATTCGCATTGTTGAAGCATGGCAGAGAAAGGGCAACATTGTTTCAATGACAGGCGACGGCGTAAACGACGCACCTGCGCTCAAAAAGGCAGACATCGGCGTTGCAATGGGCATAACGGGAACAGAGGTTTCAAAAGACGCCGCTTCGATGATTTTGCAGGACGACAACTTTGCAACAATCATAAAGGCTGTTGCAAACGGACGTAATGTTTACCGCAATATCAAAAACTCAATTTTGTTTTTGCTGTCGGGCAATATGGCGGCAATATTTGCGGTGCTTTACACCTCGCTTTTGGCTTTGCCTATACCGTTTGAGCCTGTGCATCTTCTGTTCATAAACCTTTTGACAGACTCTTTGCCTGCAATTGCATTAGGTATGGAGAAGCCCGAAAAAGACTTGCTTTCTCAAAAACCGCGTAATCCAAAGCAGGGAATTTTGAGCAAAGACTTTGTCTGTCTTATGTTTGGTCAGGGTGCGCTGATTGCAGCCTCAACGCTCATAGCGTTCTATATCGGATTGCAGACAAACGCCGCAGCGGCAAGCACAATGGCGTTTTCAACCCTGACTCTTGCAAGGCTGTTTCACGGATTTAACTGCCGAAGCAAGCACTCAATCTTCAAACTTGGATTCACCTCAAACTATTACAGCATAGGCGCATTTTTTGCAGGCGTATTCTTCCTTTCGTTTGTGCTGTTCGTGCCGTTTATGCAACCGTTGTTCAGCGTTGAACCGCTTACAGCTGCTCAGGCAGGATTTATCGGACTTTTGGCATTTATTCCGACAGTGATAATCCAAGCTGTAAAGGTAATTTCGGAAAAAATCAAAAAATAAACTTTCTTTGAAATGCCTTTTTCACCTTATCTAACAATTCAATAAATAAAAAGTCGGGCGCTGTCATTTATCTTGACAACGCCCGAGGCATTATTTATAATTTAAATCAACGCAAGTTCAGCCCTTCTCTAAGAAGCAGAGCTTGCGACAAATTGCAAAAACTGCAACGAATCCTGCCGATTTAAAAGGCTAGGTATCTCTGCATCTATGCTAAGCAATAATTTATTAAGAAGGTATTGTATGAATATTTGGCACGACATTTCACCAAAAAGAATTACAAAAGATAAGTTCTATGCGGTTATTGAAATATCAAAGGGCGACAAAAACAAGTATGAGCTTGACAAAGAAACAGGTTTTTTAAAGCTTGACCGTGTTCTTTTTACCTCAACCCACTACCCGGCAAACTACGGATTTATTCCGAGAACATTTGCCGAAGACAGCGACCCGCTTGACGTGCTGGTGCTTTGCAGCGAAAAGATACAGCCGATGACTCTTGTTGAATGTAAGCCAATCGGCGTTCTTAATATGATAGACAACAACAGCAACGACGAAAAAATAATCGCCGTTCCCGTCAACGACCCAAACTACAATTGTTTCGGCGACATTGACGAACTGCCGCGGCATTATTTTGACGAAATCAAGCACTTCTTTCAGGTTTACAAAACCCTTGAAAACGGAAAAGAAACCAATGTGACCGAATTTGGCGGAGTTGACAAAGCCAAAGAAGTTATTCAAAACTCAATTGACGGATATATAAGAGATTTTCAGCTTGCATAAATTATATCCGCCAAAAGCCGCACCGTTTAATCTATTGACAAACTTTTCTTAACAAAATTAAAGTCTAAAATCCTCGGCGGTGTAATTGCCCCTGAGAGAAATCGACTTGGGCTCACGCATAAGCGGGTCATACTTAAACGACCTGCACCTGCCGTTTCTTATTCCCTTAGATTTTTTGCAAAATACATCGTATTTATTAAACACTGCATTCTCGCAGTACATACAATCGGGCTCAATATTATTACCAAAGAGTTTTTTTCTCATAAAATCACCTCGTGATACTGATTATTTAAACCGAAACAACGCTCTGTTTTGCTTGCAATCGGCAGAGCTTATTAACTCACTTAAATTATATCATTGAACCGACGCACTTTCAAGTAAATATATTATTGGAGGTATCAGCTTGAAATTTTCTTCAAACGTTATGAAGCTCAACAACGTTAACAGCGTTCCATATCTTACATACAATTCGCTGTCTGAAATTGATTTTATAAACCACGCTTTTTCAACACGTCTCGGCGGAGTATCAACCGACGAGTTTACCTCTATGAATCTGGCATTCAACAGAGGCGATAGCCCCGAAAACGTAACCGAAAACTACAAGCGTTTTTGCAAAAGCGCAGGCTTTGATTACGAAAGTCTGACAGCCTCGTCTCAGGACCACCACACATTCGTGCGTGCCGTAACCAAAGAGAACGTCGGCATAGGAATTTACAAACCCAAAGATATTGAAAGCGTTGACGCATTGATAACCAACGAACCCGGCGTTACGCTTGTTACATATTATGCCGACTGCACTCCGCTGTTTTTTGTTGACACAAAGCAAAAGGCAATCGGACTTGCACACGCAGGCTGGCGCGGCACCGTGGGCAGAATCGGCGACAATGTTGTCAAAAAAATGCAAAGCCTTTACTGCACAGACCCAAGCGACATAAAAGCGGCAATCGGCCCTGCAATTTCGGTATGCTGTTACGAGGTTGACAAACCCTGTGCAGACAACTTTTTGGCACTTGACGAGCTTGATTCAACCAAATTTGTTTTTCCGAAAGGCAACGGAAAATTTATGATTGACCTGCTTGAAACAAACCGTCAGATTCTTGTGCACGCAGGCGTAAAGAACGAAAACATAACGGTTTCCGACGTATGCACAAACTGCAACAACGAACTGCTTTGGAGCCACCGTGCAACCAAAGGACACAGAGGCACAATGAGTGCGTTTATGTGCATAAAATAAACTTTTGCAGATGTAACTGCAAAGTTGTCAGGAATTTTATTTAGAAATTCAGTCGGGATTCAATCTCTGTCCGAACCCCTGTAATGCTCATTTGCAATGCTTGCAATCGGTTGCAAACAAAACAGAGCGTTGTTCCGACTTAAACAATCATCTGTCAACGGCAGCTGTTCAATAACGGCTGTCGTTTTTTTGCACGGCGCAAAACACTTGAAAACCTATTAAATATATGGTATTATTATACAAAGACAAGAGGTGTCATAAATATGAAGATTTCAACCAAGGGGCGTTATGCTCTGCGTATGCTGCTCGACCTTGCGGAACATCAGAACGACGGCTATATTGCCCTTAAGGATATTGCAAAACGTCAGGAAATATCAAAAAAATATCTTGAACAAATTATTCCTATTCTCAATAAATCCGATATTCTTAACGCCAACCGAGGATACCAGGGCGGATATCGACTTGCCAAGGAGCCAAGCAAATACACGGTCGGCGACATTCTCAGACTTACGGAAGGTAGCCTCTCCCCTGTTGCGTGCCTTGACCACAAACCCATTGAGTGCGAGCGAAGTGCCGATTGTATGACGCTTCCTGTCTGGAAAGGTCTTGACAAAGTTATTAACGAATACCTTGACAGCATTACGCTTCAGGATATTTTGGATATGCAGCGTGAAAAGTACGCTAATGATTATGTAATTTAATATCAGACAATAGTTTTAAATTGTCGTCATTCACTTACGGGCGGAGAACATCCGCCCGATTTTTGTTTTTGTAAATTTACAGCCGACTCATATATCCAATCGGTTTTTTAGCCTTGAAATAAGCAGCTGTGCACACAAACCCGTAAAAAGCCCCGCAAGACAGCCCGAAACGATTAAGAACGGATAGTAAAGCCAAATCTGCACGGTTTGCAGAACCGCCGAGGCGGCAATCATCTGACCTGTATTATGCAAAACCGCTCCCAATACGCTTGCAATCCAAATGTGCTTTTCATCAACAATTTTTCGCAGAAGCAACATTCCGACCAAACAAAACACACTGCCCGAAAAGCTGTATATCAAAGCCATAAAATTGCCGCAAAATACGGCTGCAAGAAGTATCCTGACAAACACCGTCATAAACACCTCATACGCACGGTAGTGATACACGGCGTAAACGGTTACAATGTTTGCAAGTCCGAGCTTTATGCCGGGAATCGGAAACGGATTGGGAATTTGCAGTTCAACAACAAATATTATCAGCGCAATGCCCGTGAGCATTGCCAGATTTGCGATTCTTTTTGCACTCATTTTATTGTTCTTACCCTGCAACTGCGTCCACCTCTGAATTATTGTTTGCAAACTCAATAACAAGATGGTTTGGCAAACAGACCACGGGCATTGCCGACGAGCTCAGCCAACCCGACTTAACACAGGTTTTGTCGGGACATTCCGCCGCTGAAAATCTGATTTTTCCGCCTTTTATTTCAATCGTATTTTTACTGTCTTTGTAGTAAATGTCAAATGTTGTGTCCTCGGTTTTTGTCAGGTCAAACGAATACAAAACTTCGCCGTCACGCACAATGTTCACCGTGTTCCGTGCAGGCGAAAGCACAACAAACAGACAGCCCGCAACTCCCAAGACAAAAATCAATATACAGACCGCTGTAAGAATTTTATATTTTGCTTTTTTCATAACTTCGTAAACAGACGTCTTATTCAATTACAGACAAAACGTCGTCTGCGGTTTTTCTTTTGGGCACTTCAACAGGACTTGCGGGGAATCCGATTGCAATCAGCGCAGAAACCGAATAATCATCTGAGATATTCAGAATCTGTTTAACCTTTTTCTCGTCATAAATTCCCATAATGCAGGTGCCAAGCCCTTTTTCATAAGCCAAAAGGCAAAATGTTTGGGTGGCAATTCCTGCGTCAAACGACTGCCAGTGGGTTCCCTTTGAGGTTGAAAAACTTCCGTCACGCTCATAACCCGAACGCAAATTGCGTGTTGTTACCGCTATCAAAGCAGGTGCGTTCTTTATGGTATTTGAATTAAATTCAAATCCGCACACGGCGTCATCGGCAATTTGGTTCTTTATCAAACTGTTTTCAATTGCTATGTATCTTGTTGTTTGGGTATTCTTCCAGCTTGGAGCATACACGGCGTTTGAAACAATCTTGCTTATAAGCTCAGGCGAAACCGATTTGTCAGAAAATCTGCGAATACTTCTTCTCTCTTTTACTGCATTAACAAGTTCCATAATAATCTCCTGTCTTTTAAAAATATCATTTATATAAATTATTTAAATCGAAAAATGCTTTGCTTGCAAAGGGCAAAGTTTTCGATAGATTGCACTTAAATTATAACATACCGAATATGGTGTTTCAAGGCAATTTGGCTTAGGCAAAACAAACATCATATGCGATTCTTAAATATCAAATATGCATTTAGCACATTGTTAAATTGCAAAATCAGCAGCTATCCCCTTGCATTGATAAAAATCAATGCAATTTTTGCAATATTATATATTTAATCTTTCCTTTTGATTGACAAACAAATATAAAGGTGGTAAAATTATAAACATAACAAAGGCGTTTGATTCAGTTGTTCTGAGTCAAACGCCGTTTTCTTTTAACATTAAATAAACGGAGGACACTATGCAAAAACCTGTAATCGGATTGATTGCCCTTGTGGATGAAGAAAAGGATTCTTACTGGATGTTGCCGGGATATATGAACGGAATCATTGAGGCGGGCGGTTTTCCGATTGTTTTGCCGTTTGCCGAAAGTCAAGACGACATTGCACAAACAGTCGCAATGTGTGACGGAATTTTGTTCACGGGAGGTCACGATATTTCGCCCAAAATATACGGACAAGAGCCGATTGCCGAGTGCGGCAAGCTCTGCGAGATACGTGACAGGTTTGAACAGGCAGTTTTAATGCAAGCTCTAAAAAGCGACAAAGCGATATTCGGCATATGCCGTGGGATTCAATTCATAAACGCCGCACTTGGCGGAACATTATATCAGGACCTGCCGACTCAGCACAAATCAAGTGTTAACCACTGCCAATCCCCTCCCTATGACAAACCGATTCACAGCGTTAAGTTGGTCAAAGACACACCGCTTTACAATCTTCTCAAATGCGATTCCTTTAATGTGAACAGTTACCACCATCAGGCAGTGCGTGAACTTGCACCCTGTCTTAAAGCGGCGGCGTATTCGGAGGACGGACTGACGGAAGCGTTGTATATGCCGAACAAAAGCTACGTTTGGGCAGTTCAATGGCATCCCGAGTTTTCTTATAAAACCGACAATAACAGCAAAATGTTGTTTTCATCTTTCATTAATGCCTCAAAAAAACCAAGGGCACAGACATGAATTAACGGTCTGTGCTTTTGTAAATATTGTAAATCTATTATGAACTCAAAGCTTAGCAGCCATTTTAATTAAATATTTGAAACAAAATTTTTCTTGACAACTTTGTTTTGTCTGTATATAATAGTTTTAACAAACAAATCCCCTTAAAGACTATGACGGGAACAAGATGCAATCCCCTTTGGCAAAGAGAGTTGGCGGTGGGTGTAAGCCAACGCAAAGGCTTGTGTGTATAGCTCATCCCTGAGTTTTTCGTGTGAATTACGTTGTATGTAATGCGAAACGCCGGACAGCGTTATCAGTCAGGACTTTGTTGGAAGTCTGTGAGGGACGCGCAGCAATGTGCGTCTGAATTTGGGTGGTACCACGATATTTTTCGTCCCTAATTGCAATTAATTTCAGATTGCTTTGAGGGGCTTTTTTTGTGTGAATTTTCAGGAGGCTTTTATTATGAAACCGTCATTTAAAAAGTACGTTCCGTTCAAGCAAATCAATCTTCCGGACAGACATTGGCCAAATAATACCATTACCAAGGCTCCGATATGGTGCAGCGTTGATTTGCGTGACGGCAACCAGGCGCTTGTTGACCCGATGAACCTTGAAGAAAAGCTCGAATTTTTCCACGCTCTCTGCGATATGGGCTTTAAAGAAATTGAAATCGGATTCCCAAGCGCAAGCGAAACAGAATACGAAATATGCCGTGAATTGATTGAAAACAATCACATTCCGGACGATGTTACAATTCAGGTGCTTGTTCAGGCAAGAGAACACCTTATCCGCAAAACATTTGAGGCTGTTAAGGGAGCCAAAAACGTTATTGTTCACTTTTACAATTCAACATCAACCTTGCAGAGAAAGGTTGTTTTCAAGACAGATATGCAGGGTGTAATCGACATTGCCGTTGACGGCGCAAAGCTCATCAAACAGCTTACCGACGAATTTTCGGGCGACACAAATATTCGCTTTGAATATTCTCCCGAAAGCTTTAGCGGAACAGAAATGGACAATGCGGTTGAGATTTGCGACAGAGTTATGGAGGAGCTTGGCTCAACCAAAGAAAATCCTGTAATTCTTAACCTCCCAAACACGGTTGAAATGTGCACTCCAAACACATATGCAGACCAAATTGAATATTTTATCCGTCACCTCAAAAACCGTGAGGCGGCAATTATCAGCGTTCACCCTCACAACGACAGAGGCTGCGGCGTTGCGGCAGGCGAGCTTGCACTGCTTGCAGGCGCAGAGCGTGTTGAGGGCACACTGTTCGGCAACGGAGAGCGCACAGGCAATATGGATATTGTAACAATGGGACTTAATATGTTTACCCAGGGTGTTGACCCAAAACTTGATTTTTCAAATCTTCCTAAGCTCAAAGAAATTTACGAACGCTGCACAAATATGAAAATCGACCCTCGTCAGCCGTACATCGGCGAGCTTGTATTCACAGCATTCTCAGGCTCACATCAGGACGCTATCAACAAGGGCACGCAGTATATGAAAGAGCACAACTCAGAAATGTGGGAAATCCCATATCTTCCGATTGACCCTGCCGACGTCGGCAGAGAATACGAGCCTATCATCCGCATTAACTCACAGTCGGGCAAGGGCGGCGCAGCGTTTGTTATGAGTCACAGCTTCGGTTACGACCTGCCAAAGCGTATGCACCCCGAATTTTCAAAACTTGTTCAGGCAAAATGTGAAGAACTCGGACGAGAGCTTATTCCAAAGGAGCTGTTTGAGGTATTTGAGAAAAACTACCTTGAGCACCCGATGAAATATCAGCTTACACGCAGAAAAATTTATGAAGAAAGCGAAAACGGCAAGGACTATGTTCACTTTAAGGGTAGAATGTTGATTGACGGACAAAACGAAGTTCAGCTCTCAGGCGTGGGCAACGGACCGATAGACGCATTTTTCAATGCCATCAAAACAGTCGGTCTTGATAAATACGAATTTATCTCATACAGCCAGCACGCTATTTCACAGGGCTCGGACTCTAAGGCTGTTTCCTATATTGAGCTTAAAAAGCCCGACGGCAAAAACATTTTTGGAATCGGCATAGATTCAAACGTAAACGTTGCTTCGGTTCTCGGCGTGCTTAACGCAATCAACCGTTCCGAAGCATAATTAACATCTCAATAAAGCAATAATTTACAGCGTTCTTTTTAAAGCGGAGCAACGCTTTGCTTGCAAGAAGCAGAGCTTGCAACAGATTGCAATGGTGTAAAGGAGCGTTAGCTCCTCAGGGTTTCAGCGTGAGTTGTAATCTCCCACCTAAAGACCAAAAGTCCCCCACCTCTTAGGCGGGGGACTTTTTCACCCACGTTAAAGTGCGCTGTATTTTTATATGACGGATTAACGGTTAATGAGATAAAACAATAGATTTTTAAAAACAAATATGATAAAATCAAATATATAATGATATTGCAGATGTCTCCCGACTTTAGGCGGAGCATTGCTTTGATTTAAACAGACTGCCTGATTGCAGACATAAAAATACGGAGGCGGGTTATGTTCAAAATTTCCATAACTCAAATTGACAAACGCCTTGAAGAAGAGGTTGTTGTTAAGTGTCACGAGATTGACGATGAAGTTCTGTCACTTGTGCAAAAACTTAAGACAAACGAAAATATAATTCTCGGCAGCAAAGACAACGAGATGTTCAGGCTGACCGTTCGTGATATTTTTTACATAGAATCGGTTGACAACAAAACGTTTATATACGGCAAGGACAATGTTTATCAGTCAAAGCTCAAACTTTATGAGCTTGAAGAACAGCTTGGCGGAACAAAAATGTTTCGTTGTTCAAAAGCCATGATTGTGAACCTCGGAAAAATTCGCTCGGTTGCTCCGTCTGTAAACGGAAAACTTGACGCAAAGCTCGCCAACGGCGAAACCGTGGTTATTTCAAGGCAGTATGTTCAGGCGTTAAAAAAACGTCTGGGAATGTGAGGTGTTTTTCTGTGAGAGAGGTAATAAAAGCGGTCATAACCCATTTTTTTGTAATAACCGTTGCCGTAATGTTCGTAATAAGTGCCCAAAACCTGATTATCGGCGGTCCCGACTACAAGTACCCTGCCGAATATCCTTGGGTTATAATGCTTACGGGATTGCTCGGAGCACTGCCCACGTTTTTGTTTTACTTTAAAAAAGAGCCCACCAAAAAACAATTCTATACACGTGTAGTAATACACTTTGTTCTGATAACCGCCCTGATTCTTACAGAGGGCAGGCTCGTCGGCTGGTACGACAAATTTTCAGAGGGAGTGATTATCTTCGTTTCAATCCTTGCGATATATTTCTTTGTTTGGCTGTTCACGTGCCTGATGAACAGAAATATTGTGAACGGAATAAACAATGCGCTTGAAAAATTCAACGACGACGAAACCGAAGATTAACTGTATTTTACACTGTGATTTTTGCATCTTGCACCAAGCTTTTAACAGCTTGCCGCAAGGTGCTTTTTTTATGTTTTTCACTGTGCTATTATAGGTTTACAAAAGGAGGGAAACCTATGAAAAATATAATCGAAGTGAAAAATCTCGTTAAAAATTATAAACAGGTTGAGGCGGTAAAAGATATTTCGTTCTGTGTTGAAGAGGGTTCGTTTTTTGCCTTTCTCGGAGTAAACGGTGCAGGAAAATCCACAACCATAAATATACTTTGCACCGTGCTTGAAAAAACTTCCGGAAAACTGAGCATAGGCGGATTTGACCTTGACAAGGACAAAGATAAAATAAAGCCTCTTATCGGAATCGTCTTTCAAAATTCCGTGCTTGACAAACAGCTTACAGTAAAAGAAAACCTGCTCTCACGCGCAGCATACTACGGCTTTTCAAGAAAGCAGGCAAATCAACGCATTAAAGAATTATCGGAAATATTCAGCCTTGAGGAATTTATCGACAGGCGTTACTGCCGCCTCAGCGGAGGACAAAAACGCCGTGTTGATGTTGCAAGGGCTTTGCTTAACAGACCAAAGGTACTCTTTCTTGACGAGCCCACAACCGGACTTGACCCTCAGACAAGGTTGCAGGTTTGGAAAATAATTCACAAGCTCAGAAAGGAAACAGGTCTTACGGTATTCTTAACCACCCACTATATGGAAGAAACAGCCGACTGCGACAGGGTAGTAATTCTTGACAAGGGCAAAATTCTTGCCAATGACGTACCGAATAACCTGAAAAAGCTCTACGCAAACAACAGGCTTGTTTGGTACACCGAAAAGTCAGCCGAAACGGAAAACCTGATTTCACATGAGGGCAGAGATTATGAGTATGTAAACAATGCCTACAAAATCAAAATTAACGACAGCTCTGATGGACTAAGACTTATAAATAAGTTTGATATAAAAGATTTTGAGGTCATCAAGGGCGATATGGACGACGTATTTCTTAACATTACAGGAAAAAGGCTGGGTGAATAAAATGAGTGCTACGCTAAATGCATACAAAGGTATGACAATAAGAAACATAAAAATATATATGAAAGATAAAACCGCCATATTGCTCTCTATGCTGGCGCAAATTATCGTTCTCGGACTATTTGTTCTGTTTTTGCGTGACAATTATGTCGGCTCAATCAAAGACGGACTCGGAGAACTTCAAAACCTGCTGAGTGATTCGGACATTGACAAAATTGTAAACGGATGGATGATATCGGGTGTAATCGGAACAGCCTTGGTAACGGTAGCTCTAAATTCCCTCGTTGTTATTGTTAAAGACAAGGAAGACAAAATAAACTATGACTACACCGCATCTCCGGTAAAACCGCACACGGTTGTGCTTTCATACTTTACGGCTTCGGTAATAAATACGTTTGTTGTAAGCGCAATTCTTATGACAGCAGGCTTTGTCTTTTTGGGAATCAGCTGCGACACCACATACAGCCCAATTGAAATACTGAAAATGTACGGTCTTGTAGCCCTCGGCTCCATATCCTCGGCACTGATACTTATGGTTATTGCAACGTTCTTCAAAAAAAGCTCATCCCTCGGCTCGTTTGGTGCTTTGGTGTCGGCGGCAATAGGATTCATAATCGGCGCATACGTTCCCGTATCGCAGTTTTCGGATACGGTTCAGACAATTGTAAATCTTGTTCCCGGCTCTCAAATTGCAGGAATGATGCGTTCGCTCCTTATGAAATCCGCCGTTGAAAACGCCCAGTCGGCAATCGGCTCAAAGGCGGGCGCAGAATTTGCCAATCAGATGAACAAATTGTTTGCAATTAAGCTCAATATTTTTGGCAGTGAAGTTGATTTTACATTTATGATGATATACTCAATTGCCGCAATAGTGCTGTTCTTGGCTGTTAATCTGATTGTGTATAAATTCACTTCCAAGACAAAGGAATAAAAATTACAGCAATTATCACCAAATTATCAATTTGAATTACCAAAAATCAGACACTTTTCAGGCATTGTATATTTATTTTTCCTGAAAATTGATATATAATAATTAATATCAAATAATAATTGAGGTGATTTGAATGTCTAAAAATTCGGATATAAACAAAAAGGTAATAATCGGCGCAATCGGAACAGTTGCCGCTTTAACCGCAGCAGCCGCAACGGCTTTTACCATTAAAAAGATTAAGGAGAACGACAAAACTCTTCTTGAAGAATTTGAGGCGGAAATAAACTCGGAGGAAAGCAGTCCGAAGGAAACCGAAACCGCTGAAAACGAATCTGAAACAAACGGCGAAAATTCCGAAGAGGCTGAGCAGGAATCCCCCGAAAGCAGCGAAGAACAAACCGACTCTGCACCAAAACAGGACAATAAGCTTGGAAAAGACCTAAACAGACATCTCGGCGAATCGATAAGAAAAATAAAAGCTTCTGTCTCAACCAAGGCGGATAACATAAAGAACAAAATCCATAAGGCTGAGCCCGAAATTAAAGAGGTTGTCGAAGCAGCGGAAGAAACGGTTGAACAGGCAAAAGAAGCTGTCGAAGAAAAGGTCGGGGACGCAATTGAAAAGGTTGAGTCCAAGGTTGAAGAAATCAAAGAAGCGGCAGCCGAACAAGCAACAGAAAGTAACAGCGAAACCTCAACGGATGAAAAGTCCGAATAATATCTTCATACTTTAGCCCCTCGCAATGAGGGGCTTTTCTGTTTTGCTAAATTTCTTGACAAATCGCAATATATGTATTATAATACCAGAGGTGTAAAGAGATTTTCTTTACACTCATTCATAGCAAGGAGTTTTCGCTATGGAAAAGAATATTGAGGTTTCCCTGCTTTTTGATTTTTACGGCGAGCTTTTAAAGCCGTCGGGCAGGCAGGCAATTGATTTGTATTATAACGACGATTTATCGCTTGCGGAAATTGCCGCTCAAACGGGCATAACACGGCAGGGTGTGCGAGACAGCATAAAAAGGTGTGAACAGCAGCTTTTTGATTTTGAAAAAAAGCTCGGACTGTTTCGACAGTTTCAAACCCTTAGACAGGGGCTTGACGAAATTGCGGTGATTGCACAAAAAATCAAAACCGATTCACAAGACAACACTATCAAGGCGCTTGCTCAAAGCATTGAGCAAAAGGCAGGCGCACTCAAAGAATAAGAGGACACTATGGCATTTGAAGGACTTGCAGACAAACTTGGCGAAGCGTTCAAAAAACTTAAAAGCAAAGGCAAGCTGACTGAGGGCGACGTAAAAGAAGCTATGCGAGAAGTGCGCCTTGCACTTCTTGAAGCCGACGTAAACTACAAGATTGCCAAAGACTTCACTAACAAGGTCACCGAGCGTGCAATCGGTCAGGACGTTATGGAAAGCCTGACTCCTGCACAGATGGTTGTCAAGATAGTTGACGAAGAGCTTACCTCACTTATGGGCGGCGAAAACGAAAGGCTTGAGTTTGCGTCAAAACCGCCTACGGTTATAATGCTGTGCGGCTTGCAGGGTTCAGGTAAAACCACCCACGCCGCAAAGCTTGCAAAAATGCTTAAAGCAAAAAATCACAGACCTTTGCTTGTTGCGTGCGACATCTATCGTCCGGCCGCAATTGAGCAGTTAAAGGTTGTGGGCGAAAAAGCGGGCGTGCCTGTTTTTGAGATGGGCAAAGAAAACCCTGTAAAAATCGCCAATGCGGCTATCCGCAACGCAAAGGATTACGGAAACGACATTGTAATCCTCGATACCGCAGGACGACTTCATATTGACGAAGCATTGATGAACGAGCTTAAAGAAGTCAAAGCGGCGGTAAATCCGAACGAAATTTTGCTTGTAATCGACTCAATGACAGGTCAGGACGCAGTAAATGTTTCAAAGACCTTTAACGAGTTGCTTGATATTACTGGTGTTATTCTCACAAAACTTGACGGCGATACCCGAGGCGGTGCCGCACTTTCTGTAAAGGCTGTTACCGGAAAGCCGATTAAGTTTGCCGGAACAGGCGAAAAACTTGACGACATTGAGGTTTTCCACCCCGACAGAATGGCAAGCCGTATCCTTGGAATGGGCGATGTGCTCACCCTCATTGAAGACGCACAAAACAAGCTTGACGAGAAAAAAGCCGAAGAAATGGCACAGAAGATGCTCAACAACAAGCTCGATTTCAACGACCTGCTCGACCAGTTTGAACAGGTTAAGAAAATGGGACCGCTAAAGGGAATTTTGGCAAAAATTCCGGGAATCGGCAACCAGCTTGACAACGTTGACATTGACGACAGACAAATTGACTGGATAGAGGCAATTATCTATTCAATGACTCCTGCCGAGCGAAGCAACCCAAGCCTTATTAATCCGTCGCGCAAGCGCAGAATAGCCGCAGGCTCGGGCAGAAGTGTTGAAGAGGTCAACAGGCTTATTAAACAGCTTGACCAGATGCAAAAAATGATGAAGAAAATGAAGTCCAGAGGCAAAAACGGCAAAAAAGGCAAAAAGAGAAAGAAAAATATGCTTCCGGGGCTCGGCGGAATGCCAATGGGCGGAATGCCGCCGTTTAAATAAACCGTTCATACAATCTTAAAGATTGATGAATATATATTAAACCAAAAAATTTCAGAGGTGTAAATTATGGCAGTAAAAATCAGACTTAGAAGAATGGGTTCAAAAAAGGCTCCTTATTACAGAGTAGTAGTTGCAGATTCAAGATACCCAAGAAACGGACGTTTCATTGAAGAAATCGGAACATACGATATCCTAAAGAAGCCATCAGAGTTCAACGTTGACAGCGAAGCTGTTAAGAAGTGGATTGCTAACGGCGCACAGCCGACAGATACAGTTAAGGCTCTTCTCAAGAAGAACGGCATCATTGACTAATTCGGACTGAAAGGGATATTAATATGCAGGAATTACTTGCTGTTATCGCAAAAGGACTTGTTGATAACCCTGATTCCGTAAACGTTGAAGCCGACGCTCCTACCGAGGACGGAACAATTGTTTATCACATCCACGTTGCCGAGAGCGACATGGGCAGAGTTATCGGAAAGCAGGGCAGAATTGCCAAGGCTATCCGCACAATTGCCCGCAGCGCAGCTATTCGCAGCGAAGAAAAAATTATGGTTGAAATCGACTGATTTTTCCCATTGCAAAAACCTCCACACTTTCCTATCAGGCAATGTGTGGAGGCTTTTTGTTTTAAAACGACGAGTAATAATTTTCCAAAATTAATCTGTTGCAAACTCTGCACCCTTCAAGCAAGACAGCGCGTTGCTTTGATTAAAAAAAACAACTAAAATATGTTTTCATATCAGGTGATACCGTGTATTATAATCTTACAAAAGGAAGCATAACAAAAGGGCTGATACTTTTCGCCCTACCCATGATGGCAGGAAACCTACTGCAACAGTTTTATAACATTGCGGATACATTAATCGTAGGTCAGGCTCTTGGCAAAAATGCCCTTGCCGCAGTCGGAAGCGCATACGCCCTTATGACGTTTTTGACTTCCGTATTTCTCGGACTGTCTATGGGGGCAGGTGCGCTCTTTTCAATATATCTCGGCAAAGATGACCGTGATTCCCTAAAAACCGCCGTAGCGCACGCATTTGCCCTAATTATGGCGGTAACAATCATAATCAACATAATTGTTTACATATTTATTGATTCGATTCTCGTATTTCTTCAAGTGCCTAACGAACTCTACGACTCGATGAGAGAATACCTTGTCATAATATTTGCAGGGCTTGCGGCGACTTCTCTGTATAACTTCTTCGCCTGCCTGCTCAGGGCTGTCGGAAATTCCGTTACGCCGATATGGTTTCTCGGAATATCTGCGCTGACAAATATCGCCCTTGACCTTTTATTTGTGCTTGTGTTTAATATTGGAATAGCAGGTGCGGCGGCTGCCACAATAATTGCACAGTACTTTTCGGGCATAGGAATATTAATATATGCACTCCTTAAACGCTGTGATTTTATACCACAAAAGCAACACCTTGAGTATAACAAAAAGATACTCGGCGAAATACTCAGCCTTTCGGTGCTGACTTGTGCACAGCAATCGGCAATGAACTTTGGAATTTTGCTTATCCAGCGTCTTGTAGACAGCTTTGGTGCAGTCACTATGGCTGCGTTTGCGGCGGCTGTCAAAATTGACACCTTTGCCTATCTCCCCGTTCAGGATTTCGGCAATGCATTTTCAACATTCATCGCTCAAAACTACGGTGCGGGAAAGTCAGAATGCCTTAAAGAGGGCTTTAGAAAAGCCACCGTACTAAGCTCGGTATTTTCACTTGTAATCTCTGCGCTTGTATTTATATTTGCCGAACTGCTTATGCAAATTTTCATAAACCCGAATGAAACCGCAGTAATTGCATCGGGAGCCGAATACCTCAGGATTGAGGGCTGTTTCTATGTCGGAATCGGTTGTCTTTTCCTGCTTTACGGATTCTATCGTGCAATAAAATGCCCGGGAATGTCGGTGATTTTAACCATAGTGTCGCTGGGAACACGAGTTGCTCTTGCGTATGCGCTTGCGCCTGTTGTAGGCGAGGTCGGAATATGGACAGCAATTACAATCGGCTGGGCAATTGCCGATATTATAGGATACGGATATTATTTTATCCGACTCAAAAATAAGAAAGAATTTAATAGAACAGTTAAATAAAATCGGCACGCAAAGCACCGCCCTAACCTTACCTGTCTTTTATAAAAAATTATCTGACCAAACACAAAGCTCCCTCTGACCTTTAAAATCAGAGGGTGTTTATTTAGAGCAGTGATATTCTATTATTGATGAAATTTTCTGCGAATAAAAACAAATACCGCACAAACAGCTGACACAATTGCCGCAAAAACTATTGCAAGTGAACCTGCACCTGTTTGAATTGCTCCGCTGTTAGAAGTGCTGTTTACGGCAATACCGGTATCTGATGTTGCCAAAGGTTTTGCAGCTGAAGTAGCATCTGTTCGGCTGTTTTCGGCGGTGGTAGTGGTATTCTCGAAAACATTTTCAGTTACAGTTGTTGTATCTTCAATATCCGTAGGTTTAACTGTTGTCGGAGCGACGGTGGTCGGTTCAACAATTCCCATATCAACAAACGGGATATTATTTTCATCGGCATAAGTTTGTGCATAACTGCCGCCGTATCCATATATTGTAACCTTGTCGCAGTTTTTAAATGTATCGGTTGAAATCCAAGACACATTTGTCGGTATTACAATTTTCTCAAGATTAGTGCAATTCTCAAATGCCATATTACTAATATTAGTTACGCTATCAGGTACAACAATACTTTTTAGATTACTACAATTTTTAAAGGACCAAACACCAATAGAATTTAAATTGTCAGGCAGCTTTATCTCCTCAAGGCTTGTACAGTTCTCAAAAACCCCTTTTGCCATAAGTTTTAATGAGTTTGGCAATACTATTGATTTGAGGTTTGTACAATCATGAAAGACTCCATCATCTATATGTGTCAAATTTTCCGACAGCTTTATATCCGTTAAATTTGTGCACTCACCAAATGCACCTGTTTTTATTTCGGTTACACTGTCCGGAACAGTTATACTTGATAAGTTTTCACAATGAAAAAACGTTCCTTCTGCTATTTTGCAAACCTTGTAACCGTCAAGCTCAAAAGGAATTGTCAGCTCGCTTTCCAAACCTGTATATTTTGTAATTTCGGCTGTACCGTCATCATTAATCTTGTACTCATAGCTGTCCGACAGCGATGTTGTGTTATTGTCGGTGCTTTGGTTTAAGGTCTCATGAGCAAAAACGGAAAACTGCGATGTTAATACAGTGCCTCCGATTATTGCAAAAGAAAGCAATACAGAAGCTAATTTTTGAAATCTGATATGCATTAGGTTCTCTCCTCCAAATAATACTTACAGGGTATAAATATATACTCTATACAAGTATTATTATACCTAAAAAGTATAATTTGTCAATACAAACGTAATAATATTATACTTATAGAGTATATTTTGGAGGTAAGCCGTGAACAGAATTGCCGAACTGAGAAAAGAAAAGGGAATCAGCCAGATTTCACTTTCTTTAAAGCTTAACCTTTCTCAAAAGATGATTAGTGCATACGAAACAGGAAAAAGTGAACCGAGCATTGCAACACTCAAAAAACTTGCAGAACTCTTTAACACATCTGTTGATTATATAATCGGTTATTCCGATATTCGTCAGCCGCTTGACAAAATACTTCAAACCGAACTGAATAACGATGAATGTATACTGATAAATAAATATCGTGCCTTGCCTGAAAAGCAAAAAAATATATCGCTGGGAATTATTCTTGGATTAAATTCGGCAACTTAAATTCATCATTGAACACAAAACTCCCTCTGACCTTTAAAGTCAAAGGGAGTTTTATTTAAATTGTATATTTTATCGGATTTTCGCCATAATCTAAGCAGAAACAGCTTTTGAAGATTTCGATTTTTTATTAATTACAATATAGGCTATAACGCAAATTATAACCGACAAAACCGAGCCTATCGGAGCCGCAAATCCCATTGGGAACAGCGTATCGGCAAACATCTTTGAGGCAAAATACGCAATCGGAACACGTGCAAGCACGATTGACAAAAAGTTGTGCAAAAACGAAATTCCCGATTTGCCGCAGGCACAAAAATATCCGCTGAAACAAAAATGAACGCCCGCAAGAATACAATCCCAAACATAACTGCGCATATATTCGCCGCCGTACAAAATTACATTGGTGTCTGAGGTAAACAATCCCACTGCACCCTCGGCAAAAAATTGCATTGACACGGCGGAAACAATTCCTATGCTTACGTTAATAATTGTAGCATATCTCAATGTTGCCTTGGCACGCTCAGGCTTGCCTGCTCCGAGGTTTTGGGCAGAAATTACCGAAACGGTTGAAAGCAGTGACGACGGAACAAGGAACAATATTCCGATTAGCTTTTCCACTATTCCGACTGCCGCCGCATCGTCAAGTCCGCGCCTGTTGGCAATTATGGTAATAATTATAAACGAAATCTGTATAAATCCGTCCTGAAATGCAACGGGAATACCGATTTTGAGTATGTTTTTCATCAAAATTACCTTTGGCTTCAAATCTTTTAGACAAATGCTTATTAGATTTTTTCGTTTGATAATTACAGTAAGCGAAACAATTACGCTGACGGTTTGCGACAATGTTGTTCCCAGCGCCGCACCGGCTGTGTCAAAATCCAAAACACCGATAAAGAGGTAATCTAACGCTATGTTTGCCGCACAGGCAACAGCTATAAAGTACATCGGGCTTTTGGAATCGCCCATTCCCCTAAAGATTGAGCTTATGATGTTATAGGCGGTAATAAACGGTATTCCGATAAAACATATCGTAAGGTACGAAATTGTTCCGTCAACGGCTTCGGTCGGCGTTGATACAACAGAAACAATCGGCTTTACAAAAATCAATAGCACGGCGGTGAGGACAAGCGACACAACCATAAAAAGCGTAATGGTGTTGCCGATTTCGTTAGAGGCACGCTTTTTGTCGCCTGCACCCACGGAGCGCCCTATTACTACCGTTGAGCCCATAGCAAGTCCGACAATCATTACCGTTATCATATTCATAACCTGACTGCCGATTGAAACGGCAGTTGTGCTGTCAATTCCGTCAAACTGACCGATTATAAATAAATCAGCCATTCCGTATAAAGTTTGCAAAAAATAAGACAAAAGATAAGGCAGCGAGAAAAACACAATGTTTTTCAGTATACTGCCCTCTGCAAGATTTCTTTTCATAAACAAAAATTCCTTTAACCCCAAATTATAATAACTCTACGAATTATTATAACACAATAAAACATATTTGCAAAAAAATAATGAATAACATATTTTATAAGTTCTAAACCGATATTATACACAAAAAAGCCGTATGTATAACTATAAAATATATTGTTATGAGTTAGATAATGTGATATAATTATGAAGTAATCTGTCGATAAACGGCAGAATAAAAACAGAAAGGTGTTATCTATGGAAAAACTATTCAAGCTCAAAGAAAACAACACCACTGTTCGTACTGAAATTCTTGCAGGTTTGACCACGTTTATGACAATGGCGTACATCATTGCCCTAAACCCAAACCTGCTTACTAATTTCGGTCAGGACGGCGGCACAGCACTGTGGAACGGCGTGTTCCTGGCTACCTGTATTGCTTCCGCAATCGGAACAATTGTTATGGCGTTTCTTGCAAACAAACCGTTTGTAATGGCTCCGGGAATGGGACTTAACTCATTCTTTGCGGTAGTTGTTGCAAATATTGTCAGCATCACGGGACTTAGCTATCTGCAATCATTCAGGGCTGCGTTGTGTATCATTTTGATTGAAGGTATTGTATTTGCCGTTCTTTCAATCATCAAGGTACGTGAAAAAATCGTAACCGCAATCCCCCTCGGAATCCGCCTTGGAATCGCTCCTGCAATCGGACTTATGCTTTTAAACATCGGTCTTGGCTCAAACGCAGGCGTTTACTCCGATGACGGCGGTCCGTTCTATGTAATGAGAGACTTCTTCGGCGCACTTACTCCGTCGCTTGCAAAAAACTCTATGGGAAGCGGATACAGCCAAATGGTACTCTCGGTTGTTACAATGTTTATCGGACTTTTTGTTATTATAATTCTGTCGCACTACAAGGTAAAAGCAGCCGTTCTTTTGGGTATGCTTGCAGCTTCATGCATTTATTGGGGCGGAGAGGCTATCTTCCTGCACACCAATCCGTTTGCTTCACTTGAAACAGCTTCGTTCATTCCTGCATTCTCGGATATGGCAGAAACAACATTGTTCAAGTTTGATTTTGGCGACCTTATGCAGATAGGCTGGTTTACCGTTATCACATTGGTAATCACATTCTGTATTATTGATATGTTTGATACAATCGGAACCCTTGTCGGCACAGCTTCACGTGCAGGCATGGTTGACAAAGACGGCAATATGCCAAAGATGAAAGAGGCTCTTCTTGCTGACTCAATCGGTACAATTGCAGGTTCCGTAACAGGTACTTCAACAGTTACAACATTTGTTGAGTCTGCTTCGGGCGTTGAGGCAGGCGGAAGAACAGGACTTACTTCACTTACCACTGCAATACTTTTCCTTGCAAGTATGTTCCTTGCTCCTATTGCAGCAATAATTCCTGCCGCAGCAACATCTTCCGCACTTATCTATGTTGGTATTCTTATGCTCTCAGGTCTTAAAAAGATTAATTTTGACGACTTAACCCAGGGCATTCCTGTTGCTCTGATGATGATTTCAATCCCGATTTCAGGCTCTATCGGTCACGGAATCGGTATCGGAATGATTTCATACTCAGTTATCTGCCTTTTCACAGGCAAAGCAAAACAGGTTTCTATCCTCACATATGCAATCTCACTTTTGTTCCTCGTAAAATTCTTCTTGGTTGCTTAATCCAAGCAGAAACAAAAGAATAAAGCTGATTTAGCAAAAACAACCCCCTTTAAGTAATGTGCAAAACACATTACTTAAAGGGGGTTTAGCATTGAAACAATTTGACGTCTTGATATACGCACAAAAAAATGCAAGTCTTTCGACTTGCATTAATTGGAGGTGACACCCGGATTTGAACCGGGGAATCAGGGTTTTGCAGACCCACGCCTTACCGCTTGGCTATGTCACCAAATTATTAAGTTTGCACTTACAATAACAGTAGTTATTATATCATCAGACAGCAGTAATGTCAAGTGATTTTTTTATTTTTAATTACAATTTTCCAAAATTTATTAAATCCATTCTTCTGCGACCATCAACATAACCTCTGCCTATACATTCTATACAGGCACAATCGGGATATTCCCCAAAATACAGTTTTATACTGAATTTAACAATTTATACACATATCACCACATTAATGTATATAAAGCAAGTAAAATCTGATTTTTTTAAATTTTTGACCTTATGTTCGCAAAGGGAACGTTATATAGACATTGGTTACATCATATTATAAATATAACGATACTAATACCCTATTTTGCATTTATTTTCTCATAGCACACGGCAGAAATAACTATTGCTGCGGATAAACCTAATGAAGCACCGACAGAACCACCCAACACCAAGCCTCCTATAATCGATATTTTTGGCAAAGACAGAGCCAACAATAAGACCAAATGTGCTTTTAAAGAGCCCACCAAGTAAAATTGCGGGTGTAAAAATTTAGATTTTCACATAAAGCAACAGCAGGCAGTCGTTAGTCAACTGCCTGCTTGGTTTAGTAAGTTCAACTCAACTGCATTTTATTAACGGTTATCAAAAACCTTAATCAATAAAATTCAGCTGTTCCAAGAACCATATTATTATTTTTTTGGAGCCTGATATAATGTGAGCTTCAACCGTCATACCTGATTTCAGTTCCTTTATTTCTCCCGACAAATTTGATAGTGACGAACTGTCAAGCGTAGCTTCAGCCTTGTAATACATCATATTGTTTGATTGGTCTGCAAACGAATCTGCCGAAACGTCGGTTATTTTTCCATATACTTTGCCGTAATCCGTTGAGGAAATTGACGACACCGTATATTCTACCTTTTGACCGACTTTAA
>FMUV01000031.1 GCA_900101355.1 Ruminococcus sp. YE282
TAGGAGACAAAAACTAATCCACAGTATCTCTAACAGTATAGCATACAGTCCTTGGAGAGGGACTCTAATAACTACTACTCTATAATACAAGGAGAGAAACATATGGATTATAAATTTTATTTATGCAAACATTGCGGTAATATTATCACAATGGTAAAAGACTGCGGCGTTCCTGTTGTGTGCTGCGGCGAAAAAATGCATGAGCTTGTGCCGTGTTCAACACAGGCGGCTGTTGAAAAACATATGCCTGTTTATAAAATTGACGGAAACAATGTTTTTGTTACTGTCGGCGAAAATGCTCATCCTATGCAGGAGGAACACTACATTCAATGGGTGGCACTTGTTACAAAACAGGGGTTGCAGGTGAAAAATCTTAAACCAGACCAAAATCCGGATGTCTGTTTTGCACTTTCGGACGGAGACGAGGTTGAGGCAGTTTACGCTTACTGCAATCTTCACGGTTTATGGAAAGTTTAATGTGAAATGATTTAATTCTTAACTTAATTTACTTTAGGTTTTATTCGGACGTCAGCCTTTGGGTTGACGTCCTTTTTATGTTTTATAAAATGCTCAAAATTTATGTTTATATGAATTTAATATCATAAGTAAAAAATTTCCGATTTGGCAATTGCCAAATCGGAAATTCATATTGCGTTATGTGAAAGTTATATGTATTATAAATGTGACAAAGAATATTTATATTTATTTTGCTACATTTTTATTTTCATTTCAACAAAAAGGAGGCATTTCTATGAAAAAACAAAGGATATTTTTTTAGGCGTTGGCTGTAATGCTGTCGGTAATTATTATTTCGGCTGCAATTCCGTTTACAGTTTTTGCAGAAACTGAAAGCATTCTGTCGGAAGCCGATGAGAGTGATTTTACTTATAATTTTGTAACTCAAGACACAATTGAAATCACTTCATATTCGGGTTATGAGTGTAATGTGACGGTTCCGAAAACTATTGACGGGTTTACTGTTGTGGGCATCGCAAACTTTCACAAAGCACCCGAAAGTATGAAGATAAACACAAAGTTAAAAAAAGTAATTTTGCCGGATACTGTTACATATATTGGCGATAATGCCTTTGAGCACGAGAGAGACGGGTTTAATACCGATTACTCAAAACTGAGTGAAATTGTTTTGCCGGAGGGGCTCTTAACCATAGGCAATTATGCTTTTTCCGATTGCAGAGAACTGAAAAAAATAGATATTCCAAGCACTGTGACAAATATCGGTGAGGGAGCATTTCAATATTGCAATTCTATGAAAGAGATAAATTTCAGAGGAAAAAACACCACACTTACCGGAGATTCTTTTGGTACGGCAAAGTGGAGCACACTTGCCTCCGCACTTGATAAAGAATATCAAAATTGGCTTTACCAAGATAACAATTCGGACTTTTTTATTTGGCAGGGCTGGTTGCTTGGCTATAAGGGAGAGAGCAAAACTCCGGTAATTCCAAAGGGTGTTGTCGGTATAGGAAGCTCCGTATTTCATTATAATACGGAAATTACTGCCGTGACGTTGCCCGACGGACTTAAATATATCGGTGAAAATGCCTTTTACGGTTGTACCGGACTTACAAAGGTTGATATTCCTGCAGGCGTTGAGCGCATTGAAAGCAGTGCTTTTGCCGACTGTGAAAACATTGCGTCGGTAACATTTCGCAAAGGGCTGAAATACATCGGAGAGTCAGCTTTTGACGACTGTAAGGCACTAACCTCAGTCTCTTTACCAAACGGTTTAAAAGAGATAGGAGATTGTGCGTTTTCTTATTGTGAAAACATTCAGCAATTCAGTTTTCCAAAATCACTTGAAAAAATCACACAATCCGCTGTTAAGGATACAAAATGGTTTCAGTCTATTCCTTCGGAGACAGAAATTTACTGCGGCAGCGTATTTTTGGGTATAGCAGGTCTTTATGTTGACTATCCGTCAAAGCTGGTTATTCGTCCCGGTACGCTTAATGTTTATATTGAATACTACTGCGAGGGGCTTAACGAGTTGGTTCTTCCCGACGGTTTAAAGTCGCTTACAATTAAGGAAGGCTATTACTGCAACATAACAACCCTTGATATACCCGAAAGCGTGGAATATATTAACTGCAATAATCTTGAAAATCTTACAACGGTGAATTTTCCACAGGAGGCAAAACTTGAGTCTAACAGCTTTTCGTCTTGCCCGAAGCTTAAAAATATAACTGTTCCAAGGGGAAATCCATATTTAAATGCTTTTGGAGGTTCAAATGAAATCGAAAGCATTACTTTGCCCGACGATGTGTTAAAGGTTGACCAAATCGGCGGTTCAAAACTTAAATATGTGAACCTTGGCAAAATACGTGTTTTGGGTGAACACGCATTAAGCGGATGTTTAAATTTAAAGAGTATCAATTTGCCGAACACACTTGTTTCAATCGGTGATTTTGCATTCAGCGAATGCACAGGTTTGGAAAGCATAACATTGCCTGACATCCTTACCTCAATCGGGCTTAGTGCTATGAACGGGTGCAGCAGCTTAAAATCTGTAAAGGGCGGCAAAAACGTCAAAACCTTGGGCGATTATTGCTTTACAGACTGCACCTCGTTAAATAGCTTCGGCAGTTTGCCGCAGGGTGTGCAGTTGGTTTATCACGGTACCTTTGCCAACACAGCTTGGTATAACAACCAGCCTGACGGTCAGGTGTATTTTGGCTCAATAGCTTATTGCTACAAAGGCGATATGAAAAGTAACAGTGTTCTTACGATTAAGTCGGGCACGGTTTCTGTTGCCGAGGGTTATATCTTTGGTTCTGTTGCTCTTAACTGGCGTGATATGGCAGATTTCAGCCAACCGAATCTTGTCGGTCTTGTTTTACCCAAAAGTTGTAAATATGTTGGCAGAGAGTCGTTTTCAAAATGCCCGAATCTTAAGAGTGTTGACCTTGGCGGTACAGAGTATGTCGGAGATTCCGCATTTAACAACACCGCTTGTGAAACTATTACTTTGCCAAGTACAATGCGCCATATAGGCCAACACGCTTTTGCTTCACGAAAGCTTAAAAATGCATACCTAAACGTAGGCTTGTGTGCAATAGAAGAGGGAGCATTCTTCTCAATGGGAGATATAAAAAGTATTACAATACCTGAAAGCGTAACATTTATTGACAGTTACAGCATTGGCTACTATCCTCCGGACCCGGATGATCCTTTAACCCCAAGTGCTACGATTCCTGACTTTGTAATTTACGGTGTAGGCGGAACAGAGGCTGAGAAATATGCAAATCAAAACGGAATTAAGTTTTGCGGTTCTAAAACATTAATTAACTCAATGATTGTTATCGGCAACGGTTACGGCAATTGGTTAAACGGCGCTTATTGGAACACTTATTACGAAGAAAACTATATGGAAAAAATATCAGATACGGTTTATCAGATAACATTTAAAAATGTGGAGCAAAATGATGACTGTCAGTTTAAATTGGCAGCAAACGGATTGTTAAATGATACATGGGGCGGTGTGGTTGCCTCGCCGGGTAAGACAGAAACCGCAGTTTATAACAGTGATGATAACATTACCTTTTCTGTTGATTACGAGCTTGCAGACGTAACATTGACAGTTGACCTTACTGATTTTGATTCCGTTAAAAAAACAGGCGTCAAATTCAGAATTGACGTTGTTGACAAAACACCGCCGCTAAAGGTTTATGGTGATGTAAACGGTGACGGAGAGGTTACCATTGAGGATGCAACTATTATACAAAAGGAAATTGTTGGATTTATATATTTTGATTATAATCAAAATATTCTTGCCGATGTAGACAACGATGGAGAGGTTACTGTTTTTGATGTTACCTTGATTCAAAAATATCTTGCGGGAGGTTACAGCGATACCGGTCTTGTGGGTGAATTGTCGGATATAAGGTAGTGCAGGTGTACCTCTTTTCTAAGATGGCAAAAGTCGATTTAAAATTTTGCTGAAAATTATAATCTATCATTGAGGTGCAGGAAGGTTAATACTCAATTGTACTGATTACAATAAGTTCGTAGGCTTTGCTTAACAAGATTTGTTAATTTAAAGTTGAGAATATTTATTGAATTTTTTACATCATACTAAACAAAGTCTCCCACACACTGCCTTGTTAAACAGTGTGCGGGAGATAGTTTTAAACAGATAACTCGGTAATTATATTAATATGGGCGCTGACGGTAATTTGTCTCGGAAACCGAGTTAAATCTCCATGCTCTTATGTTGATTTCCGAGATAGAGGTTCCGCAGTATTCGCAGAATTTGCTTCCGAGATTTTTTATCGGTGCGCCGCAGTTTGGACAGTTTATGCCCAAGCCCTCCAGGTGATTGCCCACCTTGTCAATATCCTGCACATACACAAGCCCTATTTGATATATTGCCTGCTTTTTTTCTTCTTTGCTTCCCGATACTACATTTCCGTTTTCGTCCTCTGTGTAATTATAACAGCCGGTTGAAATTTCAAAAAATATTGTGGCGGTTGCGCCGTCTTTAACATATCTTGCAATCTGAATATCGTGCAAAACGACAGAGTCAAAAAACTTTGTTTCATTCTTTGCATTAAGGCCGTCAATGATTCCCTGAACATTGTTTTTCAGAGTAAGCGAACATTCTTCGGTGAGCGCGCTTGTCTTTTTGGTTGAAACTGCGGTAAAGTAACTGCGTAGCAGGGATTCCGCCTTGTTTTTGTATGCCTCATACTCAAATTCGGGAAAGTCACGCAGAATTTGCGGAAGATAAATATCCGTCATTGCGTGAAGCGACAGCGGTGTTTCGTTATATTCGTGGGTTTGGTTCTTATATCCCTCAACAAGCGAGTCGGTTCCAAACATTTGACGTGAAAAATTGCGGATTTTGTTTCGCACAATCAGCACTGCGACAACTACCAAGATAACAACTGCCGCAATGATTATTATCTGGATTAACAAACCGGTGTTCACAAATTTCCCCCTTACGTAATGAAAATATATTTTTATGGGCGCACTTTTGTGCGCCCATTATCTTTTAATAATATCGGTCAAACTTTGACTGAATAATTATTCTTCTTCGGTTTTGGTTATTGCAATTCCGAGAACGTCAAGGCTTTCCTTGTCAACAGGGGCAGGGCAAGAGGACATAAGTTCGCTTGCATTCTGTACCTTTGGAAAGGCAGTAACGTCACGCAGACTGTCGGCACCGCAGAGCAGCATAGAAACACGGTCAAGACCGATGCCCATTCCTCCGTGAGGCGGTGCGCCGTATTTATAGGCTTCAACAAGGAATCCGAATTTTGCTTCGATTTCTTCGTCTGTAAGCTTTAATGCCTTAAACATTTTTTGCTGAAGCTCAGGGTCTGTAATACGCATTGAACCGCTTGAAAGCTCAATTCCGTTAAGAGTTAGGTCAAATGCCTTTGCGGTTACCTTTGACGGGTCTGTGTCAAGATATTGCAGGCACTCTTCTTTTGGCATAGTAAACGGGTGGTGCATGGCAAGCCATTCGCCGCTTTCTTCGTCATATTCAAAGAACGGGAAGTCAACAATCCACAGGAATTTAAACTCATTCGGAATTATATCGAGGCGTTTTGCGATTTTTAATCTGAGTGCGCCGAGAGTTGAGAACACAGTGCTGTCTTTGTCGGCAACAATGAGGATAACGTCGCCTTTTTCTGCCTGCAATCTTTCATACACAGCGTTGAGTTCTTCTTCGGTCATAAACTTTTTGAATGAAGCGTTCGGCTCGTCAACCCAACGAACATATGCAAGACCTTTTGCACCGATTCCTTTTGCGTACTCGGTAAGCTTATCAATTTCTTTTCTTGTGTAAACGGAAGCGGCATTCTTGGCTACAATAGCCCTTACAGAGCCGCCGTTCTCAATTGCTCCGGTAAATACTCCGAAACCACAGTCTTTAACAAGATCCGAAATATCCTGAATCTTCATATCAAAGCGAATGTCAGGTTTATCTGAACCGTAATTTTCCATTGCTTCTTTGTAGGTCATACGCTCAAACGGAGTTTTGAGGTCTTTGTTAAGAACATCTTTAAATATTCTCTTGAAAAGTCCCTCGTTTATTTCAAGAATATCCTCAACGTCAACAAACGAAAGCTCCATATCAATCTGTGTAAATTCAGGCTGACGGTCGGCACGCAAATCTTCGTCACGGAAACAGCGTGCAAGCTGAATATATCTGTCAAATCCCGAAACCATAAGCAGTTGTTTGTAAATCTGCGGAGACTGCGGAAGTGCATAGAACTTGCCGTTATGTACTCTTGACGGAACAAGGTAGTCCCTTGCGCCCTCGGGAGTGGATTTTATCATCATCGGTGTTTCAATCTCAACAAAGCCGTTTTCTGCAAAATAATCCCTTGCGGTTTTTGCAATTTTGCTTCTTGTCATAAGATTGTTAAGGAGCGGACGACGGCGCAGGTCAAGATAGCGGTACTTTAATCTCAGTTCTTCGTTGGTTTCCGTATTGTCAACTATTTCAAACGGAGGCGTCTGTGCCTTTGACAACACACGCAGGTCTGTAACAAGCACTTCAATATCGCCTGTCGGAATATCGGAATTTTTTGAACTTCTTTCAAGCACCTTGCCCTTTGCGGCAAGAACAAATTCACTGCGGCAAGCAAATGCCTTATCGAAAATTTCTTTGTCTGTTTTGTCATTAAAGGCAAGCTGAACAACGCCTGTGCGGTCACGCAGGTCAATAAAAATAAGCTGACCGAGGTCACGGCATCTTTGTACCCAACCGCAGACGGTTACTTCTTTGTCAACGTCTGAAATGCGTAAATCTCCACAATAATGTGTACGCTTCAGACCTGTCATAAATTCTGCCATTATAAAAACTCCTCAAAATTAGTTTATGCAATATTTTTGACCGATAAAAATCGGAATTATAATTATTTAAATCATAGCAACGTTTCGGTTTGCTTGCAATCAGTGTAAATAAACAGCTGCTCAGAGATTTAGCGGAAATTTATAATCCCACTGAAATTTTGGATGAAACCGCTGATATTCAATGTGATTATTTATTATCTTACGTTGTATTGAAATTCTTTAAATAATCTGTTTTGTCTGCTTTGGTAATCTTTTTGATTACTCTGCAAGGATTTCCGACAGCAATAACACCGTCGGGAATATCTTTTGTAACTACGCTTCCGGCGCCTATTATTGTATCGTTGCCCACCGAAACACCGCCGACTATTTTAACGTCGCCGCCTATCCAAACCCGTTTTCCTATGTGAACGGGCTTTCCGTAGCATCCGCCGTTAATTCTTTCCTCTGCGTCTGTAAGATGGTTTGCGGCATATATTCCGACATTCGGTCCGAGTAATGTATGCTCGCCAACAGTAATCTTGGCACAGTCAAGTATTATACAGCCGAAATTGATGTACACATCGTTTTCAATGCTTATATTTTTACCGTATTCACAGCGAAAGTCGGGTTCAATCCACACATTTTTTCCGACGTGTTCAAACAAATCTTGCATAATTTTTGAACGCAGTTCAATTTCATCGTCTTCTGTTTTGTTATATTTTCGGAAAAGCTTTTTAGCAATTACCCTTCGCCGAAACAAATCTTCATCAAAGTCGTTGTATATCAAGCCTGATTGCAATTTTTCCCATTCGGTCATCAAAAACACCTCTGAAAAATTAATTTTTACTGATGCTTATTCAACGTCCGAATTGTCTTTTCCGAAAACTGCGGAAAAAGTATCGGTTTCTTCAGAAAGCTGAAGATTTAAAAAACTGTCCAAAAAGCTTTCGTCAAGCGGAAGCTTAGCTTTTTTGCCGGTTTCCATATTCTTTGCTTCGGCAAAGCCTTCGTTAAGCTCGTTGTCGCCGATTACAAGTGTGTATTTTGCGCCGATTTTGTCAGCGTATTTCATCTGAGCACGCAGACCTCTGCCGACAACGTCGGTTTCCGCCGTTTCGCCGCACTCACGTATGTTGTGCAAAAGTTCAAACGCTTTTTCCTGTGCCTTTTCGCCCATTGTGGCAATGTACAGTGAACATTCGCTGAAATCTGGAATTTCGATGCCCTGCTTTTCCATAACCATAAGCAGACGTTCCATTCCCATTGCAAAGCCAAGCGACGGAAGGTGGTTTCCGCCAAGCTCTTCGATAAGTCCGTCATATCGTCCGCCGCCACATACGGTGCCTTGAGCGCCGATACAGTCTGTAACAAACTCGAACACGGTTTTGGTGTAATAGTCCAAACCGCGGACAATGGTCGGATTTACTATGTAATTGATTCCTGCCGCATCAAGATATTTTTGAACGGAAGCAAAGTGTTCTTTACATTCATCGCAAAGATACTCGGTTATTCTTGGAGCACCCTCGGCAATCTTTGAGCAGATTGGGCTTTTGCAGTCGAGTATTCTCATCGGGTTTTTATCAAGCCTTGAAAGGCAAGTCTCGCAAAGCTGATCCTTGTATTGCTCAAAATATGCTTTGAGAGCTTTGTGATACTCGGCACGGCAGGTCGGACAGCCGATTGAGTTAATCTCAAGGTGCAAATCTTTCAGTCTCAGTCTGTCAAAAATTGACTGTGCGGCACAGATAAGTTCTGCGTCGGCAACAGGGGACTGGGTGCCGTATTCTTCAAGACCAAACTGGTGAAATTCTCTTAATCTTCCTGCCTGCGGCTTTTCGTAGCGATAGCAGGATACAAAGTAGCTGGCTTTAATCGGAAGACCTTCATTTGGCAATGCATGCTCAAGAACAGCTCTTGCGGCTCCCGCAGTTCCCTCGGGGCGAAGCGTAACGCTTTCGTTGCCCTTGGTTGTAAATGTATACATTTCTTTTTGCACAACATCGGTGGTTTGACCTACTCCGCGTGCAAAAAGTTCGGTATGCTCAAAAACAGGAGTACGGATTTCTTTAAAACCGTATATGCGGGCTTCTTCACGCATAACGTTTTCAATAAACTGCCAACGGTAGCTTTGCTTTGGCAAAACATCTTCTGTTCCTTTAATTTTCTTGGTTATAAGTGCCATAATTTCCTCCGCATAAGTGGATTATTTATACATAAAAAGTGCCTAAAAACACAACAATCGGGCAGCGTAAAGCCACCCGATGTCAAGACAACAAATTTGTTTATTTTAAAACGTTTCTCCAGTCAATGTCGCCTCGTTCAAGTCCGTGGATAAGCACCTCGGCAGTTGCGATGTTGGTTGCAACCGGAATGTTGTGCATATCGCAAAGCCTGAGCATATTCATATCATTTGGTTCGTTAGGCTTTGGATTGAGCGGGTCTCTGAAGAAAAGCAGCATATCAATTTCGTTACAGGCAATTCTTGCGGCAATCTGTTGGCTGCCGCCCTGAGAACCTGCGAGGAATCTCTGAATTGTCAGACCTGTTGCCTCCGAAACCAACTTACCTGTTGTGCCTGTTGCACAAAGATTGTTGCGGCTCAGTACTCCGCAGTATGCGATACAAAACTGAACCATAAGTTCCTTTTTCTCATCGTGAGCAATAAGTGCTATATTCATATACAATTCCTCCTATATAATTAACCTTTAAATAAAAGCGGTATTCGTTCACCCTCAAGCCTTAAAGCCAAGCAGTCAAACACCGGATTTATGGCGTCCGGGTCAAGACCTGCCGCACCTCTTTGCATTATTACGGAAATGCGGATGTCAAACGGCACCAGAGCAATAAGCCTTGTTTGGGTTGCGTCGATAACTTCGTCAAGGTCACGGTAAAAACCAAGCTTGCGAAAAACCTTGCGGTCAAAACGATTGATTACAAGGCGAATGTTTTCAATTCCCATGGCTTCAAGTTTTTGGCGCACCTTAACGCCGCCCCTTACGCTTGTCGGTTCTGCATTTGTAACAATCAACGCAGAGTCGGCAGGAGCCGCCGCAGTTACAAAGCCCGAGCCGATTCCGGCAGGAGAATCAATGATAACAAAATCAAAGCTTCCTTTAACGGCACGCACAAGCTGTTTGAATACAGAGGGGCTTAGCTCGTTTTCGGTATCAAACGGAGCCGCCATAAGATAAAGATTCTGATTATTTCTGCTTTGGTAAATAGCTTCCTGAAATGTACAGTTGCCGCAAACCGCATCAGAGGCGTCAAAGAGCAAATCCTGTTCCATATCAAGCATAATGTCCAAACCGCGCATTCCGCAGTCACAGTCAATAAGCAAAACCTTTTTGCCCTGCTTTATAAGTGCAACCGAAAGGCATATACACACGGTGGATTTTCCTGTTCCGCCCTTGCCCGAGGCAACAACTATTACATCATTCATAAACATACTTCCTCTGCTTTATTCTACCATAAAAACTGTTAAAGAGCAATAAATCCGCAAGATTTTTTTAAACAAAATTTTTATTTATATTTTAGTCAGGTTTAACAATAATTTCAATTTAAAATCCCGATAATATTAAATAATTCATTAAAATTTCAGGTTTTTATTGCTTGTTCTACTATTTAAAATACGCATCAAGCAGGTCTTTTGCAACCTGCATAGAATACATTCCCTTGGCTCCGTGTTCAATAACAACGGCAACCGCAACCTCCGGATTGTCAAACGGCGCATAGCAGATAAACGTTGTATGGTCCGAGCCTGAATTTTCTGCGGTTCCCGTTTTGGCGGCAACTTTTACTTTGTAGTTTCCAAACACAGAGTACGCCGTTCCGTCCTCATCTCGCGTTACGTCAAGCATTGCGTTGCGCACAATGTCAAGATTTTCTTTTGAAACGCCGCAGCTTCCCACTTCAACGGGGCTGTCATAATCTTCAATTGTATTTTTGCGCTCATAATCGGTGATTTTGCTTACCAAATGTGTTTTCAGCCTTACGCCGTTATTTGCGATTGTTGCCGTGTAAGTCGCAAGCTGAAGTGGCGTGAATGCGTTGTCGGACTGACCGATTGCCGCCTGAACCGTGTTTCCTGCCTGCCACGAGGTGCTGTCACGTCCCGCAAGCGTACCCTTAGATTCCTCAACTTCGATTCCCGTGTATTCGCCAAAGCCGAATTTTTCGGCATAAAGATACATTGTGTCAATTCCGAGTCTTCTGCCTGTTTCGGCAAAAAAGTAGTTGCAAGACTGTGTAATTGCTCCCGTGACGTTTAAATTGCCGTGATAGTGCATACACTTTACCACATTTGTGGGGTAGTAGTCATAGTATTGGTCACAGTAAATTTCCGTGTCCTTTTTTATTACCTTTTCTTCAAGAGCCGCCGCCGCTACACAGGGCTTGTATACCGAGCCGCAGGCAAAGCTGCCCACAAAGGCACGGTTATACATCGGTGAATTTTCGTTTTCTGACAGTTTTATGTAATAGTCGCCGTATTCGCTGTATTTGTTAAGGTCATAGGTGGGATAGCTTGCAGCCGCAAGCACCGAAAAATCTTTGACTGACAACATTACAACGGCGCCTGTTTCGCAGTCTTCGCCGTAGCCGCCTTTGCCGTTGGCTTTTTTTAGGGCTTTTCCAGCTTCTCTTGCAGCTTTTACATTTTCGGCAAGAGATTTTGAGGCAACCTCCTGAAGTTTGCTGTCAATTGTAAGAAACACGGTGTTTCCCGGCTTAGCGTCAATGGTTTCAACCTTGTCAACAACGGTTCCGTCTGAATTTCGCTTAATTATCTTTGTGCCGCCCTCGCCTTTTAGCTGTGTTTCAAATGCGTGCTCTATGCCGAATTTTCCGACCTTATCGGAAAGAGAGTACTTTTTTTCGCTTTTGCTCAGCTCGTTGTACTCGTCTTCGCTCATTGAGCCCAGCGCACCGAGAAGATGAGGGGCAAGCTCCGGGTTTGCCGCACTGCGTTCTAAATAGGTCTGAACCTCAACGCCGCTTACTCCTTGGGTGCTCTCGCTTATTGCACTGACCGAGTTTTGAGAGATGTCCTCGGCAAAAACATACGGCTTTGAACCGGAGTAACCTGTTATTTCCATATTGTAGTGCACCGAAACAAGGTTTCTTAAATCGGTTTTTGCGTAATTGCCCGATATTTTGTATCGCTCCGCAAGTGCATTGAGACATTCATTGGCATCGGTTTGTCCGGGCAGGTTCAAAAAATCCGGCGCAAGAAGTTTTTGCACATCATCTTCACTTGATTTTTTATATTGAAACTTTCCGTTTGCGTTAAGATCAATCGGAAGATTGTCAGCCCATTTTTCTTTTGTTTGTTCCGTAATTTTGATTAACGACAGGATTGTGTCGTCAAGTTTATCCTCATCAACATACAGCTTGTCGATTACCACCTTGTAGTGGGTTGTGTTTACGACAAGACCTGTGCAGTTTTTGTCTAAAATTTCGCCTCTTATTGCGTCTGTGCTGACCGTATAGCTGGTTGAACGGGCGGCAAGATTTTTATATTCCTCGCCGTGAATTATCTGCCAGTCTATAAGTCTTGCCGCAAAAATTGCAAAAAATACCAAGGTGACAATTATGCAGACCGTATATACCGATTTTTTGCCTGATTTGGATTTTTTTCTCATATTGCCACCGTCCTTTCAAAAAAATTCACGATTTTTTGCACGTGTTTTAGCGTTTAAATAGAACAAAACAGCTTTTGTTAATTTTTTAAATCCAAGTATGCTTCTCCTTGCTTGATAAAAAAGAACTTGTGGCCGAGTGCAAGCGGAGAAAAAAGTACATCTTATCAACATTTCAGCGGAAATAACATCTAACATTACTGAAAATCAGAATGGATAACATCGCCTTATAGACGTGGAACATTTACACTGTGTTTATGTACAAACAGATTTATAAAATACAGCGGAAAAGTCATAACGAACGTGTAAATTATGCGTGAAATATAATGATGTACAAACAGCGTCATACAGTCGGGAATCCCTGAAATTACGCAGAAAAGCAGAAAGTAAAGGCAAATCAGAATCGGAACGGTGATTGCCGCCGTGATTGATACGGTGAGTATCCCGGCGTTAAAATACGAGCTGAACATATAGGACTCAATATAACACAGAACAGTTAAGGTTATCGCAAAAAATCCGACAAATCCTCCCGAGGCGGCGTCTGTAACGATTCCGCAGACAGCCCCGAAAATCAACGACGGAATTTGGTTTTCTTTTGAGGCAATCACAATGGCAAGGGGGACAAGCAAAAGAGGCTTGCCGCCGAATAATTCAGGCATAAGTTTTGGCGTGCTTTGCAAGACAATCAGCAGTATTATTTCAACTGAATATGCAAGATATCGAAAAAAAGCGAGGTGTTTTTTCATTTGCTCTCCTCGCTTTTCTTTTCAAAGTCCGTAATAACGGCTGCTGCGGTAATTTTCCTGATGTCCTCATATGGCTCAATAACAGCGTATCGGGAGTTGTCGTAGCTGTCGGTTTTGATTTCTTTTACTTTGCCTATAATCAGATTTCCGGGATAAACTCCGCCTGTTCCCGAGGTGACAACCATATCGCCCTCTTTAACCTTGTTGTCCTCCGCAAGCGTGTTTAAAGCCGTAAGATTTTGGTCGCAAAGATATGTATTTCCGCTGACTATGCCGCTGTCGCCCGACTGTTTGTCAACGGCACCCGCTTTTGTATCGGGCGATAATATTGTTTTAACCTTGCAGGTTACGGCGTCAACTTTATATACCCATCCGACAAGACCGTTTTCGGTTATTACGGCATTGTTTACGCCCACACCGTCAGCCGAGCCGATGTCAAGTGTAAAAGAATAAAAGTCATCGTTTGTATCACGTCTGATTATGTTTGCCGGCTGTATTTTGTATGACGGGTTTTCCTTTTTTAAGTCATAATATTTTCGCAGTCGTTCGTTTTCCGCCTTTGTATCATAATAGTCTGCAAGCTGTTCTCTGAGTTCTGCGTTTTCCTGCCGCAGTTTTTCGTTTTCCTCTTTAAGCGTTTGGACATCGACTGAGTCTGCGCTTGCGGTTGCCGAAGCAGAAAGCTGAAACAATCCCTTAAAAGCCCCGTTTAATGCGGTTGATACAACGGAATTGTTTCCAAGCGACATTACGCTTATCACAAGAATTATGATAAGCGTCAGTACAAGAACTCTGAAATTTTTGTTTTGAAAATGCCGCATTTTGTGTGCCTTTCAACTCGGTGATATATTCGATAATACCGTGAAATTTTTTAAAGTTTATCTTCGGTTATGCTTGTATTGCGTTCCCATAGGCTTTACCAGTCGTTTGCCGGCACCGTCAACAACGCAGTCAAGAGGTCTGTCGGCAATGTGAACAGGCATACCCGTTTGCTGCATAACAAGCATATCAATTCCTTTTAACAGTGCGCCGCCTCCGGTGAGCATAATTCCGTGGTCAATAATATCTGCCGAAAGTTCGGGCGGAGTTTTTTCAAGCGTTGTTTTGATTGCCTCAATAATCGTTGAGAGCGGGTCGGCAAGTGCGTCACGAACTTCTTCTGCGGTAATTGTGATATCTTTTGGAAGTCCGTCAACCAAATTTCTGCCCTTTACCACCATACTTTTTTCGTTTTCCTGGGGGTATGCCGAACCGATTTTAATTTTAATCTCTTCTGCCGTGCGTTCGCCGATAAGAAGATTATATTTTTTCTTTATATAAGTCAAAATTGCTTCGTCAAACTTGTCGCCTGCCACACGCACCGAGCACGCAGTAACAATGTCGCCAAGAGAAATCACAGCAACCTCACTTGTTCCGCCGCCAATATCAACAACCATACTTCCGGTCGGTTCGTCAACAGGCATTCCTGCTCCGATTGCCGCCGCCATCGGTTCTTCAATCAGCACAACGGGAGGTTTTGCGCCTGCCTGATAAGCGGCATCCTCAACTGCTTTGCGTTCAACTTCGGTAACGCCTGTCGGCATACAGATAATTACCCTCGGTTTGCTGAAAATTCCCGGCTTTACAGCCTTTCTTATAAAGTGCTGAAGCATTTTTGCGGTAATTTCAAAATCTGCAATAACTCCGTCCTTAAGCGGTCTTACCGCAACTATCGAACCGGGAGTTCTTCCAATCATATCCTTTGCCTGTGAGCCGACTGCAAGCACGTTGTCCGTGCGCATATCAACAGCCACTACCGACGGTTCTCGCAAAATGATGCCCTTGCCTTTGAGGCAAACAAGGGTGTTTGCCGTGCCAAGGTCTATTCCTATATCTTTTGAAAATGAAAACATTTTTTCAGCTCCTTACAGCTGTATAATTGTGTTATAACCTAAGTGCAGATGCCCTTTGCTGCCCTAAAGGCAGGGGACAATGAGAATTTCAGCGGAAGTTATAATCTTCGCTGAAACTATGAGAAGCCGGCGCTCCTTTGTGCTTTTGCAGGCATAGCGGAGAGCCGCTCAGATTTAAATAAAATTATAAAGCATTGAATATACCAATTCAACGGTATTTTGTCGAAATGTGTATCGCTTAACTTCTGCCTGTTGAGCCAAATCCGCCTTCGCCTCTTTGTGTGTCGGAAAGCTCGGTTGTTTCAACAATCTCGGGAGTAAGAACAGGTGCTATTACCATCTGTGCAATGCGCTCGTCGGGCTCAATAACATACGGCTTGTCCGAAACATTGCAAAGTCCGACGCAAATTTCTCCCCTGTAATCGCTGTCAATAACGCCTACACCGTTTGAAAGGCATATTCCGTGTTTAACTCCGAGTCCGCTGCGTGCATAAAGAAATGCGGCGCAGGTGTTGTCGGGAAGTTCAATTGCAATGCCTGTCGGCACAATTGTAAGCTGACCCGGCGCAAGGGTGATGTTGTGTTCAATACAGGCGTAAAGGTCCATACCTGCCGAGCCGTTTGTGGCTCTTTTTGGAATTTTTGCGTTATCTTTAAGTTTTTTTATTTTAAGCTTCATGATTACTTTCCTTCATTTCTTGCAATTTTTTGCATAATTAATTCATTTTGTGATTTTATTTTTCGATATTAAAATTATCATTCGGAATATTAAAAAATTAAATTTCTCAAGAGGAAATTTTTATTTTTCCTTAATCCAATTATTAAAATGTTTGACATTATTGACATACTATTCAACACCCCGTGTGTACAAACCACGTGTGAATTTACCTTTCAACATTGAAAAGTCATTAAAATTCGAAATGTTTTCAACGTTTTCCACATAGTTTTCCACATTGAACCGCAAAATTTCAAAACTTGTACGCAATTTTGAAATTTCGTTAACAGAAACAAAAACGGGCACGCAATTCAGAATTTCCGTGCAGTTGCCGTCGCATTTTAAATAAAACTTTTTTCCTTTTCTGTCCGTCAATTTTGAGCGTTTTTTGCAGGATTTGCAATTTATTCCCTCACTTTTGACAGGGCAGTTTCGGCAAAGCATAAGTGGAAGATACCCGTAGCGGATTATTCCTCTGCCTATGTTTCCGCCAAGTTTGTTAATTCTGTCAAATGTCAGTTCAAAGCTGAGCTCAACATCTTTTATTCCGTAACTTTCTGCCCAAATCAGGTCATAAGTGTTTACAATATTGAGTCCGAATCCGCCGTGAATGTCATATCCGAGCTGTTTGGCAATATAGAGCGCACCGATGTTGTGGCACAATGCGTCCTTTACGCCTGCTTCTTTTAACACGGCAAGTTGGTGTTCAATTTGTTTTTCACGCCCGAACATTCCTCTCGGAATTTCAACGCCTATATTATAGTTTTCGCTTATAAGTCGCAAAATTTCATTTATATCGGAAAAAAGCGGAACAAATACAATTTCACATTCCTTAAAGCCTTTTCCGATTTTTGTGCCTTTAACAACAGCCCGTGTAGCGTGAGTTTTGTTTGTGTTCAAAGGCAAAGAGTTTGCAAAATTTTCAGAAATATTAATGTCCGATATTTTATAGTTATGAATCAGAGTTCTCTTTTTATCCAATTCGGCAATTGCGTTTCTGCGCAGGTTGTTGATTGCCGAAAGGGGAACAGACGAGTTATCGTCTATCTCAATTTTGATATTTACAAAATGATATGCAGTTCCGCCTGTTTTGTCAAGCTGGGCTCTGCATTTTTCTTTTGAGAGCGGAATTTTGAGTGCCTGTTCGCAAATTATGTCTGATTTTACGGATACGTTGTTTTTGCCGTCCGATATTTCAAGAACGGGTTGCTCGCCGACCTTTGCGGTAAAATTTCCGTTTATTATAATGTTTTGTATTTCGTCTTTATATGATTGCCGTATTGATGAGAACAGTTTCTCGTTTGCGGAAACAACGTCCGTTTTGGTGCGAGTGCCAAACATATCTTTTCCGGTTTTTCCGGTAAAATAACCGTCGGTAAATCCCGTGCGGGAAAATATGCTTCGCAAAATTTCATTTGTTTTTTCACTTATAAACCCAAAGTCCCTTTGCTCACGGCAGGCTCTTACGGCGGCGGCAACGTATTCGGGCCGTTTCATTCTGCCCTCAATCTTTGCCGAAGCCACGCCGATTTCTTCAAGCTCAGCAATGTGGTTTACAAGGCTGTTGTCCTTTAGGCTGAGTGCGTGACCACCCTTTGAATCGTTTACCGAAAACGGAAGCCGACAGGTCTGGGCGCAGGCTCCCCGGTTGCCGCTTCGTGAACCGAGCATTGCGCTGAAATAGCATTGTCCCGACGCGCACATACACAATGCTCCGTGAACAAATACCTCAAGCTCAATCGGAACCTTTGCGGCTTCTTTTATTTCGTCTTTGCTCATCTCACGCGACAGAACCACTCTTTTGAAGCCAAGCTCATAAAGTGCCTTGACGCCCGAAGCCGTGTGTACGCTCATTTGTGTTGAAGCGTGGAGCGGCAAGTCAGGGGCAATTTCGTGTGCCAGCCGTGCCACTCCCATATTCTGAATAATAAGTGCGTCTGCGTCAGCCTTTGCGGCAATTGTTATCGCTTTTTTTAGCTGTTCAAACTCATCGTCAAATACAATTGTATTGATTGTAACGTACAGCTTAACACCGTGAATGTGGCAGTACGCAACAGCCTTAGTCAGTTCTTCTTCGTCAAAGTTTTGAGCCGAGGCACGGGCAGAAAACATTTTTTCGCCCACATAAACGGCGTCGGCTCCGCTTCTTACTGCGGCAACAACACTGTCGTAGCCGCCTGCCGGCGCAAGAATTTCAATTCTGTTGTTTTTCATATTTAATCTGTTTTTCCTTTGCTGTTGTCTTCAAACAGAGAATATTGTCTCATCGGAACATAGCCCATCAGTTTTTCGGCTTTTTTCTCCTGCACCGTTTTTTCAAACTTTTTTTGATTGGCGGAAAGTTGCTTGTTGTCGCCTGAATTTCTCAACTCATCATTTTCTATAATAAGTTGTCTGAGCTGGTCTTCAAGCACTTTTACACGCTTTGAAAGGTGCGTGTTTTCATTAATAGCTTCTGTTAGCTTTTCTTTGTACTCACGGCAGGATTTATTAAGCTCGTTTGAGTGAGCTATGATTTGGTCTGCTTTTGCAACAAGGTCTGCGTTTTTTTGAATAGCTTTGTTGCGGTCGTCACAAAAATCAAGGGCGGCTAAAACCGCACAGTCACGTGTGTCAAGCTGACTGCTGTGAACCGCCGCACTGCGGATGCAGTCTGTTACTTCTGATGCAACACCCTCAACATAGCTTTGGTCGTCGGACGTTATTATTGCATAGTTGCGCCCCTCAATCTGAACGCTGACTTTGTTTTTATTCATAATAAAGACTCCTCTTCATATACAAATATCCATAATAAATTATAATATAAAAATCATAAATAGAAAAGGGGATTTTTGATTTTGTAACTATATTTTACCTTTTTCGACCTGTTTTTTGCAGTGACGATTTAAAATGTCGAAAAAAACGGACGACTGAAAAATCAATCGTCCGCAATGTTTTGTGTGCAAATTTATTTTTTTATCATTCTGCCGTTTACAAAGACATAGTCGCTGTCGGAAGTATCGCTTGCGGCAGCAATTGCGTCCTGTTCACGCTGTTCTTCGATTTTCTTCTCGTCAATCGGTTTTGTCGAAAAACTTCCTACGGAGTCCTGAAGTCCCTTTGATATTATGGCGGTTGAAATGTAGCTGTACAAAAGGGGATACAGCGCAACTACAATTGCAAGTGTAACAAAGTACATAGCGTCTCTTGAAAAGACAAAGGCTAATATTGTTACCGCAGTAACGGCAGCCAAAAACACAAGGGCTATAAGGTTGCGGAGAATTTTTCCGAACACAAGCAGAAAAGCGTTTTTATAAATATCTTTGAGTTTGAGTTCGTAGGTAATCTCCATAATCGGAACGTAGAACATCATTACTATGAGTATTGCGACAAAAATCATATAGATTGTAAGCACAGAGCCAAACACGACATCTGTTTGAGATAAAGTATAGTAATATAGGATTGCAAACATTCCGAATGCAATAATCATATAAAGAACCACGCCGTGAATAAGAAATCTTTTAAGGTTATCTTTTACAGCAGTAAAAAATGTTTTAAAAAGCGGCGGCTCTTGTTTTTCAACCGCATATTTTCTTATTATCATTACAAGTCCCGCATAAAAAGGAAACGACGGTATTAATCCGAGTCCCCAAATGATGACATTGTTAAATCCGGTAAGATAACTTATCAAAACAAATATGCCTGTGAATACAGCAAGCGGAACGGAATACATCAGTCCGGCTGTAAACAGCTTTGGAAAAAATCTGAAAAATCTTGAAAATGCCGATTGTTTAAATTTGTTCATATTATTATATCCTTTGCAAAGTATTACAATAAATTCTATCAAATATGCAGAACGATTTCAATAGATATTTAAGAATATTTGTTGTTACAATAATGTAAATCAGGGATTTTTTAGAAAGGTATTGTAATAATTTGTATAAAAACATCAGTATAATACGCAAGTTGTATTGTTAAAAATTGTAACGATTTTCGACAATAAATTTGCAACTGCATAAAAAAAATAAAAAAATAACGTCAAAACTATTGCAATTTTATAAGACGTGTGTTATTCTTAGGTTAATGACGAAAGAGACGGCACGTTACTTTCGCAGTCAGCCTGAGGCTTTTCAGGTAAATATTTAGAAACTAAGGTGAAAGAAATGAAAAGGAAAAACATCACAAGAATTTCTGCACTGGCACTTGCAGGTCTTATGTCTGTTTCAGCTCTTGCAGGTTGCGGAAACAGCAGCTCTTCAAGCAGCACAGATTCAAAGGCTGAAAGCTCGGCAGCAGGCGACGCTTCAAAGGGTAAAGTTTATTATCTTAACTTCAAGCCTGAACAGGATGCAGCTTGGCAGAAGCTTGCAAAGGCTTATACAGACGAAACAGGCGTTAACGTAACCGTTAAGACAGCTGCAGAAGGTACATATGAAAGTACATTGACTTCTGAAATGGATAAGTCTGAGGCTCCTACACTCTTCCAGGTAAACGGTCCTGTTGGTCTTGCAAACTGGAAAGACTATTGTGCAGACTTGAGCACATCTGATATTTATAAGCAGCTTACTTCAGATGATTATGCACTTAAAGACGGCGACTCGGTTTACGGTATTGCTTATGTTATCGAGTCATACGGCATTATCTATAATAAGGAACTTCTTCAGAAGTATTGTGATTCTGACTTTGCTACTGTTAAGTCAATTGATGACATTAACAGCTTTGATAAGCTCAAGACTGTTGCTGAAGAAATTCAGGCAAACGCAAGTGCTCTCGGCGTAAAGGGTGCTTTCTCATCAGCAGGTATGGATGAATCTTCTGACTGGAGATTTAAGACTCACCTTGCTAACCTCCCGATTTACTTCGAGTATAAGGACGAGAACGAAACTTCAACTCCTGCAATCAAGGGCACATATCTTGACAACTACAAGAACATCTTTGATCTTTATATCAACAACTCAACTTGCTCACCGTCTGACCTTGCAAGCAAAACTGCAACAGATTCTGAAACAGAATTCTCATCAGGCGAGGCTGTATTCTTCCAGAACGGTTCTTGGGAATACTCAGCACTCACAACAGCAGGCATGACAGACGATCAGCTCGGTATGCTCCCAATCTACATTGGTGTTGGCGACGAAGCTAAGCAGGGCCTTTGCACAGGTTCTGAGAACTACTGGTGCGTAAACAGCAAGGCAAGTGCTGACGACCAGGCTGCTACACTTGACTTCATCAACTGGTGTGTTACAAGCGATGCAGGCACAAAGGCTATGGCAACAGATATGAACTTTGTAATTCCTTTCAAGGCTGCTCAGGAAACAAACAACGTATTTGTTAAGATGGACAAAGCAAACACAGAAGCAGGCAAAACACCTGTAAGCTGGAACTTCACAACAATGCCGAGCGAAGACTGGAAAAACGGCGTTGGTACAGCTCTTACACAGTATGCAGCAGGCAAAGGCTCTTGGGACGATGTTGTAAAGGCATTCGTTGACGGTTGGGCAACAGAGTACGCTGCAAACAATTCGTAATTAATTTATAGCAAATACAGCTATATAGCAAAATTTCGGTAGGGGGGCGGTTTTCGCTCCCCTACTTTTCAGAGAGGCAAGTCTTATGTTTAAAAAACCAAAAAGAAAATTATATTTTCTTATATTTGTTCTTCCAACGCTTGCTGCATTTATGATCGGTTTTGTGTATCCTTTCTTTCAGGGAATATACTTGTCGTTTTGTAAATTCAGAACGACGAGCGACGCAACATTCATCGGTTTTGATAACTATGTAAAAGCGTTCCAGAATGAAGGCTTTTTAAGAGCGTTCTGGTTTACCGCGCTGTTTGTTATCGTATCGGTAATTTTAATTAATGTGATTGCGTTTGCCGTTGCATATGTTCTCACGCTTGGAATTCGCGGTTCAAACATTTTCAGAACCGTGTTCTTTATGCCGAACCTTATCGGCGGAATTATTTTGGGCTATATTTGGCAGCTTATTTTCAACGGAATTTTAATGAATTTTGACTCAAACATCGCGCTTAATGCCACGTTTGGTTTCTGGGGATTGATTATCCTTATGTGTTGGCAGCAAGCAGGTTATATGATGATTATTTATATAGCGGGATTCCAGAGCGTGCCGGCAGATTTGTATGAAGCCGCACGCATTGACGGCGCAGGCAAGGGTCAGCTTCTTCGCAATGTTACTTTGCCGATGATGATGCCGTCAATCACAATCTGCACATTCCTTACGCTCACAAACTCATTCAAACTGTTTGACCAGAACCTTGCCCTTACAGGCGGTGCGCCGGGTGTTGTTTCATCAAGCGGTTCGATGATTTATCAGACAGAAATGCTCGCGCTTAATATCTACAACACATTCTATAAGAATCAGAACTCCCGTGGTGTCGGACAGGCAGAGGGTGTTATCTTCTTCCTTGTTGTTGTGGTTATTGCTCTTGCACAGCTTTACTTTACAAGAAAAAGAGAGGTGCAGCAGTAATGGCAAAAGTAAAAGTGAAAGAAAAGCCTGTAAAGAAAAAACAAACTCTTGGTATGAAAATTCTGAGTGTGATTTTCACAATCATATCAATATTTTATGTTATACCTGTTTTTGTTGTACTGATGGACTCTTTTAAGACCAATGCAGGCATAAGTAAATCGCCGTTTGCATTCCCGACATCAGAAACATTCAGTGGCTTAGACAGTTATATAACAGGTATGTTTTACGGCAACTTTCCGTTTTGGAGAACAATTTTGTGCAGCTTTTTCATTACAATCTGCGGCGTTGTACTGATACTTTTGTGCACATCAATGTGTGCATGGTATCTCAATCGCTCTAACTCGATTGTATGTAAAATAATCTATTATTTCTGCATATTCTCAATGGTTGTACCGTTCCAGATGGTAATGTTCACTCTTTCCAAAACAGCGGATAATCTTCATCTTACCACTCCTTGGGGTATTTTGATTATTTACCTTGGATTCGGTGCCGGACTTGCGGTATTTATGTTCTCAGGATTTGTAAAATCAATTCCTATTGAAATAGAAGAGGCGGCTGATGTTGACGGAGCAGGTCCTTTGAAAACTTTCTTCGGAATCGTGCTTCCGATAATGAAGCCAACCTTTATTTCTGTTGCAATCCTTGAAACAATGTGGATTTGGAACGACTATTTGCTTCCTTACCTGATTTTGGACAAGTCTTACAGAACAATTCCTATTCACATTCAGTACCTCAACGGTTCTTACGGCCATTCTGATACAAGTGCTATTATGGCTCTTATTGTGCTTAGTATTATTCCTATTGTAATATTCTACTTTGCTTGTCAGAAGTATATTATTGAGGGCGTTGTTGCAGGTGCCGTAAAGGGTTAATTTATTTACAGCGTTTTATATCAAATTGAAAAGTCGGAACACCGTTTGTGCTCCGACTTTTTGTGTTTTTATACAACATAAATGATGTTATTTTCAGACGATTATATCAGTGCCTTTGCTAATGATATGAGTAACTGTTTGTTTTAATCACAGGTTGTCCGAATAAACAGCTCTGCAACCGCCGATATATTTTGGTCGGGTGCGTGCTGCAAGCAAAATTGCACTTCCGATGTGGTCAAGGCTTAGCCTTGTCGGTACGGCAACCCTTTTAAGATGCATTCCGATAAGAGTTCCGCCAATGTCGAGACCTGCGTCGGCTTTGATTTCTTCAAGTGCAACAGGATTTTTAAATGTTTTGTAGGCTGTTGTGGCAAATGAGCCGCCTGCCTTTGGCTGGGGAACAACATTTACAATCTCATAGTTCGGCACTGCTTCGCGCTCAACTATTATCGCTCTGTTAAGATGTTCGCAGCATTGTGCAGCAAGGTATATTTCTCTTGACTGCAATACTTCGTAAATACCTTTAAACACAGCTTCCGCAGTTTCAAGACTTGAATTTTTGCCGATAGTTCCGCCTGCAACTTCGCTTGATGAACAACCGACAACCATAATATCGCCTTTTTTGAGTTTTGCAGCATCGCATAATTCGCTTGCCGCTTGTCTTGCTTGTCTATAAATTTCTTCATTCATATTTGTCATCTCCGTTTTTATCCTTGCATACTTTATTATATCACAGCATTGCAGAAAATAAAATATAAGCAATATAAAATTGCACATAATTATGCAATCTTTTAAACTTTTGAGGTATAAAAAACGGAACGACATTCCGTTTTTCAACATATTATGCAGTACAACGCAATGTGTTTGTGATAACAAAAGGAAAGGATTGAGAAATATGAAAAACAAATTTAAGCAATGGGCAAAAGCGGCAGGAGTAAGGGCGCTGAAAACGGCTGCACAAACAGTTGTTGCAACAATCGGAACAACAGCAATGTTTGACGAGATTAACTGGGCGGTTGTGGGCTCAACAACATTGCTTACGGCGGTGCTCTCAATACTCACATCAATTGCAGGCTTGCCCGAGGTGAACGGAGATTAAAAATGAATTATAAAGGTAAAAAAGGAGTTGACATTTCATCGGTAAACGGTGATGTTGACATTCAAAAAATAAAGGACGCAGGTTATGACTTCGTTATGATACGCTGCGGCTTTGGCTCAGACATCAAGTCGCAGGACGACAGTCAGTTTGAAAACAATGTGCGAAAGTGCGAAAAAATCGGTATGCCCTGGGGAACGTATCTTTATTCGTATGCGCTTACTGTGGACGAGGCAAAGAGCGAAGCCGAACACGTTATACGTCTGCTGAAAAATAAAAAGCCATCGTTCCCGGTGGCTTTTGATATGGAGGATGCAGACGGTTATAAGTCAAAAAACGGTATGCCGAGCAATTCAACGTTGAAAAATATTTGCAAAACATTCTTAAGCAGAATAAAAGGCGCAGGATACTATCCAATGCTATATGCAAGCTTGAGCTGGCTTAATAATCAGCTCAATGATTCTGAGTTGCTGAACAATTATGATATTTGGGTTGCACAATGGAACTCAACTTGTGACTATCAAAAAGATGCAGGAATGTGGCAGTACGGCGGAGAAGTTAATTATCTTGAAAGCAACAGCATAGACGGTGTTGGAGTGGTTGATAAAAACAAGTGCTTCAAGGACTATCCGACTATAATCAAAAAGGGCAACTGGAACAATTGGTCTGACGGTGACAGCGGAAGCGTAGGCGGTTCGGATAATCAGGATAAAAAGCCTGAAGTGACTTACTGCGTAAAAACTTTAAAGCGTGGCTGGCTGCCGACTGTAAAAGACTTAGAAGATTACGCAGGCGTGTCGGGTGACAAGATTGTTGCGTTTGCCGTAAAGGTGAGCAAGGGCAGTGTTTGGTATCAGGCGCACGTAAAAGGCGGCAGTTGGCTGCCAAAGGTTACTGGGTTCTCAACAACTGACACAAATAAGTATGCAGGCAACGGTCAGGAGATTGACGCAGTACGAATTTATTACGAAACACCCAGCAATATGCTGAATAACAATGTTTATAAAGCAAAATACAGGACGAGCCGAGTGGGGGCAGACTATTACAGCTGGCAATACGATGACGAAAAATCGAACGGTCAGGACGGTTATGCAGGCTCTTTCGGCAAATCTATGGATAAATTGCAGATTACACTCGACAGATAAGATAACCTAAGAGCAGATGTTTAATGTTTTTATGGCGAGAGCTGTATCAGGATGTCGGAGGGAGTTATAATCTCCCTCTGAAACATTCAGAAACTAATGCTATTTTGCATTTATTGTAAGCCTATTACAATTTTTAATCTACCAAAGGCAAAAGAAAAAACGGGGCGAATTTTTTCGTCCCGTTGTTGTATATGTGGTATTTTATTTGTTTTGTGCGTTATCCCTGCCTTGGCTCTCGGCAATTTGTTTTTTCAGATTTTCCTTGCCGACTGCAAGCATAAGCTTTATTCTGTTTTCTTGGTTTACCTTTGGAGCACCCGGGTCATAGTCGATTGTAACAATGTTTGCATTGGGCTTAATTTCACGAATTTTGCGGATTGCGCCCTTGCCGTTGATGTGGTTTGGCAAACAGCCGAAAGGCTGTGTACATACAATGTTTTCATATCCGGTTTCGGCAAGCTCAAGCATTTCTGCCGTGAGCAGCCAACCCTCGCCCATCTTACTGCCGTATCCGATTACGCCCTTAACAAGCTCCTTGGTGTGGGCATATCTGTGCGGAGGAACAAAGCCGTATTTTTCGGCTGCGTCAATCATCAAACCCTCAAGTTTGGTAAGATAGTTCAAAAGCATCTTACAGAATTTGTATTTTATCTTGCTGCCGCCAAATAACTTGTAGTCCTCAATTCGGTTGTCAACCTTAAACGAAGCAAATCCCATAAGTCCCGGGATATAAACCTCGCAGTCCTGCGAAGCAAGAAAGTCCTCCAGTCCGTTGTTAGCCATCTTTGAGTATTTTACATATATCTCGCCTACAATGCCTACCTTGACTTTCGGAACCTTATTTAGAGGAATTTTTGAAAAAGATTTTGTAATCTTGTCAAGATTTTCGTCAACTTCTTCAAGGGTATAGCCTCTGCCCTCAATCAGCATTTGCGAAATTTTCTCGCTCCAGTCGGCAACAAGTTGCATACTTTCGCCCTTGTTGAATTCATAAGGCTTTGTTTGATTAGACAACAGCATAAGCTGGTCGCCGTAAACAAGACCGCCCATAAAACGTCTGATAAGAGGCAAGGTGAGGGAAAATCCGCTGTTTTTCTCCATTCCGAATGAAAGCGAGATAACAGGAACAAATTCAAGACCTGCTTTTTTAAGGGCTTTTCTCAGCAAGAATATGTAGTTTGACGCACGGCAACCGCCGCCGGTCTGTGTTATCATAAGCGCAGTTTTGTGAACGTCATACTTTCCGCTTTGCAAAGCGTGAATAAACTGACCGATTACAAGCAAAGCAGGATAACAGGTATCGTTGTGAACATATTTAAGTCCGGTTTGTGCAATTTCAGGACCCGTAGTTTCAAGAAGTTCGGATGTGTAGCCGTAATGTCTGAACACATTTTGCAAAATTCTGAAATGAATGGGTGACATATTAGGCATTAGAATCGTGTATTCCTTTTTCATCTGCTTTGTAAACAGCAGACGGCCTGTTTTTTTGTCATATTTAAGTTCAGCCATATTACAATCCTTTCAATTTATAAATTAGTCGTTGTCAATTGCGGCAAGCAAGCTTCTTATACGAATTTTTACAGCGCCCAAATTTGTAATTTCGTCGATTTTTATCTGTGTATAAATTTTGTTGTTGCGCTCAAGAATTTCTCTTACTTCATCTGTCGTTATTGCGTCAACGCCGCATCCGAATGATACAAGCTGTACAAGCTCCATATCCTTTCGGGTTGAAACATATTTTGCGGCAGCATAAAGACGTGAGTGATATGTCCATTGGTTGAGAACGTGTGTGTTGAACTTCTCAACCCTCGGTGAAACTACGTCTTCGCTGATGATTGCAACATTAAATCCTGATATAAGCTTGTCAATGCCGTGGTTTATCTCAGGGTCAATGTGATAAGGTCTGCCTGCAAGAACAAAAATAAGCTTGCCCTCTTTTTCAGCCTTTTCAATTATCTCATTACCCTTGGCAATTACTTTCTTTCTGTAATTGTCCTGTTCCTCATACGCCTTTTTGGCGGCTATCCTTACTTCATTAAGTGTAAGGTCGGGGAAGTGGAAAGATAGTTTTTCATAGGCTTTGTTAGGGAAGTCCTTTGGACGGTGAATGCCAAAGTAATCCTTTATAAAGTGCACTTTGTTTATGTCTTTCATATTATTCTTAATAACTTCCGGGTAATATGCTACAACAGGGCAGTTGTAGTGATTGTCACCCAGATGTTCGTCAAAGTTATAGGTCAGGCAGGGATAGAATATTGTTTCGGCACCCTGGTCAATAAGCGTTTGTACGTGACCGTGCATTAACTTTGCGGGGAAGCAAACCGTGTCGCTCGGAATGGTCTGCTGACCTCTCTGATACAGCTTTCGGCTTGAATGGGGCGACTTGAAAACTTCAAACTTCAGTTCGGTAAAGAATCTGTACCAGAACGGATACAATTCGTACATATTAAGTCCCATCGGAATACCGAGTTTTCCTCTTACGCCCTCAACAGGCTTGTAGGAGTCAAGCAATTTAAGCTTGTAGCTGTACATATTCATATCGTTTGACGGAACACGCTTTGTGATTGGTCGCTCGCATCTGTTTCCGGCAATGAATTTTCTGCCGCCGCCAAACGAATTTATGGTAAGTCTGCAATTATTATTGCAAAGACCGCAGTTTGTATTTTTTATTTCGTGAACAAAGTTTTTAAGTGCTTCAGTATTTGCAAGCGTACTGTCAGCCTTTCCTTTTGACTTTTTCTTTGCATAAAGGGCAGCGCCGTAAGCTCCCATAAGACCGGCAATGTTTGGTCTTACTACTTCAACGCCCATTTCCTGCTCAAAAGCACGAAGCACGGCGTCGTTGAGGAATGTTCCGCCCTGAACAACGATTCTTTTTCCAAGCTCGTCAGGACTTGAAGCACGGATAACCTTGTACAGCGCATTTTTAACAACGCTGAGAGAAAGACCTGCCGATATATCTTCAATTGTTGCGCCGTCTTTCTGAGCCTGCTTTACGCTTGAGTTCATAAATACAGTGCAGCGTGAACCAAGGTCAACCGGACGTCTTGCAAACAGTCCGAGTTTTGAGAAATCAGCAATTTCATAGCCGAGAGCGTTTGCGAAAGTCTGCAAAAAGCTTCCGCAGCCCGAAGAACAGGCTTCGTTCAAAAAGATATTGTCAATAGCTCCGTTGTGAATTTTGAAGCACTTGATGTCCTGTCCGCCGATGTCAATGATAAATTCAACGTCAGGCATAAAATATTTTGCCGCAGTAAAGTGAGCTATGGTTTCAACAACGCCGTAATCAACGTCAAATGCATTCTTTATAATGTCTTCACCATAACCTGTAACGGCTGAAGAAGCAACCTTAATATCCGGATTAATAGAATATACTTCCTCAAGAAATTCCTTGATAATCTCTACCGGATTACCTTTTGACTGTATATATTTTGAATACAGCAGTTCACCGTCTTCGTTAAGAACAACGCCTTTAACGGTGGTGGAGCCGGCGTCCATTCCGATGTATGCCTTGCCTTTGTAGCCTTTAAGTTCTTTTTGCTTTACATCGGCTTTTGCGTGGCGCTGTGTGAACTTTTTGTATTCTTCTTCATTTTCAAAAAGAGGCGGATTGAAAGCAAAGTTGCCCGAGCCTCTGTAATGCTTTACCTGTTCAATAACTTTGTCGAAGTCAATTTTCTTTTCAGCACAAAGAGCGGCACCGCTGGAAACATAGTACAGAGAATTTTCAGGGCAAATGCCTTTGGTATTAAGGGTAGTGTCAAAACATTTTCTGAGTTCGCTCATAAATGTGAGAGGTCCGCCGAGATATACAATCTGACCCTCAATTTCTCTGCCCTGAGCAAGACCCGCAACGGTTTGGCTTACAACTGCATTGAAAATGCTTTCTGCAATGTCTGCCTTTCTTGCGCCTTGGTTTAGGAGCGGCTGAATATCTGTTTTTGCAAACACGCCGCAACGTGAAGCAATGGTATATGTTCTTTCGTGCTTCTTTGCAAGGTCATCAAGCTCCTCAAGTGGAACGTTGAGCAGGGTTGCCATCTGGTCAATAAACGCACCCGTACCGCCGGCGCAGGTTCCGTTCATACGAACCTCAAGTCCGTTTGTAAGGAACAGAATTTTTGCGTCCTCGCCGCCAAGCTCTATTACTACGTCCGTACCCGGAAGAAAAGTGTTTGCGGCAATTCGTGTTGCGTAAACCTCTTGAATAAAGTCAATGCCGCATGCCTGGGCAACACCCATACCGGCAGAACCTGACATTGCAACATACGCGCCCTCTACACCGTCAATTTTAGAACATACAGTGTTAAGAATTTCTGCAGTTTTGTCGGTGATTTGTGAGTAATGGCGTTCATATGTGCTGTAAATCAGCTTGTTATCGTTGTCAAGCACAACGCATTTAATTGTTGTTGAACCGATGTCAAGACCAAGTTTCAAGATATTTCCTCCGAAAGCCGAATTGGCACTTAATAATTAGTTAGTTGTTATAATAAATTTTACATACCAATCTATTATAATATTTTAAAAATATTTTTTAATTCCGATAAAGAATAATTATAACTTTGATTTATTTTACCATTTATAATCATTAAAATCAATGTACACTTGGTGCATTATGTTGATAAATTTAGAATGAGTAATGACCGACATTTTTAAATTAAATAAACAATTATATATAAAATGGGGACTAACTGTATTGATTGTTATAAAACACTTTAATGTTTCAAATCTTTTGGTACAGTATTAAAAATTAAGATTAAGACAGTGGAGTCTATTTGTGCTATATTATATATGTATAGCAAAATTAAAGAAAACTAAGAATAGTGATATAAAAAAACAAAAATCTGTTTCAATGAATAAGTCAATGAATAAGTGTTGGTAACTGCGTTGAGGGAGAATTTTGAATTAATAAAAGGAAATACTGCGGTGCAGATAAAAAGTGTTTTCCAGAAGCATTGGTTACTACGCTGAGAAAGAGTTTTGATTAATAAAAGGAAAT
>FMUV01000057.1 GCA_900101355.1 Ruminococcus sp. YE282
TATCTGTTCACGATAATCGTGAATTTTATCGGTGAAATTACCGCAACAGGGGCATTTATGCAGTTTCCGTTCTAATTTACAATAAACGTGAATTGTATTATCTGTGTTTTTTTATGTTTTCAATTAAAATACCTTGCAATCCGAGTATTTTTTCTGTAAAATGTTTGTAGAGCATATTTGATTCTCCTTAAAATGGTTTGTTTCCACTTTCATTTTAAAGGTTTTTTTACAAATATGCTATACTTTTTTACTTTAATTTTTGTAGGCTCTTTTTGTTCTTACCCCAATTTTTATTATAGAGCCTTTATTTATCAATCATTTTGTCCTATATAATCAAATAATTTGCGTGTAGCGTTATTGAACAGAGAATTGGTTTTGCTTAATATAAAAATATCTCTTTGCGGTTCAGGTTCCCTAATATCAATACGAAAAACCTCTCCGCCTTCGATTAGTTTTTCTGCAAATGCTTCGGGAAAAAATCCAATACCAAGGTTATGGACAATCATTGGCAGTATTTGATCTGCTGTTCCAACTTCCATATCGGGATTAAACGGTAAATCATATTTTAAAAAATATTTTTCATACATATTTCTTGTGCTTGTTCCGTCTGAAAGTGATACGAGTGGTATATCGGATATATCTTTTAAACTAACCCGATTGTCTAAATGATTTTTGTATTTTTTACCGCTGATTAAGATTTCTTTAAATGACATCAGTTTGATTTTTTGCAGCTTTTTATAATCTGAAAGCGGAGATGTTACAACGGCAAAGTCTACTAAGTTATTATTTAGTGCATTGATTGCTTGTGGCGTGGTATTATTGGTTATTTTTATCCTAACGTGCGGATGCAGCTCGTGGAATTTTTCAAGTTTTTCAAGCAAAACAAGATGAAGTGCAGTTTCACTTGTACCGATAGTTACCAGCCCGTTTTCAAGCTCACTTTTTTGCTTGATTTCATTTTCTGCAATACTAATTTGTTCAAATGCTATGCTGAGATGATCATAAAGACGCTTGCCGTCTGAAGTAAGTTTAATACCTCTGTTAGACCTTAGGAATAGCTTACAATCAAGCTCATTTTCCAAAATATTCATACATCGGGTTATATTTGGCTGATTGTTATTGAGAACCTTTGCGGCTTGTGAAAAACTTTTATATACAGCTACATAATAAAATATTCTGTAATAATCATAAATCATTCTATTTTCTCCTTGTCTCACATATTATTAACAGATATGTTTAAAAAAATCTATCGCAAGCAGTGTAAAGAGGTTAGCTCCTTATGGTTTTGTGAGAGATTATAACTTTCACTGAAATTCTGACGTGTTCTCGTCTTATTAAGATAGAAATATCAGAGCTTAAAATTATATTTAGCTTATTTTTTCCTTAAACATAAGTATAAAGCTTATCAAAAGCAGTATACATGAAGTCCAAATAATATGAATGCCAAAGTTATCTGACAGAACACCGCCAAACCCTGCTCCTATTGCAAAGAAAAAGATAATACCAAAATAGTATACCGTACGATTAAATTCCTCCGGGTCTTTATTTTGAATGTAATCCGAGAGAGAGGAAATTCCACTTCTTAAATTTCCTATGCACATGGTGCTTGCGTAAGAATATCCCTTAACTTTTCTAAATGTTTGAACTTGTAGCGCACATGAAAAAGATACCATTACTGCTGCCAAGGTATTCATTTTTTGAGGCATAAATCCAACCAACAATAGAATTGCAATTTCTAACAGCAAAATTCCTTGTCGCCAGTGAAACATTTTTGCATATTTAAAATGCTTTTGTATTCTGTCAGCAAAAAACACACCGGCAGCAAACGCAAGAATTGTAAACAGATATTTAAGTGCCTGTTTAAAATTGCCGGTCATAAATTCCCTGCTCATTAACACTACGTTGCCTGTCTGAGCATTTGCAAATACACCGTCTCTTGTGAAATATGTATATGCATCCTGAAATCCACCTGACATTGCCAGAAAAATGCAGTTAATAAAAGCTTCAGACATTTGGTGATTAGTTTCAAAACGTTTGAACCATTTTTTAATATTTACAAATAGTGATTTCATATTTTTACCTCTCATATTTTGTATATATAATCAAAGCTTTGCTCCTTAAGCAAAGCATAGTTTGTTCCGATTTAAATCATAATATAAATATAATATAGCACTACTTTATGAATATGTAAAAAATATAAAACATATAGTTGATATATTATTATTATATATTAATAAAAGCAATACTACAAGCTTTTAGTTAATTCTGGTACTGTAATTATATATATACAAAAACTACAAAAAATACTATCTATATTTAAGTAGTTTGACAAAAATCAAATTATTATAAAATATTTTTTAAAAATGAGTTGACTTATTTTTAAAAGTGTTTTATTATACTATTGGTTAGCAAGAGCTAACCTAATTTTTAGATTAGTAGTTAGCCTTAGCTAATTAATTGCAAAGTGAAGGAGAGTACATATGATGCCGCTTAGTTATGCAAATCCCGGTGAAAATATCACCATAAAAAAAGTTGGCGGAAGTCCTGAAGTAAAAAAGCACCTTGAAAATCTTGGCTTTGTTGTAGGCGGAGATGTAAGTGTAATAAGCACATTGAATGGTAATGTTATTGTTAAGGTTAAAGAGACAAGAGTTGCTATAAGCGATGAAATGGCACGCAAAATAATGGTTTGATTTCTGTTTTTAACAGTTCAATAAAATTTATATTGTTTTGTGTTGCATACATAAAACAATAATATAAGGAGGATATAGAATGAAGACACTTAAGGAAGCAAAGGTTGGTCAGACTGTCAAAGTTGTGAAGCTTCACGGCGAGGGTGCTGTTAAACGCCGCATTATGGATATGGGCATCACCCGTGGTGTAGATGTTTACATCCGTAAAGTTGCTCCGCTTGGCGATCCGGTTGAGATTACCGTAAGAGGATATGAACTTTCGCTAAGAAAAGCTGACGCTGAAATGATTGAGATTGAGTGATTTTTTAGGGAGCAATCCCTTATTTTTCAGCCAAACAGTTAGCATTGGCTAATTATTTAAGAAAGGAAATTACTATGGAATTACGCATTGCCCTTGCGGGCAACCCAAACTGTGGTAAAACCACATTGTTTAACTCATTAACCGGTTCTAACCAGTTTGTTGGAAACTGGCCGGGTGTAACAGTAGAAAAAAAGGAAGGTAAATTAAAAAAGCACAGCGGTGTTATCGTTACTGACCTTCCCGGTATCTATTCGCTTTCACCATATACCCTTGAAGAAGTTGTTGCCAGAAACTATCTTATCGGTGAACGCCCTGATGCTATTCTGAATATCATAGACGGTACAAACCTTGAACGTAACCTTTATCTTACAACTCAGCTTACTGAGCTCGGTATACCGGTTGTTGTTGCAATCAATATGATGGATATCGTCAAAAAGAACGGTGACAAGATTAATATTTCTGAGTTGTCTCGTCAGCTTGGCTGTAAGGTGCTTGAGATTTCAGCATTAAAGGGCAACGGAGTTATGGAAGCTGCTGAAGCAGCTATTGATGCAGCGAAAAACAGCAAAACAATTCCTATGCATACATTCTCAGGTCCTGTTGAGCATGCAATAGCTCACATTGAAGAAGCTGTTGTACATAATATGCCTGAAGAACAGCAGAGATGGTATGCAATCAAAGTTTTTGAGCGTGATGATAAGGTTCTTGACCAACTCAAGACCGATAAAGCTACACTTGCTCATGTTGAGGAAGATATCCAGGCTGCCGAAAAGGAAATGGACGATGACTCAGAAAGCATCATCACAAACGAAAGATACATCTATATTGCTTCAGTAATTAAAGCTTGCTATAAAAAGGCAAACAAGGGAAAACTTTCGGCATCTGATAAAATCGATAAAGTTGTAACTAACCGTTGGTTGGGTCTTCCAATATTTGCTGTTGTAATGTTCCTAATTTACTACATATCAATGGTTACTGTCGGTACGGCTGCGACTGACTGGGCAAATGACGGACTGTTTGGTGACGGCTGGCATCTGTTTGGTATAGGCACTTCTCAATATGAACAGGCAGTTGAAGATTACGGCGATACTGACCAGATTATTGATGCGTTTAACATTGAATACGGTAACGATGATATTGCGGCTGCTCTTGAATCCGAGTCTGAAGATTATGACGAAGAAACTGCTAAGCAGAGCCTGAATGAACTTGTTGCACTTACACCAAGTAACGCAAATGTTACTTACAGTGTTGAAGATGAAGAAACACTTGAAGTAACAGATTTTCCTGATACAGATAAGGCTGCTCTTGAGGATGCGGTAAGTCAATATTTAAACACAGATTACAAAGAAAATTACGGCGCTCCTGACGCATCAACTTACGGTGTTTGGGTTCCCGGTATTCCGGTTCTTGCAGAAAACGGACTTGACGCGGTAAATGCTGCTGATTGGCTTAAGGGACTTATACTTGACGGTATTATCGCCGGTGTAGGTGCTGTACTTGGCTTCGTACCTCAGATGCTCGTTCTTTTCTTACTGCTTGCAATTGTAGAAGCTTGCGGTTATATGTCAAGAATTGCATTTGTACTTGACCGTGTATTCAGGAAATTCGGACTTTCCGGTAAATCATTTATCCCTATGCTTATCGGTACAGGATGCGGTGTTCCGGGTGTTATGGCTTCACGTACCATTGAGAATGAACGTGACCGCCGTATGACAATTATGACTACTACATTTATCCCTTGTAGTGCTAAGCAGCCGTTTATAGCTATGATCGCAGGTGCAATTTTCGGAGGTTCTCCTTGGATTGCAACAGGCGCATACTTTATCGGTATGGCTGCTATCATTGTTTCAGGTATTATGCTTAAGAAAACAAAGATGTTCTCCGGTGATCCTGCTCCGTTTGTTATGGAGCTTCCGGCATACCACATTCCGACAGTTTCAAACGTTCTTCGTTCAATGTGGGAGAGAGGCTGGTCATTTATTAAGAAAGCCGGCACTATAATTCTTCTTTCAACTATTCTTGTTTGGTTCACATCTTACTTTGGATTTGTTGACGGTTCATTCCGCATGCTTACTGAAGATGAGCTTAACTATTCAATTCTTGCTGCTCTCGGTAACGGAATCGCTTGGATATTTGCACCTCTCGGATGGGGCAACTGGCAGGCAGCTGTTGCTACAATTACAGGCCTTGTTGCTAAGGAAAATATTGTTGGTACACTCGGTATTCTCTATGGTGCATCAGGCAATGTATATACAGAAATGGCAGCATCGTTTACAATGCTCTCAGGTTTTTCATTCCTTGTATTCAACCTTCTTTGTGCACCGTGCTTTGCAGCAATGGGCGCAATCAAGCGTGAAATGAACAATGCAAAATGGACTTGGTTTGCAATCGGTTATCAGTGCGTATTTGCATATGCAATTTCCTTTATGATTTATCAGTTCGGTGGAATATTCACGGGTAATCTGAACGTAATCGGTTTGATATTTGCAATTGCTGTGCTTGCATTTATGGTTTATATGTTGTTCTTTAAGAAATATAAAGAAGCAACAAAGCTTACACAGAAAGTTAAAGTATAAAATATTGTTGCTTTGATTAGCATTTGTATTATTACTTTACAGGAGGTATATATATGATTGCATGGATTTTGCAAAATTTGGCTACAATAATTATCAGCCTTGTGCTTGCGGCTATTGTCGCACTTATAATAGTTTTTCTTGTGAAGAACAAGAAAAAGGGCAAATCCTCCTGCGGCTGTAACTGCGGCTGTTGTCCGATGAAAGGGTCTTGCCACAAGCATTAGATTTTGTATTATGGGGAGATACGATGTTCGTGTCTCCCTGTAATTTAAACAGGAGGTAAGCTATGGCTAATTCAAAACTTCTTACTGCCTCCAATATTCGATACTTGCTCGCAATGAAGGAGCTTGAAAAATCGTCCAAAGGGCTTAGATGTGTTGATATCGCCGCGGCACTTGGACTTAGCAAGCCGAGTGTGCACAATATGCTTGATACTTTTATTGAAATGGGGATTATCAACAAGGACTTTTACGGTGTTGCCTCTTTTACGGAATACGGTAATGAAATTGCACTTAAATACAGTGAATATTATAAGTCGCTGTCTGCATTGTTGAAACGAATTTTCCCTGATTTAAATAATATAGAAAATGCAACCTGTGCGTTACTTGCAGAAATAGATGAAAATGCACTTGAAAAATTTAATGATGCTTAGAAAGATTGTTGCATTAATTAAACAGTTATAAGGATTAATGCATCTGATTATTTTGAAAGAATGAAAAATATGATTAAAATAGTTATTGATATTGATGGAATGATGTGCGGTATGTGTGAAAGTTATATTAATGACGCCATACGTCAAAATTTCAATGTTAAAAAGGTTAAGTCGAGTCATACAAAGGGACAGACTGAAATTATTGCTGAAAATGATATTGACGATAATAAATTGAGGCAAGTTATAGATCAAACCGGTTATAAGGTTTTGTCTGTTACAAAATCTCCGTATGAAAAGAAAGGCTTGTTTTCCTTTCACAAAAAGTAATAATTAAGTCTAATACTCGACATAAACTTATTACTTAAACCAAATTTAAATAATTTTTATTCTGAAAGACTGTCATAAGTGAGAGAACTCACTGTGGCAGCCTTTTTATATTTTTGGTTATGAATACTGTATTCTGATATGAATATAACACATTTTGTAAAATAGGTTTAAATTATACAAAATATTCCATTTAATTTATGCTTTTCGTCAATAGTTTTTAAAATTCAATGTGATAAAATTAATATGTTGTCTTTATGAACAATTATTTTTAGGAGAAGGAGAACAAAATAATGAAAAAAGCAATTAAAAGTGTTGTTTCTATGGTGCTTGTTTTTGTTATGGTGTTTGGCGTGTTTACAATTCTTCCGAGTGAGGTTTTTCATTCGTGGTATGCAAAGGCCGCTGAGACACTGTCAGAAATCACAGGTACCGAAGAAACTTACGTAAACGGTGATTACACATATACTTTGGTTGATGAATATACCAAAGTAAAAATTACTTCTTACAGCGGAGAGGATGAAGCATTGCAGATACCGGAGCAAATTGACGGTAAAGATGTTTCAATAATAGGTGATTCGGTTTTTTATAACAAGACTTTTATAAAGACTGTTACAATACCGGATACAGTTACAACAATCGGAAACAGTGCGTTTAACAGCTGTATATCAATGACGGAAGTAACATTCGGAAAGAGTGTAAAAGCCATAGGTAACTATGCATTTAATTATTGTACATCACTGAAATCAGTGAAATTGCCTGACAGTGTAGAGAGTATAGGCGATTCTGCATTTAGAAATGATGATGCAATAACCGAACTCACATTTGGAAACGGAATAAAAACAATTAACGCTTATGCATTTTATGATTGTGACGGAATAACAAGCGTAAAACTTCCGTCCAGTCTGACAAGTATAGGATATGAGAGCTTTTCTAACTGTAATTCGTTAAAAGAAATAGAAATAAACGGTAATGGAGCAACAATAGGAACTTATGCATTTTTATATTGTGGTAATGTAGAAAGCATAGTAATAGGTGATGGAGTAAAAAATATAAATAATAAAGCCTTCTATGGCAATCAGAATTTAAAATCGTTGACCATTTCAGATTCTGTTGAAACTATCGGTAGTGGTGCTTTCTATAATTGCCGAAATTTTGAGACACTAACCCTTGGTGAAAATTTAAAATCAATAGATAACAATGCATTTGAGAATTGTGTCAGTTTAAAGAATGTATCTATTGGTAAAAATCTGAGCTCAATATCATCAACTGTATTTTCTGGTGACACAGCACTTGAGAACATAGAAGTATCAGAAGATAATGCAACATATTCAGACTATGATGGAGCATTACTTAACAAGGAACAAACATTAATATTGCTTTATCCAAAGAGCAAGGCAGGAAATTATACAATTCCTGATACAGTAACAAGTATAGGAGACAGAGCTTTTGAGAATAGCGTAGGACTCACAG
>FMUV01000054.1 GCA_900101355.1 Ruminococcus sp. YE282
TATCTGTTCACGATAATCGTGAATTTTATCGGTGAAATTACCGCAACAGGGGCATTTATGCAGTTTCCGTTCTAATTTACAATAAACGTGAATTGTATTATCTGTGTTTTTTATGTTTTCAATTAAAATACCTTGCAATCCGAGTATTTTTTCTGTAAAATGTTTGTAGAGCATATTTGATTCTCCTTAAAATGGTTTGTTTCCACTTTCATTTTAAAGGTTTTTTTACAAATATGCTATACTTTTTTACTTTAATTTTTGTAGGCTCTTTTTGTTCTTACCCCAATTTTTATTATAGAGCCCTTTTTTTATGGGGGATTATTATGAAAATAATTAAAACAATTACAAACTATTTTTCAAAATTTGAAATTTCGCTGTGGCTTTTTTCCATTGCGATAATTGTGTCTTCATTTGTCATTTTTGACCGAACAAATTATACAACGCTTGTTTCATCGATAGTAGGTGTAACTTCGCTGATTTTAAACGCCAAGGGAAACCCTTTTGGACAGGTCCTTATAATAGTTTTTGGAATTCTTTATGGTATAATCTCATTTTCGTATTCATATTACGGTGAAATGATAACGTATCTCGGAATGACTGTACCAATGGCATGTATTGCTCTTGTTTCGTGGCTTAGAAATCCTTATAACGGTAAGCGTTCAGAGGTCAGAGTTAATCATATTTCGTATAAAGAAATAATATTTATGACTGTTCTTGCACTAATTGTAACAATTGTATTTTACTTTATTCTCAAGGCTTTTAATACAGCCAATCTGATACCAAGCACAATTTCGGTTACAACAAGTTTTTCTGCAGTATACTTGACATTCAGACGCAGCCCTTATTTCGCAATTGCATATGCATTAAATGACATTGTTTTAATTATTCTGTGGTCGCTTGCTTCAATTTATGATATTTCATATGTATCGGTCGTAATATGTTTTGCCGTATTTTTGGTAAATGATATTTATAGTTTTGTAAATTGGCTTAGAATAGGGCAAAGGCAGTCAGCATGATTACTATATATCAAGGCCTGCTGACTTAAGTTCAGCTTGGCTTAGCTGAGAGATTTTTCTTACCTGATTAGGCGTGTTGCTGTGTTCTCCGATTAATTTTTCCATCCAAATCATATCGTACCATTTTTCAAATTTATAACCGCATTTATGAAATACTCCCACCAGTTTAAATCCAAAATGTTCATGAAATTTTGTACTGTCAGCGGGCAAGTGCTTTTCTTCGGTTTCCAAATAAGCAATGCACGCATTTGCGTTTAATATTCCCTGAGTTTTAAGCAATTTCTCAAGACAGTCATAAAGCTTTGTTCCAATACCGGAATGTCTTACATCAGATTTAATATAAATGCTTGTTTCAATAGCCCAATCATATGCCGCTCTGTCTTTAAATGTTGAGGCATATGCGTATCCGAGTATTTCATTGTATTTTACTGCGATAATATATGGGTATGTTTTTAAAGTATTGACAATTCTTTGTGCAAATTCTTTGCAATCAGGTACTTCATATTCAAATGTTATTGCAGTATTCTCAACATATGGTTTATATATTTGTAAAAGTTCTTCGGCATCATCAACTGTTGCAATACGCAATTTAATGTTATCCAATTCAATCACCTCATTAGTTAATGTAAACAACAGAACCGAACAGTCTTATTGAGTGTTCGGTTCTATCCTTACGGTATGTAAAAATATAATTTTATTATTAAATTTTTGTAAATCTTTTAACCGTCTGGCCGTCGCTGCCAATTGTTTCGGCAAACATTTTATATGGTCTTGCCCAAACCTCATCAGGATTTTCAACAGACCTGTATATTACAAGTTTTTCACCGGTTTCACTGTGCTTTGCAAATCCGATGACGTCATATACGTTTCCTTTAAAATGACGATATTTTCCGAGAGTAATTTCTTCAATTCCTTCGTTATCAATCTCATCATTTTGCGTACTATTATTGCTTTCGACAGACTTTACAACACTTTCTTGATTTAAATCTAATTTAAAACTTCCGTCGTTAACAACAAGAATCCTTGATGAACAGGGCGGCATATCAATTTCTGTCCATCCGTTTGCATCAAAAATTTGATTGTCGTTCAGAACGTCTGTCAGTTTACCGTTGTATTGTGCGTCAAATCCGATTCTCTCATCATGATTAGTGAGGTTAAAAGCTACGAATACAGTCTGGTTATCGGTGAATCTCTTATATACCAGGGTTTCATTTTTTATGTTTGCATTTTCAAATTTTCCGTATTTTAACGCTTCAAGATTTAACCTTACTTTACCTAATTTTATAATATGATTGAATAAGTCATAGTTTGCATTATGAATATTGTTAAGGTCAATACAAGGCCTTAATTCATAATCACTGTGTTCGCTTCTTGTTCCTTCAATACCAAATTCACTGCCGTAATAAATTGAGGGTACACCGGGCATTGTATACAGCATTGTATATACATTATTAAGGTGATTTTTATCTTTTAATGTACTTGCAATACGATTTACATCGTGGTTATCAACAAAGTTGTATGTGTAAATATTCTGATATATACCGCCGTTTGCAAATTGACGATTTAACGAGTGCGCAATTTCAAAATAATTATGATCATTGTGACTTGAATAAATTCCCTTATAACATTCATAGTTGGTAACAGAATCAAGGGTTTTGCTGTTTGCCCAGCGGTTGTAATCGCCGTGAATAATTTCACCGTAAAGCCAAAAATCAGATTTTTTGGCTTTGCAATTATTTCTTAATTTTTTGAAAAATTCAAGATCTATACAATCTGCCGCATCAAGCCTAAGACCGTCAATATCAAATTCATCAATCCAGAAATTAACCGAATCGAGCAGATAATCAACAACTTCAGGATTTTGCAGATTAAGTTTAACCAAGTCGTAATGACCTGCCCAGCCCTCATACCAAAATTTGTCACCAAGAGGACTGTTTCCGTCAAAATTAAGATTTTGGAACCATCCGCAGTAACGTGAGTCCCAAAGGTGCTCCTGAACGTCTTTAAAAGCAAAAAAATCTCTGCCAACATGGTTAAACACGCCGTCAAGCATAATTTTTATGCCATTTTTGTGTAATGTTTGACAAAGCTTTTTGAAGGAATCGTTATCTCCGAGTCTGCAGTCTACTTTTCGATAATCAATTGTATCATATCCGTGTTTTGAACTCTCAAAAAGCGGATTAAATACTATAACGTTTACAGACATTTTTTTAAGATTATCTATTATATCATAAATTTTGTCAAGTCTGTATTCAAGTTTGCCGTCGTTTTCTTTCGGAGCTCCGCAGAATCCAAGCGGATATATGTTATAAATTATAGATTCGTTGATGTAACTCATATTATTCAACTCCTTTGTTTAATTATTAAATTATATCACGAATTTTCTTATTGTGCAACGGAGCAATTTGTGATACAATGTAAATTAATAAAAATATCGGAGGTAACAAATGCTTAAATTGCCTGAAAATAAAACAAGAAAGAGGCTCAGAATAACCCAATGCGTTTTGTATTTGTTACAGGTTTTTCTTTGCACAATGACATACGTGACTATTCCTAATCCAAGTGACCCGACCAACAATTTTTATGCAACAGTATTTGATATGCTGAGCTATCTTGGCGGTTCCGGCGATAATGTTGCACAGTCACAGTTTTCAGCCTTTCAATCGTACATACCTTACTACTTTATTTTTATATTAATTCCTATAATCGGTTTTTGCTTTTGCGCGTTTGACAAGGAACGCAATCTAAAAAATATAGTATCGCTTGTATGCTGCCTTATCGGTGTGCTTGCAATACTTTTAATTATCACAATTAATTATATTGATATCGGTTCAACACTTGCATTACTGTTATATATTGCTATTTCATTCATTACAACAATAGCGATGATGTCAAGGCTTACAAAAGATGACGAAAATGAACAAAAGCCAAAGAAGAAAAAAATCAGTAAGTATGACAGAGAATATTAATTGAATATAATTTTATCCCGGTTCCGTTTGGTGCCGGGATATTTTTGTATTATAATGATTTTTCCAAAATATCACAGCAATTTTTTGCAACAAATTTCGACAAAATGTTTCATAAAATACATTCATTTATTTTTTGCCCATTGAAAGAATGTGGTTTTATTTTATAATAATTCTATAATTGATAAATAGTTTTTCCAATGCAAAGGTTGTACTGAATATGGAAGAAAAGAAAGATATAATAAAAAAATCATTAGGGTGCAGATTGTTTCAAGGGATAGTTACAGGTCTTGCTTACATAACCTTTCGACCAAAGGTATTTTGGCAGGATGACTCATTAAAACATCCGAATAAAAACTCAAAATATGTTTTTGTATGTAATCACACACATCACTTTGATGCTATTTTTGTTGCTTCCGTTCTGAAAAAGTATAAACCGTATATGCTTGTTATGACAAAATGGTATAACAAAATGAGAATAGGTACTTTAATTCAATGGACGCGAAGTATTCCGATTGATTTAAACTCTATGGATTCAAGTTGGTACACAAATTGCGAAACTGCACTTAAAAACGGCAGTTCTGTTTTGATTTTTCCTGAGGGTGCCGTTGCACGAGATGGAAAAATGCTTGAATTTAAGCCCGGAGCAGGTATGCTTTCTGCAAAAGACGGAGTTGATGTTGTGCCTGTTGCTATTTACGGAAAATATGATATGCTTTTCGGTAAGCGCCAGAAAATTATGATAGGAAAGCCTATTAAAAGTAATTGTCCGGAGGATATGCGCCATTCAAAATACGCAAAGCAACTTATGAAAACAGCAGAATCAGATGTTAAGTGTATGTATAATTCTATGGTAGAAAAATATGGCAATATAGGGACTTATTATTAATTTAGCTGATATTTTTATAATATAAAATAATAAATTAAAGGAAGGTATTATTATGAATAACGAAATTGCAGAAAAAATAAAAGGAATGTTAGTTGAAAATCTTCGTATTCCTGCTGATGAGCTTGAATACGATTCAGAGCTTTTCGGAGAAGATATCGGTCTTGATTCAATTGATTCAATTGAAATTATAGCAGGTATTGACAATTTGTTTGGCGTTGATATGACAGGCGCACCGAGAGAAGAATTTCAATCTATTAACACACTGACAAAATATGTTGAGGAACATACAGAGGCGAAGTAATTATGACTGAACAAAAACGCTGCGTTGTAACCGGCTTAGGGCTTATATGCGGACTTGGAAACAATGTCGATGAATGTTGGGATACAGCCATACACGGAAAATCGGGAATCAGCGTTGTAAAATCAATTGACACCGAAAAATGTTATTCCCATAAGGGAGCAGAGGTTTCATTGCCGGATTCAAAGCTCTCTGACGAACAGTATGACCGCTCATCACTTTTGTGCATTAAAGCTGCACAGGAAGCTATTGATGATGCAAATCTTAAATTGGAAGATGAAACAGCCGATAATATCGGTGTTATTCTTGGAAGCTGCGTCGGCGGAGCTGCGAGCATTGATAAGTATTATACCGAAAGATATAAAAACGGAAGTGGCAACAAGGCAGATATTTTAAAGATACATGCTTCGGCAATTGCCAATAATGTTGCAAAGCATTTCAATCTAAACGGAATAACGGCTAACATTGTAAATGCCTGTGCGGCAGGAACTTTAAGTTTGTCATATGCTTGTGACCTTATTCGAGCCGGAAAAGCAGACGTCTTTGTTGCAGGCGGTTCAGACAGTTTTTCTTCACTTGCATTTGCGGGGTTTCATGCGCTTCATGCTCTGTCACAAGATGATTGCTCACCGTTTAACCATAGCAACGGAATAACCCTTGGTGAAGGCTCGGGTATTTTGATTATAGAGAGCTACGAGCATGCAGTCAATCGCGGAGCAAAGATATATTGCGAAATTCTTGGTTCCGGAGTAAGCTCAGACGCTTATCATATTACTGCACCCAGACCTGACGGAGAGGGTCAGATGAGTGCAATTTCAAGAGCAATAAAAAATTCAGAACTGAATTTTGCAGATGTTGATTACATTAATGCCCACGGCACAGGAACAGCGAAAAACGACGAAGCTGAATTTCTTTCTCTTCATAAGTTATTTGACGGCAATAATCATCTGTCCGTAAGCTCAACAAAGTCTATGACGGGGCATTGTCTTGGAGCAGCAGGTTCAATTGAAGCGGTTTTTACCGCAAAGGCAATTGAAAGCAGCAAACTTCCGCCTACAATCGGTTATTCTGAAGAAGATCTTGATAATCTTAAAACTAAATCCGGAACGCTTGACTTTATTCCGAATACATATCGTAACAAGTCAGTTGATTATGCAGTATCAAATTCATTTGCTTTTGGTGGTAATAATGCAAGTATAGTTTTTTCAAAAAATCACCATAAGATTTTGAACAGGAGCAATAAATCACATATATATATAACAGGTATCGGACAGCTTTGCGGAGAAAACTATCAGCCTGATAAAGGTTATCAAGCTGAAATAACCTCTGCCGATTATAAGGAATATGGTATCAAGATGGCTTTTTACCGCAAGCTTGACCGTCTGAGTCAGTTGCAGCTTTTAAGCGGAGTAAAGGCACTTGATGACGCAAAAATAAACGTTGATGAAAACAATGAAAATGACATTGGTATCATAATCGGTACTTCGGACGGACCAATGACAGAAATAATTAATTTCCAGAAAAACGTTATTGAGAACGGTACTCAAAGCGGAAGTGCATTTTTGTTTCCGAACACCGTTTATAACGCTGCCGGAGGTTATCTGAGCATTTTTGCCGGTATCAAAGGTTATAATGTGACAGTTGCAAATGGCTTCCAGTCTGGATTACAGAGTGTTTGTTATGCTGCCGATGTTATTCATAACGGTAACGAAAGTATTATGCTTGCCACAGGTACCGATGAAAACACTGATGTTGAAAGTGATTTGTATTCACATCTTGGCGTTATATCTGAAAACGACCTTTATTCATTACAAGATAATGGATTTAAACTCGGCGAAGGTTCTGTGTCAATTGTTTTGGAATCAAAAGAGAGTGCAGAAAAACGTTGCAGCAAAAAGTATGCCGAAGTAGCAGGTTATGCTATGGCGCGCAAGTCAATAGAGTTTGGACAACTAAAAGGTTCAGAGTCCGCAATGAAAAAAGCAATTTATGAGGCTTGCAGCAATGCTGAAATTTCATTAAATCAAATTGACGGAATTTGCGGATTTGGCAACGGAGACAAAACTGTTGACAACATAGAGATGTCGGTTTACAAGGAAATTTTCGATAAACCGATTTCGGTTTTTCTTGTAAAAGAAAAATCAGGAGAGGCAAGGGCGGCATCTGCTGCAATGCAGGTTGCATTTGCTGCTAAAGTTCTTTCAGGTGAAATTCAATCGTCTGATGCCTATATATTGTCAAAAGAAAATGTTTCTTACAAAGATGTTAATACCAAGGAATACAAATATATGCTTGCAGTATCTTTCGGAACCAGAGGAACATATTCTGCGGTTATTCTTAGAAAGATTTTATAAGTGATAGGTAAAATAAATACTTTATTTCAGGAGATTTATATGGAAAAGACAGCGCTCGTTACCGGAGCATCCAGGGGAATCGGTAAGGCAATTGCTTTGCGCCTTGCAAAGGACGGATATAATGTTGCGGTTAACTATAACAAAAATGACAGTCTTGCACTTCAAACTGTTAATGAAATTAAAAACCTTGGAGTTGAAGCAGAAGCATTTAAAGCAGACACATCAAATATTGATGAAGTAAAGAATATGTTTCACAATGTTCAAAGCACTTTTGGCAGATTGGATGTTCTTGTTAATAATGCAGGCGTGGTCGATGATGCATATCTCCTGATGGTGCGTCAGGATTCGCTTGAGCGAAGCCTTGATATAAATATTAAGGGTTACATCAATTGCGCTCAGCAGGCTGCTCTTAAGATGATTAGCAGAAAAAGCGGAAAAATAATTAATGTTTCATCTGTCAGCTCAGTTCTTGCAGTAGAGGGTCAGTCGGTTTACAGTGCGACAAAGGGTGCAATTAATTCATTGACTGCCACTCTTGCAAAAGAGCTTGCTTCGCGCGGAATCCAGGTTAATGCAGTAGCTCCGGGATTTATAGGTACGGATATGCTGAAATCCATTCCAAAGGACCTTGCTGAAAAATATGTTGACGCAATTCCAATGAAAAAATTCGGCACAGCCGAAGATGTGGCAAATGTGGTATCTCAATTGTGTTCGGATGACTTTTCATATATGACAGGACAAGTTATTGTGCTTGACGGAGGTTTAAGCCTATGATGAATTTGCTTGAAATTAATAAAAGAATAAAACAGAGACCTCCTTTTCAAATGATTGAGCGTGTACTTGAATTGGAGCCGAATGTTTCGGCAAAAGGTTTAAAAAATATTTCGGTTAATGAGCCTTATTTTGCAGGTCATTTTCCCGATACTCCCATAATGCCGGGCGTGTTGCTTATAGAGAGCGCAGTTCAGCTTTGCAGTCTTGTAATTAGTTCGGAAGAAAACAGTAACGACGATAAAATTTATGTTCTTTTAAAAGTAAAAGATTTTAAATTTCTTAAACCGGTAATTCCGGGCGATACATTAATAATTGATGTATCTGCTGATATAATTACAGCGGGTTCAGCAACCTTTTCGGCTATAATCAGTGTTGACGGTAAGGTTAGGGCAAAGGGAAGCATGCTGTTTACGGCAATTCCACGAAACTCAGTATATGAATAAGAGGAAAATATGAAATTACTTATCCTTAACGGCAGTCCAAAATCAGGCAGAAGTAATACGATGAACATTACAAGAGCTTTTATTGACGGCTTTCCTAAAGGCACTGAAGTTGAGCAGATTGACCTTTACAAAAAAGAAATAAAACCTTGCCTTGGGTGCTTTTCTTGTTGGAGTAAAACACCAGGTGAATGTATAATAAAGGATGATATGCAGGAAATTTATGAAAAAATAAAAGCTTCCGACATAATCATCGAAAGCTTTCCACTCTATTTTTTTGGCATGCCGTCAGTTATGAAATGTCTAACCGACAGATGTCTACCGTTTATGTTGCATTATATGGGAAATCAAACAGGTGACGGCTCTTCTTTTCACGAATTGCGTGATGAGAATATGCATAATAAAAAGTTGGTGTTCATATCAACATGCGGTTATGTGGAAACAAAATCAATGTATCCTGCGCTGCTTAAACAATATGATTTGATATGCGGTGAAAATTGCTACACATCAATAATTTGTCCCGAGGGTGAGCTTTTTATTGCTGAGAAGGCTAAACGTCAGCGTGAAAGTTTATCTCAGAGATGTTAAAGAAGCCGGAAAAGAATTTTCTGAGAAAAATTGTATTTCAGAGAAAACAATGTCTAAAATTTCAATACCTATTCTTTTGAACAAGTCCGTAAAAAACGGACAATAGAAAAAAACAGCCTCCTATGGTAGAATAAAAATAACTACCATAGGAGGTTTTTGTTATGCCAAGGAAATACAGACATCTAAAAGACTATGAGAAAG
>FMUV01000050.1 GCA_900101355.1 Ruminococcus sp. YE282
TCTCCTTGTATTATAGAGTAGTAGTTATTAGAGTCCCTCTCCAAGGACTGTATGCTATACTGTTAGAGATACTGTGGATTAGTTTTTGTCTCCTACCGCAAGACGGTCAAAGAAAGGCTCTAACCACAGTCTCTTTGTACAGTTGTTAATCAGTTAGATACCGCACGACGGTTTATGTGAAACAAGGTTACAATCGCAAAGAGCATTGTGGCTCTAAGCAGTATCGAAACTACTATGAAAGAGGTATTTGTATGATTGTTATCGGAATTGATGTTGCAAAGGATAAGCATGATTGCTTTATCATGAACTCAGAAGGGGAGGTTCTGTTCAACCCCTTTGTCATTCAAAACAACCGCGAGGGCTTTGACAGCCTTTACGAGAAGATTTGCTCTGTGGCAAATGATTTTACAAAAGTAAAAGTAGGACTCGAAGCCACCGGACACTACAGCTACAATATTCTGGGCTATCTCCTTGATAAAGGGCTACCAACCTACGTTATCAATCCGTTACATACAAATCTTTACAGAAAAAGTCTAAGCCTTAGAAAGACGAAAACGGATAAGGTAGACGCTCATACCATTGCAGCTATGTTGTTGTCTGACGTGAACTTAAAGTCCTACTCAAACACATTATACCACAACGAAGAGCTAAAGTCACTAACAAGATACAGATTTGATAAAGTTAAGGAACGCGCAAAGCTTAAGACCTCTGTCGCAAGATTGGTTAACATACTGTTCCCTGAACTTGAAAAGCTGGTTTCTACGCTTCATATGGCTTCTGTTTATGAGTTGTTGAGCCAATATCCGTCCGCTAAGCAAATTGCTTCTGTTCATCTCACCAAGCTGACCAATCTCCTGTCAACCGCTTCTAAAGGGCGTTACGGCAAGGAAAGAGCGGAAGAAATTCGCATTGATGCAAAAAACTCTATCGGCTCGGATATGCCTGCCAAGTCGTTGGAGCTCAAACACACTATCAAGCTCATCAGAGAGCTTGATGCAGAGATCGAGGAGATTGAGTTTCACATTGAGATTATCATGGACGAAATCAATTCTCCCATCCTTACCATCCCGGGCATCAGCTACCGCATGGGCGCTATGATTATTGCCGAGATCGGCGACTTTGACAATTTCAGCTCACCGGACAAGATTCTCGCTTATGCCGGTCTTTCGCCGTCTACCTATCAATCGGGGCAGCTAACATCTTCGTACTCGCATATGGAGAAACGCGGCTCCCGATATTTGCGTTACGCTCTTTTCAACGCCACGAAGTTTGTTTGTAATTGGGATAATACCTTTGCCGAATACCTCGCCAAGAAACGCAGCGAAGGCAAACACTACAACGTAGCAATTTCTCATGCCTGCAAGAAACTTGTCAGGGTGATCTACCATCTGGAAACCACAGGAGAATCTTACAGGCGATAACCTTATTTCACTTGATTATTTTTTCGAGCAACTACGCGGTTGCTCTTTTTGTCGTGCCTGTTTTCTGATTGTTGATTTTTGTGGAAAACTTTTCGTTTTCCTATTGACTTTTAATAGTTAGTCTTTCATTATAAAATGATATTCTGAAAGGTATTTTTTTATTACAAATTTACAATTCTGTTATAATTCTTGAATCGCATTATATTTTTTGATATATTTACTATGGATTATTTTGGAACGGAGTGAAATAATTGCAGCACGAAATTTTAGAGCCGTGTAATGTTTTTGAGCAAAACGGCGAAGTTATGCAGGCGGGATGGGCAAAATCACCGGTATTCATCTATAACAAACAGCAAAGTAAAAGCGGCAGACACAGTGAACGTGACTGCTATTTTATCAATAACGGAGAAGTTTCATTGTATCTTTCCGTTGAAAATCTCGGACTTGAGTTTGCAGTAAAAATCGCAGTTGCTGACCTTAAGCGCGGAGGCGTTATAAGCGATTACGTGGTAAAAAAAGTAAGCCTTATAAACAATAATCTTCCCGAATCAGGAAACAACGGAGAGTTAATTTATACTGATAAAAGATTGCAATTACAATTAACCAACACCACTGACGGAAGATTTATAAAGTGTGATTTCATTGATTTTGGCGGACTTAAGAATCTTTATTGTAATATTAATCTAAAAAAAATTAGCGGTGAAAGTCTTAACGAACTTGCACCGTTTGAAAGAAACAGAAAGTATTTTTACCTTAAAAGATTTGTGCCAAAGTTTGTTGCATCAGGCGTAATAAAAGTAGGCGGAATGGAATATACTCTTAACGAAAATACCGCAAGAGCTTATTTTGATTGGACACGTTTTTCAAAACCAAGAAAGCACAACTACCAAAGATTGAGTTCCGATTGCATTATTAACGGCAAAAGGTTTTCACTTTGCCTTGCAAACAGAGTCGGTGACAACAGATACGGTAATGAGAACAGCTTTTTTGTAGACGGTAAAATAGAAAAGCTCTCTCAGATTAATGTAAAAAGCACAAACGGAAGATTTGACAGACCGTATTACTTTAAAGCAGGATATTCCGCATTAGACATAACATTTAGACCCTTTACTGTAAAAGGAGAGGCGATGAGTGCTGTTATGGATAAGACTACGGTTGTATTCGGAATGTTATACGGCAGTATAAAAAGAGTCAATTATGATAAGCCGATTATACTTGACAATTCTCAGGCTCACCTTATTTTTTCTGAGTTTTGATTTTGAGTAAGCACTTAAAATGTAGTTGATATGCAAATATAAAGCCACTCGCAAAAGCGAGTGGCTTTAATCATTTAAGGAAAGTTTTAAATTATCCTATATGATACTGTGCTATCGGAGCATCCGGATTTGTATCAGGATTCTCAGTATATGGAGTAATATAAACTGCACTTGAGTTGTAAAGGTCATCATTAATAACTACCCAAAGTTCGTTATCAACAAAGCCCTTGTAGTCAGAAGTCTGATTTGTAGCATTGTTTGAAACAATCAAGTTGTATGTTCCTGCACCTTCATATGTAAATGAGTATTCATACCAACCGTCAGCATCTTTGTTTTCAAGAGTTACTCCAGGCCATGTTCCGCCTGAGTAATTGCCCTTGTCTTTGCCGCTTAAATCAGAACCCCAAATCCAAAGAGTTGGATCCCAAGTAAGTGAACCATTGTGTTTAACATGAATCTTAATCTGAGGGCTTGAAGCTGAATACTTATAATTTACCTGAAGTGTTTCGCCATACGGTATTTTACCGTTTGCATTTTTCGGCATACTTGCTTCGTCAACCGAATAACCGACTACTCTGAATACTTCTGTTGAATAATCAGAGCCTACCTTGCCTGTTATTGTCTTTGAAGGAGTGATTTCCTTTTTATTTCCTGATGCATCAAGGTAGTAATAATTAACCTCTACTGAACCCTTAGAAACCGCAAAGCCGGCAAGATACTTCTGAAGCATTGTAATATCTCTTACATCAGAAGTTCCGTCGTAATTGAGGTCTAATTTCTCAACGATTTCAGGAGTCATTGACTGTGGGTTAATAAGGTATTTTTGCATAGTAGTAATATCAAGTACATCTACTACGCCGTCGTTATTAAAGTCAGCATTTGTAATTGATTCAGGAACATAATCCTTGAAGTAATATGTAACTGTTTTTGTGTCTTCGGAATACTGTCCCTTTTCGTCACCTTCAACCCTATCAAGAACGTATGTATCATCTATTCCAGAAATTGACGGTGTCTGATAATTACTTCCGATTTGACCCTGAAGAGTCAATGCATCTTTCAAAGGCTGGTCGTTCTTTTCGTAAAGATAGTTTACAACAACCTTACCCATGTTGGATTTCAATCCTGCTGATTCATAACCTTCCTTGTCAACTGCAATAATTGTTGCATAAGCAGGAACTTTAAATGTTGTGCCTGTAACTTCACCGAGTGAATCAAGACCTGCAATGTCTCCGTTTGCAATAATTACCCAATCGTTAACGGTTGTTGTGCTTGGAAGAGTAACTTCTGCCTCGGTAGAAGCACTGTTGTAAATAACAGCCATTGTATTCCATTCGCCGGCCTGGTCGTTTTTGATAACGTAAGAAACCTGGTTTGACTTTTCAGTCATTCTTGAACCGCCGAATGTAAAGTTATCAAAGTATGTATTATCCATACTTGTTAGCGGAGTAAATGATTTTTTAATCTGAATTAAGCCCTTATAATAAGAGATTACGTCAGCATAATCTACAAGGTTCTGCCATTTAATCTTATTGATTTCAGGAGATGACTTGTAGCTGTTTGTATCACCGTATTTTGTACGGCACATTTCTTCTCCGGCAAGCATAAATGTAATACCCTGAGAAGCATTAATCATTGCACCTGCCATTTTGTTCATCTTAACTGCGTCTTCTGATCTTTCATCGTAATTTGCAAGATCAGTTGAGCAAATTATCTTATCATACAAAGTTGCGTTGTCGTGACAAGCGGCATATGTTACACACTGTGACGGAGCCTGAGCAAGCCAATTGTATTTCTTGGTGTTAGCACGTGCACCATAGCGTATTCCACTTGCATACTTTTCATTTCCCTGAACAAAGCCCTTTTCATCACTCTCAAATACGCTGCCTTTGATTGCATTTCTGATTGAATCATTAAAGAAAGCAATTCTTGAGTTGAGCTTTGTAGAGTTTGCCTGAATTGCCTGATAAAACGGTTCGCCTGTGCAGGTAGTCTTTGGATAATTAGATGTACCGCCTGTCCAGCCTTCGCCCCAAGTTGTGATTCTTGAGTCAACCTTATCAAGAGCATCTCTGATCATATTCATTGTTTCAACGTCCATAAGTCCCATAAGGTCAAAACGGAAGCCGTCAACATGATATTCATTTACCCAATACAATACAGACTGAATAACAAAGTTTCTGTACATTGCACGTTCGGTAGCACCCTCATTGCCGCAACCTGAGCCGTTTGAGAATGTACCGTTTGCATTCATTCTGTAATAATAATCAGGAACAATTTTCTGGAAGCATGAATCAGTTGAATATGTATGATTGTAAACAACGTCCATTACAACAGAAATTCCTGCATCATGCAAAGCTTTAATCATTTCTTTGCACTCTTTAATTCTTACGTTACCGTCATATGGGTCAGAAGAATATGAACCTTCGGGAACATTGTAGTTCTGAGGGTCATAACCCCAGTTAAACTGGTCATCAGTCTTTGACTCGTCGATTGACTGGAAATCATAGAACGGATTAAGCTGAACTGTTGTTATACCGAGCTGTTTAAGATAATCAATACAGGTTGAAAGCTCTCCCTCATTTTTCAGAGTTGTGCCGTTCTCTGTAAATGCAAGATACTTACCTCTGTTTGCATCAGATACACCTGAATCTTTATCATAAGAAAAATCTTTAATGTGCAGCTCATATACCTGTGAAGATGTAGACTTATCAAGTAAAATGTGCTGGTCATTGTCCCAACCGTCAGGGTTTGTATCGTTAAGGTCAACAATCATTGAACGGTTGCCGTTTACACCTACAGCCTTTGAATATACATCCTGAGTTTCGTAAGTTTTGGTAGTGTCGGAACCCATATGTGTTGTGTCGGTTGTAGTAATTGAATAAGTATAATAATAATTTTTCCAATCGCCTGACAAATTAACACTCCACAAACCGGTCCACTCGTCGTTCTCCATAACTTTTTCCAAAGTATATGTTCCAAGCTTTGCAGAACCATCCTCATTATCTGAGCCCTTTGTATAAATATTAACTTTTACCTCAGTAGCTGTCGGTGACCACACCTTGAAGATTGTGTTATCCTTTGTATAGGTAGCACCAAGGTCATCGCCGTTATAAGCGTACTTGTTATCAATCTCCTGAGCTGCCGTTGTATATTTTGTGTCTGCTCCTACCGACTCGGAAGTGTCAGTAGCTGCAAAGCTTGTTACAATACTTGTAGAAGCCAGCATACACACGGCGAGAACAGCAGAGACGATTTTCTTTGTGGTTCTCATAGAAATTCCTCCAAAATTTTATAATTTAATCCGCAGCGCGGAGAAAATTCAGATACTAATATTTTAGCAAAATTGCTAAATAATGTGCTTTTAATAAGCTTACTTTTCAGTGTCATCACTGTAATTAATTGAATCTACTATCTCTAGGTTATCCATATGAATTTGTTTGCGCTTATAATATGAGATTATTGAAGAAGCAATGCATAGTGCAAGTATAAGTCCTGCACCGATGTAAACGTATACCAAAACCTCGGCAAGCGGGTCAGGTTCCGTTGAATAACTCATAAGGACATTAATCTCGCCTTTTTGAAATGTACCGGCAAAGTTCTTAGGGAGTTCAACTAAGTTTTTATCCTCATATTCGTTTTGCGGTACCTCGTATTGTTCTCCTTCACTTCCTGTCAACGTCTTAGTCTCTATAATTTTTCCGTCATCAGACATATAAATTACATTAACCTTGCATACAGAAGTATCGGTATCGTCTGTTACTCTTGTGTATTTATATGTTACAGTAATGTTTTCGGATTTCAGTTTTCCCGCACCGTTTTCAGGCAATGAGTCAAGTACCAGCGAATAGTTTTCAATGCTTGGCAGTTCGGGAGTAAAATACTGCTGCCCCTCACGATTACGAACTTGATATGAATCGGCAAGTTCTTCACCGTTGGTATCATCAACAAATTTGAAAATTACGTTTGAAAGTGCTCCGTCATATTCTTCAACATTTACCTTTGCATAACTTACTTTATCAGTGAAAACACCCTTAATGTCTCCGCTTGATGATTTTATATCATAATTAAGTGTTCCTGCATAGTCGGTAATATCATACTGACTTCCGACTGCACCCGACACAGCCTGAGTTTTTATAAGGTCTCCTGTTTTATCATCATAATACTTTACATAAACCAAGCCTTCATCATCAGAAATTCCTGCGCTTTCAAAACCATCTTTGTCTACCATAACAATTGCAGAATGAGCAGCTACTTTAACACTGCCTGAGGCTTTACCGAGGCTTCGTAATCCGGCTGTCTCATCATTAGCAAGTATTACCCATTCACCGTCAACAGAAACGTTTTGTTCATCATCGCCTCCGTTGAAAATCATACACATTTTATTCCATTTTCCGTCTTCGGTGTTATTTACTATATAACCTGTCACTCCTGACGGCGGATTTTCAATAGAATTTATGCTATTAGCGGTTGCAGCTGTACTGTCTGAGAATGCCGCAAAATTTTCGCGAATTTTGTAAATTCCTCTGTAATATTCGATTAGGTCGCTGTATTCATCAACGTTTTTCCAATCAATCATATTTTCTTCTCTGCTTGATGAGAAAGAATTTTCGTCTCCGTCTTTGCTTCTTGCAAACTCTTCACCTGCAAGCATAAAAGGTATTCCCTGTGATGTTGCCACTATTGCGGCTGACAGCTTATTCATACTTACAAGATCTTCATGTCTTTTGCGATACTCATCATTGCCGTAAACCGAATCGACCAATTTGTCGTAGAGACAGAGATTATCGTGACAAGAAGCATAAGTAACGCATTGCGACGGAACATTAGCCCAACCCGAGGTAGTGTCGGACTGACCAGCAATACCGGTTTTAAGAGCAGCTCTTCCGGAGCCTGACTGAACAAATCCTTTATCGGTGCCTGCCGTGCTGCCTTTAATTGCATCGCGGATAGTATCGTCAAATGCGCCTATTCTATCGCTCATCTTTTTCAAGTTTCCCTGGTTTGCGAGCTCTGTTCCCGTATCACAGTTGGTCGGCATATTCCAAGCCTCGCCATACATAATAATTTGTTTTCCACTGCCGTCCTCATACAAATTATCAAGAGCGGTACGTATGTTATTCATAGTGGTAACATCGTGTAATCCCATAAGGTCAAAGCGGAAACCGTCAATATGATATTCTTTTGCCCAATAAGTAACAGAATCAATCATATATTTTCTGAACATTGCGTGTTCGGAAGCAGTGTCATTACTGCATCCCGAGCCGTTAGAGAATGTTCCGTCTTCATTCATTCTGTAATAATAGTTCGGTACAGTATATTGGAACGGAGAGTCCGTATTATATGTGTGATTGTAAACTACATCCATAATAACACCGATTCCGGCATTATGAAGTGCCTGAATCATCTGTTTGCACTCTTTTATGCGCACATTGCCGTCGTACGGATTGGTAGAATAAGAACCCTCGGGACAATTGTAATTTACCGGGTCATAACCCCAGTTATACTGTTCCATTATGTCTTTGCTCTCGTCAACCGAACCAAAATCATAAAAAGGCATAATCTGAACGTACTTTACGCCAAGCTTTTTTAAGTAATCTATACAGGTTGAAGAGTTTTCCTCAACTCCGTCAACAGTTGTGCCGTTTTCGGTAAACGCAAGAAATTTTCCGCGATGTTTTTCACTTACACCGCTTGAAGCAGAAGATGAAAAATCAGCAACGGATACTTCCCATACAGAAGCATCTGTTTGATTTGGTACAAGTATGTGTCTGTCATTATCCCAGTTATCGGGATTTGTCGAATTTAAATCGACTACCATACTTCTCTTTCCGTTAACGCCGCACGCTTTTGCATATACATCGGCGGTTTCCTTAACATCATCACCTGTTTTTACAGAATATGTATAGTATTTATTTATATAGTCGCCTTTAAGCGAGACAGACCATACGCCTGTCTTTTTATCAAGCGAAAGCACTTTGGTTTCAATTGAACCACCATCACCTTCGTCATCGCTGCCATGCTCAAAAATATTCACCTTTACGCTTGCTGCCTGAGGTGCCCACACCTTAAATGTAGTTGAATCCTTTGAATAAGACGCACCTAAATCATTGCCTGAATAAGTTGTTTTATCAAGATTCTTGGCATAAGCCTGATAATCTGTTTTAGCGCTTTTATCAGCTGAGTTTACACTCAACATTCCTGTTCCTGTAATCATAATTAAAGCCAACGCTCCTGTTAATAGTCGTTTGAAAAGCAAAACTATGCCTCCCGAATTAATACAATCTTTTTATCATTTTATCATAAAGTATCTCGATTTTTAATTCCAAATTAGAAATAACATCATAATAATTATATTCAATCAGTAGAAAATCAGTCTATTTTTATGTGCAAATTGTACATGTGGTAAATTATTAATTAAGTGTCAATATTTTTCAGTTTACATATTATTATAATACAGATACAAAGGAGGATAAAAATGGAATTAATACAATATACTGTTCGTCCCGGAAACACACTTTTTGGAATTGCGCAGTTTTTTAATACTACTGTTCAGGATATTCTTATGTTTAACAACTTAAAAACCACATCCGATTTACGTATAGGACAGGTGCTCACAATACCTGCCGGTTCAACTGACGGAGAATTCTACGTTGTTCGCCCGGGCGATACGCTTTGGAATATAGCTGAAAGATATGGAATCACAGTTGCTGAACTTATAAATATGAATATGCTGATTAACCCGAATATTATCTATCCGGGACAAATTTTAAAAATAAAATAAAAATGACTCCCAATAATTGAGAGCCGAATGTTTATGAAAAATTCAAATTTGCAGTTTGTCGGAAGTATATAAAATTCCGACAAACTGTAAACAAAACAATTTATATTCCTACCTTTTTTATTAATCCGATGAAATAAAAAACAATGAAAGCAAAAATATCAACCGCTACAATTGTTGAACCGACCGGTGTACCTGCAAGGATTGAAACAAGTATTCCAAGTGAAGCACAGGTTACAGATAAACATGCCGAACAAACAGTAACCGACCTAAAGCTTTTAAAGACACGCATCGAAGACAATGCAGGAAAAATTACAAGAGCCGAGATAAGCAAAGAACCTACCAAATTCATTGCAAGAACAATAATAACCGCAATGATTACAGCTATAAGCAAATTATATGCACCTGCTTTAATTCCCGTGGCACGTGCAAAATTTTCATCGAATGTAACAGAGAAAATTTTATTATAAAACAATATATACACCAGTAAGACTACTATCGACAGTATGATGCACAACCAAACCTCGGCTTTGCTCAGAGATAAAATTGATGTAGAGCCAAATAAGGTTGAACACACGTCGCCTGACAAATTTGATGATGTTGAAAAAATATTCATCAACAGATAGCCGATTGCAAGCGCACCGACAGAAATCATTGCAATTGCGGCGTCACCTTTTATTTTAGCGTTTTTGCCTGTACTCAACAATAATACTGCACTCAAAATTGTAACAGGAAGAACAACCAACATATCATTTGTAAGTCTCAATACTCCTGATACAGCTAAAGCGCCGAATGCTACGTGGGAGAGACCGTCTCCTATAAACGAAAACCTTTTCAGGACAAGCGTTACTCCCAAAAGCGATGAACATAAAGCAATCAATATACCGACTATGAAAGCATACTGAACAAAAGGAAATTGAAAGTAAAAAATTATCTTTTCAAAAAGATTATCCATTATCAATCATCCCCTTGCTCTGATATTCTTTTCCGAATTTATGGCATAAGTATTGGTTTTTGGTGCCAAAAAACACATCATCGCCAATATGAAGTATGTGAGTGGCATATTTAAGTGCGGCTCTTACATCATGAGTAATCATAATTATTGTAATGCCGTCATTTTTGCTTAAACTTGAAATAATCTCATACATTTCTTCGGTAACCTTTGGGTCAAGTCCTGCAACAGGTTCGTCAAGCAAAAGCATTTTTTGTGTTGCACATAACGCACGGGCAAGTAAAACACGTTGCTGTTGACCGCCGGAAAGTTCACGGTAACATCTTGAAGCAAGATTTTCTATCCCCATTTTTTTCATATTGCTTATTGCAAGCTGCTTTTCAGCACGATTGTAAAACGGTCTGAATCCGCATCTGCTTTGGCAACCTGAAATTACTATTTCCTTTACCGAAGCAGGAAAATCGCGCTGAACAACAGTTTGTTGGGGTAAATATCCAATCTTGGTCGAAGCCAAGCCGTTTTCTGTTATTATCTTTCCGCTCATTGGAGAATGAAGGCCTAGTATTGTTTTCATTAATGTACTTTTTCCCGAACCGTTTTCACCTACAATACACAGGTAATCGCCTTGGTTTATGCTAAAATTAATGTTATGCAAAATTTCTTTTCCCTCGTAGCCGACGGAAAGATTTTTACAAGCAAGTTGAACCATAATTTCTCCTTAGCTTAACGCTTTTTTCAGAACTTCAAGATTACTTTCCATAACCGAAAGATATGTCGTTCCGTTATTTATATCATCCGTTTTAACAGATTGTAATGAATCTATTGTAATAATTTGAACATTTTTCTTTTTTGATGTATCAATGATTATTTTTGCAATTCTGTCATCAGAGTTTTCAAGTTTTAGTACATAATTAAGATTAAGCTCATTTATTTTATTGCTGAGAAACGTTATTGTGTCAAAACTTGCTTCCGTTTCAGCAGAGCAACCCTTAAATGCAGCATAGTATGAAAGATTATAATCATCCACTAAATATCTAAAAGGAAAACGATCAACAAAAAGCAATGTATTACGTTTTGAATTTTGAATAGTGTTTTGATATTGCTCATCAAGGTTACTGAGTTTTTCAAGATATTTTTCTGCATTCTTAACATATATATCTTTGTTTTTGCTGTCCATATCACAAATTTTTTGAGTTATTGTTTCAGTGAACAATTTGGCATTATTTAAAGACAACCATATATGTTCGTCAAATTCCTTTTCATCATTTTCTGAATGTGATTCTCTTTCTTCCTGCATACCTTCAACTTCTTCTTCCTCTTTGGCAGATTCTCCAAGAACGTCAAGAAGATTTATGGCAATCATATTTTTGTGTACTGCTTCTTTTAAAACATCATCTACCCAATTGTCAGATTCACCGCCAACGTACACAAACATATCGCAGGTTGAAATTCTTGCAATATCTTCGGTAGACGGTTGATAGCTGTGTAAATCGACGCCGTTCTTAATCAGCATAGTAACATTTATATTGTCACTATCACCTATTATTTGTGAGACCCAATCATATTCGGGAAAAATTGTTGTAACAATAGACAATTTTCCGCTATTAAAATTAAAAGTGCTTGCGCATCCCGAAAAAGTTATGACAACAAGCAACAACACAAGCAGCAGTGAAATTAATTTATTTCTCAATGTTGTCCCTCTTTTTCTTCTTTAAGGCATTCTTTGCACACGCCGTACAAAACAGTATTAGCCCTGTCAATTGCAAATTCTTCGCCCAATGCAACTGATTTTATAAGCTCATCTGCTCCCGACATATTCATATGAAAAGTTTTTCCGCATTTTTCGCAGGATAAATGCAAACAATTTTTACATAGTTTTTCATCAATATATCTGTAAAATACCTCTCTGCTTCCGTTTTTAGAAATTCTGCGTATTTTACCGTCTTTTTCAAGCTCTGCGAGATTTCTGTAAACAGCACTTATACTTATTGTACTGTCATCAAGCATTTCTGCAATCTGCTTTGCCGAAAATTCCTCATCTGCATGGGCAGACAAAAATGAAAGTAGGTTTTTTCGTTGCTTAGTCATGTATTTTGGCAATTAAATCGTCTCCAATTTGCGATTGTTTCGCAAATTAGTATATCACAATATAAAATCAGTGTCAAGCAAATCTATTAATCGCAAGCAATCATAGCAAAATTTACTTATAAAATAACACCTACACTTAGATATAACTTAGATATAAAAGTAAAACAGTGATTAATACTTAAAATCACATAATAATAAACTTAAATCACATAATAATAAAATAGGCTTGACATTTTTATAAAAAACAAGTAGAATAATTAAAGTTAAGTTATATGTAATTTTTAAAATAATTGAATTTTTGTATTTGAGTTAATACACCTTTTGGAGTTTAACATATATGGAGACGTATCGAAGTGGTCATAACGGACATGACTCGAAATCATGATGCCCCTTGAGGGACGAGGGTTCGAATCCCTCCGTCTCCGCCATAATGTGGAGACAAAAAAGATGTCTCCTGCGAAAAGCCCGAATATATCGGGCTTTTTTGCTACCCAAACGGCGATTTTTCTCTGCACCGAAACACAGATGTAAAATCGCCGTTTTCCCTTTGCGGATAGACTTGAACCCCCGAAAAGTAAATATCAGATACACAGGCAGATAGAAAGCAAAAATCTATCTGCCTTTTTTATTACCCTCAAACGGAGAAATCAAATATGCTGCAGAAAAAAGGCTCAATGTCAATAGTTGGGGTAAACCGAAAAATGAAAATGAATGAAAAATTAAAGACAAGCGATAGCGTCAAGCTGTCGCTTGTTTTTGACAATTGACAGATTTAAGAGAAAATATATGTAAAATACGATTACGAAAACGGTT
>FMUV01000040.1 GCA_900101355.1 Ruminococcus sp. YE282
TTTCTTGCAATTTCGTATTGCATCTGAGACAACTTGCTTAATTGTTGTATTGATGGCGGTAGAGAAGTTCCATCTTTTCGTGGTCTACCTTTGGGTTTAATTACTATACCCGATGCAAGTTTCCTTTGCTTACGGTTATATCTTGTTTTAAATTCCTGTACTTGATTTTTGCTAAATCCAAATTTTTCTGCAATTTCTCTTAATGTCTTTCCTTGTTCCCAAAGCTCTATTATTTCTTTTTCATATTGTTGTATATGTCGATATTCTCTTGGCATACAAAATCCCCCTATGGTAGTTTATTTTATTCTACCATAGGGGGTCTGTTTTTTCTATTGTCCGTTTTTTACGGACCTGTGCACAATGACTATCCTCTCAGTCTAACTTTAACCTACCGAAGATGATTCGCTTTGCTTTTGACCTTTGCTTATAATAACCGTAACATTTGAACCGTACTCAACCGTATCACCTGCTTGGTGGTCTTTATAACCTACCACTCTGCCTTCGGCATATTTATCACTGTATTGATATTCAGGTGTGGCAAGCAGGCCTTTTTCGGCAATATCTGATGCAGCTTGTTCAATACTTGAACCCTCAATTTTCGGCAACTCACGCATCTGAGAACCTTTACTAACGGTTACACTTATTAAAATTCCGTCTTCCTGAGTGAGTTTTGAACCCGCCGCAGGGCTTTGAGACATTATTTTTCCTTCTTCATACTCATCACTGTATTCATCTGTATAATTCCTGTACAAAGTTATGCTTGAATCACTTTCAGCCGCTTTTGAAGCTTCCTCATAAGTCATACCCAAATAGTTTGGAATCGTCGGTCCTGTCCATTCAGTACTTTGAGTGGATTCAACGGTACTTGAAGTATCACCAAACATTCCCGCAAGCGGATTTTGCATTACCCAAAATGTACCGATAATACCAAGAACAAGAACAGTTATGGAAGCCGCAATAATAACAATAGAAATATGAGACATTCCGTTGCGTGACTTTGAATTTGAAGTGTCCTCCGGAAGATTCATACTTGCGGTACGAGAAATTTCATCCTGAATAGCCTTTGCAGTATGAGCAACAGAAAGCTGAGAACGAAGTTGGTCAAAATCAGTTATTCTGTTTTCTCGTTCAACCTGCAATCCGTTTGCAAGTGCGGAAACCACATGAGGAGGAAGATGCTTTACAGTGTTTGTGCTCATTAAAAGTCTGCTGTCTTGCTTGCGTTCGGGAGCACTTTTTGGCAAATGACCTGTGAGTGCATAAAACAAGGTGGCACAAAAGCCGTAAATATCGGTAATATCATCAAGCGGAAAATTTGTTAGGTATTGTTCAGGAGCAGCAGCACCGGAGAAGAGTTGAGATTTTAGCGGAGTTCCGCGTTTGCGCTCATTTTCAGTGGCAAAACCCGAAATTTTAATTTTGCCTGATGAAGTGATATACATATTTTTAGGAGCAATTGCATAATGACCTATACCGCGTTTATGCAAGGCTTCAAGTGCTGAAATAACGGGCATAAACAACGGGCGTGCAATATCCCATTCGAGACTGCCGTTGCTTCTCTCAACATACTCTTCAAAAGGTATTAAATCTTCATTTTCTTCAACAACATAGACTGTATTGTTTTCCTCAAAAATATTGTGAATATTCATTAAGGCTGAAAGTTCTCTGAGGTCCGAAAGAATACGATAATAATTTATAAAATCATCTTTAAGTTTACCGTAATTAAGACGGTCTTCATAACTCACCTTTACTTCAGTTGTATTCTCATCACGGCTAAAAAGCCCAACCGGAAGGAATTCACAAACTGTTACAACGTTACCTGTTTGCTTATCAAAACCAAGATAACGAGTGCTTTCACCATTAGTATCAATACCTGCACCAATAATATATCTATTGGCAAGCACGGTGCCATAGGGTAAAAACGGAGTTTGTTGTTTTTCAGAATTGTCAAAACCGCATTCGGGGCAAATAATGTTATTGCCAATCTCCTGCATACAACCCATACACAATGACATACTGTTTTTCAACTCCAATTAATTTAATAATAATCTTTAATAATAATGTTCTATAATAATTGTCACAGAGAATTATACCACAATATTATTATTCTTTTCAAGATTTATAAGTGTCATTATAATTACATTTTTGTTATAATAATAAAGTAGCACAAGTTTATTATCACAAAATAATTAAAGTCATATAAATGGCACTATAAATGCAATGTGATGTAATATTACAAATGGTGGAGATAACGGGGCTCGAACCCGTGACCTTTTGACTGCCAGTCAAACACTCTCCCAGCTGAGCTATACCCCCATAGTAATAATTTTTACTATTAAAAGTAAAAAGTGCATATTAAAAAAGTATATTCAAAATCTTTAAATTTTAGAATTAATTATTAATAATGCATCTCCGTCGAGAATATTAATTTCTGATTCATCCGATGTAAAAATATTAGATAAACCAAGCGAAGAGGTTTCGCTGAATATAAACTGATGATTAAGCATATACTTAACGCCTGAATAGGAAACACATACCTTTTCGCAGCCAAACGGAAAGAGCGAAAAAGTCTTGCCGTTAAGATTTGAAAAGCTGTGCTTTCCTTTTTGCAAAAGCATTATTTTTTCATTTTCGGAAAGTAATATCCCCTTTGCACCTTTGTTGGCTATATATAGCAATATTGAAAGATTCGCCAACGTATGATCGGTTCTGCCGCCAACTGCCCCCAATAGTATAATATCATCAAAGCCCCTGCTCAGGGCAACTTCTACACAATGCGCTGTGTCAGAGTCGTCTTTTTCAGGGACAAGCCTTATTATTTCACCGTCATTCGGTATTTTATCAGGACAGGAATCAAAGTCACCGATAATCAAATCAGGTTTTATGTTTGCTTCTTTTGCAAAATGGTAGCCTTGATCCGCACAAATTACATAATCATTAGATTTCACAATCTGTTTTATAAAACTAATATCCGTATCAGGAGAACCGGATATAATTACACAACGCATCACTAAAGCCTGCTTTCAAATACCATTATTACTTTATCTGCCAAGATTTAATGTCTTTAACTTCATTATACATAGATACATAACTTTTATGACGGGAAGGCTCTATATCACCATCGTTAAGGGCTTGCAAAATTCTGCATCCCTTTTCGCAAGTATGAGAGCACGAAGTAAATTGACATTCTCCAATATATTTTTCAAATTCAGGAAAACAATACTGCAATCTGTCTTTATCAATCATTTCGTATCTTTGTAAATCAACAGTTGAAAAGCCCGGAGTATCTGCAACAAAACAATCGTCAATTCTGAACAACTCAACCACACGGGTTGTATGTCTGCCCCTGCCGAGTTTCTGACTTGTATGGGAAGTTGCTAAGTCCAAATTTGGAAACAAAGAATTTAGCAGAGTTGACTTACCTACTCCACTGTTGCCGGTAAATGCCGTAACACGGTTCTTTAGATATTCATGCAATCGGTTAATCTCATCAACATCATTCGGTGAACACAGAAAAGTATCAATACCCGAATGCCTGTAAATATCTGCAATTTTTTTTCCGTTTTCAATGTCATTTTTTGAAACAACAACAACGGGAGTCATATTGTTGTTAACGGCAACCGCAGTCATTTTATCAATTATCTCATAATTTGGCTGTGGACTTACAGTTGAACAGACTATAACAAGTGTGTCGATATTTGCAAGCGCAGGTCTTTTGAGTTTATTTTTTCTCGGATATATCTTTTCTATTACGGAATATCCATCTTCAGGAACAGAAATCAATACTTTGTCGCCAACAACGGGAGAGTTTCCGCTTTTGCGAAAACTTCCCCGTGCTTTACATTCATAAATATCTTCACCGCAGCAAACATAGTAAAATCCGCCTATTAATTTGGTGATTATTCCTTCAATTGTTCTCATATTATTCAACCAAAAATATTAAAATCATCCGTGACAGGTTCGGTTGTCGGTGGTTCTGTATGAATTATATCCGGCTGAGTCGGAGGCTGAGTAGACGGAACAATAGGAGCCGTCGTCGGATAATTATATTCATGATTAACCGTATTCGTTACCGAACCGGTTGCAAAATCAATCGTATATTCTCTGTAAGCTTCTCCGTCAAGCTGTACCACTACATTAGAGGTACCGGAACCAGTTATTTGAAGAGTATAGGTTTTATTGTACTTTGGCACCAAAGTCTTAGAATATTGGCTGTCAAGTACACCGTCAATAATTACAGTCATTGAGACAGAATCAGAAACATCTGCAGGAAGGTCAACAAACACATCAACTGTCTTTTTGTCTCCTTTTCCTGAACTTACCGTCAATGTTACAACAGTGCCTTCATCAACTTTACCATATGGCAGCGGAGAAGAGCAAATTACAGTATCTTTAGCTTCTTTACTGTCGTCATCATATACTGTTTCAACCGTTAAGCCAAGCTCGTTCAGTGCGGATCTTGCCTCTGATAAATTCTGACCTTCAACGGACGGAATTGTAACCTGAGTACTTCTTGCACCGTTTGCCACATAGATATAAACATCAGAACCAATTGTGGTCTTAGCACCGGCTTTTGGGAAAGTATCAATAACATATCCCTTAGGAGTTTTTGTATTTTCAACATAAACTACCTGAGGAACAAGGCTTTTATCCTTTAAAGCCTGTAATGATTCACTCTCACTGTAATTAGTAACAAACGGAACCGAAACCTCGGTATCTGTACCGTTTACGGTAAGCTTAATTGTTGAACCAGTTTTAACCTTCATTGAGCCTGCAGCAGGTTCTTGGTCAAGTATGATGCCCATATCTTTTGAATCATCATATTTGCTGTTGATTTCAAACTGGAAGTTATCTTCATTATTTTCCTTAACTTCAACAAGAGTTTTTCCGACAAAATCAGGAACTTCAACATCCTTTGACTGTGTTGAACTGCATCCCCTCACAAGCGCAATAACAAAAAATACAGCACACACAAACAATGCGGAAATTAAAACGCCTTTGATTGCGTAATAGGATGGTTTGTGCTGTTTAGCCTCATGTTCGTCCTCGTTATCATCAAAGTAATAATCTGAACTATCCTCTTTATTTTCATTAAAAGAATCATCGTATGAGTTATTGTTTTTTGCATCCTTTAAAAAAGTAACAAATTTTGTGGGCTGATTATCCACAAATGAAGACCCATAATCAAATACGATTGACGGATTAAGTCTAAAACGTTCAATATCACTCAGCATTTCAGCCGCAGAAGCATATCTGTCTGATGGCTGTTTCTGCATAGCCTTTAATGTTATTTGTTCAAGACCGATAGGAATACCGGGATTGATTTCACGAGGACGCTTTGGTGTAGACTGAAGCTGCATAAGCGCAACAGAAACTGCACTGTCGCTGTCAAAAGGCAACTTACCTGTCAGCATTTCGTATAACATTACGCCAACCGAATAAATATCTGTCTTACCGTCGGTCACATCGCCTCTTGCCTGCTCCGGAGCAATGTAATGAACCGAACCTATCGCCTGTTCGGTCATTGTCCTTGTAGCTTTATCAGAAAATCTTGCAATGCCAAAATCGGTAACCTTAATTGTACCGTCCTGCAACAGCATAATATTCTGAGGCTTAATATCCCTGTGAACAATACCGCACTCATGGGCGTGCTGAAGTGCCTTAAGCACCTGGGTAGTCAAATGCAAAGCGTCTTTCCATTCGATTATTCCCTGTTGGTCAATATATTCTTTAAGTGTAATACCATCGATATATTCCATTACAATATACTGAATCATATCGCCAAAGCTAACATCATAAACCTTAACAATATTAGGGTGAGAAAGCATCGCAATTGCTTTAGATTCGTTTTTAAAGCGACGGATAAATTCTTCGTTATTAAGATACTCGTCCTTTAATATTTTTATGGCAACTTCACGGTCATCAACAGTATCAGTACAGCGATAAACATTCGCCATGCCGCCAACGCCGATAAGCTCATGTATTTCATACCTGCCGTCAAGTCGTTTGCCGATATATTTATCCAAAATATCACTCCCTAAATCAATATATAACCGTAGCGGTTATATTATCATTACCGCCGTTTCCTTTTGCAAGGTCAACAAGCTTATTGATAAGTCCGTCACCACGATTTTCATGGCAAATTTTCACCATATCGCCTGTTGTAACACTGTTAGAAAGTCCGTCGGTACAAATAAGAAGAAGATCTCCATAGATAAAGTTTGCTTCTATGTAATCCAACCGCACATTAGGCTTTATGCCGAGTGCTCTTGTAATAAAATTCTTGTTTGGGTGATTCTGAGCCTGCTCATAAGTAAGCTCGCCTCTCCTAACCATTTCCTGAACAACCGAATGGTCTTCGGTAAGTTGTTTGATTTTTCCGCCGCGAATTGCGTAAGTACGGCTGTCACCGACATGAACGACGTGAACTGTCGTGTCTTTTACAAACACAAATTCACATGTAGTTCCCATCCCTGCAAGTTCAGGGTCATGTGCGGCAAGTTCAAAAATCTTTACGTTAGCATTTGCAACAATTTCAACCATAAGTTCAGAAATCTGCTCTTTGGTCATATCCTCTTTATATAAATCCACAATTTTTGTACTTATATACTCAACGGCGGTTGCACTTGCAATATTACCACCGTTTGCTCCGCCCATTCCGTCACAAACCACAGCCCAAACACAGCTGGGAGAAATAACTCCGAAGCGACAATCATCCTGATTCTGCGTTCTGACAAGTCCAATGTCACTTTTGCTGAATACTTCCAAGTTATTTACCTCCTTCGTTAAAATGTTTTCGTCTCAGCTGACCGCACGAAGCATTAATATCACTCCCGAGAGTCCGCCTGACTGTTGCCGCAATATTATTTTCGGCAAGAATATTTATAAAAGACTGCTGTCTTTTTATATTACTTTTTAAATATCCGGTGCCCTCTACTGTATTCACCGGAATTAAATTGACGTGACAATTCATACCCAACAGTCGGTTTGCAAGTTCGCGAGCATTTGCATCACTGTCGTTTACTCCGCTAATCATTGAGTATTCAAAAGACACTCTTCGCCCTGTCGTCTTAAAATAATCTTTACAAGCCTGTAAAAGTTCGTCAATTGAATACTTTCGGGCAATTGGCATAGTACGTCTGCGAATTTGGTCGTTTGGAGCATGAAGCGAAACAGAAAGCGTAATTCCAAAGCGGTAATCGGCGAGTTCGTAAATTTTAGGAACGATTCCGCAAGTCGAAAGCGTTATATGTCTTGCACCAATGTTCAGTCCTTCATCGGAAGACGCAAGCTGAATAAACTTAACTACATTTTCAAAGTTATCAAGCGGCTCACCCATACCCATAAGAACGATATTAGAAATGCGAACATTCAAGTCCCTCTGCGCCGCTTCAATTTGAGCAAGCATTTCGCCCGCAGTCAGATTGCGTGAAAATCCACTTTTTCCTGTTGCACAAAAAGTGCACCCCATTTTACAACCAACCTGCGTGGAAATACATATTGAGTGCCCGTATTTATAAGTCATCACAACAGCTTCCACACATTCGCCGTCATTAAATGAAAAAAGGTACTTTACCGTATTATCATACCTTGAAACAAGCCTTTTTTCAATATTTGCAACAGAAATGTAACAACTTGACTCTAAAAAAAGCCGTAAATTTGTCGGAATATTGCTCATCTCATCAAAAGAAATTACATTTTTGTTAAGCCAACCGAATATTTGTTTTGCTCTGAACTTAGGAAAGTCGTTTTTTACTATAAATTCAGTCAATTCCTGCAAGGACATTGATTTTATATCAGTCAAAAATCAAAACTTCCTTTCCAAAACAGCAAAATAAAAGCCGTCAGTTCCCGCTGTGTGCGGCATAAGGCTAATTTCATAAGGTTGCTCATCAAATGATCGTGTAATTTCACTCGGTAATTTAATATCAACTCCGCAAAAATCAGGATGCTCCTCAAGAAAGCGTGATACATTGCTATTATTTTCTTTCGGATTTAAAGTGCAGGTCGAATATACCAATCTTCCGCCGACAGCGAGATTTTTTGCACTGTTACAGAGAATTTTATACTGCAATTGCGGTAAATCTTCTGAAATCAGGTTTTCTTTGTATCTGATTTCAGGCTTGCGAGAAAGAACTCCCAAGCCGCTGCAAGGCACATCGCACAGTATTCTGTCTGCCATAGGCAGCTGAACAGAGGAATTTGCAGCATCTCGTTTTGATGCAACAATTGAACTGATGCCCAATCTTTTAGCTCCGTTTCTGGTAAGATTAAGTTTTGCATCATACAAATCAAAAGCAAAAATTTTTCCCTTATCCTGCATAAGCTGAGCTGCGGTAAATGATTTTCCGCCCGGCGCCGAACACACATCAAACATAACGTTGCGAGGTTTTGGGTCAAGGTATTTCACACATAATTGCGATGATAAATCCTGTACGTGAAACAGACCGTCTTTATACGACTTAATGTGTTCAATAGAACCGGTATTTTCAAGATAAAGCGCATCAGGCATAAACGGAACAACAGTTGATTTTATATTGCAATCCGCAAAACTCTCTTGTAACAAATTGGTATTTGTTTTTAAAGTATTTACCCTGATGCAAAGTTTCGGTCTGCCGCAAAGCGACTGCAAAAGTTTCTCTGTATTATTTTCTCCGTAAGAATTAAGCCATAATCTTACAAGTTCTTGCGGTACAGAATATTTTATTGAATAAAAGTATATTTTATCACTGCTGTCAGGAAGTGTATACTTGACCTCAGCTCTTGTAACGGAACGTAAAATTCCGTTGATGAAGCCGGCGGACTTTTGAAGCTTATGTTTTTTAGCTAAATTTACACTTTCATTTACAGCTGCGCTTTCAGGAATTTTATCCATGAAAATCAGTTGAAGGATTCCCATGCGCAAAATTATCTTTGTTTTTAATTCAATTTTCCTTAAAGGAATTTTAGAATATTGTTTAATTATATAATCAAGCGTAAGTTGCTTTTCAAGAACACCATACACTAAGGCGGAAACAAATGAACTGTCAAGAGAATTTAACTTGTTTTCCTTAATAGCATAATTCAGTGCAAGATTAGAATAAGCATTATCCTGTTCAATTTTCAGCAATACCTTTAGTGCAATATTTCTTGAATTAGGCATAAATATCTCCAAAATCTATCTTAATTTTATTTCTTACGGTTTGCAATGACCAATAACCTGACAAGCTGCATTATTGCTGTTAATGTAGCCGCTACATATGTCATTGCGGCAGCCTGAAGCGTGCGTTTTGCACCGTCATACTCTTCGCCTGAAAGCAAGTTTGTGCTTTTTATACATTGCAGAGCTCGATTAGAAGCATTAAACTCAACAGGAAGTGTGGCTACCGTAAACAAAACAGAAAATGCAAACAATACAATTCCCATATAAAGCAGTGTATATCCGATTTTTGTTGTAAATACCAAGCCAAGTATTATCAGCATCCAACTTGCTTTAGAACCTATATTTGCAAATGGAAGAATAAAAGCGCGAATTTTATTTGGCAAATAATTTTCTGCATGCTGAACTGCATGACCTGCCTCGTGGGCGGCAACACCGAACGCAGCAACAGATGTGCTGTTGTATACATTATCCGATAACCTAATCACATTTGAGCGAGGGTCAAAATGGTCGGTAAGGTTGCCCTGAACCCGCTCAATTCTTACTCCGGTCACTCCGTTTTGTCTTAGCACATATTCAGCCGCCTGAGCGCCTGTCATATGACGGGAATTTTGAATTTTAGAATACTTGGAAAATGAAGATGACACGTTAATCTGACATATTAACGATAAAATTATACACGGAACAATAAGAACAAGATAAGTTATATCAAAACCGTAAAAATATGGCATATTATTCTCCTTTTAATTACTGTACAGTATCACCTATCGAAATTTTATGACCTGCGGCAAAAGCCGATGCAGACATACGTTTTTTGCCCTCAGGCTGGAGCTCCAAAATTTCAACAGATTTTTCTCCGCAGCCTATAACAAGAGGCTTTACACTTAAAACAGTGCCGATTGCGCCGCTTAACTCAGACAACTTTGAAGAAAAAATTTTAACGTTCTTTCCGCAAAGTTTTGCTGTGGCAATAGGCCAAGGATTTAATCCTCTGATTTTATTGTGGACTTCAAATGACGGCTTGCTGAAATCAATCGGACAAAGTGATTTGTCAATTTTGGAAGTATGCGTTGCAAAGCTGTCATCTTGCTTTTTGGGTTCAGCAGTACCGTTTTCAACCACATCAAGTGTTTTCAGTATCAACTCTCCGCCTAATTGAGCAAGTCTGTCAAAAAGCTCTCCTGAGGTTTCGTTTTCACCTATTTCGGTTTTAACAGAAAGAAGAATATCACCGGTATCAAGTCCTGCATTCATAAGCATTGTTGTAACTCCGGTAATCTTATCTCCGTTTAAAACCGCCTCCTGAATCGGTGAAGCACCCCTGTATTTGGGCAAAAGAGAACCGTGAATGTTAATACAGCCGAATCTTGGAACATCAAGCACAGCTTGCGGCAAAATTTGACCGTAAGCCGCAACAACAACAACGTCCGGCTTTAAATCTGTTAAAATCTGCAAAGCTTCCTGAGATTTCATAGACTTGGGCTGAAAAACAGGAATATTAAATTCTTCAGCGCACACCTTAACGTCAGGAGGAGTCATTATCATTTTTCTTCCTCTCGGCTTATCAGGTTGTGTAAAAACACCGCTGACAGTATGATTTGAATTTGCAATTGCCTTAAGAGCCGGCACGGCAAAATCCGGGGTACCCATAAATACAATATTCATATTATTCCTCAAAATATTTTCAATTATAGTATAAAATTCACTTTTTAGAGAAAATAAGCGCAGTAAAATTAATCATTCATATGTTCAATTTCTTTTGGCGTTAACATACGTTCTGCGACCTGCTTAAACACAATTCCGTTAAGATGGTCTATTTCGTGGCAAAAAGCCTTTGCAAGTAAATCTTTGCCATCCTTAGTAAACTCATTTCCGTTTCTGTCAAAAGCTTTAACCTTTACGTATTGAGGTCTCTTGGTTATTCCCCATTCGCCTGGAAAAGAAAGACATCCCTCAACGCCCTCTTGCTCACCGCTGAATGCAATAATCTGGGGGTTTATTAATTCAATAACACCGTCTCCGACATCAATTACAACAATTCGTCTGAGGATTCCAACCTGTGGTGCGGCAAGGCCAACGCCGTTTGCAAGGTGCATGGTTTCAGCCATATCATCAAGCAAATCTGCAAGTTTGGAATCAAATTTTTCTACCGGTCTGCATTTCTTGTTTAAAATGCTGTCGCCGTCTTTAACAATATTTCTTATAGCCATAAAAAACTTCCTTTTTAACAAATTAGCGCATTCATATCGGCATATGTCGTAACATTTCCGTGCTCTTTACTGCTTCCGAATTTAACAAGTAAAGTTGAAAGCAGTTTTCTGAATTCATTATTATTTTTACATTTTATAATTAATTTATATCTGAATTTATTGCTTACTTTTACCACAAGCGCAGGAGAAGGACCGAGAATACGCAGCGGCATTTTCGGATATTCACTTTTGGCAACAGTGACAAACTCCTGCAAAAAGGCTGTTGCGGTATTCAGGGTTTGATTTTGATTGTCGCCGACAAATCCGATAAGACAAATATCCGCAAACGGCGGATATAACATAGCTTTACGCATATTAATCTCGGTATTGTAAAATGCGTCATAATCCTGCTTGGCAGCCATTGAAATTATAAGATTATCGGGTGTATAGGACTGAATAACAGCCATCCCCTTTTCTTTTCCTCTGCCTGAACGGCCCACAACCTGTGTTAATAGAGAAAAAGTCCTTTCATAGCTGCGATAATCATCAGCATACAGCATCATATCCGCATTAAGTACACCAACAAGCGTTACATTAGGAAAATTTAGCCCCTTTGCAACCATTTGAGTACCCACAAGTATATCGTAATCACCGTTAGAAAACGACGAAATCATTTTTTCGTACGATGACTTCGATGAAGCCGCGTCGGTATCCATTCTCAGTATTCTTGCATTAGGAAAAATTTGGGCAATATCTGTTTCGGCTTTCTGGGTGCCTGTGCCGCCAAAATGTAAAGATTTGCTGTGGCAGGTTGGACATTCGTCTGTAAACGGAATAGAATAACCGCAATAATGACACATAAGTCTGTTGTTGCGGCTATGATATGTCAGCGATATTGAACAATGCGGACAGGTTAGCGGTTCGCCGCAGGTACGGCACGTAACAAATGTATTATGACCTCGCCTGTTTAAAAGCAAGATTGATTGTCTGCCGTGTTCAAGGTTATACTCAAGATTTTGTAACAAGACCTCGGAAAAACCTGTTGTATTTCCGTTTTGAAGTTCAACATTCATATCTGCCGTTATTACTTCAGGCAAAACAGCAGAACCGTAGCGGTTGGACAATGTATTAATTGAATATCGTCCGTTTTTGGCGTAATAATAGGTCTCCACACTGGGCGTGGCAGAACTGAGAACAAGCAGTGCATTATTCTGTGCACATCTGAATTTTGCAACTTCACGGGCATGATAACGAGGTGAACTTTCAGATTTATAGCTGTACTCCTGTTCCTCGTCCATAATAATTAAGCCTACATTGTCAAACGGAGCAAAAACAGCGCTTCTTGTACCAATTGCGATTTTTGCAAGTCCTTTTTTAACTCGCTTATATTCATCAAGGCGTTCACCAAGCGATAAAGCACTGTGAAAAACAGCAATCTTGTCACCGAAACGCTTTGAAAATAAAGATACAAATTGCGGCGTCAACGATATTTCAGGCACCATAACTATAATGCCATTATTCTCGTCAATTACCTTTTCAATCAGTTTAATAAACACACTTGTCTTGCCAGAGCCTGTTACTCCGTAAAGCAAACTGACATGTGGTTTTTCATCAAGGTATAAATCGTATAAATCATTGCATGCTTTTTGTTGTTCATCAGATAAAATAATCGGTGTCAACGATTCATCAGAAGCTCTTTTATCAATTCTAAAAACTTCTTCATCATATAAATGAACCGCACCTTTTTTGCAAAGCGAATCAATAACAGACGGCGAAACTCCGGTAAAGTAGCGAACTTCCTTAACAGAAACGCCACCTGTCATTGCAATTAAATCAAACACTTCACTCTGTTTGGGTGTGAGTTTTAAAGAAGCGGTATCGACGTCGGGATTTACTGCTATCATTTTGGTGACAGCATCGTTTACCTTGCGAAAAGCTTCGTCAGACTTATAAAGAATACCGTCATTCACCATATTGTCAAAAATTGAGACATCAGAAAATCCAAAAACATCAAGCAAATTTTCCGCTTTTACAGGTTTTCGCCGTGAAAGCAAGTAATCATATATTTTTCGCTTTTCTTCATCAAAAGAATCTTCCTGACTCGGCGACAATATATTTGCACCGTAAACCGTTGTAACACGATAATTAATTCCTGCCGGAAGCATAGTTTTCACCGCTTCATACAGCGTACAAAAATAATGCTCCTTTAGAAAAAAGGCAATTTTGAGCATATCATCTGTCAAAACAGGTTCGCTGTCAATAACCCTAATAATATTTTTTAATCCGTCTGTGCTTTGCTTTGATATTGAAGTTATAATCCCCTGCCTTTTGCGATTTCCTCTTCCAAAAGGAACAAGAACTCTTAAGCCGGGTTTGCAGGCTTCTGACAAAGTTTTTGGGATTATATAGGAAAATTCCTTATCAAATGAAAAAACAGTATTTTCAACAGCAATTTTTGCTATTGCATCAAAGCTCATCTTCGTCAGGCTCTAAAAGATTGAGCTCATGATTTTTAATTTCATCAATTGCAAGTAAAACAGGCTTATCTTCTGTAACAATTTTTTCTTCCTCAAAGGTTTGAGTGATTTGTCTTGCTCTTTTTGCTACCCCTACTACAAGCGCATATTTACTTTGCTTTCCCTCAAATAATTCATCAACATTTACTCTGTGCATAACAATTCTCCTCATAAATTATTAAATTAAGATACGGTTAGACCGTTTACTTTTAGGCGTCTTTGTTGATTATATTTATAATTTCATCAACGGCTTCGTCAATATTGTCGTTGACTACATTATAGCTGTATCTATCCTTGAATCCAAGCTCATGCTTAGCTTCAGAAAGGCGCTTTCGGATAGTTTCCTCGTCTTCTGTGCCACGATTTCTGAGTCGCTTTTCAAGTTCATCAAGAGACGGCGGCAGTATAAAAATGCTGACAACATCCGGATATTTTTCCATAATTTGGAGTCCGCCTTTAACCTCTATTTCAAGTATTACCGTACGTCCGTCTGCAAGCATATCTTCAACAGGTTTCTTTGGAGTGCCGTAATAGTTGTCACAATACTTGGCATACTCAAGAAAACCGTTCTCTTTTATCAAATTTTCAAACTGTTCCTTGGTAACAAAAACATAATGAACGCCGTCAATCTCACCCTCACGTTTTCCGCGTGTTGTATTAGATACGGAAACCCAAACATTTGGGTCACGCTCCCTGATTTTTTCAAGAATAGTTCCTTTGCCAACACCCGAACAACCTGTATACAGTACAAGTTTACCCCGTTTGTTATTGTTCATTATGTTCACCGTTTCCTTCCTCAGTTCTGTTTTGTATAGCCTCGCTTGATACGGCTGACAAAATAACGTGATTACTGTCAGTAATCAATACGGACTTGCATTTACGACCGCAAGTTGCGTCAATCAACATTCCGTTTGACTTTGCCTCCTGCACAATTCTTTTTACAGGTGCGGAATCCGGAGCCACAATAGACACAAGTTTATCTGAACTTACAAGGTTTCCGAATCCTATATTAATCAGCTTCATAAATTCACCTTATTCTATGTTCTGAACCTGTTCTCTAATCTTTTCAATTTCGCTTTTAATATCAACAACTTTATGGGCAAGCTTTGCATCCTGCACCTTAGAACCGATTGTATTTGCTTCGCGGTTCATTTCCTGAATTATAAAATCAATTTTACGTCCTACCGGTTCATCATATTCAAGAAATTTCTCAAGTTGTTCAAAATGGCTGCGAAGTCTTACTGTCTCTTCTGCAACAGCAATTTTATCAGCAAAGATAGCGACTTCTGTCAATACTCTCTGTTCGTCAATTTCAACATTATAGCTGTCAAGGGTTTGTTGAATACGTTCACGAAGTCTGCCCTCATATTCAGAAACAGTCTGAGGCGAACGTTCCTCAATCTCTCCTACAATAGACAAAATTGTTTTTGCTCTGCCGAGAATATCGGCTTTCATCTTGTCTCCCTCGGTTTCTCTCATAGAAATAAAGGAATCAAGGGCAATTTTTGTCGCCGAAAGAACATCGGCAGTAATTTTTTCTTCATCCTCTGCGGCTTTATGAACAGTAAACACGTCAGGAAAGCGAGAAAGTGACACTACCGTAACATCATCTTCTACATTATAAGTCTCTCCTATTTCATGCATAGCGTCAAGATATCCGGACACCAGCGGATGATTAACAGTAACCTCAGACGGTGTGTCTTCGCTTGCCCCGATTGTGACAAACATATCAATTTTTCCTCTTGAAACAAGAGAATTCACATAGCTCTTAAGTTTATCATCAAGAAATCCATAGCCTCTTGGCGTACGGCAGGAAAATTCAAAATAGCGATGGTTTACGCTCTTGATTTCAACGGTAATTTCTCTTCCGTCAATAACGGTTTCGCATCTGCCAAACCCGGTCATAGACCTTATCATTTATATTCATCCTCTCAAAGCGTATTTTCATTGAATTTTATTATATCACTACTATTAATTTTTGACAATGGAGTTGTTACAAAACTGTAATATATTTTTGCTATATAATAAATGAACATAATGATACAAATAAAAAACAGTTGATTTGTCAAATAAAATATAGTATTATAGATATGTTATTTTATAAATTAAGGAGGTATCACAGTTGGACGACAATAAAGATTTTTCAACTCCCGAGCAGGAAGTTGAAACAAAAGCTGATTCCGACGCAGATACAAAAACAGAAAATCAGACCTCTGACTCAGAAGCAGGACAAAACACAGATAGCAGTTATGATTTAGATACTTTTGATGATTCGTTATCAAAACCGCAATTAAAAAATGCAGGTGAAGCTGCCGATACGGCTCTTGAAACAGCGGCAAACCCAACTGTTGTAAAGAAAAAGCCGTTTATTCAACTTCCTATTATTATTGCAGCAGCCCTTGTGCTTGCAGTAGCCCTCGGATTTTTTATTTTCAAAGGCTTTTTTGACACAAGCTTGCCCGGAACTTGGATCTTTGAACAGGATTTACAATCTTCGGAATCAACAGAAGACGAAGCTGACAGTACAAAAATTCTTAATTACTTTACATTCAACGATGACGGCGAGTTAACTGTCACAGTCGGAACAATCAGCTATATAGGTACTTACAGTATTTCTAATGACGAAGAAAGCAACAACAAAATACTTACTATGTATGTTCCAAGCGTAATAAACGGAACATTCAATATGGAAGTTTCGGGTAATATATTTACAGGTCGCACTCTCACATTAGCCAATACTTCAAGTACAGATACTAAGTTTGAGTTAAAATCAGGAAAGTACACAGCACCTGAAATTAAGCGTGACGGTGACTTTACTCCGAATGAAGCTCTTATCGGTAAATGGACATATGACGATGGTCTTTATAACCTGAGCTTTGAGTTTAATAAAGACGGTACAGCCACATATACAGAGAACAAACAAATTAAATTTGACGGTATTTACAGCTACACCGACTCAACCATCACATTAACCTATTATACAATTCAAGAAGCAACAATGGAAGCAAATTACACCATTTCTGACGACTCGATTGTTATTAACGGAATTACATTTACAAAAGATACTGGCTCAACTTCCGATGAAGGTTAATTTAATTTTCAAACATACAGAACTCCCCAAAATCTCTGTGGATTTTGGGGAGTTCTTTTATTTTTATTAGTTATTTAATCAACCGTTGTTGTAATAAAAAAGACACATAATGCTAACCCCAACAAACGCACCGATAAACATTCCTATTACAATTCCCATCAGCATTAAATTTTGCCTCCTAAACATATTTTGACATTTATTATTACCACCTTATGCAATAATCTATATGTGGTGAGTTATGTGCGTACTGTTTATATAGATGTATTGATAACGGTAAATATTTTTATTGACTTTTTTCTTTTGCTCTGCTCAAAGAAATTTCTACATATCAAAGCCCCACTTTTCAGAATGATTTTGGGCAGTATTTTCGGAGGAATCACAAGTCTTGTGGCATTGCTTCCACAAATTCCGCCCGGAATTAATATTTTAGCAGACATTTTATTTGCCGCTGTGATAATCTTTATTACGTTCGGAAGAACAAATATTAAAAATTTCTTTAAAAGAGTTGCAATATATTTTGCAATTTCTTTTTCATTTTGTGGAATAATGGTTTTTGTTTATACCACATTCAGACCAAAAGGAATGGAAATATACAACGACGTTGTTTATTTTAATATTTCTCCCGTTATACTTATTATTCTTACGCTTGTCTGTTATTATATTCTCAGATTGATAAAAAGGTTGACGAAAAGTGTATGCGGAACTCAAGCATATATTGTAGAATTATCTCTTAATAAGCAAACAGTTACATTTTGTGCAAAAGTTGATACAGGATGTAATGTAAAAGAACCGTTTTCGGGTGATTACGTAATTATTGTAGAAAAGAAATTGATTGAAAATCTTTGCCCCGATGAATCAAAGCAAAGAGTAATTCCATTTGAAAGTCTTGGCGGAAACGGAATTTTAAAAGGCTTTAAACCGGATTATATTAAAATTAACAGAACAGAAATATTAAACGACGTATATATTGGTATATGCGAAAACATTTTGAAAGGAGATATAAGAGCACTGATACCATATGAAATCATTAAGAATCTATAATTAAAACGAAAGGCGATATTGTTATGAAGTTACTTCTCAGACTTAAAATGCTATTTTTGTCAAATAACGAGATTTTTTATATAAACGGAAACGAGACTCTTCCACCTCCCCTAACCAAGGATGAAGAATGTAAAATAATGAGAAGAATAACAGATGGTGATGAAAAAGCAAGAGAGCCTCTTATTGTTCACAACCTCAGACTTGTGGTTTATATAGCCAAAAAGTTTGAATCACCCAGTGCCAATGCAGAAGACTTAATATCAATCGGAACCATTGGTCTTATTAAAGCGGTAAATACATTTTCACCTGAAAAGAATATAAAGCTTGCTACATATGCTTCGAGGTGCATAGAAAACGAAATACTTATGTTTTTAAGAAAATCGTCTCAGCTAAAAAATGAAGTTTCAATTGACGAACCTTTGAACACAGACTGGGACGGAAATGAACTTTTATTATGTGACATTTTGGGCAGTGACCCTGATACGGTAAACAATAATATTGAAAATGAAATTGAAAAAAGGCTTGTGTTAAGTGCCGTTTCAAAATTAAATGACAGAGAATGTCTCATTATGGAACTGAGGTTTGGACTTAACGGAAAAAAAGAACACACACAAAAGCAAGTTGCCGACAAACTTGGAATTTCACAGTCTTACATATCACGATTAGAAAAGAAAATTATAAAGCAACTCAAGCGTGAACTTGAAAAAGCGGTTTAAAAAAGTGGTGGGAAATCCCACCACTTTTTATAAATATTCAGACAAGTGTGTCGGAAGGCGCTGTGTTTTCTTGAGATGGCTGAGTTGAATTTGTTTCATTCTCATCCTCATTACCAATAAATCCGTCACCATCACTCACGGTACCGTTATTTGTTTCAGTACCGTTAACAGCATCAGAGGCAGCAGAACCTGCATCGTCAGCTATTTTTTCAGCACCGCTTACAGTATCGGACGCAACATTTGAAACCATAGAAGCCTCATCCTTTGCGGCGTTGCCGCATCCTGTTAATGCGGCAAGCACCATTATTGCCGCAAAAATTGAGCATATCAGTTTTTTCATTTATATCACCCTTAAAATAAAAATAGTGGCGCCGTTAATACGACACCACTATTATCTGCAAATTTTTGTAAATTATTAAGACTTTACAATATAAGTAAAAAAGCAAGTCAATCGACTTGCTTTTGGCTGGGCCGGCGGGATTCGAACCCACGGGTGACGGAGTCAAAGTCCGTTGCCTTACCGCTTGGCGACGGCCCAATATATTTTATTTAAAAAGAAAGCCGCACAAAAGATTTTTTTGTGCGGCTTTTGGTGACCCATCGGAGATTCGAACTCCGGACACCTTGATTAAAAGTCAAGTGCTCTGCCAACTGAGCTAATGAGTCATATGGGGTGGAATGACGGATTCGAACCGTCGGTCTCCAGTGCCACAAACTGGCGCGTTAACCAACTACGCTAATCCCACCATATGGCGCGCCAAAAGGGACTCGAACCCCTGACCTACTGCTTAGAAGGCAGTTGCTCTATCCAGCTGAGCTATTGGCGCATTTCTGAACTACAATCTATTTGAATAAGTCAGCCTTTATATTATAGCATAGTATGTTGATTTGTCAATAGATTTTTACAAAGTTTTTTAAAATATTTTATTTTTTTATTTTTTACACCAAATTCGTCTTTCCGTATTTTGCAGCAAGCGCAAAATTGCGATACTCAGGTTCACACGACACATCACGTATCACTTTAACGAACTTAGGAATAGTAAACTCTTCACTTTCAGACAACAATTCAATTTCAAGTGTAGCACGGTCAGTAAAAAACGGATAAACATCAAGTTCAAAATAATGTCCGTCAGACACTATGCAATATCTGTCTTTTGAAATTATTCCGCTTATATGCTTCACATTAGAAAGATAATTGTTATATTCGCTTTCAGATATATAGTTTTCAATTTCAATTCGTTTTAAATCTGAAATTTTCACTTTAACAGTCTTAATAAAAAGAGAATCTTCTCCGCTGCCTCTCTTGCGTATTCTAAACTGTCCCTCATCAGGTGTATTTAAGTACGCTTGAGTAATAGGAACTTTACGGCAGGTATCAAGACCTGTTAACAAAGAAATATCAGGATATTCAATCAAAAATTTACGCTCAATTTCAACAGGCTTTGGTATTCCCAGTACAGCATTCATTTCGCACAATAGGCGTTCAAAAGAATGTGAAACGTTAATAACACGCAGATGTTCCGCGCCTGTCCATAACGAAAGCAAAGAATTGTCAATATTACTGCAATTGTCAGAAGATGTGAGGTAAAATACGGCGTCATATGAGTTGCGTATTTTATCTTCGCTTTCACCGCTTGCAGTCAATATTTCGCTAAATTCAGTATCGCTTAATTTATATTTTATATCAAGCAATCCGCCGCAGACAATTAAAACAGATTTATCTGAATCGGAATTTTTAAGAAATCTTAAATTTATATCCTCATCTTTTATCTGCTGCAAGAACTTATCTTTCAAGTTCTTGCTTTCAATTAGCGATACACCGTTAATTGAAAGAGCATTAATACTCATTGATTGAAGCGAAGTGCAAACAGCTTTTGCAGCGCATTGTATGTTGTCTGCCGATCCTGTCAGTAGAACTTTCATCACTTCAGACATAACACACCTCAAAAGTTGTATTTGCAATCCAATCAAAACGATATTTGTATTATATAACCAATTGCTCTATATATTGTTCCTTATTGGAATAATATTATTATTTTTTAATAATATTATTATTTTTTAAATTATGTTATTTTAATTTCAAATAATATGCAAGTGACGTTGACAAAACCTGCATTTCAGTGCTAAAATACATTATATACAATTAGTTGTTCATAACTTGAAAGGAAGTAAATAATTATGGAAAAGCAAAACATTGACTGGTCAAATATCGGTTTTGGATATATGAAAACCGGTGAAAGATTTGTCGCAAACTATAAGGACGGAAAATGGGACGATGGTGTAATGACCACCGACGCAACTGTTACTATCAGTGAATGTGCAGGTGTTTTGCAATATGCTCAAACTTGTTTTGAGGGTATGAAAGCATACACCACGGCTGACGGAAGAATTGTTGTATTCAGACCTGACCTTAACGCTCAGCGTATGGAAGACAGCTGCAAACGTCTTGAGATGCCTGTTTTTCCAAAAGAAAAGTTTGTTGATGCTATCTGCAAGGTTGTAAAGGCTAATTCTGTTTTTGTTCCTCCTTACGGAACAGGCGCAACCTTATATATTCGTCCGTATATGTTTGGTTCTTCAGCTGTTATCGGCGTTAAACCTGCCGAAGAATATCAGTTTAGAGTTTTCACTACTCCTGTCGGACCGTATTTTAAGGGTGGCGCAAAGCCGATTACAATAAAGGTTTCTGATTTTGACCGTGCTGCTCCGCACGGAACAGGTCATATCAAAGCCGGTCTTAACTATGCAATGAGCCTTCATGCAATTGTTACTGCCCATCAAGAAGGTTTTGACGAGAATATGTATCTTGATGCCGCTACACGCACAAAGGTTGAGGAAACAGGCGGAGCAAACTTCTTATTCGTAACAAAGGGCAATAAAGTTGTTACTCCTAAGTCAAACAGTATTCTTCCTTCAATTACAAGACGTTCTCTTATGTATGTTGCTGAACATTATCTTGGTCTTGAGGTTGAGCAAAGAGAAGTTTACTTTGATGAGGTTAAAGACTTTGCCGAATGCGGTCTTTGCGGTACAGCAGCCGTAATTTCACCGGTAGGCAAGATTAACGACCATGGTAAAGAAATTTGTTTCCCAAGCGGTATGGAAGAAATGGGACCTGTTACAAAGAAATTGTATGAAACTCTTACAGGAATCCAGATGGGCAAGATTGAAGCACCAGAAGGATGGATTAAAGAAATTAAATAATTGTTTCATTACTTAAATACAATGATATTTACAGGCAGTTGTCTTAGATAACTGTCTGTATTTTTATCTGTAAAATTTATTTAACGCTAAATTATAATAAACAGGTTCATCACGATTTTTTGTGGGATGGTGAACGGACAGAAGGAATAGAAAGATAGTGAATCAAGGTAAAGAAGAAATGTTAAATTGACAAAGTGAAGTTGCGATTTTTTCGAAATTTTTGCCCGGTTAGCAAAAGCTCACTTTGACAAAATTGCAGGGTATATATTTGTATATTTCCAGATTTTCGGAGCCTTTCAAGGCAGTCACCGCCCTAAGGCGGCTTGACCTTGACGGGTTGGTGAGAAAAATGCTACACTCGTCATTTTGAAGGTGAAAACGTTTGGATATTTCCGAGTTTCCGTCGCCTTCAAAATCTTTTCAGCATTTTTCTCAGCGTTCAGTCAAGGTTGACGGTCGGCGTGGTAGAATGGTTATGGTTACTGCCTGCGGAAAGCAGGTAATTATGAGCAGAATCAATTTATCACAAAGAATCGTTATCGAAAGCGGAATTTATCAACGACTTTCATTAACCGAAATTGCCAGCAGAATAGGTATATCGAGAGCTTCGGTTTCTAAAGAAATTCGGATGAACCGAACTCCCGCCAAAGGATCTAAGCCGCACGGAAACGACTGTCGGTTCGCCAACGAATGTGAGGAAAAGAATCTTTGCTGCAATTTTGATTGCAAACGCAAATGTGTCTGGTGTTTTGACTATAATTGCAAGGAGCTTTGTAACAAGTACGACAACTCCCCTTGCTCTGTTCTCCAAAAGCCGCCGTATGTTTGCAATGTATGTTCCCGCCGCAGGAATTGCAAATGCGACCGGTTTTACTACATGGCGAACCAAGCCGACGCGATGTCCAAAAAGCGTTATTCCAAGGCGCGAAAGAAAACCCACGCAGACAAGGATGAACTGAAACGCATTTACTCAATTGTTTCCCCACTGATTCGCAAAGGACAGCCGATTTCGCATATCTATGCGGAACACGGCGATGAAATCGACGTTTCACCGCGCACCTTGTACCGTTACATTGACATGGGTTGTTTGAAGGTCAACAACTTCGATTTGCGCAGGAAGGTTTCTTACAAGCAGAGAAAAAAGAAGCGTGAAGAATCTGAGGCATTTCAAAACCAGAAGTTCAGACAGACGCGAACCTACCTTGATTTTGTGACATATATTGAGAAGCACCCTGAAATTAACGTTGTTGAGATGGACACGGTTAAAGGATGCCGGGAGCAGGGAAAACGGATGCTGACACTGCTGTTTCGCAAGACGAATCTGATGCTGATTATGCTGATGAGAGACGGCAAGGCGGCAACGGTTGTGGAACAGTTTGACTACCTGACAAGCCTTGTCGGGGTGGAAAATTTCCGCAAAATTTTTCCGGTTATTCTAACTGACAACGGCAGCGAGTTCAAGTACACACAGGAGCTTGAAAAGACGGATCAGGGCGAGCGAAGGACACGTTTATTTTACTGTGATCCGCAGGCTTCTTGGCAAAAGGCTCAGCTTGAAAAGAACCACGAATATATCCGCTATGTTCTGCGTAAGGGCAAAAGCTTTAACCCTTACACACAGGACAATATGGTGCTTCTGATGAACCATATTAACAGCACCAGACGGGAAAAGCTCGGGGGCAAATCTCCATTTGAAGCGGAAGATCGAAAGGAAGTAAAGCTTTTTCTGAAAATGCTGGGGTTACACACGATTCCCTCTGATGAGGTCAATCTCAATCCCACATTATTAACAAAGTAAATTAACGATTTTGCGGGCAGTGACCGGCTATATTGCTTGAAAAGGCAGGTCGGTTTCACTTTGACAAAATCGATAGGCGGTCTGTCAGCTTTGCTATACCCTGACGATTGCAAAACTAAGTAAAATATGCTCTGTTTCGGCATTGGCATTGCCGAAACTGGCTCAAATTTCAATCAGCTTGGGCGAAATTGACCGCTAACGTGTTTTTACCTTAGCTTCACTTTTTCATTCAAGCGTAAAGAAGAAATCATCATCATGGTAACCGTAGCCGATTCGTTTAGCGACCTTGATCTTGTTGTTGAAGCCTTCGAGCTTGCCGGTGCTGATTGGGTGGATGGCATGGGCAGTTAAGCCGGGGAGCCGTTTTTCTTTTTGAACGAGACCGCCGAAAAGTTTGTGTAAAAGTGAATAATAGACTTCCTTTCAAGCAATAATGGAAACAGAAAAATTAAAGCTTGAAAGGAAGTTTTTTAATGGAAAAAGTACCGGCAGAAATGATGAGAGAATTTGTATGAAGTCAGAAATTCACCTCAACAGATGAAGTTATGACAGCAATGAAAAATATGTTCAAGGACATTCTTCAGGAGGTTATGGAATGTGAGCTTGCAGATGAGCTCGGCTACGAGAAAAGCGAAAGAACGTCGAATGATGAGTGTAGCAATAAGTCGAAAAATTACA